>CAIVQO010000014.1 GCA_903908065.1 uncultured beta proteobacterium | reverse complement strand
GAGCCAGCCCTGCAGGCGACTGCGCGAATGCTCGGGAAACAGCCTGGCCAATGCCGCATCCAGCCGCCAGCCGGCGCATTCCTCCGGCACCTTGGCGGCCTCGGCCGGCAAGGGGCTTCGGCTATAATCGACGGCTATTTCTTGCGAGGTTTTCACCATGCCTAGTTTAGCGGCATTCCTCCGTCGGCTTGCCCCGGGCGGGGCTTTCCTGGCCCTGCTGGTCGCGCTGCTGATCGGCGGCTGCGGCCTGCTGCCTGACCAAATAGACGAGACCGCCGGCTGGTCAGCAAACCGTCTGTATTCGGAAGCCAAGGAGGCCATGAACGACGGCGGCTACGACAAGGCGATCAAGTATTTCGAAAAGCTCGAAGCGCGCTATCCCTATGGCCGCTACGCGCAGCAGGCCCAGCTCGAAGTGGCCTACGCCTACTACCGGCAGGGCGAAGCTGCCTCGGCCATCGCCGCCTGCGACCGCTTCATCCGCCTGCACCCCAACCACCCCAATGTTGACTACGCCTACTACCTGAAAGGCCTCGCCAACTTCAACGAAGACCTCGGCTTCCTGGGTTACGTCAGCATGCAGGACCTGACCGAACGCGACCCCAAGGCGGCGCGCGAATCCTTCGATGCCTTCAAGGTGCTGGTCTCCAAGTTTCCGGAAAGCAAGTACACGCCCGACGCGACGGCGCGCATGAAGTACCTGGTAAATGCCCTGGCCTCGCACGAGGTCCATGTCGCGCGCTATTACATGAAGCGCGGCGCCTATGTCGCTGCCATCAACCGCGCGCAAACCGCGGTCAAGACCTATGCCGACGCGCCGGCCAATGAAGAAGCCCTGTTCGTCATGGTCAAGGCCTACGACTCCCTGGGCATGAACGACTTGCGCGACGACACCGAGCGCGTGATGCGCAAGAATTTCCCCAACAGCGAATACTACGTGCGCGGCCTGAACCGGCCGGAACCCTGGTGGAAGCTGTGGTGAGCGGACAGGCCGCCATGCGCGTGGACATCCAGTCCGCTGCACTTTGCATCGGCATTGTCGGCACCGGCGCCATGGGCCGCGGCATTGCCCAGATCGCTGCCCAGGCGGGCATCCGCGTGCTGATGTTCGACGCCCTGCACGGCGCCGCCGCCAGTGCACGTGAAACCGTCACCGGCACGCTCGACAAGCTGGCCGAGAAAGGCAAGATTTCGCCCGAGGCGCTTGCCGGCGCGACGGCCAAGCTTAAGGTCGTCACTCGCCTTGAAGACCTTGCCTCGGCCTGCGTGATCATCGAGGCCATCGTCGAAAACATCGACGTCAAGAAAACGCTGTTTCGCCAGCTCGAAGACATCATCGGTGCCGACTGCATCCTCGCCACCAACACTTCCTCGCTGTCGGTAACCTCGATCGCCGCCGCCTGCCAGCGCCCGGAGCGCGTGGGAGGCTTCCACTTTTTCAACCCGGTGCCGTTGATGAAGATCGTCGAGGTGATCGACGGCCTGCTCACCGCGCCCTGGGTCACCGAGGCCCTGCTGGACCTTGGCCGGCGCATGGGCCACACGGCGGTGCGGGCCAAGGACACGCCGGGCTTCATCGTCAACCACGCCGGCCGCGGCTTCGTCACCGAAGCCCTGCGCGTGCTGGGTGAAGGCGTCGCCGACTTCCGCGAAGTGGACCGCATCATGCGCGAGGTCGCCGGTTTCCGCATGGGCCCCTTCGAGCTGCTCGACCTCACCGGCCTCGACGTCTCGCCCCCGGTGATGGAGTCGATCTACAACCAGTACTACCAGGAGCCGCGCTACCGCCCCTCGCCGCTGGCCGCGCAGCGTCTCGCCGGTGGCGTGCTGGGGCGCAAGACCGGGCGCGGTTTCTATGACTATGGCAAGGACGCGGTCACGCCGCCGGAGGCATCTGTCCCAGCGACCCTGCCGGCGCGCGTCTGGGTCAGCCAGACGCATCCGGAATGGGCCGATGTGCTGCGCGAGATCGCCAGCGCAGCCGGCATCGAAGTGGAAACCGACTACCTGCCCAGCGCCGATGCCCTGTGCATCGTCACCCCGCTCGGCGGCGATGCCACAACCGCCTGCGTCGAGCAGGGCCTTGACCCGCGTCGCAGCATAGCGGTCGATTGCCTGTTCGGCATCCAGGCGGCGAAGAGTTCCCGCCGTACCCTGATGACCACGCCCCTGACCACGCCGGCGATGCGCGATGCCGCACATGCGATGTTCGCCGCCGATGGCACGGCGGTCAGCGTGGTTCGCGACAGCGCAGGCTTCGTAGCCCAGCGCATCGTCGCCTGCATCGTCAATATCGGCAGCGACATCGCCCAGCAGCGCGTGGCCAGCGCCGCCGACATCGACCGCGCGGTGACTCTCGGCCTTGGCTATCCCAAGGGTCCGCTGGCGTTTGGCGATGCGCTTGGCGCCCGGAACATACTTACCGTGCTGGAAACCATGCAGGCCGGTCTCGGCGATCCGCGCTACCGGCCCAGTCCCTGGCTGCGTCGTCGCGCCCTGCTGGGCGTTTCGCTGCTCACCGAAGAGACCTGAGCCGGGAACGGCGCGAAACCGCGCTCAAGCTCGATCAGGAAGTCGGTTGGGCGCCGTCTGCCGCCGGCACGAAATCCGCGATCTTGAGGTCATGGCGCAGCACGTGCTCGACGATCCACTGGCGTATCAGCGTCAGCGCCGCTTCCCGTGAGAGCTCTCCGCCGTTCATCAAGTCGAGATTCAGGCGGGCGTACTCGTCAAGTATCGCGGTGTGCGCCCTGAAATGCTCCAGCACTGCCTCGGCCGGCATGCCGCAGGTACGCAGGATTTCTTCCTCGTTTTCGAAATGGGCGTTGATCTGGCGGCCAAGCCGGCTCAACAAATCGGTGAAGGCATCGCTGTCAGGGTGAACCGCCGGATTCGACTGCAGGCGATCCAGCTGATCGACCAGGGCAGCGTGCTCCCGATCGATGGATTTGACGCCAACGGTGACCACGAAACCAGACTGCAGATGGCGGGGATGTGAACGACGTTCCACCTTGAAACCTATCCCATTAGACGTAGAAGGGGATTCTAAACCCTTGTCGCCTACATGGGAAAAGCATCCACGCGCTAGCCCCGTCTCTGCCGCCGCGCCTCGAACAGGCAGATTCCAGCCGAGACCGAAACATTGAGGCTTTCGACACTCCCCAGCATGGGAATGCGCGCCAGTTCGTCGCAGGTCTCGCGCGTCAGGCGGCGCATGCCGTCGCCCTCGGCGCCGAGCACCCAGGCACAGGCCACCTTCTGGTCGATTGCGTATAGCTCGCGCTCCGCCGCGCCATCGGCACCGATCACCCAGATACCCTGCTCCTGCATCTCGCGCAGGCTGCGCGCCAGGTTGGTGACTACGATGTAGGGCACGCTGTCGGCGGCGCCGCTGGCCACCTTGATCGCCGTGGCATTGAGGCCGCAGGCGCGGTCCTTGGGCGCAATGACCGCATGAGCGCCGGCGGCATCCGCCACGCGCAGGCAGGCGCCGAGGTTGTGCGGATCGGTGACACCGTCGAGCACCAGCAACAGCGCCGGCTCGGCGAGGTTTTCCAGCACATCGTCCACCGTCAGGTGGCGGGCCTGGGCGGCAACGCGCGCGACCACGCCCTGATGCTGGCTGCCGCCGGCCATGCCGTCCAGGCGCTTGGCATCGGTGGCGATCACGCGCACGCCATGGGCCTCGGCCTGCTTCAGCAGTTCGCGCATGCGTCCGTCCTGGCGCCCCTCGGCGACGGTGATTTCACGGATGTCCTCGGCGGCATGGCGCAGCTTGGCGGTAACGGCATGGAAGCCGTGGATCAGGCGGGTTTCACTCAATTGCGGCTCCCTTAAACACGCGCACTTCGCGCTGCGGATAGGGTATTTCTATCCCTGCCGCCTTGAACTCGCGCCAGATGGCGAGATAAATCTCCGAACGCATCGGCCCGAAGCCGCGCTCCGGATCGGCGACCCAGAGTGCCAGTTCGAGGTTGATGCCGGAATCGCCAAAACCCGCCAGCAGCGCGGCCGGATCGGGATCAACCAAGACTCGCGGGTTGGCGCGTGCGGCAGCGACCATGATCTCCATGGCGCGTTCGAGATCGCTCTCATAGGCAATCTGCACCGGCATGGTCAGGCGCACCCGCGGGTTGCTGTAAGACTCGTTGCGCACCACCGAACCCACCAGCAGTTCGTTGGGCACCAGCGATTCGACGCCGGTGACATCCTTCAGCACCGTGTAGCGGGTGGTGATGCGCGTCACCTCGCCGCGATCGTTGCCGACCGAAATCACGTTGCCGAGGCGGATCGAGTTGTCGAGCAGGATGATGAATCCCGACACATAGTTGCTGGCGATCTTCTGCAGGCCGAGGCCCAGGCCGACACCCAGCGCACCGCCGAATACCGACAAGGTAGTCAGGTCGATGCCGACCATGGGCAGGCCGATCAGGATCGCCAGCACGATCAGCAGCGCCTTCGACAGGCGCGCCAGTACCGCGCGCAGGTTGCCGTCCATGCCCTCGGCGGCATTCAGCCGGCGCTCCACCGCACCGGCCAGCCACAATGCACCCAGCACCGTGATCAGCAGGGCGACCACGCCTTGCAGCACGGTCCACAGTGTCAGCTTCTGCTTGCCGGCAGTGAAGCTGACGCCTTCCAGCAGCGCGATCAGGTCGGGCAACAGGCCGGTGATGTGAAGCGCAACGATGCCCCACACCAGCGCCGAGAATCCCCGTTCGAACTGTCCCAGCCAGGTGGCGCCGAGAAAGCTGTAGCGCAGCACGTAGAACACCAGGCGGATGATGCCCAGGGACGCCAGCAGGGGAAGCGCCAGGGTGAACAGGTTCACGTGCATGTGGGCATGCGCCACGGCTCGCACCAGCCATACCAGCAGCAAGGCCAGCAGCGGGAAAGCGATACGCTGCAACCAGCCATGACCGATCTCGAACGGCACATTGGCCGGCAGCGGCCGGGATCGGAGCAGGCGCTCGCCCAGTTTGGCCAGCAGCAGGCAGGTCGCCAGCGCGGCAAGCTGCCAGGCCAGGTCGGGCTGCCGCAGGTCGGACAGCACCGCATGCCAGACGCTGGCGAAATCAGGACTGTTCATTCACTGGGCTCCGTCATACTTCTCGGCGTCGTCGCGATGGCGTCGCCAGTTCTCCAGATAGCGCCGTGCCAGCAACGGGTTGCCGCGCAGCAGCAGCAGGTTCTCGGCATTGCGCGCCTGTGCCGACCAGGTGAAATTGTAGCTGCCGGTGATCACGACCCCGCCCGGGCTCTCGGCATCGATCAGCAGGACCTTGTTGTGCGCCGAGGCATAGCGCGTTTCCAGCCAGACCGGAATGCCGGCGGCGGCGAGCACCGGCAATTGCGAGTTCTCCCCCTTGCGCAGCATTTCGCGATCGGCCAGCACTTCGACCCTGACGCCACGCCCGTGCGCCTCCTGCAAGGCCCGGGCAATCGAACGGCTGGTCAGCAGGAAGGCCTGCACATGGATGCTCTGGCGCGCGTCGCCGAGGCTGCGCACGATGGCGCCCTCGGCATCGTCCCAGGGGGTGAACAGGACCTCGACAGTCCCGGTCGCCGGAATCGCCGTGGCGCCAGCGCCGACTGTTGCGCAGGCGAGCAGGCAGGCAACCAGGAAGCGCTTCACTTCTCGCGTTCCAGCACCGCGGCATAAAACCCGTCGGTGCCGTGGCTGTGCGGCATCAGCCGCATGTCCTCGCCGCAATCGACGGCGATTCCCTGTGCGGCGAGAAGCTCCTGCGCCGACAGGCGCCGGAACTCGGGATGGGCGGCAAGGAAGGCGTCGACGACCTGCTCGTTCTCCTCGGCCAGGATGCTGCAAGTGGCATATACCAGGCGTCCGCCCGACCGCACCACCCGTGCTGCCGCGGCAAGGATGGCGGCCTGCTTCGCCGCCAGCTCGGCGACGCTTTGCGGCGACTGGCGCCATTTCAGGTCGGGATTGCGTCGCAGGGTGCCCAGCCCGGAACAGGGCGCATCGACCAGCACGCGATCGGCCTTGCCGGCCAGGCGCTTGACGCGGATGTCGTTTTCGCTGGCAATGCAGATCGGATGCACGTTGGAGAGGCCGGCACGGGCAGCGCGCGGCTTCAGCTTGGCCAAGCGCTTGTCCGATACGTCGAAGGCGTAGAGCCGCCCGGTCGAGCGCATCAGCGCGCCCAGCGCCAGGGTCTTGCCGCCGGCGCCGGCGCAGAAATCGACCACCAGTTCGCCGCGCCGCGGCGCCACCAGGTGGGTCAGCAGTTGCGAACCCTCGTCCTGCACCTCGAAGCTGCCATCGAGGAAAGCGGGATGCTTCTGCAGCGCCGGCTTGCCCTTGAGACGCAGGCCAAGCGGCGCATGGCGACAAGGCTCGGCGACGATGCCCTCGGCGATCAGGCGTGCCATCAGCGCATCGCGCGACAGCTTCTGCGCATTAACGCGCAGGTCCAGCGGCGCCGAGGAGTTCAAAGCACGCGCCAGCACCAGCAGAGACTCGGGGGTCATGGTCAGGGACAGGCGCTCCACCAGCCAGTCCGGCAGGTCGGCCTGCTCGGCCAGGCTCAATTCCGGTTCCGGTGTGCGCCGAAGTTCGGCCAGCCATTCCGCCTCGCCTTCCTGCAAGGCCGGATCGATCTGGCGCTGCGACATGCCGCGCACCCGCGACAGCGAAAGCAGCACCAGCTGGCGCGGCGTCGGCCGGGTCTGCGGTGCGCCGGCGAGGCGTTCCAGCAGGCGCTTGCGGCGCAGCACGGCATAGGCCGTCTCGGCGATGAAGGCCCGATCGCGCGCGCCGCTGCGATGGGCGCGAAAGAATCCCGACAACGCGGCGTCAGCCGGTTGGTTGAATGCCAGCAACGTAGTCGTGGCGGCCACCGCCGCATCCAGCAGCGCGGCGGAAACGCCGGCGGCCTCGCTGCCGGCTTCCGCGGCCGCATTCGGCCGCCGTCCCTCATTGGCGCCATGACGCGACATGCCCCGGGCATCGCGCCGCGATGGCGGTCCCCGCCTGCGCTCGCCACTCATGCGCTCACCGCCGTCGGCCTGCCGATTGCGAACCCTGTGCTCATTGCTTTCCCCCGGTATCGGTGTCGTCGGCGATCTGGTCGAAGACTTCACCCTTGCGATCGATGAATCGAATTTTCAGCGGCATGCCGCGCGTGATCGCGCCCTCGCCGGCCGGCAGCCAGATCTCGATGGTGTCGCCGCCGCCGCGCGCCCGCACGAGTATCGTGCGCCGCTCGCCGCCGGCCGCGGCCAGGGCCACCTCGCCGACGACTTCGAAACGATAGGTTTCGAGCTTGCGCCCGGTGGCGATCGGCATCTCCACCGCGCCCTGGGTCGGCGCCAGGATCATCAGCTGGTAGTACATCGACAGCAGGTCCTGGGTGCCATTGACGATGGGGTCGCGGCGGCCGGCGTAGCTGACGAAACGGCCCAGCCAGTCGAAACTCGCCGTATCCACACCGCCGACTCTTTCCTGACGAAACTGGCTCGGGCGCAGGCCGTCCGCGGTAACTTCGCCCTCGCTGCTGGCCAGCGACTGTACCGGCTTGAACACGGCCGCCAGCCCGGTGGTTTCGATCAGGTTCTTCAGCCGGTAACGGAAGCCATCGTGTTCCCAGGTGTAGATCGCCTGACCGATGACGAAGCCGCCCTCGCCGCGCGTGACCTTGAAGCGCGCGCTGCCTCGCCCCGGCAGCGCCGTCTTCACCGGCACGGGCGCCGCGGCCTCGACCACCGCCGGCGCCGGGACGGGCGGCGGGCTCGGCTCGGGCGGCGGAGTCGTGGCGACCGCACGCTCGGGCGGCGGCGCCGACGGCGCATCCGGTGTCGACGCCGGGCTCTCGGTGACGATGCGCGGCTTGGCCGGCGCTGTCTTTTGCGGCGCCTTCAGCGGCGGAGCCTCGACCCGCGGGGCGGGCCGCGCAATTACCGCATCGATGGTGGTCGGCGGCTCGGGCTCCTGGCTCAGCGGCAGGCCCCAGCCGGGTCCAAGCAGGGCTGCGGCGTGCAAGCCCAGCGAAGCGACGAAGGCAAACAGCAGCGGCATGGGGTCCGGCTCAAACGGCAGCGGGCGCGTGCAGCGCGCCGCGCGCCGGGCGCTCGCCGTCCAGGTGCGCCCGGCCTTCCGCCAGATGCAGGCGGCCTTCGAGGAACCAGCGCGCCACCCGCGGGTAGAGGGCATGCTCTTCCGCCAGCACGCGCTCAGCCAGGCTCGCCTCGTCGTCGCCGGCCTGCACCGGCACCGCCGCCTGGGCGATGATTGGCCCGCCGTCCAGCGCCGGGGTCACGAAATGCACCGTGCAGCCATGCAGGCGCACGCCGGCAGCCAGCGCCTGGGCATGGGTCTTGACCCCGGGGAACAACGGCAGCAGCGACGGATGGATGTTGAGCAGGCGACCCTCGAAGCGACGCACGAAACCGTCGGTGAGGATGCGCATGAAGCCGGCCAGCAGCACCAGGTCGGGGGTGTGGCGCTCGATTTCGGCGGCCAGCGCGGCGTCGAAATCCTCGCGGCTGGCAAAGCCGCGATGATCGATCGCCGCCGTCGCCACGCCCTGCGCCGCCGCCAGCGCCAGGCCGGCCGCCTCGGCCTTGTTGCTAATCACCGCCGCGCATTGGCCAGGCAGGGCGGCAGCCAACAGCGACTCCATGTTGCTGCCGCGACCGGAAATCAGGATCACATAACGCTTCATCGCAGCGAGGGCACCGGCAGGAATACGGCGGTGGCGACGCTTTGCGCGACGCGGGCGATGGTGCGGTGGCCCTTGTCCGCCAGCAGGTTGGCGAGCAGGTCGAGGTTGCCGATCATCTTGCCGAATTCACGTTCGAAACTCAGGTTGGCCGCCTGCCCGCCCTGCGCCGGCTCGTTGCTGAGCAGCAGCAGGTTGCCGGCCGCATCGCGCGCATTGGCCAGTTTCCAGGCAGCGATCTCGAGGTTGCGCGCGCTGTTGTGGATTTTCTGCGGGTCGAGTTCGTCGGGCAGGAAGAACTCGGTCTTCTCTTCGAAGGCGGCGTTCAACATGCCGCCCAGACCGCCGACCATCACGGCGACACGGTCGCCGGCGAACTCAGGCGACAGCGCCAGCAGGATGGCGTCGGTACCGCGCCGCCCGCCGGCGTCGGCCGGGCGCCAGCCGGTGCGCGGATCGAGCAGGCGATCGATCGCCGCTTCCACGCTGGCGTGGCCACCCTTCTTCCATTCGCGCGGATTTCGCCGGTAAAGCTTTTCCGCCAGCACGCGCACGCTGGCAAAAATCTCGCGCCGGTGCAGGTCGGCCACGCGATCGATGTCGGCCTTGCCGATCTGCTTGGGGTCGAAGTTGGCCACTGTGTTGGCCAGGGTATCCGTATTGCCGCGCGGGCGCTCGCCGGTCTGGGCACAGGCCCCCAGCAGCAGCGAGAGGCTGGCCGCCGCGACGCGGCGCCGGCTCAGGACGCCGTGGGCGACAGGCGGTGACGCAGCCATGCGATGAACAGCGGCATCAGCGACAGGCCGATCGTGGCGAAGACGATCAGCGACAGGTTGGACTTGACCCAGGGAATGTTGCCGAACCAGTACCCGGCGAGGCAAAGCGAAAACACCCATAGGAACGCGCCGGCGAGGTCGAAGACAAAATAGCGCGGATAGCTCATGTTGCCGACGCCGGCGACGAAGGGCGCGAAGGTGCGCACGAAGGGCATGAAGCGCGCCACCAGCATGGTCTTGCCGCCATGGGCTTCGTAGTAGGCATGGGTCATGTCGAAGGCCTTGCGGTTGAAGAAGCGCGCGTGGCGCTCGCCCCAGGTCAGGATGCGCTTGCCGGCCCAGCGGCCGATCCAGTAATTGACGTTGTCGCCGAGGATCGCCGCCGAAAGCAGCACGCCGATCACGATCTCGATCTGGAAGCTGCCGCCGCTGGTGGCCGCCAGTGCCCCGGCCACGAAAAGCAGCGAATCGCCGGGCAGGAAGGGCGTGACGACCAGGCCGGTTTCGCAAAACACGATCAGGAACAGGATGGCGTAGATCCAGGTGCCGTACTGCGCCAGCAACATGGCCAGGTACTTGTCCACGTGCAGGATGATGTCGATGAACTGGGCGATGAGTTCCACGGCGGGCACGAATGCGTCAAAGCTGTGATTTTACCGGAAGCCAAATGACCCAAACCTGTGGTGCGGTAACGGTATCCCGGCGATAATCGCGCCTCCATGGGCATCATCAAACCTCTGCCGGACCTGCTGATCAGCCAGATCGCCGCCGGCGAGGTGGTCGAGCGCCCTGCCTCGGTGCTCAAGGAACTGCTGGAAAACAGCCTCGACGCCGGCGCCACGCGCATCGACGTGCAACTGGAGGAAGGCGGCGTGCGCCTGATCCGCGTTGCCGACGACGGTGGCGGCATTGCCCCCGACGACCTGCCCCTGGCCCTGGCGCGCCACGCCACCAGCAAGATCGCAAGCCTCGACGACCTGGAGCGTGTTGCCAGCTTTGGCTTTCGTGGCGAGGCACTGGCTTCGATCGCCTCGGTGGCGCAGGTGACGCTTACCAGTCGCCACGCCGCGCAGCCGCACGCCTTCCGCCTGCGTGGCCAGGGTGGCGGCGTCGAGCCGGCTGCGCTCGCCCAAGGCACGGTGATCGAAGTCGCCGACCTGTACTTCAACACCCCGGCGCGACGCAAATTCCTCAAGTCGGACGGAACGGAATACGCCCATTGCGACGAGGTGCTGCGGCGCATGGCGCTGGCCCGCCCGGATGTCGCGTTCAGCCTCAGCCACAACGGCAGCCAGAAACGCCGTCTCGCCAGCGCCGACTTTTCGCATCGGGCCCGCGATATCGTCGGCGAAGACTTCTTTCCCCAGGCCCGCGCACTCGACGAAGCGGCCGGCAGCCTGCGGCTTTCCGGCCTTGCGGCGCTTCCCGCCTACTCGCGCGCCGGACGCGACGAGCAGTATTTCTTCGTCAATGGCCGCTTCGTGCGCGACAAGCTGCTGGCCCACGCCGCGCGCCAGGCCTGGGCCGACATCCTCCACGGGGCGCGCCATCCGGCCTATGTGCTGTTCCTCGAACTCGACCCGGCCGGCGTCGACGTCAATGTGCACCCGGCCAAGACCGAAGTGCGCTTCCGCGATGCCCAGGGCATCCACCGCTTCGTCTTCCATGCCCTGCAACGGACCCTGGCCACGCCACTGGCCGCCGCCGGCGCCGAGGCAGTGTCGAATCGCCAACCATTGGCCGCCGCCTATGCCGCGCCACGGCAAGCCGGGCTGGGCGTGTCGGAACCCGCCACGCGTGCCTATTTCGACTTCGTCGCCTCCGGCTTCGCCAACTCCCCGGCCGGGAGCGAGGCGCACGTGATCGTCTCGCGCCCTGTTGACGATGCGGGCGACCACGAGGACAGCCCGCTGCTCGGCTACGCCGTCGCCCAGTTGCATGGCATCTACATCCTGGCGCAAAACGCCGCCGGGCTGGTGCTGGTCGACATGCATGCCGCGCACGAGCGCATCCTCTACGAACAACTCAAGTCCGCCGTCGACGCCGGGCCGCCGGCGACGCAGGCCCTGCTGGTGCCGCTGGTGCTTGCCGCCAGCGCGACCGAACTGGCCACCGTGGAAGACCACGCGGAAACCCTGGCCGCACTCGGCTTCGAAATCGCCGCTGCCGGCCCGCGCGAAATTGTCGTCCGGCGCCTACCTGCACTGCTGGCGAGCGGCAAGCTCGACGAGCTGGTGCGCTCGCTGCTGCGCGACCTGGCCGAACACCCGGCCAGCCGCGTGGTGGAGACCCGGCGCAACGAACTGCTGGCAACCATGGCCTGCCACGGCGCGGTGCGTGCCAATCGCGCCCTCGGCCTGATGGAAATGAATGCCCTGCTTCGCCAGATGGAAGCCACCGAACGCGCCGACCAGTGCAACCACGGCCGCCCCACATGGGTGCAACTGTCGCTGGCGGAGCTGGACAAGCTCTTCATGCGCGGGCGCTGATGGCCCTGCCGCCGGCCATCCTCCTGATCGGCCCCACCGCCAGCGGCAAGACCGCGCTGGCCTTCGAACTCGCCACGCGCTTCCCCTGCGACATCGTCAGCATCGACTCGGCGCAGGTGTTCCGCGACATGAACATCGGCACCGCCAAGCCCGACGCCGCCACCCTGGCGCGCTTCCCGCACCGGCTGATCGACCTGATCACCCCCGAAGAACGCTACTCGGCCGCGCAATTCCGCAGCGACGCACTGCGCGAAATGGAAAGCATCACCGCCGCCGGCCGTATCCCGCTGCTGGTCGGCGGCACCATGCTGTATGTCAAGGCGCTGCGCGAAGGCCTCGCCGAACTGCCGCAAGCCGACCCCGCGCTGCGCGCCCAGATCGACGCCGAAGCCTCCGAAAAAGGCTGGCCCGCGCTGCACGCGGAACTTGCGCGCCACGACCCCGACACCGCAGCGCGGCTGAAGCCCACCGACGCCCAGCGCATCCAGCGCGCGCTGGAAGTCCTGCGCCTTACCGGCCGTACGCTGGGCAGCTTTTTCGCCGAACAAGCCGCCAACGCCCTCCCCTTCAGTCTGCTCAACATCGCGCTGGTACCCTCAGACCGCAGCGTTTTGCACCGGCGCATCGGCGAGCGCTTCGCCGCCATGCTTGCCGACGGCCTGGTCAATGAAGTGAATTCGCTACGCGAAAAGTACCGCCTCGACGCCGGCCTGCCCTCGATGCGCTGTGTCGGCTACCGCCAGGTGTGGGAGATGCTCGAATGCGAACTGCCGGCCGAAGAACTGCGCGAACGCGGCATCTACGCCACGCGCCAGTTCGCCAAGCGGCAATTGACCTGGCTAAGGTCGATGGACGGGCTGACCGTCGTCGATCCGCTCGCAGCAAACGCCAGCGCCAAGGTCATGGCCCTCGTCGAAAGACACCTGGCTTAAGAGTCGGCGCCGACATCACGCCGATTTCACTGCGCCGCTCAGACCACGATGGTCTGCGCCCTGCCCTTGCGGTCTTCGATCACGCCGATGTGGAACACCTGTTCGCCGGCGGCGGCGAGTAGCTGCATGGCGACGCCGGCATCTGCCTCGCTGACGATCACCACCATGCCGATGCCGCAGTTGAAGACGCGATGCATCTCGGCGTCGGCGACCTGGCCTTCCTTCTGCAGCCACTGAAACAGGGGCGGCAGCGGCCATTCACTGCGCTCGACGACGGCGGTGAGGTGGTCGGGCAGCACGCGCGGGATGTTCTCGGTGAGGCCGCCGCCGGTGATGTGGGCCATGCCCTTCACCGTGACCGCCTGCATCAGCGCCAGCAGCGACCGGACGTAAATGCGGGTGGGCGCCATCACCGCATCGGCGAGGGTGACGTCGCCCAGCTTCATCTGCGGGTCGGGATTGGCGCGTTCGATGATTTTGCGGATCAGCGAATAGCCGTTGGAGTGCGCGCCGGAGGAAGCCAGACCGAGCACTACGTCGCCGGCATGGATGGACTTGCCGTCGATGATCTTCGACTTTTCGACAGCGCCAACAGCGAAGCCGGCGAGGTCGTATTCGCCATCCGGGTACATGCTCGGCATTTCGGCCGTCTCGCCGCCGATCAGCGAGCAGCCGGCGAGTTCGCAGCCTTTGGCGATGCCTTCGACCACCGTGGCGGCGGTGTTCACGTCGAGCCGGCCGCAGGCGAAGTAATCGAGGAAGAACAGCGGCTCGGCGCCCTGTACCAGGATGTCATTGACGCTCATGGCGACCAGATCCTGACCGACGGTGTCGTGGCGGTTCCAGTGGAAGGCCAGCTTGAGCTTGGTGCCGACGCCGTCGGTGCCGGAGACCAGCACCGGCTCGGTGTATTTTTTGGAAAGTTCGAACAGCGCGCCAAAGCCGCCGATGCCGGCCAGCACTTCGGGGCGCATGGTGCGTCGGGCGGCGGGCTTGATGCGTTCGACGAGGGCATCGCCGGCGTCGATATCGACACCGGCATCGCGATAGGTGAGCGGGGTGGCGGCAGTGGAGTTGGCAGTCAAGATGAATTCCGCAAAATCTGGTGGAAATGCCTGGAATCGCGCGGCACCGCGCCGGATGGGCGATAATCCGCAAGGAACGCACTGATAAGCGCCAGATTTTACCGGAAATGACTCCCGCTCCCGACGCCAGTACTGCCGACCGGCTGCAAACCGCGCTGTGGATCGCTGCCGGCCTCGGCATCCTCGCGTTGTTCTATGCGCTGGCGCCGATTCTGACGCCCTTCCTGCTCGCCGGCATCCTCGCCTACATCTGCAACCCCGTCACCGACCGCCTGACCGGCTTCGGCCTGCCACGCATGCTGGCGGTGGTCCTGGTGATCCTGGCCCTGGTAGCCATGGGCGCCGGCCTGGTGCTGATCATCCTGCCGCTGCTCTACGAGGAAGCCATGCTGCTCGCGGCGCGCCTGCCCGAGGCGCTGGCGCTGGCCAACGAAAAGCTCGCGCCCTGGTTGCGGCAGAACTTCGGCCTGCGGCTCAAGTTCGATGCCGCCTCGCTGCAAAAGCTCGCGGCCGGCAACTGGGACACCGTGCAGCTGATCCTCGAGCGCATCTACAGTTCGCTCAAGATCGGCGGCGTCGCCCTGGTCGGCCTGGTGGTCAATCTCCTGCTGGCACCGGTGGTGCTGTTCTACCTGCTGCTCGACTGGCACGGCATGATCGCCCGCCTGGGCGGCATCGTGCCGCGCCCCTGGCGCGGGAAGATCGGTGGCATAGCGCGCGACATCGACGAGGTGCTCTCGCAGTATTTGCGCGGCCAGATCCTGGTCATGGCGCTGCTGGCGGCCTACTACACCGTGGCGCTGTGGATCGCCGACATACCTTCGGCATTGTCGATCGGCGTCGTCACCGGCTTGCTGATCTTCATCCCCTATCTTGGCTATGCCACCGGCCTGATCCTGGCGCTGCTGGTAGCGGCCCTGCAGTTTGCCGGCTGGGGCCCGATCGTCGCCGTGCTGGTGGTGTATGGCATCGGCCAGGTGCTGGAAAGCTTCGTCCTCACGCCCTTCCTGGTCGGCGAGCGCATCGGCCTGCATCCGCTCGCAGTGATCTTCGCCCTGATGGCCTTCGGCCAACTGTTCGGCTTCTTTGGCATCCTCGCCGCCCTGCCTGCGTCAGCGGCGCTGCTGGTGGGCCTGCGCGAGATTCGCGCGCTCTACCTGGACAGCCGCCTGTATCGTGGTTGAACGATGAATTCGCCACGGCAGCAGATGCTGCTCGACCTCAAGCCCGAGCAGCCACCGACGCTGGACAACTTCGTCGTCGGCGCCAATGGCGAACTGCTGCAGCGCCTGCGCGACCTCTGCGAAAGGCACAGCTTCGAGGCGCTGTACGTCTGGGGGCCCACCGGCGGCGGCAAGAGCCATCTGCTGGCGGCAGTGGCCGCGCAGGCGGCGAACCACCGTCCGGTGGCCTTGCTCAATGCCGCCGACGCGGGGAGCGAACTGCCCTTGAGTCCCGGCTGCCTGCTGGTGATCGACGGCATCGAAGTCCTCAATGCCGAAGCCCAGGTCGCCCTGTTCCGCGCTTTCAATGCCGCACGCTTCACCGGGCTTGCCATGCTGCTGGCCGGCAGCCGCCCGCCGCTGCAGCTGGACTTGCGCGAAGACTTGCGCACCCGCATCGGGCAAACCCTGATCTACGAAATCCAGGCCCTCTCCGACGAGGAAAAGGCCGCCGCGCTGCGCCGCCATGCCATCGAGCGCGGCATGCTGATGGACCCCGGCGTGGTGCAGTACCTGCTGCGCCACGGCCGCCGCGACCTGCCTTCGCTGATGGCCATGCTCGGCAGCCTGGACCGCGCCTCGCTGGAACAGAAGCGACCACCGACGCTGCCGCTGCTGCGCGAACTCATGCAAACCTCCTTTGATCTGGACAAAGAATGAACCTGGCCCTGTTCGACCTCGACAACACCCTGCTCAATGGCGATTCGGATTTCGAATGGGCGCAGTTCCTGATCAGCCGCGGCGTGCTCGACCGCGAAGTCCATGAAGCGCGCAATCTCGAGTTCTTCGAGCACTACAAGGCCGGCACGCTGGACATCCACGCCTTCCTTGATTTTCAGCTGGCGCCGCTGGCGCGCCATCCACGCGAGCAGCTCGATGCCTGGCACGCTGAATTCCTCGCCACCCGCATCCGCCCGCTGATCAGCCCGGCGGCGCGCTCGCTGGTTGAAAGCCACGCCGAGGCCGGCGACCTGATGGCCATCGTCACCGCCACCAACAGCTTCGTCACCGGCCCGATCGCCGGCGAGTTCGGCATCCCGCACCTGATCGCCACCATCCCTGCGCAGGAAAACGGCCGCTTCACCGGCAAGCCGCGCGGCCTGCCTTCCTTCCGCGAAGGCAAGATCACCCGCGTCGAAGCCTGGCTGGAATCGCTCGGCACCTGGCTGGGCGGCTTCGAGCAGAGCTGGTTCTACAGCGATTCGCACAACGACCTGCCCCTCCTGGAGAAAGTCAGCCACCCGGTCGCCGTCGATGCAGACGACACCCTGGCGCGAGTCGCCGACGAACGCGACTGGCTGCGTATCAGCCTGCGCGGCTAATCGGGTATACTGCGCCCCCTGCAAACGCTGGAGCATGAATTCCACCGGCGTTTTCGGAGACGTGGCCGAGTGGTCGAAGGCACACCCCTGCTAAGGGTGCATCTGGGCAAAACCTGGATCCAGGGTTCGAATCCCTGCGTCTCCGCCAGTTACCAAGCAAAAACGCCCTTCTCGGGGCGTTTTTGCTTATAGCCCACCACGCAGCCCGCCAGACGGCCCCTAATTGGCGAGGTTCAAATTGAGATCGGCCGTCTCAGGCAGACTAGCCTAAGAGCCCTGCCATTCGAGTATGGATACTGCTGTTCTTTCGGAACGTCTTTTCGACGGTGTCTGCGGCTACCCCTTGGGGCGCTTGAGAAGGCTGTAGCGCATCGGGGATTCCCAATAAAAAACTACGTCCATCCGGTTTGGCTCCGTAATTCTCGAAATCTGAGAACTTGCCAAACACCAGCCGGCCATCAGGCCGTTAAGGCCCTCCGCATCGAGAAATTTCGTTAATGTGCTGCAACTGGTCGTGCGTCACTCTTTATAGCCCGGCTGCCGACTAATAACGAGGCTAACGAAGTAGCTCTCCTAGGCCGCCTCGCGCATAGCGCGTTATTTAACTCTTTGCCGGTCAGCATTTATGTCCCTCCACCTCATTTCTTTCAGAAAATAGCGCAGTCAATTTCGGATCCCGCCGATTTGCAATTTCCAAGGGCGTCCTGCCGCCGGCATTGCGGGCGGCAGTATTAGCTCCATATTCAATAAGAAGCTGGATTAACTCGGTCGATCCATTGTCTGCGGCAAGGTGAAGTGCTGTGTTTCCTTCGCTGTCGTGCGCAAGCACAAGGTCGGGCTTTTCTGTGATCAGACGTCGCACCCGGTCAACTTTATTCTGTCTCACAAGTGACATCAGTCGAAGGCGCTCCGGCGCTGCACTAATTATCTCGAGTCGTCGCATTTCAGCAAGCTGCTTTGCACGAAGTTCATCTTTAAGCCGAGACAAATTTTGTCGCCGCACGGCCTCTACGCGTCGCTGCAGCTCATAGTCGGAGTCAATTAATGCATTGGTACGAAATCGAACATAGAGGTCACGGAGATTTTTTGAATCATCACTGCAAAATGCTTTTGCTTTCGCGAAAATCTCAGAATCATACCTGCATGAATCAAACTCGCTCTTAGCATGTTGGACCAAATATCCTTCGATCGTGTCGTCGGCAAGATCACGCAGTGCACTTTGATTTATGCTATATCGGTCATGGCCAAGCGGGACGTCCCCCTTGGCTTCTACGATGGTTCGCTGATCAGCATGGAGAGATATTGACCTCTTGCCAGCGCACAGGTGCGGCTCAGAGCCTGAGTCTTGTTGAGGCCACACATAGGTGGTTGCCAGAAACTCATTGGTACACCTTTGGCATTTCACCGAAAGCAGCTTCTTGAAACTAGGGACACGTAGCTTCTGGCCGCAATTCGGGCAACAAACAATCGACTTCCTAAGATTATTTGGATCTTCCTGTGCTGTAACAGCTATTTTGGCAATTTGTTCGTGAGTTAGCTCCTTAGATGCATCTACAGGCAGGCGATCCTGCTGATGACGAGACTGTCTATTTGTATCAAGCGTAGATTTCACTCTTCGTGGAGGCACGTGCCTTGAGTTTTCAACTCTTTCTATATTGTCTGGCTGCTCACTGGCACTCCCTTGATGCTTTGCTTTTTTGCGCAAGAAGCCAAGGATTGCAAATATTCCCAGAACAAAAATTACCCAATGTTGTTCGCGAATAGATCGTCCCGACACAATTTCAAAAATCAGGACCGGAAGGCCAATCGCAATACCACCGATGCAAGCACCAACCCACAAAGTAAAAACATATTCATATACCGAGTAGAAGCTATTTCTTTTGGCGAGCCAAAACATATATACGCCTCCCACAATCATTCCAAATAACAGGCCATCGGGCATGGGAGTTGCCCCTGACGGCAATGAATCCGAATACTCAGAACCCATTCCGCCATAGCCGGAAATCGCGTCGCCGTTGAAGAAAATAGACGTGATGAGTAGAACAAATCGCAGTACGGTCGGGCTAGTCATTCGCAGTTGTCCGGTGTTGGCTTTCATAGCCCTATCCTCAGCCTATCTTTGATTTTCTTTCTGAATTCTAAGCAAACGATAATTGATGCTCGATCATGTTGCCCAACGTTACCTGCTGCAGGGCCTCGAGGTCGTCCCAGCCGCCCTCTGGCGGGTAGTGGGGGCGACAGACCAACTGGTCGGCGTAACGCCATAGGCTGCGATATAGGGCCGCTCGATACGCGCCGTCCACCGGAAGTTGATTGACGATCGCCCATAGCGCCTGTATTCGCGGGTGACGCCAAAGCTCATTCCGGCCCGCGTGCCCTTCGCAGGCCTCCCGGTTGAGCCGAGCGATCGTCTCGATCCCGTGCATCAACAACCGGTCCCATCAAAAGCAAAACGAATTGGTATCTTTTGAGCCTCGGCCAGTGCGTTTGCCTCGTCGATGTCCCCCCTCAGCTCGGCGGCGTAGTAGCTACTACCGGGGTGATCGCCTTCCACGATAGTTATATCGAACAGATCCGCGATCTCGGCCTCATTACGAAAGAACTGCATTGCATCCCCGCGGTCCGAAAGGCCATGGAGGTCGGCGTACTCCCAGTCGCTCTCGTCAGCGTGGTCTTCAAGCCACCGCTGGATTTCCCACGCAACAGTGTCAATCAGGTCATCGTCACCGTTCGCTAGCCACTCGCGCCAATCGGCAGCATCCCCCACGTCCCCCTCGTACTGAGCGTTATCGAATAGCGACTCGACATGGCGTTCAGCCATCGCTTCGTCGTCAAGGTAGCTGATCAGTGCCTCCTTGCCTTCGCCGGGGGCGGACAACCCAAGCAGTTGTTGCCGGGTCGTCGGATATTCCTGACCAAAGCTCGAAGAAATTGTGCCGAACTCGGAGACGTAGAAGATCCGCGGCTCGTTGCTCAGCGCCGCCCATGCCGCCTCGATCTCGGTTTCGGAGGCGCTGGCCAGTGCCCTTGGATCTATCGCCAACGCTGTGCCGATCGCCGCCAAGGACTGAAGGAATTCGCGCCGGTTCACGACATCACCTCGTCGCTCTCGACCTCTGGCTCTTGCACCTCGTTGGTTCGGATCGGCATCATCCAACTATCTGGGTGTTCAATACCGTCTTGCTCAAATTCCGCGAATCGAAGCTCTCCGTCAAGCGCGATGTACAGCCACGGCTCCAAGGTGACCGGAAAGATCAACCACGTGGGTTCAAAATCCAGTGTGACGTCGAAGTCCATTGGACCGCAGACGCGAACGATCCGGCCGACGTTGTCTTCGCAGCAGGGCTCGTCCCGAATGATGATGGCGAGATCGCCGGGTTTGCAGCGTGTGTTCATGATGCTATCTCCTGTTTAGCGGTAGGCCGATATGGCGGGGACCGCAATTCGGTTAAATCTCCCCAGCCCGTGAGGTGGGCCATCCCTTGAATCAATTCCTATGCGGATTCGGGCACGAAGGCCTGAATCGACGTTTCTGCCTCGGCAGGTCGTTGCTGCGGTAACGGTATGCCGTACTCGAGCGCTACCTTGCACGCGCGCCAAGCAATCAACGGATGCAGCAAGTCCAGCCACGGAGGCGCAGGCTGCCGAAATCTCTCGCTGTATTTCGATCGCCAGAAGAGCGATCCCAAACCGACGGCCAAGCTGAAGCGGTACACCGCTTGCTTACCTTGCCACGGCACAACGGTCGTGAAGTTGCCGGTTTGCAGATCCGTACTCAGCAACACGGACGAGAGCGCGCGGTCGAACGCATACTTTTCAGATGCTTCTCTGCTCGACATCTCGTTGGCCGGCGTGGTCATACAACACCTCCGAAATAGAGATGCCCTGTTTAGCGGTACTCGTTTAACGTCCCCCGCAAGTCGGGCTAAATCAGGGACGGGGAGCGGGCGGTGCCCGCCCCCGGGGTACCTCTACAACGACAGCTCCGGCGCGTACCTGACCTGCCTGTCTTCGATCGGCCGGAGGTAACGAATCACCGCCCGGTCGATCAACAACGCCTGCAGCTGGCGGGCCAGTTGTAGCCCTTCTTGGTGAAACCTCCCCCAGTAGAACCGGTTCGGTGTCTTCGGGTCGTAGTACCGCTCGAAGTAGCCTTGCCAGTCCGCCAGACGGGTGTCCAGCTTCGCTATCGGCTTGTCACCGGGGAAGAGCTCTGTCAGCTCCACCGGGGCGTCGTGCTGCCACAGATAGCGTCCTGCTTTACCCACCCGCAGAATCAGCTCCTTGGATGGTGCCTCGTCCGGTTCATCAACCCAGACAAAGGCGGTGGGGTGCTTCTCGTCGCCGTAGAAACTGCCTCGGCGTACTTCCTGACCGCTACGGATTCGTACCGTCAGTTTCGGAACACTGGATTCAATAAAGAACCCCTGTCCGATACCCGCACGTAGGCGGGGTGCGACTTTCATGTCCATGGACATCTCCCAACACGGTTAAAGAGCGCTTCACGGTGGGCCCCGGGACTGGACGTACTTGTCCCTAGGTCGCCATCACGGTTCGCTCAGTCAGCCGTCGTCAGGTCGATGTCACTGCGTACTACCTGTCCGCGCCGGGTGAATTCTGATCAGGCGTGCCGATTCAATTCTGGCCAGGGGCTGTAGCTGTCTGACATGAGAGCAGCTGTGGATAAGTGTAGCGTAGTTTGGTTGGTTGCCCTCCTGCGGATAGGTTTGCTGTGGGGT
>CAIVQO010000013.1 GCA_903908065.1 uncultured beta proteobacterium | reverse complement strand
TCAACCGGCGAACGTCTCGCTCACGCGGCTTGCTCTTCTATCGCCTGATGCAACAAGCCGTCGCCACCTCAACGATCACCTACAGCGACATCACGAGCAAGAAAGCAACGAAGCCCGCTTAGTGGAGCTAAGTGGATACCCAATTTTTTCGTACAGTACAGGAAACCAGCGCTACGGTAAAGCCCCGGCAAAAGCGTCGCGACCGCCGGTCAGGAAAGGGACGCCTGGATATCCTTGGTCATCAGATAGAGATGAAAGGCATCGATCGGCGAGGGCTCAAAGCCGAAATGCCGGTAGAAGGCCGCGGCCTGCTCGTCCTTGGCCTGCACCACCAAGGCGCGCGCGCCGATGATGGCCTGGGCCTGGACGAAACGCTTCAACGCATCCTTGAGCAGGCCGGCGCCGAGCCCGCTTCCCTGCTCGTCCCGATCGACAGCCAGCCGTGCCAGCAAGGTCAGCGGGATCGGATGCCGCGCCAGCCCCTTGGCCAGGCGCGCCGGCACGGCATCGAACTCGGCGGAGGCCGCCGCCAGGCTGTAGTAGCCGACGACCCTCGTTTCACCGCGCAGGGCAACATAGGTACGCGAACTCTGGTTGCGCTGGTTGTCGAGCGCATGCCGTCGCAGGAAGCGGTTCAGCGCATCGCTGCCACAATCGAAGGAAGAAACGTCGTGGCCCGGTGCCAGCGGCTCCGGCCCACGCAACGGCAAAGTCATCGGCCCTCGAAGACGCTGGGCTTCTTCAACAATTCCCGGAGCCGGGGAATCGATTTCGCCGGCTGGTCGAGGGCGGCATAAAACGTCTTCATCTGTTCGGCGGGCAACACGAAGCGCGTCTGCTCGGCCAGGGTTTCGTCGGCCACGGCACGCACCGCCCGCAGCACAAACTCGCTGAGATTTTGGTGGGAAAGCACCGCTGCCTGGCGGATGCGCTCCTTCTCCGCCGTGGCGAGACGGATTTCGATGCGTTCTTCCTTGATCGTGACACCCATGGCGGCCTCCGGCTGATGTACGGATAGTATACGGATATGCTTCAGCAACACAAGTCAGCACGCGATACTTTGGCCGCGCCTTCCAAAGACTATAATCCGCCCCGGTCGTCGGGAGAGCGTGGCAGCTTCCCAGCCACCGCCGAAGGCGCAACCCCCAGGAACCGCTCAGGCAAACGGACCGGCGACGCAGCAAAAATCTGGAGAGCGGCAGTTCACGCTTGCGTGAAGCCTGCCCGCCGACGGAGTAAATCTCTCAGGCGCCAAGGACAGATGGGGATGTGACGGTATCCCGTCGCCTTCTTGTCGCCGCCAGTCCAAGGATCGCCATGCCGCTACGCACTCCGCTCTACGACTCCCATCTCGCCGCCGGCGCCAAGATGGTCGATTTCTCCGGCTGGGAAATGCCCATCCATTACGGTTCCCAGATCGAGGAACACCATGCCGTGCGCCGCGATGCCGGCATGTTCGACGTTTCGCACATGTGCGCGCTGGACCTTGTCGGCCCCGGTGCCCGCGACTACCTGCGGCACCTGCTGGCCAACGACGTGGCCAAGCTGACCGTGCCAGGCAAGGCGCTGTATTCCTGCATGCTCGACGAGGGCGGCGGCGTGATCGACGACCTGATCGTGTATTACCTCGGCCCCGAGCGTTACCGCATCGTGGTCAATGCCGGCACCACGGAAAAGGATGTGACCTGGATGCGCGGCGTGCTGACCCATTTCGATGCCAAGCTGAAAGTGCGCCGCCGTCGCGGCAGCGACGCCGTGGCGATCATCGCCGCGCAGGGGCCGAGCGCCCACGAACGGCGCCAGAGCGGCGTCGATGCCGTGGCCATGATCGCGGTGCAGGGCCCGCAGGCACGCGAGCGCTTCTGGAAGGCTTTCCCCGACCTGCGTGCCGCCACCGAAGGCCTCGGCGTTTTCCAGGCCGCCGAAGTGCGCTTCAACGAAGCCGACTGGCTGGTGGCACGCACCGGCTACACCGGCGAGGACGGTTTCGAAATCACCCTGCCCGCCGGCGAGGCCGCCCTCGTCTGGTACCAACTGCGCGGCGCCGGCATCCAGCCCTGCGGCCTCGGTGCACGCGACACCTTGCGCCTCGAAGCCGGCATGAACCTCTACGGCCAGGACATGGACGAAAACATTTCGCCCTACGAGGCCGGACTCAAGTGGACGGTGGATCTCAAGGACAGCACGCGCAATTTCGTCGGCCGGGAAGCGCTCGCCGGCAGCGATGCGCGCCCGCCACGCAACCAGTTCCAGGGCCTGCTGCTGCTCGACCGCGGCGTGCTGCGCGCGCACCAGAAAGTCATCACGCCGCTGGGCGATGGCGAAACCACCAGCGGCAGCTTCTCGCCGACCCTGAACCAGTCGATCGCCCTCGCCCGCCTGCCGCTCGATGTCGCCATCGGCAGCGAAGTCGAAGTCGAGATCCGCGACAAGCGCCTCAAGGCGCGCGTCGTCAAACCATCTTTCGTCCGCAACGGCAAACCTTTGATCTGAGGAACTCATGAACGCACCCGCCAACCTGAAATACGCCGCCTCCCACGAATGGGCCAAGCTCGAAAGCGATGGCACGGTCACCATCGGCATCACCGACCATGCGCAGGGCGCGCTGGGCGACATCGTCTTCCTCGAATTGCCTGAGGTCGGCCGCACGGTCAAGGCCGGCGAAGAATGCGCGGTGGTCGAATCGGTCAAGGCCGCCTCGGACATCTACTCGCCGGTATCGGGCGAGATC
>CAIVQO010000012.1 GCA_903908065.1 uncultured beta proteobacterium | reverse complement strand
CGATTTCCGCCGTGGCCGCAAGCGAGCCGCCGGTGCCTTGAGCGTTGCTGACGCTGCCGCTGCCGTCGTTGAACGTGACCAGAATGGTCTTATCGGTGGTGACGCTGTAGTTGTCCGATCGGTTGGAGTAGGCGATGTTGCGCAGCACCGAGTTCACCGCGGCAGAACTGGCGCTGGTATTGAACGTGATGGTCAGCTGGCCCGACGCGGCACTGTTGTCGGTGAGCTTGCCGATGACGACGTTGTTGTAGGTGATATTGGAGCCGCTGTTGAACAACACGATGCCAGAGCCCGGCGAGGTGTAGCCGCCGCCAATGCCCACGCCGTTGCCGGTCTGCAGTACGTACAGGTCTCGGTTATCGACAGCGGACTTGTCGCGAATCACCAGCGTGGCACCATTGAATGTGGTCTCGTTGCGGGTGATGAGGTCGACGTCCGTCATCTCCGCGGGCGTGGTCGTGCCGCTCGAATCGGTGATGCTGTCCAGCAACAGTGCCGAGCCCGCTATATTCACGCCCGCGGCCTCGGAGAACGCGAGCAGCGAGCCCGCCTGTCCGCTCAGATAGAGCAACTGCGGAGCATCGTTGACCTGCGTAACGCTGGCCGTGATGGTCTTGGTGACGCTGTAGCCGATGTCGGAAGTGGCATCCGCGGCAATGCTGGCCAACAACTCCCGGGTGGCACCGCTGCTGTAGACGCGGCTGGCGTTGCTGTTGTCGACGGCCATCACCGTCAGCGCGCCCGGGTTGCTGGTGGCGCGGTTGAACAGGCTGTTGAAGTCCGCCACCGGCACAAAGCGTAGCTTGGTGGACGCGGACAGCACCAGCGCATTGCTGGTGGAGAGCGCCGTGGCGCCGTCGGGACTGACATCATGCCAGTTGCTGCCGCTATCGGTCGAATACTGCCAATAGCCCTGGCTGGCGCGGTTGGCGGCATCAGCGGTGATGACGATGCCGGCGAGCGAGGCGCCGCTGTCCAGGTCAGTGAAGTTGTTGGTCACACTGGCAACGATGGCGCTCACCAGCGAACCGGCGTTGGCGCCCGAGGTGCCAGCGTCCTCGGCCACAGCGAGCGTCATGGCCGACGTCAGCGTCGGGGCATCGTTGGTGTTGGCCACCGTGACCGTGAAGGTGGCGGTACCGCTGGCGAGGCTGCCCCCGCTGCCCTGCGCGCCGGCGTTGCCGTCGCGGAACACCATGTTGACGGTGATCGCACCCGCAAGATCGTCGGCCACGCTAGAGTAAGTCACAGCCTGCATCACGCTCTCGACCTGCGCCTTGTTCGCACTCGAATTGAATGTGACTGTCAGCACGCCGGACGTCAGGGTGTAGGTACCCACCGTGGTGCCGCCCACGATCACGTTGGCGCCGGAGGTCGACGCCAATGCCGCGTCGAAGCCAAAGCGGTCCTTGGTGTTACTGGAGGCGCGCTGCACGGTAAGCGTGGCGCCGTTGAAGTCGTCGGTGCCGGTTTCGACAGTGAGTTCCTGATCGCTTACCGCCAGGTTGCCATTGGCATCCAGCGTCACCGGTGTGCCGGCCGTACCGGCCCCGCTGCCTTCGGTGTAAGCCACCGAGTCGCTGCCGCCGGAAACGGCCGGCGCGTCGTTTACAGCCGCGATGGTGATGGTGGCCGTACGGGTAACGCTGGAGGCGCCGGCGGCGTCGACCGCCTCGTAGGTAAAGGTGGCGGTGCCGTTGGCGTTACCGGTGGGCACGAAGCTCATGTTGGTGGCTTCGGCCACCGTGATCAGGTCGCCGACGACCAGCGTGGTCCCCGATTTGCTCTTCAGTACGCCCTTGGCGGAATCGGGAACGGTGACGATGCGGTACTGAGTGACGACTGCATCGGTTGAACTGCTGGTTCCGGTGTCGACGTCGGACGAGGTGAGACTGAAGGTCTTCGTGGTGTCCTCGGTAGCCGCGATGGCGACGTCGCTCGCGGTGGGCGCGTCGTTCACGGAGGAGACCGTGATGGCGACGGTCTTGCTGTCGGTGGCCGCCCCGCCCGCACCGGTGTGGCCGAGGTCGCTGACCGTGACTGTCAGCGTATCGCTACCAAAATAGTTGGAGGCGCCACGATACGTCAGCGTGGCGATAGCAGTGTTGACGTCAGTCAGCGTGCCCGCAAATGTCATCGAAGCGTCAGAGGAGCCGTCACCGGCAGTAAAGCTCAGGCCAGTCAACGCGGCCAGAGTGACCGTGCCGTGAGCCGCCTGGAGCGACACCTGTACGGTGTCGGAAGCGACATCGACGTCGGCGACCGAAAAGCCCGAGATAGCCAGGTTGGTATCTTCTGCTGCGCTCTGCGCGCCGGGGACTGTTAGCACGGGCGCATCGTTGACGGCTTGCACCGTGATGTCCAGCGTGGCCGAGGCGGCTTCCGTGCTGGATGTGCCGGTGCCGGTGAGACTACTCACTTTTCCAGGATCAGTCCCGGTGTTGCCTTGGTCATCGACCGTGACGTTCAGCGTGTCGCTGCCGCTCCATCCCGCGTCACCCAGGTAGCGCAGACCGGCCAAGGCGGTGTTAATGGCACTGACTGTGCCGGTAAAGGTCATGCTCGCATCGGCCGTACCATCGCCCGCCGTGAAGGTCAGGCCAGTGGTTGAGGAAAAGGATAGCGACCCATGACCCACTTCCAGCGTCATTGTCACATCGTTGTTGCCAGCGTCGGTGTCGGCGATCGAAATGCCGCTGATGGCAAGCGGCTGGTCTTCGCTGGCGGTCTGCGCTGCGGGTAACGTAATGGCGGGCGGATCATTGACAGCCACAACTGTGATGCTGAAAGTGCCGGAGGGTTCCTTGCCACCGCCGGCATCTGACAGGGTGAAGTTGAAGCTATCGCTCGTAGCTTCATCGCCGTTATTGCGGTAGCTGACGAGCCCGTTGGCCAGATCGTCCTGCGTGAAGGCGCTACCCACCGCGAGTGCCGAACCATTCAGAAGGATCTGCCCGTGGGCAACGTTCGAGGTAATGCGGAACTGGAGCTGGCTGTCGGCGTTGTCGGGGTCATACGCCTTTAGCACATCCGTGCCGAGCGCCTTGGTGGTGCCTTCGTAGGTGGTGAAGCCGGTGACGGCATATGTCGGCGCTGCCGGGTTGTGGGTCGCGCTGCCGGTGTTGTTGGTGATCGCATTGGCTGCGCTAGTGTTCTTGACGACGACGGGGTCATCGTTGACCGCGAGGATGGTGACCGAGACGGTGCGCGAAGCGGTCGAATTTGCCGCCCCTTGCCCGTCATCGATCGTCACCACAAAACCGTCGCCTTCGGTCTCGCTGTTGTCGTGCTGATACTTCAACCGGGCGAGGTCACCCGCCGCAAGGGCCGTGCCGGTCGTGACGACGGTATAGGTGCTGCTGTCGCTGGCGCTGTAGGTCGCATTGGCGTTCACCAGGCGAACTTCGCCGCGGGACGGCAAGGTACTGATCGTGTAGGTCAGGGTGTTCGTGTCGGCATAGGTCACCGCGGGCGTCTGCCCGGCCTTGTCGCCGCCACCATCGGCGTCCGATCCGGATATCGAGAGCGTGTAGTTCGCGCCCTCGGAGATCATGAAGCTTCCCGCCGAGAGGGATGGCGCATCGTTGACCGGCGTCATGTCGATGGTCACGCTGCTGCTTTGAGCCGACGCGGTGCCGTCGGAGTAAGTAAACCCGAACGACGAGACAAAATCCTCCGAGCCGTCATGCGAGAAACTCAACCGCCCGGCGTCGATGTCAGCCTGGGTAAAGGTGTCTCCGGCCGCCATCGCCCGACTCGAACTGCTCAACCGGAGGGTGCCGTTCGAGGGTAGGCTGGTGAGCGTGAAGGTGACCGGGTCGCCATCCGCGTCGGTTGCCTTGAGCAGGGTGTTGGAGACTGTGACCGTCGCCCCCTCGTTACCGGTCACCCCCGTATTGACGGCCAGCACCGGCGCATCGTTGACCGGCAATACCGAGACATAAACGATACCGGTCGCCGTCGGCGTCCGGCTGATGGCGCCGGAGAGTTGCAGCGTCCCATCCTGGGCTACCGATTCAGCGGAAATCGTCACCGTGAAGCTGCCGGTGATGCTGCCGCCACCGGTTGCAGTAGCCGTGTAATCAAAGCTCTCTACGAGCGTTGCCGAGCCGGAGAGCGCCTTGACCGAGTCGTGGTTTTCATTGACAACATAAACGTAGGTGCCGTCGGCGCCCATGGTCAGCGTACCGTAACTGGCCCCGCCATTCGTACCGTCGGCGCTGGTAGTGCCCGAACTGATCGTGGCAAATGAGGTGGCTGACGAGAGCTTGACCCCGGTGAACTGCAATTCGGCACTGCCGCCAGAGAGGGTGTAATAAAAGTAGGCGGTGCCGTTGAAGCCCGTGGTGGGGGTAAAGGTAACCAGTCCGCCAGAAGGGGTCGTCACAGTGCCGTAGACACCGTTTGACACAGCCGATGCCGTCCAGTCAGTCGGTGCCACATCATTGGTACGAAGATCCGACAGCGTAATGGTTACCGGCGTATTCTCATTGGTGCTGTAGTAATCGTAGAACGCGTAGATTCCGTTGGAGCCACCGCTGCTCGGCCGCGCAACGTCCCCCGGAACGGAAATATTGAGTTTTATCGTTTGCAGGGTCGAGTTTGATCCTTCGACATAAATGCCGCCGGCCCGGGACAAGACCGTGTTGTAGGAGCCGTCGGTCACGGTCACGGTGAATGAATCGGTGGTCGCTCCCTGGTGATAGTTGTTTCGGTAGGTGATTAATCCGGCATCGATGTCGGATTGGGTAAAGCTGCTCCCTGCAGAGATTCGATAACCATTGCGGAAGAGCCAGCCATCCGTCGGAGCGGTGGTGATCGTGTACCTGATAAGCGAGGTTGACGAGTCGACATCGGCCACCTCCAGCAAGGACTTGGTGATGGTGCCATCCGTAGAACCACTCGCAATCGCGAGACCGGTATTGAGCACCTTTACACCATCCGTCAATGTCGCCGCGGAGATCAGCACGGGGTCGTCGTCCACCGCGTTGACCGTGAGGGTGAGAGTGTTGGCCAAGCCGGAAACGGCCGTGGTACCGCCCGGCGTGGTGTTCTTGATGAAGACACGCGTCTCGCTCGTGCCGCTCGCGGAGAAGAGACTCGAGTCGCTGCCATAGGTGCTGTCCAAAACACGGATCGACAAGGCCGGTGGCGTGCCGTTGTAGTTGGTCACCGGATTAAAGCGCACCAGCGTAGTCGTCGACAGCACCAGGGCGCCGGTGGTCGCATCCGAAGCATTGGCGACCGTGCCGATGTTCGACCAAGTGGTGCCGCTGTCGGTGGAGTATTGCCAACTGCCCTCGGTACTGGCATTGGCGGTGTTGGCCACCACGGCGTAGCCTGCCGCGCCAGCGGTGATGTCGCTCGCGTTGATGTCGCTGAAGCGGTAGCCGCTGTAATGCGAGATCAGCTTGCCCGGGTTGGTCGCCAACACCGCGCCGTAGCTGCCGGCGTCCTCCCAAATGGAACCGGTCAGGTTGCCCATGCCGGAAGGGGCATAGTTGTGCCCGCCAATGGTGATATTGACGGCCACTGGCGTCGTTCCGCCGACCACGCCGCCCGCGCCGTCCCGCAGGCTTACCGTGAAACTCGTGGTTCCGTCGGTCGTCCCGCCGGAGTCGACGAACTTCAGCAAGCCTATATTCGCATAGGTGAATACCGAACCGACGCCAACCGGCTTGTTGTTGTAGGTCAGGTATCCCCGGCCGGGTAGGCTCTCCAACCTGAAGGTCAGCTGGGCATCGGTGTTGTCCGGATCGACGACCCTGAGGGCAGAAGTGGAAAACGTCAACGTACTGCCCACCTCCACGGTGGCGGCAAGCGTCGTGCCGCCAACCGTATCACCGGGAACGGACAACGTCGGCGTGTCGTTGACCGGGGTCAGCGAAATGTCCAGCGTACTCGTCGAGCCTGTGTTGAGCGTGTAGGTGACCTGCGGGACGGTGCCGCTCCAATCCTGCAGCGGGGTAAAGGTGTAGCTGCCGTCGGCCGCGATGGTGATCGTTCCCTTGCCCGAGAGGGTTGCCGTAGCGCCCGCTGCGTAAGAGGTGCTGTCACCGTACACCTTGAAACTTGCAACAGAGAGCGTACTGTCCTTGTCGCTGTCGTTGGTAAGGAGGTTGCCAGTGGCAGTGCTATCTTCGGCCACCGTATTCGTGTCTGCCGCCACCACGCTTGCGTCATCCACCGCAGTCACCGAGGTGGTCAGCACGGCCCCGGTCGTGTCGACGCTGGTGTTGGTGCCGTCCAGCGCTGACAGGTCAAGGGTCCGTACCGCGGCGGCACTGGTATAGGTGCGCGCAACGCTGTCGTCGATGGCGTGCACCGTGAGCCCGCCTGGCGTGCCGTTGTAGTCGGCCACCGGCACGAAGCGCAGCTTGGCCGCGGCGGAGAGCAGCAGCGCAGTGGCATTGGTGCGGCTGCCGACCGCCGTCCAGGTAACGCCATCGGCAGCGTATTGCCAGGCGCCTTCGGAAGTGGCGTCGGCTGCATTCGCGCTGATGGCTATACCAGCGAGCAAATTGCCGTCGGGATCAGAGAAAGAGCCACTCAACAGGCTCGACACCGTGGCGCCCGACGGGCTGATAGTGTCCTCGCCTACGGCAGCCAGCGCGACCGCCGAGGTAACAGGACGATCGGCCACCGGCGTGACCGTCACGCCGATGGTCTTGCTCGCGGTCTGCGCCGCGCCACCGGTGTTGCCCTGATCGTCAATCGTGACGGTGATGGTGTCAGTGGCCGAACTAGTGCTGTTCGGATAATTGATGCTTGGCGTGTAGCTGAGGTTGCTCGATCCCAGGGCCGTGTTTAGTGCCGACAGTGTGCCAACGACGACGACGTTGGTACTACCGTTGTTCGTCACTGTGACGCCAGTCTGGCTCGCGAACGAAATGGTGCCGTGCGATGCCGACAGCGTGAGCTGAAGGGTGCCGGACGCGGCATCGCTGTCGGCGATGGAAATGCCCGCGAGCGTGAGCGCGGTGTCCTCGGCCGTTGTCTGTCCTCCGGGTACGGCCACGGTCGGCGCCAGGTTAACACCTGCCACCGCGATGGTCACCGTGCTGGTGTTGCTCACCGCGCCGGCCGCGTCAAGGGCCTGGAAGGTGAAGGTCGCCGAGCCGATGTAGTTCGTGGTCGGCACGAACTTCAGGCTGGCGGCCTCGGCCGTCGTCAGCGAAGCCCCAGCGGCCAACGTCGCGCCGGTCGACTTCTGCAGCAGGCCCTGCGCCGAGGTGGGGATGGAGACGATCTTGTAGCTCGAGATAGCAGCGTCGGTGGTGCTGCTCGTTCCACCGTCGGCGTCGCTGGCGTGCCCCGTGAGGCTGATGCCGGAGAGCGTGGTGTTCTTGTTGGTCGTCAGGCCGGTGTATTCAGTCGTCACCGGGGCGTCATTGACCTTGGTGACCACTAAGCTCAGCGTGTTGGCCGACAAGGCGGTGTTGTCGCCGCCGTTGGTGGTCGAGCCGTCGTCCACCACCTTAAAAGACAATGCTCGGCTAGTGGTATCGTTGAGCGCCGGCGTGTAGATGAGTTTGCCGGCAGCGATGTCAGTCACGGTAACCGTCTGGTTCAGGCTAACCGACGTACCGTTTAGTGTGAGCGAGCCTGAAACGGGCAGTGCGGTGATCTTGACGCCAATAAAGCTGTCGGCGGGGTCGTCGTTCGCATCGCTGAAGCCGAAGTCGTCGGGCGTGAAGGCCACGGCGGTGTCTTCCGTAAGCGTGATGCTGGCATTGTTGCCGGCGGGCGCATCGGCCACCGAGGTGACCGTGACGCCGAAACTCAGTGTCGAGACATCGCCGTCGTTTCGGGCCTTGTAGTCGCGCTCGACCGTCACCGTGACTGTGGCCGCGCCCGACCAGTTGGCATCGGGCACGAACTGCAGCGTGCTGAGGAAGGTGTTGATGTCAGCGCGACTGCCCTGCGCCGCGAGCGACACGCCGGTAACGAGGTCAGCGCCTGTACCGTTGCTGACTTGCGCGTTGCCGCTGGTCACTGTGACCACGATTTCCATCGTGGTGCTGGTTTCGTTACTGTCGTTCAGCGCCAGCTTGCTAGCGAGGCTCAGCGCCGTATCCTCAGCGGTGGTCAGCCCTGTTACGTTTGTCGCAGTGATGGTGGGCCCGGTACCGAGCAATCCGGCAAAAGCGCCCAGTAGCTCCGGTTCAAACGGCGACTTCGCCTCGATTGTTCCGGTCTGATATTCCAGCGCCCAGTCCCCGCCCTTGGCCGCGACGCCCGTGGGATCGGAGGATGCTGCGACGTCAGCCGAGATCAAACGTGCGAGCAGGTCGACCATACCCCGTCCCGCATCTCCTGCCGCAAGGTTGCACCCGTAGAGGAGGACGTCAGCACCGGCACTGAGACTGCTCTGCCAATCCGCTATTTCGGCGGCGCGCGCCTGCAGTGTTGCTGCATCGATTTTGCTCGCAGCCAGACGCAGTTCGCCCACTTTGGCATGCGAGAGAATGTATACGGCATGCGCATCTACGCGGCTCTTGAGGGCATCGCTGACCTGTTGGAGGCCATCGCGCGACGGATCAAGAATAACGACCTGAATGCCTGCACGAATTCCCGACAACAGTGACTCATATCCTGCTACCGTCGGATCGATAAATAGCACTTCCCCGCCATCCAATTTTTCGCTCGGCTGGGCATCAACATTCTGCATATCCCAGGGCAATGCAGATCGATCCATTTGCGCGATGGCAGGATCGCCAGTGGTCCCGCGCGAATCGATGGCCTTCACGACATCAGCGATCAGCGGATCCTGGTGCGTATCAATTAGCGCCGCACCATCAAACATGTACCGCGGTTCGAGAGCCAGTAGATGAGTATGTTTTGCCTTGGCCTTTGATGCCTTGGCTTTTTTTGGCCTGCCTTTTGAGCGCGACATTTGCTTTCACCACATGCGAGTTAAGCAACCGACACCAATGGGGCAGCGCCAAGAACACAGGATTTCCATTTTCTTGGCGCCAACTTGGTCTTGATCCAATTCGCCATGCCGGAGCGTCGCTAAATGTAGCTAGCCAATACTCAAGAAAACCAACAACTTCTTACACTGAATGGCTATCGCGCTGCGGAAAATACGGGGTCCGCAATCTAGGAACGAACAAAGATTCGTGTTAAGTGTTTTCCAAACACGCGCGAGCGAGAAAGCGCATCATTTTGGCCTTCCCAGCGATCCTCGCTCTCCCGCTTCGGTTATTAAGAACGTCGCAGCTCTTGAGTATGCGTCCAACCGACCCACCTTGAGAGGCGAAGAAAATCAGCCAGCCGGCAACCAACTGATTCTGTTATGGAATCGACCAAACAGTAGTGATACAGCATATAGATACAGAACGCGGGTTCGAATCCCGTCCTCTCCGCCACGATGTACCACGTTGCCCGCTGGCGATTTTTCACTAAATCCGCTGTATCGACTGCCCTGTCACCTCCAGCCACAGGGTCTCCCCATTCTTACGTTTCATGTTGAGTATGGCGGTGCGCGGCAATCCGGCGACATGGCGGGTGATCACATCCATCACCCAGCCATGGGTGATGACCAGGATGCGCTGCCCCGGGTAGTGGCGGCCAACGAAGTGCAGCGCGGCAAAGATACGCTCGGCAAACTCGTCCAGCGTTTCGCCCTGTTCGAAATCAGCCGACGGATTGCGCTTCATGATCTGCTGCAGCAGCACCGGATTCAGTTCCGCCAGCTCGGTCTTGGGCACGCCCTGGATCACGCCGAAATTGCGCTCCTTGAGCCCGTCGAGACAAACGGGTGGCGGCAAGCGCAGCGCGCGGGCAATGATCTCTGCCGTTTCCCGCGAACGCACCAGCGGACTCGAGCACACCAGCGAAAATTTCGCCTGGCTGAACGCCGCCACCAGTTCGTAGGCCTGGCGTCGACCGATATCGTTGATCGGCACATCCAGCCAGCCCTGCAGAATCCCGGCGACATTCCAGTCGGTCTCGCCGTGGCGCGCGACGCAGACGTGGGCCGGAAGGCTCGCCGCCCTGGTCATCAGCCTAGAAATACCAGCGCGTGAGCATCTCGGCGATGCAGGCCGGCTTGTCGCTGCCTTCGATGTCGATCGTTGCCTGCCATTGCATCTGCGCCCCTCCGGCAATGTCCTCCACCGCAGCGAGCGTGAAGCGCGCGCGCACCCTACTCCCCACCTTGACCGGCGCGGCGAAGCGTACGCGGTTGAGCCCGTAGTTGACCGCCAGCTTAATGCCATCGACGGCAATGCACTCGCCGGCAAACTTGGCCAGCAAGGACAGCGTCAGATAGCCGTGGGCAATCGGAGCGCCGAACGGGGATTCGCGCCCGGCACGCTCGACATCGACATGAATCCACTGCCGGTCACCCGTGACGTCGGCAAACCCATTGACGCGGGCCTGATCAATCAATAGCCAGTCGCTGACACCGATTTCCTGACCCACCCTTGACTTGGCATCATCGATGCCTGAGAAACGCGTCGCTTGCATGTGTCCTCGTGCGCTTGATTGTGTGGCAACAAGCCTGCAATTCGGGTGATGCTGGCCCGCCCGACAGGACTCGAACCTGTTACCCCCGGCTTAGAAGGCCGGTGCTCTATCCAGATGAGCTACGGGCGGAAGGCTTGCGGCAGAGCGGATGAGTTTAGCGCAGGACACCGCAAATCGTGCCGGGACGGGCATAATTGCATCCGTACCGCCGAACCGCCCTAGCCATGTCTACCGAACTCACCTATTGCTACCACTGCCGCACCCATCATCCGCGCAATGAAATGCGCCTGATGGTGACAAAAACCGGCAAGCGTTGGCGCTGCATACGCAGCATCCAGGCGACCCAGCAGGGCCGTGAGGCCCGCGAAGCCTACGGCCGTCTGGTGTCCGAAATCAATCGCGCCGAATCCAAGAGCCGCGCCCAGCGGCTGAACAACCTGTTGCAGGAAAAATAAGCCGATGGCGGCGGACCCGGGGAAACTCGACCGCATCGTCGCCGACGCGCGCCGCGCCGCCGATTCGCGCCAAAAAGGCTATCGCGAACAGGCGCTGAAGATCTACCCGTGGATTTGCGGCCGTTGCGCGCGGGAATTCACCCTCGTCAACTTGCGCGAACTGACGGTCCACCATCGCGACCACAATCACGACAATAACCCGCCCGACGGCAGCAACTGGGAACTGCTTTGCCTTTACTGCCACGACAACGAGCACCAACGTCAGCTTGAAGCCTCCGGCGGCGGTCTGAAAGTCGGCGCTGGCGGTACGGCGGCCACGCACTCACCCTTCGCCAACCTGAAGGATCTGCTCAAGCGTTGATGCACCTCGGGCGACGTGCCTCCTGGGTCATCGCGAAAACAAAAATGGAGCCGTCATGGCTCCATTTTTAATTCGGGTGGGGTGGCTGATGGGACTCGAACCCACGACAGCCGGAATCACAATCCGGGACTCTACCAACTGAGCTACAGCCACCACCGGGTCTTGCCCGCGTATTGAACTACCCCGCAGGCAGGGGGCGAATTATCAAAGAAAGCCGGGAAAGAAGCAAGCCTAAAGGCTTGCAGCGGCGCACTACCAGCTTGGTCCTGCCCCGCCCGGAAAGAACTGCAGGGGCACCGGCTCGGCCTGCACCACGCGCCGGGATGCCAGCGTGGCGGCAATCTCCTCTGGCGTCGGCGGCACCTCATCGAGATGCGTGGCAATCAACTCGCGCAACTGCCGACACCAGGCGTCGGTCAGCAGCATCAGGGCCGCGTAAAACGCCGTATCACAACGCTCGGCTACCCGTCGCGAAAAATCCGGCAGCCAGCGCAACAGATGGAAATCGAGAAACCCGGCCACGGCGCGCCAGTCATCGTCGCCGGCCAGCAATTCCAGGCATCGCGCCAGGAACTGGAGTTGGTAAACCAGGTGATCATCGGGCCGACGGCGCCAGTTCGGCGCTGCCAGTCCGTGCGTCCGATACAGTTTGCGCAACTCGAACATTGCCTCCTGGCATACCAGATGATCGTCCGAAAGCCAAAAGGACTCGCTGGGCGAGGCGCCGTAGGCGGCCGTAAGATAAATTGCGGCATAGTCGGCGGCAAGTTCGTCGAGGCAGGCCGTATCGGGCGCCGCCGGCAGCATGGCAAGCGCGCTGGCCATGGCCGACCTGCAGTCGCCCGCCCGGTCGTCGCACGGGAGCATGGCCATGCTTTCGGGAAATCCGACCTGACGCAGCTCGGCGATCAAGGCCGCATTCAATTCTGCATCGTGCAGCACGGCGAGGCTGGCGAAGTCCGCGGCCAGGGCCCTGCCGACTTCCGGCGACAGCGTGCTCACACCTTACCCTTGCTGTGCGGCACGAAGGCAATCGAGGGCTTGGTCAACTCGGGGTTGGCCATGTTTTTCACCTGGCGCACGGGCTTGTCATTGGGGCCGATCGCCGTCGTCTTGTGGCTGGCGTTCCAGAGCGCCTCGATCGGACCGATGTCGAGCACCCGCATCATGCAGGCCATCACGCAGTAGGGCTTGCGCCCGGCATCGATCTCGTCGACGCACATATTGCATTTCTGGACGATCTGCTCCTTCGGGTTCCACTGCGGCGCCCCATAAGGACAGGCAGCTTCGCAGCGGCGGCAGCCGATGCACAGGGTCGAATCGATATCGACGATGCCATCCGCTTCGCGCTTCCAGATGGCGCCGGTCGGGCAGGTCGGCAGGCAGGCAGGCTCCGCGCAATGGTTGCAGGACATGTTGACCTTGTAGGCGAAAACGTCCGGATAGTGACCGCCCTCGACGTACATCACGCGCCGGAAGCGAGGCCCCGGCGGCAAACCGTTCTTGTCCTTGCAGGCGATCTCGCAGGCACGGCAGCCGATGCAATCGACGTTGTGGTGGATGAAGCCGAGCTGCTTTGCCGGTTTCACCGGTTCGTAGGTCTGCGCCACCTTGCGTTCCAGGGCCCCCCTGACCTGCTTCATGTCGAGTTTCTTGCTCATGATCAGGAATCCCGGCGGAAGATATAGGAGCGCGCCGTCGCCTGACTGTCCCAGCCCGGGCGATGCTCCAGCGTGCTCTTGCGAATGCTGGCGAGGATCGTGTTGTAGGCGAAGGCGCCGGCCGGACTTGGCTCGTCCTTGGTCAGGAAATCGGGATTGCCGGAGCGATCGACCCCCTGCTTGTCCAGGTCCATCCACGATCCTTCGTACAGCACCGCCACGCCGGGCATGCAGCGTTCGGTGACATAGGCCGGCACCACCACCTTGCCGCGATCGTTCCAGACCTCGACGATGTCGCCGGTCACGATGCCGAGGCGTTTGGCATCTGCTGCATTAAGCGTGACTTCCTGCTGGTAGGTCTCGCGCAACCACGGAATGTTGTGGAAGATCGAGTGCGTGCGCCAGCGCGGATGCGGCGTGATCAGGTGGAAAGGGTGCTGCTTGGCCTTGGCGGTATCGCCCAGCCACTCGAAGGGCTCGATCCACTTCGGAATCGCCGGTATCGGATAGCCGTACTGGGTCTTGGTCCAGTCGGTGATCCTGGCCAGCGTAGTGGAGAAAATCTCGATCTTCCCGGAAGGCGTCTCGAAGGGCTCGCCGTTCTGGACCTGGTCGCGGAACGCGACGTGCGGCTGGTCAAAGGTGAACTTGTACACACCGCGTCGCTTGAACTCGTCCCAGCTCATTTTTACGCCTTGGTGGTCCTGCACTTTCTTCCACCAGTCGGCCAGGTAGGCTTCATCCACCGCGTCCGGGTTGTCGAAATAATTGCGCTCGGCCTTCGGGTTGTAGCGTTTGCCCAGACCCTTGAGCGCCGGATCGAGGGCCTCCAGGCGATAGCACAGCTCGGTATAGACCTGAAGGTCGGTCTTGCTCTCGCCCATCGGCTCAATCACTTTGGGCCGATGGATGTAGTAGTGGCCCTTGTACCAGGGCAGCGCCACGTCGTGGCGCTCGAAGTGGGTGGCGATCGGCAATAGCACGTCGGCCCACAGGCCGGAAGGCGTGATGGTCGAATCGGAGCAGACCACCAGTTCCAGCTTCTTGATCGCCTCGATTTCCTTGTTGATGTTGGTGAGCTGGTTGAACCAGTCCGAGCCGTGCCAGAAGATGCCCTTGATATTGGGGATCTTGCCGTCGAGCTCGTCGTCGCGCGGCCAGCAGCCGATTTCTTCGCGCTTGAGGTTGGGATAGTTGAGCACACAGTGCGCCCAGCGGTCCGACTTGATCGAGGCATACCAGACGTTGGCGTATTCGTCGTAAGGATAGGCCACCGATTCGGCGTGCCAGCCCTTGCCCACGCCCTCGGCACAGCCGCCGAGGATGCCGATGTTGCCGGTCATCGCCTGCACCGCCGCCGCCATGCGGTTGTACTGTTCGCCGTAGGCGTTTCGCCCCGGTGCCCAGGACGCTTTCAATGCCGCCGGCTTGGTGCGCGCATACATGTCGGCCAGCTTCTTGATGTCGGCCGCCGGCACACCGCAGATCTGCTCGGCCCACTCTGGTGTTTTCGGTGTCTTGTCGTTGGTGCCGAGGATGTAGTCCTTGAAGCTTTCCTGCCCCTTGGCCCAGTCCGGCATGGTGCCGGCATCCATGCCCTGCACGAACTTGTCGATGAACTTCTGGTCTTGCAGCTTATTGGCGAAGATGTAATGCGCCATGCCGGCCAGCATCGCGGCATCGGTATTGGGCCGGATCGGAATCCACCAGGCATCGTAGGCCGCCGCCGAATCCGTGTATTGCGGATCGACGACGACGAACTTGCAGCCCTTCTGCTTGGCCATGCGCATGTAGTAGAAGGTGTTGCCGCCATGGAAGGTGTAGGCCGGGTTCCAGCCCCACATGATGATCAGCTTGCTGTGGGCGAAGGCGTCGTCCTCGTTGCCGTCCTCGATGTTGCCGAAGGTCATGCGCGAACTGAAAGTGGTGCCCTGGTAGCTGGGCACCGACCACGAATTCGTGCGACAACCGAAGACGCCGAGAAAGCGCGACAGCAGCCCCTCGATCTGGTCCGACTTGTGCAGCACGCCGTAGGATGTACCGGCGTAGCCCTGATCGAGCAGCGCCGTCGGGCCGTACTTGGCCTTCAGCTCGATCATCTTCTTCGCAATGTGGTCGAGCGCCTGGTCCCAGGAGACGCGCTTGAACTTTCCTTCGCCGCGCTCGCCGACGCGCATCATCGGGTAGAGCAATCGCTCCGGCGAATACAGGCGCGAGCGGTAGGAACGGCCGCGCAGGCAGGCACGCAACTGTGGCTCGGCCACCGTGTCCTTGCCGAACTCGCCGCGCTCCTGGTAGCGGCCGTCATCGGTCGACAGGCGCACGATGACGTCGCCCTTCTTGTGCGCCACCAGCATGTGGCGCGAACCGCAGTTGTGGTCGCAACTGGTGACCACCGTGGTGAGTTGGTCGTCCGTCAGGTAGGGCTCGTAGGCGAAGGCGTCGGCGTGCTTGTCCTGGGTGGCGATTTCCAGCAGGCCACCGGCACCGGCCAGCGCCGCGCCGGCTGCCGTGGTCTTGAGGAAGCTGCGACGGGAAGGATTGAGGATCGCGTGGATCGCGGCGGGAATCGTTTTCATGTCAGCGTCCGGCTTGGGTCAGGAAACGCATTTCGGAATGACGTGGACGCAGGCGAGCCCACTCCGGCGTGACCTCGGGCATGCCGGGCCATGGATTGCGCGCATAGGGATAGGCAATCCGATACCAGGCGCGGCCGCCGTGGCACCCGTAACAGACGTCGCCGCCTTGCTTCTTCCCCGTGGCCTCGCGGGCCGCCGTCTCGATCGCCTCGGAATTCAGGTAACTGACCTGGTGGCGCGCCGTGCGAATCGCCGCATGGCAGCCCAAGCAGTCGTTCTGGAACATGTCTTTGGCGTCCTTCCAGGGCGCCGGCAGGCCCATGATCTCCTTGGCCGGGAACTGGCCGTGGCACTTGAGGCAGGTGGTCTCCGGATTGACCTGCTTGCGCAGGGTGAAGCCTGCATCGGTTTGCGGTGCCGATGTGGCCGACGAACCCTGTGCTTCTTCGCGCACGTCCTGCCCCTGGTGACAGGTGGTGCAGGCAAGGTTCATCAGCGCTTTCGCCATCGGTGTCACCAGGTGGCGACGATGGAAACTGTCCTGTTCGCCCTGGTAGGTGCTGGTCTGCTGATACCAGGCCAGGTTGTCGGCCGCCCGCAGGCCGGCCGGTGCAGCCACCCGTGGTTTGTCGTCCAGCACCTCCTTGTGACAGGCCAGGCACTGTGCATCCGTCGCCGTCTCGATGGCGGGCTTGAAATGCAATGGACTGTAGGTGGCGCGCAATAGCTTGCCGGCGGTATCGGCGATCCGTTCGCGTTCGGCAGCCTGGCGGGCGTCGGCGCCGGCCTTCAGCCCATAGCCGGAAATGGCCAAAACCAGGATAACGGCGATCCACTTCAAAGCGTTCATTAGGTTCTCAGGGCTTGGCCTTGGCCGGAATCGTGTGCATCTGGCGCAAGTCGTAGTAGCCGGGCATGCCGGCACGGTCGAAGGGGGTGTACCAGGCCCCCTGGTCATTCAGGAATTTCAGGCTGGCGGGAACCGGCTCGCTGACGCCGCGCAATGCGTTTTGGCGCCACTCCGGTGTTTGCTTGGACTCGCGGATGACAGGAGCGTAGGCAGGGCGCTGATAGGGAGTCAAACCGGCAACATAAGGCAAGGCATTCCCGCTCGTTGCGGCGCTACATTGGAGCACCACCCACGACGACAAACTCCACGCTGCCAAAAATCCAGAGATAGGACGCTTCATCGAAACCTCAATAAAAAACGCGGAGCGGGGTTGCCCCGGCTCCGCGCTTCCGACTGCAACTGCCAGAGGCAGAGCCAAATTACTTCTTGGCGTCTTTCTTGGCGTCCATGCCGGACATGCCGCCCATGCCAGCCATGCCCTTCTGGTCGTCCTTCTTGGCTTCCTTCTTCTCGGCGGGCTTCTTGTCGCCCTTCTTGGCGTCCATGCCGGACATGCCTTCCATGCCCTTCTGGTCCTTCTTGGCGTCCATTCCAGCCATGCCGCTCATGCCCTTCTGCTCTTTCTTGGCGTCCATGCCGGACATGCCACCCATACCCTTTTGCTCGGCAGCAACAGCGGCACCGGCGACAGCCATGGAAACGATGGAAGCAACAACGATGGTCTTGATTTTCATGTAGGCAAACCTCTTCGAAGAGAAAAAAATATCCAACCCCGTCGGATCGGACTCTCGGTTGCTCCGAAACCGGAGTTCAACCGCTTTCGCAACCAGTCAATGCCATGCCTGATTACTCATTCGATTTTATCCCGGGAAATATTTAATATCAATAATTTGAGTAAGGTTATCAAGTATTCCGAAAGTAAGCCTGGTCAAGATCCGCAGCGAAACTTTGCTTGTCAGACAAGACGAGTTCGCGTACCATCTTTTCAGAACATAGTTCCGCTATGCAGACCACTATAGCCCTCTCATCATAGGATCTATCCTTCATGGACTTGAATTTCACCCCCGACGAACTTGCCTTTCGCGACGAGGTACGCAGCTTTCTGCGCGCCAAGCTGCCCCCCGAGATCAGTCACAAGGTCCATGGCGGCAAACGTCTGGAAAAAGATGACTTCGTTCGCTGGCAGAAGATCCTCCATGCCAAGGGATGGGGGGCGGCAAGCTGGCCGATCAACCACGGTGGCACCGGCTGGACCGCCGTGCAGCAGCATATCTTCGACGAGGAATGCGCCGATGCCGGCGCGCCGATGCAACTGCCCTTTGGCCTCAAGATGGTGGCCCCGGTGATCATGGCCTTCGGCAATCCCGCGCAGCAAGCGCGCTTCCTGCCACGCATCGTGGATGGCACCGACTGGTGGTGCCAGGGCTACTCCGAGCCGGGTTCCGGCTCCGACCTGGCATCGCTCAAGACACGTGCAGTACGCGAAGGCGACCATTACGTGGTGAATGGCCAGAAGACCTGGAACACCCTGGGCCAGTACGCCGACTGGATCTTCTGCCTGGTGCGAACATCAACCGAAGGCCGCCAGCAGGAAGGGATCTCCTTCCTCCTGATCGACATGAAGACACCCGGCATCACCGTGCGTCCGATCATCATGATGGACGGCGAACACGAAATCAACGAAGTCTGGTTCGAAGACGTGAAGGTGCCTGTCGAGAACCTGATCGGCGAAGAGAACAAAGGCTGGACCTATGCCAAGTTCCTGCTCGGCCATGAGCGCACCGGCATCGCCGGGGTCGGCCGCTCCAAGCGGGAACTGAAGAAGCTGAAGGCAATTGCTCGCCGCGAGCCCGGCGATGGCAAGCCGCTGATCGAGGACCCGCGCTTCCGCGACCGCATCGCCCAGGTCGAGCTGGAACTGATGGCACTGGAAATCACCAACCTGCGCGTGATTTCGGCGGAAGGCGAAAAGAAGCGCGCCCCCGGCCCGGAAGCCTCGATCCTCAAGATCAAAGGTTCGGAAATCCAGCAGATGCTCACCGAATTGCAGATGCAGGCGCTGGGCCACTACGCCCTGCCTTATCTGCACGAAGCGCTGGATGCCGCCTGGCCCGGCGACCCCCTGATGGCCGACTATGCCGACGACGCAGCCCCGCTTTCCGGCCATTACTTCAACGTCCGCAAGACCACCATCTACGGCGGCTCCAACGAAATCCAGAAGAACATCATCTCGCAGATGATTCTCGGCCTGTAAGGAACATCCATGGACTTCAACTACACCGAAGAACAACTTGCGCTGCAGGACACCCTGCGCCGTTTCATCGCCAAGGACTACGGCTTTGAACACCGAAGGGCAATGGCCAAGTCGGCCGACGGCTTCGACCGGGAGGCGTGGAAGACCTACGCCGATTTCGGTATCCTTGCCCTGCCCTTCCCCGAGGATTTCGGCGGCATAAGCGAACATGGCGGCAATGCCGTCGATACCATGCTCGTGATGGAAATGCTGGGGCGCGGCCTGGCGCTGGAGCCTTATCTGAGTACGGTGGTGCTTTGCGGCGGTTTGATCCGCGATGCCGGTAGCGCCGAACAGAAACAAGCCCTGCTGCCCGACCTTGGGGCCGGCGAGCTGATGCTGGCCCTGGCCCACTTCGAACCGGGAAACCGTTACGCCCTCGACCAGGTTGCCACCACGGCGACTGCCCATCATGCCGGCTGGACGCTGGACGGCAGCAAGGCCGTGGTCTTGGCCGCTCCCTCGGCCGACAAGCTGATCGTATCGGCCCGCGACGGCCTCGGCCTCTCGCTGTTCCTGGTCGACGCCAAGGCGCCCGGCATCAAACTGCGCAGCTATCCGACGCAGGATGGCGCCCGCGCGGCAGACATCAAGTTCTCTGCCGTCCAGGTCGGCCCCGAGGCCCTGCTCGGTCCGGCCGGCGGCGCCCTGGCGCTGATCGAGCGCGCCGTCGACCAGGCCAATGCAGCGCTCTGCGCCGAGGCCGTCGGCATCATGGCCGCGCTTAACGAAGTCACCCTCGAATACCTCAAGACGCGCAAGCAGTTCGGTGTGCCGATCGGCAAATTCCAGGCCCTGCAGCACCGCATGGCCGACATGGTGATCGCCACCGAACAGGCCCGCTCGATGGCCATCCTGGCCGCCGTACGCGCCGATGACGCCGATGCCGGCGAGCGCCACCGCGCGCTTGCCGCTGCCAAGGCCTACGTCATGCAATCGGCGCGCACCGTCGGCCAGCAGGCGGTGCAACTTCATGGCGGCATGGGCGTCACCGACGAACTCAATGTCGGTCACTACTTCAAGCGCCTGACCATGATCGGCCTCACGTTCGGCGACCTCGATTACCACCTGGGACGTTTCAGCGACACGCTGCTGGCAGCCTGACCGTGGCGGGGATCATCAATCGCCGCGACCTCGACTTCCAACTCTTCGAAGTCCTCGATGCCGAAGCCCTGATCACTCGGCCGCGCTACGCCGAGCACAGCCGGGAGACCTTCAACGCCGTGCTCGATACGGCCCTGGCCATGGCCGAAGAGAAATTCGCGCCGCACAACCGCAAGGCCGACGAGCACGAGCCAACTTTCGATGGGCAGCGGGTCAGCATCATCCCCGAGGTAGCCGAAGCGCTGAAAGCATTCTGCGAGGCCGGGTTTATCGCCGCCGCCCACGATTTCGAGCGCGGCGGCATGCAACTGCCGGTACTGATGACCCAGGCCGCCTTCTCCCTGTTCAAGGGCGCCAACGTCGGCACCGCCGCCTACCCCTTCCTCACCATCGCCAACGCCAACGTCATCCACCGTTTCGGCAGCGAGGCGCAGAAGGCGAAATACCTCGGCCCACTGCTGGCCGGTCGCTACTTTGGCACCATGGCGCTGACCGAGCCGCAGGCGGGTTCCAGCCTGTCCGACATCACCACCAGCGCTACCCCGAACCCGGACGGCACCTACTCCATCGCCGGCAACAAGATCTTCATTTCCGGCGGCGACCATGAGTTGTCGGAAAACATCGTGCACCTGGTGCTGGCCAAGATTCCCGGCGGCCCGCCCGGCGTCAAGGGCATATCACTCTTCATCGTGCCCAAGTTCCGCGTCAAGGACGATGGCAGCCTGGGCGAGCGCAACGATGTTGCGTTGGCCGGCCTGATCCACAAGATGGGCTATCGCGGCACCACGTCGACCATGCTGTCCTTCGGCGAACAGGGCCAGTGCATCGGCGAACTGGTGGGCAAGCCGCACCAGGGCCTCGCCTACATGTTCCACATGATGAACGAGGCGCGCATCGGCGTCGGCATGGGCGCGGTGATGCTGGGCTACCGGGGCTATCTCGCCTCGCTCGACTACGCGCGCGAACGCCCGCAAGGCCGCGCGCCGACCAACAAGAACCCGAGCGATCCGCAGCTCAAGCTGATCGAGCATGCCGACATCCGCCGCATGCTGCTGGCGCAAAAAGCCTACGTCGAGGCCGGCTACGCGCTGTGCCTGTACTGCGCGCGCTTGGTAGACGAACAAAGAGTCGGAGCTGACGACACGGCGATCCAGGAGGCCGGCCTGCTGCTCGACCTGCTGACGCCGATCGCCAAGTCCTGGCCGTCGCAATGGTGCCTTGAAGCCAACAGCCTGGCGATCCAGATCCATGGCGGCTACGGTTACACGCGCGAATACCCGGTGGAACAGTTCTACCGCGACAATCGCCTGAACCCGATCCACGAAGGCACCCACGGCATCCAGGCCATCGACCTGCTCGGACGCAAGGCGGTGATGCAGGGCGGCGCGGCGATGACGCTGTTTGCGCGCGAAGCCGGCAAGACGATTGCCAACGCACGCGATGACGCCGCGCTCGCCGGCTATGCCGCCGAGCTCCAGGGGGCGCTGGACGAGATCGCGACGACACTGACCGCCCTTGCGCCGGTGCTGGCCGGCAATCCGACGCTGGCACTGGCCAATGCCGTGCTCTTCCTCGACGCCTTCGGCCATACGGTGATGGCCTGGATCTGGCTGCGCCAGGCGCTGGCGGCGCAACGCGGCCTGGCGGGCAGCAGCGCCGCCGATGCCGACTTCTACCGTGGCAAACTGTTGGCCTGCCGCTGGTTCTATCGCTGGGAACTGCCCAAGACCCGACAGTGGCACGAACTCCTGCGCAGCCTCGACGACACCACCCTGACCATGCCCGCCGCAAGCTTCTGAGCCCATGAGCCACCCCAACATCCTGGTCAGCGACAAGGACGGCATCCTCGCCATCGAAATCAGCCGCCGCGACAAAAAGAACGCCATCACCGCCGACATGTATCGCGCCATGAGCACGGCCCTCGCGTACGCCCGCGAGCAGGGGCACGTCCGCGTGGTGCTGATTCGCGGCCAGGACGACATGTTCACCGCCGGCAACGACCTCGCCGACTTCCTGCACCGCAAGGCGGGCGACCCCAGCGCGGCGATTCCCTTCCTGCACCTGCTCGCCAGCTTCGAGAAACCCATCGTCGCGGCCGTCGCCGGCAGCGCGGTCGGCATCGGCACCACCCTCCTGCTGCATTGCGACCTGGTGTATGCCGCCGACAATGCGAAATTCCAGTTGCCTTTAGTCAATCTCGCGCTCTGCCCCGAGGGGGCGTCTAGCCTGCTGCTGCCGCGTGTTGCCGGCCACCAGCGCGCCGCCGAGCTGTTAATGCTGGGCGAGCCCTTCGATGCCGCCACGGCGCGCGAGGCCGGCTTCGTCAATCGCGTACTGCCCGCCGACAAGCTGATGGCAACGGCAATGAACGCCGCGCAGAAGCTGGCCGCACGTCCGGCCGCCTCGCTGACCGTGACCAAGGCCCTGATGAAACGCCCGCCGGAACGCAGCGCGATCGAGGCCATCGACGAGGAAGTCATCTACTTCGGCGACCTGGTCGCGGCCCCGGCGGCCAAGGAAATATTTGCTGCCTTCCTCGAAAAGCGTGCCCCCGACCCCGACAAGATCCACAGCAAAAAATCATGACTGAAAACATTCCCGAGGGCTACAAGCCGCTCAAGCGCAGCGGCGGCTTTCTTTCTAGCGTCGGCCCCTGGTACTACCGGCGTGACGAGAAAAACCAGATGGCGCTGGCGATCCGCATCGAGGATCGCCACTGCAACATCCGCCACATTGCCCATGGCGGCTTTCTTGTTGCCATGCTCGACACGGCGCTGGGCATCGTCATCTCCAATTCGCGCGAGCCGCCGCAACCCATCGTCACGGTCAGCCTGACCACCAATTTCGTTTCCAGTGCCGAGCCAGGCGACTGGGTCGAGGCACGAGTCACCATCGACCGCATGGGCAACCGGCTGGCCTATGCCAGTTGCCAACTGGTCTGCGGCGAACGCGTGATCATGACCGGCACAGGCGTCTTCGCGCTGATGAAGCCTGTCGAAGTGCGCGAAAGCTCGGACGGTTGAGCATGGCCAAGATCCACGTTCTGCTGAAGAAAGAAGAGCTCGACGCTCAGCGCCTTGAAGGCAAGGTGGTGATCGTGCTCGATATTCTGTTCGCCACCTCCTCCATCGTCACGGCACTGGCCCACGGTGCCAGCGAAGTCATCGCTACTCCGGACGGACGTGCCGCCCAGGCCGCCGCTGCCAACTTTCCGGCAGGATCCTACGTACTCTCGGGCGAACTCAATGCCGACACCCTGCCCGGCTTCGTGCATCCCACGCCCAAGGCCCTGCTGGCCGAAGGCATCGCCGGCCGACGCCTGATCTATTGCACGACAAACGGCACCGTGGCGCTGGCCAAGTCGCAGGGAGCGGCCCATGTGTACGCCGCCGCGTTGCTCAATGGGCGCGCCGTGGTCGAGCGCATCGTCGCGACACACCCCGACAGCACAATTCTTATCGTCTGCTCGGGCTCGGCCGACAACTTCAACCTCGAGGATTTCTACGGCGCCGGCTATTTCGTATCCCTGTTCAAGCACGGCCTGCCCGAGGCCGAATATTCTGATGCGGCGCTGGCCGCCGAACTGCTGCATGACCATTGCGACGGGCTCGACGCCTTGCGCCGGGCACGAGTCGGCCGCATGATGCTGGCGCGAAGGCTCGACGACGAAGTCGCCTTCGCCGCCCAGGAAAGCTGTTACGACGTGGTGCCCAAGCTGGAAGACGGCGCCCTGCGTCCCGTCTGAAGGAAGCCCATGAGCGCCAAGACCTGGAAGTATTACTGGGAAGATTTCCCCGTCGGCAAGATCCGCGAATTCGGCAGCTACCATGTCACCGCCGACGAGATCATGGACTTTGCACGCAAGTTCGACCCTCAGCCCTTTCACCTCTCCGAGGAAGCCGGCAAGGCCAGCCTGTTCGGTGGCCTCTGCGCCAGCGGCTGGCATACCTGCGCCATGGCCATGCGCATGATGTGCGACGAGTTCCTGCTGGAAACTGCCAGCCTCGGCTCGCCCGGCCTGGAAAACATCCGCTGGTTGAAGCCGGTGCGCCCCGGCGACACGCTGCACGTGCGCTCGGTGGTCCTTGAAGCGCGACCGATGGAAAGCAAACCCCATGTCGGCCTGGTGCTGGTGCGCTGGGAAGTGCTGAACCAGAAGAACGAGGAAGTCGCCCAGATGGAAGGCTATGGCATGTATCGGCGGCGCGACCCGGCACCGCCCAAGTCCGAATGACACTGGACGATTTGCTCACCCAACCTTTCGTCAGCTATGGCGAGCTGATCCGCCTGCATGCGCGGCAGCGCCCGGACCACCCGGCCCTGATCGAGGGCGAGCGCCGCGTCTCGTTCGCCACGCTCGACGCGATGATGGATCGTGTCGCCGCGACCCTGCAACGCGAAGGCATTCGCGCCACCCAGGCCATTGCCATCTGCGCCGGCACCTCGCTGGAGTATGCCGCCGTGTTTCTCGGCGCCCTGCGTGCCGGCGTTGCCGTCGCGCCGCTGGCGCCATCGTCGACCCCGCAGACCATCGCCGACATGGCGGCCAACTCCGAGGCGCGCCTGTTCTTTCTCGATGCCACCGTCGCTGCGGAGCTGGCGCCGGTAAAGGCACAGATCGCCGCGTCCTGGATCGCGCTCGACGAGAGCGATGTCGGTACGCGCTTCTCGCAGTGGCTGGCGCCTGCCGGCAGCCGCCCCAAGCCGCAACGGATCAAGCCCGACTGGCCCTTCAACATCATCTATTCCTCCGGCACCACGGGCACGCCCAAGGGCATCGTCCAAGCCCATGGCATGCGCTGGCAGCACGTGCAGCGGGCACGGCCGCAGGGCTACGGGCCGGATGCGGTGACACTGATCGCCACGCCGCTGTATTCCAATACCACGCTGGTCAGCGTTTTCCCGACGCTGACGCTCGGCGGCACCGTGGTGCTGATGCCGAAGTTCGACGTCGCGCGCTACCTCGCCCTGGCGGAGCAGCATCGCGCCACCCACACCATGCTGGTGCCGGTGCAATACCAGCGCCTGATGGCGCATCCGGAGTTCGACCGTTACGACCTGTCGTCCTTCCGCATGAAGCTGTGCACCAGCGCACCCTTCGGCGCGGCGCTCAAGGCCGACATCCTGCGCCGCTGGCCGGGCGGCCTGGTCGAGTACTACGGCATGACCGAAGGCGGCGGCACCTGCATCCTCGCCGCTAATGAGTTCCCCGGCAAGCTGGGAACCGTCGGCAAGCCGGCCGAAGGCCACGACATGCGCCTGATCGACGAGGCCGGACGCGAACTCGGCCCCGGAGAAATCGGAGAGATCGTCGGCCATTCGCCGGCAATGATGAATGGCTACCACCGGCAGCCCGACAAGACCCGCGAAGCCGAGTGGTATGCGCCCGGCGGCAAGCGCTTCATCCGCACCGGCGACGTCGGCCGCTTCGATGCCGAGGGGTTCCTGACGCTGATGGACCGCAAGAAGGACATGATCATCAGCGGCGGCTTCAATGTCTATCCCAGCGACCTCGAAGCTGTGCTGGTCCAACATCCGGCGGTGGCCGAAGCGGCCGTGGTCGGCGTCGCCTCGCAACGCTGGGGCGAAACGCCCGTCGCCTTCGTCGTTGCAAAGGTCGGCGCTGGTGGTACGGCGATTGCGGCCGCGAGCGACATCCGCGATTGGGCCAATCAGCGCCTCGGCAAGACCCAGCGCCTCGCTGCCGTGGAAATCGTAACCAGCCTGCCACGCAGCGCCATCGGCAAGATCCTCAAGCGCGAGTTGCGCGACATCTTCGTGCCGCCCGCCGACCTGTGAAAGGAAGTCCCATGGAATTCAGCACCCTCGATGTTTCGCTCGACGGCAATGTCGCCACCATCGCCCTCAACCGTCCGGACAAGGCCAATGCCATGAGCGAGCCGATGTGGTACGAGATCGAGCAGGCCATGCAGTGGCTGGACGAGACACCCGAAGCGCGGGTCGGCGTACTGGTCGGGCGCGGCAAGTATTTCACCTCCGGCATCGACCTCGCCCTGTTGATGGGCGTGCCGGCCAAGATCGAGGACGAAGACGAGGCCCGCAAGCGCGAGAAGCTGCGCCGCCTGATCCTGCGCCTGCAGGACACGCTGACCTCCATCGAGCGCTGCCGCAAGCCGGTACTGGCCGCCATCCACGGCGCCTGCATCGGCGGCGGCATCGACTTGATCACCGCCTGCGACATGCGCTACTGCTCGGCCAACGCGTGGTTCAGTGTGCGCGAAATCGATGTCGGGATGACGGCCGATGTCGGCACCCTGCAGCGCCTGCCAGGGTTGATCGGCGAAGGCATGGCACGTGAACTGGCCTATACCGGCCGCCGCGTCGATGGCGCCGAAGCGAAAGAGATGCGCCTGGTCAACCGTTGTTTCGACTCTGCCGAAAGCCTGCACGCCGGCGTCATGGAAATTGCCCGCGATATCGCCGCCAAGTCGCCGCTGGCCATCCGTGGCTGCAAGGAAATGATCACCTACGCTCGGGACCACAGCGTGGCCGACGGCCTCAACTACATCGCCACGTGGAATTCGGCGATGCTGCTGTCCAAGGACTTGTTCGAGGCCGGCACCGCCGGCATGCAAAAGCGCGCTCCGGTGTTCAAGGACTGATGGAGCACTTCTACGCCCCGGTCAATGGCATCCGCCTGCATTGCGTCGCCGCAGGGGCGCCCGATGCGCCGCTGATGGTATTCGTGCATGGCTTTCCGGAGTTCTGGTACTGCTGGAAGCAACAACTCGCCGAGTTCGGCCGCGACCATCGCGCCGTCGCCTTCGACCTGCGCGGTCACAACCTGTCGGACAAACCCGAAGGCATCACCGCCTATCGCATCAAGCCGTTGCTGGAAGACCTGCGCCAGTTAATCGAATTCCTTGCTGCCGGACGCAAGGACAAATCCTGCGTGCTGGTGGCGCACGACTGGGGCGGTGCCATCGCCTGGACCTTCGCCGCCGCCTTTCCGCAGTACGTCAATAGGCTGGTGATCATCAACGCCCCGCACAGCGTGCCGTTCGCGCGTGCCCTGGCACACGACCCGGTCCAGCAGGCGGCCAGTGCCTACATGAACTTCTTCCGCCTGGAAAAGGCGACGCGGGTGATGGCGGAAAACGGCTGTGAACGCCTGCTGAAAATGTTCACGGCCACGGTCGACGGACGCAGTGCCCTCAAGGACGAGGACATTCCGCACTACCTGGCCGCTTGGTCGCAGCCCGGCGCACTCGACTGTGCGCTCAACCTCTACCGCGCCTCGCCGCTGCATCCACCGACACCGGACGACCCTGGGCCCGCTGCACTTTCGCTCGACCCCATAGCACTGACGGTGCGCATGCCGACCCTGGTGATCTGGGGCGAGGCCGACACCGCTCTGGGCACCGTCCTGCTCGACGGCCTAGACGCCGTGGTGACCGACCTGCGCATCGTCCGCATTCCGGATGCCGGACACTGGGTGATCCACGAGCGGCCGACAGAGGTCAACGCGGCGATCCTCCGCTTCCTCGCCGGCCACTGACGCCGCTCAGGCCGCTTGCGGCCTCGCCACCGGCGCCTCGCGGATCGGCAGGTTGATCAGTGCCGCCAGGCCTGAAAGCACGATGTCCGCATACCACATCCACGAATAGTCACCGAAGCGCGTGATCGCGAGCCCGCCCAGCCAGGCGCCGAGGAAGCCGCCAATCTGGTGTGACAAGAGCGTCAGTCCGAACAGCGTCGCCAAGTAACGCACGCCGAACAGTTTGCCGATGATGGCCGCCGTCGGCGGCACCGTGGCCAGCCAGGTAAAGCCGAGCCCGGCGGCGAAGACGTAGTAGGTCCATTCCGTCTTCGGCGCCAGCAAGTACCAGATGATCAGCAGGGAGCGCGAACCGTACATCGCCGCCAGCACATACTTGCTGCGGTACTTGGCGACGCAGGAGCCGGCGTAGAAGCTGCCGAAGATGTTGGCCAGGCCGATGATGGCCAGCGACCAGCTTGCCACCGTGGGCGGCAGGCCACAGAGATCGACCTCGCCCGGCAGGTGAGTGACGAGGAAGGCGATATGGAAACCGCAGGTGAAGAAGCCCAGGTGCAGCAGGATATAGCTGCGATCGGCCATCGCGTCGACCACGGCCTTGCGTAGCCCGCCCTCGCCCTGAGCCGCTACATGGGGCGCCACGGTGCCAGCGGTCACCTTACCCACCATCGGCAGTGCGGCCAGGGCCACCACCGCCAGTGCCCACATGGCGCCCATCCAGCCGAAGAGCTGGATCAGCTTCTGCACCACCGGCGCAAACACGAACTGGCCGAAGGAACCGCCCGCATTGATGATGCCCGAGGCCGTGCCGCGCGCCTCCGGCGGCAGGCGCTGCGCGGCGGCACCGATCAGCACCGAGAAACTGCTGGCGCCGGCGCCCATGGCGGCCATCAGGCCAAGCGCCACGGTGAGCCCGAAGCCGCTCCTGACGAAGGGCGTCACGGCACAGGCGATCGCCAGCAGCACCAGGCCGCCGATCAGTACCGGGCGCGGGCCGTAGCGATCGGCCAGGGCGCCGGCCACCGGTTGGGTGGCGCCCCACATGAACTGCCCGACCGCCAGGGCGAGGCTGATGGTGACGATGCCCAGGTTGGTATCGGCATTCAGCGGCGCGATGATCAGGCCCAGCGACTGGCGCGAGCCCATGGTGACCATCAGGATGCCGGCAGCGGCCAGGGTGACGGCCAGCGCGCCGGGGTGTTGCAGGGAACGAAACATGGCGACCTCCGATTGGCTGACCATTGTCGCCTCGGCATACCCGCTCCGGCAACCGATAAAAACTCGGTAATGGAATAGAATTTCTATGCCATGGATCGACAACCGCCGCTATAAGCCCTGCCTGCCTTCGACGCTGCCATGCGATCAAACAGTTTTTCTATCGCAGCCAGCGAATTGCACGTCACCCCGGGGGCGATCGGGCAGCAGATCCGCAAGCTCGAGCAGTGGCTGGGCGTACGCCTGTTCAGCCGCCAGGTACGCCAGGTGATCCCCACCGCCGAAGCCATTGCCTATTGGAAACGCATACAGCCGGCGCTGGCGCAGATTACCGATGCCAGTCGCGGGCTGCGCGAAAGCCGTCGCACCGGTGTGCGGCTATCGATGCCGCCGAGCTTTGCCGCCAAGTGGTTCACCCGGCGCATGGCGAACTTCCTCACCCGCCATCCGGACGTCGAACTGCAGTTGAGTTCTTCCGTCGCACCCGTCGATTTTGAACGCGAGGACTTCGACCTGGCCGTGCGCTACTTCGACGGCAAGGATGCGCAGCTCGACGTCAGCCTGCTGGCGCGCGACGAAGCCCGCGTCTATGCCAGCCCCGCCTATCTGGCGCAGCATCGCCTGCGTCGTCCCGAGGACCTGGTGCGTGCCACTCTGTTGCACACCACGATCCTGCCCTTGTGGCCGCAATGGCTGGAGCGCTACGGCAAGTTTCGGGCCTCGCGCATTGCCGCAATTCCAGGCATTCATTTCGATCAGGGGCTGATGGCCATCGAGGCGGCGCGGCAAGGCCAGGGGCTGGTGATGGCCAGCCCCTGGCTGACCGAAGACGAGGTGGCGCGCGGTGAACTGGTTGAACCCTTTCCCCATCGCATCGCGGTGAGCGGGGCCTATTACGTGGTGCATCCGCGCCGCGCCAGGCTGCGCCCGGCGGCGGGATACCTCAAGGAATGGCTGCTCGACGAAGCGGGCAAGGCCGCAGCGCCCTAGCTACCGGGCGGCAGCATAGGCCGCTGCCATCGTCTGCCACGTATTAGTGCGCCGCCAACCGGGCCTTCAGATTCTTGATCTCGGCGTGCGCCTGCGCAAGTTCCTGTTCAAGCCGCAGGCGATCACTCCTGAGTTCGCGGGTACGTTCGGCCACCTGCTTTTCCAATTCGTCGTTGGCCCGGCGCAGTTCCGACAGCAGGTGCCGCTCGGAATCGGTCAGGTCGTCGGTCACATCCTGTAACAGCGCGGCGGCCACACGCGCCGCCAGCTCAGGCTCGGAGGCATTCAACTGGTGGGCCATGGCGCGATCCACCACCACGATGTGGTGCAGCAGCCAATGCACCAGGTACTCAATCAGGGGCACCGTGATGCTGGTACGCCCGCTTTCGAAATCGGCCGTCAGGTCGCGCAATACGCTACGGAAATACGCATGTTCGCCGCAATGCCGCGTCACCAGTTCGGGAGAGCAGCCCCCCCCTGCCATCAGGCGTTCCTCGAAGCCGAAATGGTCCTTGACGTAGGCATTCAGCTCATCGAGCATCCGGCGCATGTTCTCCTGACTGTACTCCTCATGCGTGCTGGCATCGAGGGCATTGATCATTCCTACCAGCGCCTTGTGCTGCTCGTCGATCTCGCCGATGCCCAAGGCGAAATCACTGCTCCATTTGATGATGTGCAATTGGCCTCCTCCGACCTGTGCTGTTTTTGGGCAAGCCTACTACGAGGCGTCGCGCCGGTCAAAGTCCCGGGGCGCGCATCGGATCAGGTCGCAAACTCGAAGCGCGGCTCCACGGTTACCGGAAAATTCACCGAATTGGCAATGAAGCACAGGCGATGCGCTTCTTCGTGCAAGGCGTGCGCCTGCCCTTCGTCTGCCCCGGGTGCCAGGCGGGCTACCGGCCGCAGCACGGCGGCTGTAAACCGCCCGCCGCCTCCCTCATCCTCGTTCATGGTGCCTTCTGCTTCGTCTCGGTAGGCCAGCACCGTGATGCCTGCCGAGGCACACAGGTGCAGATACCAAAGCATATGGCAGGAGGAAAGTGACGCCACCATCAGGTCCTCGGGATTCCAGCGCGCGGCATCGCCGCGAAAGGCCGGGTCCGAGGAACCGGGCAGCTCCGGTTTCGCCCCGGCACGGACCGCATGGTCACGCGAGTAGGCGCGATAGTCCGCAGTGCCCCGGCCGAGGTTGCCCGTCCACTCGACCGCTGTAACGTAGCGGTGTGATTTGTCGCGCGCCATGTTTCCCTCCCTGTCTGCCACGTACATTTCAACGCGTTCGGCGCGAAAGCGCCGTGCCGCCCGCGCCGACTTTCAGTCCCCGCGTGCCACCTCGGCCGCGAGGCGCTCAAGATTCTGCGCATTGGCCTTTGCCACGAATGCCGCCAAACGCTCGTAGTCGGCCACCGTGTCGAAGCACTGGCGCCAATCGACGCGGGTGCCCTCACCCTCCGGATTCAGTTCGATGCGCAAGACGAAGTGATGCACGGAAAAATGCTCGATTTCGAACAAGCTCCCGGCCTGGATGCGCAGAAAGCGGCTCTCGTTCGGGTAGTCGGTGCCATCGGGGCCGTGCATCGTCAGCCGCCAGAGGCCGCCGGGAACGAAATCGAATTCGTGGATGCTGTTGCGAAAGCCGTCCGGCCCCCACCAGCGCGCAATGCGTTGCGGATCGGCAATCGCGGCCCAGACCGCCTCGGGCGGCGCCGCGATATGTCGGCTGCGGATGTCGGCACGTCCGATGTCCGGGTCCATGTGATCGCTCCTTATCGCACCTTGATTTCGGTCCACATCCTGGAAAGCTGGCGCCGCAAGCCGGGATCGAAATCGCGCAACATTTCGAGGCGCGCGAGATCGTCTGCCGACGGGAAGATACCAGGGTTGGCCGCTATCCCGGGCTCGATGTGCGCCATGGCAGCCGCATTCGGATTGCCGGCCCCGATCAGGTTGGAGACGTCGGCGGCATTGCGACCGTCGAGCATGAAGTCGATGAACTTGTGCGCCAGGTCGGGCCGCCGGCCGGAGCGATGCAGCACGAAGCTATCCACCGCCAGCACCGCGCCTTCCTTCGGTGTTGCGAAGGCGATCGTGAAAGGACGCTTCGCCGCCAGCGCATCCTGACCGGCGCGAAACATGTCGTTGCTGTAGCCATGGGCCACCCAGATCGTACCGATGGCCAGGTCCTTGATGTAAGTGCTGTTGGAAAAGGCGGCCCAATACGGTTTGGCGCGCAGGATCAGGCGTTTGGCGTCCTCCCAGCGTGCCGGATCCCGCTCCTGCACTGAATGGCCAAGGTAGCGCATCGCGGCAGCCATCAATTCGCGTTGGCTGTTGAGCACGGTAACGCGGCCCTTGATCTTCTCCAGGTATTTCGGCTCGAAGATCAGCGCCCAACTGTCGGCGGGCAGGTCCAGTTCGCGAATCTTTTCGACGTTGTAGCCGATCAGCGAGATGGATGTGGCATAGGGCACGGCATGACGGTTGCCGGGGTCGTACCAGGGATCGAGGAATTCCGGCTTCAGGTTCTTCAGCCCCGGCAGCAGCGTTTTGTCCAGCGGCCGCAGGGCCTCGCGCCGGATCAGCGACTCGACGGCATTGCCGGTGGGCACCAGCAGGTCGTAGCCCACGGCGCCGGCTTCAAGCTTGGCCAGCATTTCCTCGTTGTCCGAGTAATAGTCCTGCTTCAGCCGGCATCCGCACTGCGCCTCGAAGCGGCGCACCGTATCCTCGGACAGGTAGTTGTTCCAGTTATAGAGGTAGAGCACCCCGCTCGCGCCGGCCGGCAGCGCAAGGAGCAAGAGGAAGGTAAACAGCAGCCGGCGCATCAGTGGGTGGTCAGGTAGCAGCGCGGCAAGCGCTCCCAGGCGCGCCCGCGACGCGGGACGTCGGCGCGCGTAGCGAGCACCAGTGTGTGGCGCTCGGCATCGCCCTGCGCGCTGCCGGGAGCAAGGTAGAGGGCGTGGCGCCAGGGTGGCAAAGCGCCTGCCGGCAAGCCAAGGCCGACCTCACCGGGCACCACCGCCAGCGGCGGATTACCATTCACCGCGATCTGGCCACCGCCCAGATCGAACCAGGCAAGCACCAGGTAGTCCGGCGGCTGGTAGCAGCGCCAGCGGCCTTCGGGCGGGGACTGGGCGAACGCAGCCTCCGTCAGCAGCAGAAGCAGCAATGCCAAAAGTCGGTGCCGGCGATACGGTGGCTTCATGCCCTTGTCCTCAGCAGGTCCGGCGCAATGCGGCTGGCCAGGATGATCAGTGTCAGGGTCAATGCCATCAGAAGGGTGGACACGGCATTGACCTCCGGCGTCACGGCCACCTTGATCATCGAATAGATCTGCAGCGGCAGCGTGTTCACGCCGACGCCGGCAACGAAAAAGGTGATCACGAAATCGTCTATCGAGAGCGTGAAGGCCATCAGGAAACCGGCCAGCAGCGCCGGCAGGATCAGCGGCAGGGTGATGCGACGAAAGGTCGCCCAGGGCGTGGCGCCCAGGTCGCGCGCCGCCTCGAAAATGCTTTCGTCCATGCCGGCCAGGCGCGCACGCACGATCACCGCGATAAAGCCGATGCTGAAGCTGACATGGGCAATCAGGATGGAGACCAGTCCCAGCGTCAGGTCCAGTACCTGACGGAAGAACAGCAGCAGCGAAACGCCGAGCAGGATTTCCGGCATGGCCACCGGCGTCAGCACCAGGAAGGGAAGCCAGCGCGGCCGGTAGCGGTGCATGGCCAGCCCAGCCATCGCCCCCAGAAGCGTGGCGACGCTGCTCGATACCAGGGCAATCAGCACGGAGTTGCCGGCCGCCCGCAGCATGTCTGCGTCATGCAGCAGCTTGACATACCAGCCGGTGGTGAAACCCACCCATTCGGCATTCAGCATCGAGTCGTTGAAGGAGAACAGCACCACCACCGCCAGCGGGATATACAAGAAGGCGTAAACCGCGAGGGCCGCCGCCCACAGCCATGTCGGCAAGCGGCTCACGATATTGCCTCCGTGCCGTGCAGGCCACGCTTCGCGGCCCAGGCGGCCAGGGCGGCAAGGAACAGCACGCAGACGGTCAGCACGATGGACAGCGCCGAGCCCAGCGGCCAGTCGCGGTTGTCGAGAAACTGTTCCTTGATCAGATTGCCGATCAGGATGTCGCCGGTGCCACCCAGTAGTTCGGGCACGGCGAACATGCCCAGCACCGGGATGAAGACCAGCGCCGCGCCGGAAAAGATGCCCGGCAGCGAGAGCGGGAAGGTCACGCGCCAGAAGCGGGTCCAGGCATTGGCTCCCAGATCCTGGGCAGCTTCGAGCAGCGCCGGATCGTGCTTTTCGAGGTTGGTATAGAGCGGCAGGATCATGAAGGGCAGGTGCACATAAACCAGGCCGGCAATCACGGCGAACGGGGTGTACAGCAATCCCGCCGGCCCCAGGATCATGATCCAGGCATAGATCCGGACCAGGAAGTTGCTGGCGAAGGGGAGGATCACCAGCAGCACCAGCAGGTCGCGCCGCTGTTTCGGGCTGCGCGCAATCAGCCAGGCCAGCGGGTAGGCCAGCAGGATGCACAATACGGTGGTCAGCGCGGCGACGAGAAAGGAGCGCAGCAGGATCTCGGCATAGATCAGGTCGCCGCCCAAAAAGCGATACGCCTCGATAGTCAGCGACGCCGCGCCGGCAAATGGCGCCAGACCGCCGAACTCGCCGGTTTCGCGCAGGCTGGCCAGCACCACGATCAGCGAAGGCAGCAGGAAAAAGGCGACCAGGAACAGGCTGGGCGGCAGGATCACGGCCCATTTGACCTGGCTCCCCATCGGCGTACGCCTGTCAGTCACGGAGGAACACTCCGGCATCATGTCGCCAGCAGACCCAGACGGCATCGCCGACCTCATGAAACTTGGCGCGGCCCGGTGCGGCATTCGGCATCAACGCTTCGAGCACCATGCCGTCAGCCAGTTCCACCGTGTAGTGCGTGACGTCGCCCAGGTACAAGAGCGCACGCACGCGCCCCTGGAAGCGGTTCTTGAGGTCGGCAGATTCCTTGTGGCCATGTACGCGAACCAGTTCCGGACGCAACGCGAAGACGCCCCGCTCCCCCACAGCGATTGGACGCAGGTCGGTAGCCGCAATGTCCCCCAGGCGCGGCGACTGCAGGCCCAGCAGCACCTTGCTGGAACTGGTAACCGTAACCTCGATCAGGTTGATGCGGCCGACGAAATCGGCGACGAAGCGGTTGGCCGGCTGGGTATACAGCTTGTCGGGCTCATCGCACTGTTCGACGCGGCCATCGCGCATCACCGCGATGCGGTGCGACAGCGCCAGCGCCTCCTGCTGCGAGTGGGTCACGAAGACAAAACCGATGCCGACCTCGCGCTGCAGGGCAATCAATTCACTTTGCATCTCGACGCGCAGCTTGGCATCGAGCGCCCCCAGGGGCTCGTCGAGCAGTAGCAGGCGCGGCTTGTTGACCAGGCCTCGCGCCAGGGCCACGCGCTGCTTTTGTCCGCCCGACAGTTCGTGCGGAAAGCGATCCGCCTTGTCCGTCAGATGCACCAGCTCGAGTGCTTCGCCAACGCGACGCCGTATCTCCGGCGCCGACTTTCCGGACATTTCCAACGGGAAGGCAATATTGCCCGCCACGCTCATGTGCGGGAACAGTGCATAGCTCTGGAATACCGTATGCAGCGGACGCTTTTCCGGCGGCACGCCGGCCAGCGATACGCCGTCGAGCAGGATGTCGCCGCCGTCCGGCGCATCGAAGCCGGCGATCATGCGCAGGATGGTGGTCTTGCCGCAGCCCGAAGGCCCCAACAGGGTAAAAAACTCGCCCGCTTCGATTGCCAGCGATACGTCCTTCACCGCCTCGAGGCTGCCGAAGCGACGGGTCAGGTTTCGCAGTTCGAGGAGAGGCATGGCGGATACGAGGGCCGCCGCAGTGCCCGCAAAAGGCGGAGCGTCAGCCGTCCAAATTGATGGTCGCGATCAGCTTCTGCAGCACCGAGCCGGCTTTTTCATTTTCGATCTGACAGGTGCCGGCGTTCTCGTGGCCGCCACCGCCGTAGAACAACATCAGCTCGCCGATGTTGGTGTTCGAGGTGCGGTTGACGATGGACTTGCCGGTAGCGAATACCGTGTTCTGCTTCTGCACGCCCCACAGCACGTGGATCGAGATGTTGGTCTCGGGGAACAGCGCGTAGATCATGAAGCGGTTGGTAGCGTAGATGATTTCCTCTTCGCGCAGGTCGAGCACGGCGAGGTTCTTGTACACGGTGGTGCAGCGGCGAATCTGCTCCTTGGCCTTCTCGGCGTGGTCGAAGTAGAGGTCAACCCGCTCCTTGACATCCGGCAGGGCCAGGATGTCGTCGATGCCGTGGGTGCGGCAGTAGGAGATCAGGTCCATCATCAACTGGTAGTTGCTGACACGGAATTCGCGGAAGCGGCCAAGACCGGTGCGCGAATCCATCAGGTAGTTGAGCAGCACCCAGTCCTTGGGGTCGAGGATTTCCTGACGCGTGAAATTGGCCGAATCGCTCTTGTCCACCGCCAGCATCATCTCAGTCAGCGAGGGAGCGAAGCGGCTCTTGCCGCCGAAATGCTCGTAGACCACCCGCGCCGCCGACGGCGCGTCGGGATAGATGATGTGGTTGGGGCGCTCGCCGGGGCTGCGGAAGGTCTCGGAAACGTGGTGATCGAACGCGAGGTAGACGCCGGGAACGTAAGGCAGGTTGGTGGTGATGTCATGCTCGGAAATCTCGACCTTGCCGTCCTGCATGTCCTTGGGATGGACGAACTTGATCTCGTCGATCATGCCCAGTTCATTGAGCAGCACCGCGCAGGCCAGGCCGTCGAAATCGCTGCGCGTCACCAGACGGTATTTCTTGTCGGTCATGATGTTCCCCGAAAAACCATGCGAAGGATTTCATTCTATTCCAGAGTGCTCAGGATGCCATGCGCCGCAAAAAATACCGCAAGCCGCAGTGGGCGGCCTTCGCCGGCAAACAATGCCGCGTAATTTTCGAGCTGGCGACGATGGCGTTCGGCATGGACCGCCAGGCGCGCCGCATCGGCCTCGGGACCGAGATCCGCCGTCTTGTAGTCGATGATCCAGCGCACGCCGTCTTCGACGAAGCTGCGGTCGACCACGCGGGTTTCCACCCGCGCACCGGCACCCTGCGCGGCCCCGGCCACTTTCGCGATCGCCAGTTCGGCGCCGGCCTCCTCACGCGGGCGCAACACCCATTGACCATCGGCGCTGGCCAGCGTCGTGGCGAGGATGCGCGCTGCCTTGCAAGCGCCGGCTCGGGCGTCAGCCTCACCCCAGCCGCGTCCGGCAAGCCAGCGCGCAAATCCCGCTTCGCGCGCCGGAATCGCCGCCGGCGACCAGTCCTCGGGTTCGCCGGCGGTCATTTCGAGCAAGGCGTGAACCAAGCTGCCAATGTCGGCTGCCAGTGCATTGACCGTTTCCTCACGCACCGCCTCGGCGCCCGAGAGCCCTTGTGGCGCCTTCCAGGCCGGGGGAATGGCCGGCGTCGCCTGGCGCAGGAAAGGTGGCACGAAGTAGGCTGCCAGGCCCTCAGCGTTTTCCCGGGGCGCAAAGTCGCTCGCATTGACGGCCGCGAAGTCTCCTTCGACCACGGGCCACAGCCTGGCCAACAGAGAGTTCGCCGCCGGCGTCGCCAGGCTGCCATCTTCCTTGCGGGTGGCGACGCCCAGCAGGTGCAACTGCCGCTCGGCGCGCGTGACGGCCACATACAGTACGCGTGCCGCCTCGTTGCCGGCACGCTCGCGCTCCATGGCCTGCAGGAAGTCATGCGTCGTTGGCTCGTCCCTGCGACGACGGCGGTTCATCGGCGCCACCACGAGCCGTTCGCCGTCGGCCAGCGGAAAGCTGTCCCAGGCCAGCAGCGGCGGCTCGGGAACGGGCGACGAGCGGTGCAGGCCGGGCAGGATCACGGTATCGAATTCCAGACCCTTGGCCTTGTGGATGGTCATCAGTTGCAGGCGCCCGTCGGCCCCGGCATCGGGCGCCGCGAAGAGGCGTGCCATGTCCTCCTCGAAACTGTCGAGGCTGAAGCGGCGCGCAGCGTCGAGTTCATCGAGGCGCTTGAAATAGGCCTCTGCATCCGCCAGGGCCGACGCATCCGGAGCGCCTGAGGGCAGGACCTGGCAGGACCGACCACCCAGTTTTTTCCAGGCGTCCTCGACCCAGCGCCGGCGCGACTGACGTCCCTGCCCGGCCAATGCTTCGCGCATCACCGTGCGCAGGTGCAGGGCCCGCTGCCGCCCATCGGCGGACAGCCGGGCGATGCGTTCCTCGTCCTCGAGCAGGGCCGGTATCGTCGCCTCATGATCGTCGCCGGCCAGAGCATGCAGGTCGGCCAGGCGCAGGCCGCACCACGGCGCGCGCAGGATCGCCAGCCAGTGCAGCCGATCGCCGCGATGATGCAGGGCGCGCGTCAGCGAAATCAGATCCTGCACCACCTGGCGGCCCGCCAGCGGCTCGATCTCCACTGCCGTGAAGCGCCAGTCCGGAAACTCGCGGCGGATCGCTGCCACCAGCGCCGAGAGGTGGTCGCGCGCCCGCACCAGGACAGCGATGCGTCGCTGCGGATCGGCCTGCCATTCGGCCTCGATGATGTCCAGCATGCGCGCGGCCTCGATGCGCGCTGCGGCGTCGCCGTCGCCCTTCGCCGCCACCAGCGCATGGACCGTGACACCCGCAGCAGGCAGATCGGCGCGGGTGGCGACAAAGGGTCGATAGGCGATCTCGCCGCGCAGGGGTTCGTCCAGCGCCGGGAACAAGGCCGGGAAGCCGGCATTGATCCAATTGACCACCGGCGCACACGCGCGGTTGTTGCGCGACAGGCGCAGCGATGTCAGTGAAAGGTTGCCGATGCCGTGGGCCTTGGCACGCAGGAAGAGGCCCACCTCTGCCTTGCGGAAGCGATAGATCGATTGCATCGGATCGCCCACACAAAACAGCGTGCGGCCATCGTCCGCGCTCCAGCCGGCGGTGAGGCGCTCCAGCAGCCGGATCTGGGTAGGGCTGGTGTCCTGGAATTCATCGACCAGCAGGTGACGGATGCGCCAGTCGAGGAGTAGTCCCAGTTCCGAGGGATCCATGTCGTCACCCAGCGCATCGATGGCACGGGTTGCCAGTTCGCCGAAATCGACTTCGCCCGCCTCGCGGAACACCAGCCACAACTCGGCGGCCGCCAGCTTCATCAGGCGCGTCAGTGCGCGCACGATGTTGTCGCCCCCATCACCCTCCTTGCCCGGCGTGGGAAGCTGGCGCAGGCGAACCAGGGCCGCGACTTCGGCCTCGCCGATCTCGGCCAGGGCGGCGAGCATCGCGTCCTTCTGCGCCTTGAATTCCTTGCCGGCCGGGAAGCCGTTCTTGACGTTGACGGTCTTGCGCAGGGTGTCGTCCTGGGTCAGCAGGAAAGCCGCCAGCGCACGCCAGCGCGGCAGGTGGTCGATCTCGGCCAGCAAAGGCCGCGACCAGTCGATCAAGATGCCATCACCCAATTGCCCGGCGGCAAACCGTGCCAGCGGCATCCACTGCGCCTGCCAGTCGGCGCCGAGCACGGCTTCGACCTGCGCCAGTTCCTCGGCCAGCAGTTCGTCCAGGGCCGCGCCGATGGCGGATTGCGGATCGTCGAGTTCCGCAATCGGGCGCCATTGTTCGCGCCGTGCCAGCATGGCGGCGAGCAAGTCGATCAGACGTGCTGCATCGTTGTCCATCCAGGCCAGGGTCGCCGCCACCGCGTCGACGTGGCTGGCGTCGGCCTCGGCGTCATCGAGATGATCGAGGGCGCGCCGTGCCGCCTCGCGATAGTGGCGACCGGCATCCTCCACCGTCGCCGGCTGGGCACCAAAGCGGGACAGCAACGGCATCTGCCGCGCCAGGCCGGCGCACAGGGCATCGATAGTGGTCAGGCGCAAACGCCCCGGCTGCTGCTCGATGGCCCAGTCGCGCTGCGCCGAACGCGCCAGCGCGGCACGGGCCAGATCGAAGGTCACGCGCTTGTGCGCCGCCTCGGGCGGCACGCCGCTACGCGCACGCGCCAGGCTTTCGGCGATGCGGCTGCGCATTTCGCCCGCCGCCTTGTTGGTGAAGGTGATCGCGACGATCTCCTCGGGCTCTTCGGCTATCGCCAGCAGGCGCAGGTAGCGCTGCGTCAGGAGCTCGGTCTTGCCGGCACCGGCGGGCGCCTCGACGATAAAGGATTCCAGTTCCAGCGCCCGACGCCGGTTGTCCTCGTCTTCGCGCAGCAGGTCGCTCATGCCGCGCCCTCCCGGTCGAGCAACATCTGTCGTTCGGCGAGGCGCAACAAGGGCAAGACCTCGCAGTACGCAAGCGCCTTGTCGTCCTCGAACACCACGGCAGCAACGCCCTCCTTCACTTCGCGTGCGATCTCGCGCAGGCGGCTGGCCCAGCAGGCGCGCAAGGCTTCCCAGTCGGGGAAATTTTCGGCATCGAAGCGACGGCGTTGCGCGTCCAGCGCCTTCACCTCCGGCAGCAGGCCGTCGTTTTCGGCGACGCCCAAAAACGCCGGTGCCTCGCGCGTCACGCGCGCCAGCGCCACCGCCGCCACGGCACGGTCGGGAAAGGCCAGCGCGGAATAGATCGGCAGTTGCGGCTCGAGGATGCGCGACTCGGCCCAGGACCGGCTGCGATCCGAACGGCCGCTCTTGTAATCGATGATCGCCAGGCGGCCATCGGCAAACTGATCGACGCGATCCACCACCACATTCACCGGCAGGCCTTCGATCAGCAGGCTATGGCGTTCCTCGCAGGCCAGCACGCGGAAATCGCTGCGCTGCGCCTCCAACTCGAGCCAGACCGTCAGCAACTCCTTCAGGCGCTCGCTCTCCAGCCCGCGCAACCTCGGCGGCAGGGGCACGATGGCCTGCCGGTCATGCGCCTTCAAGGCCAACTCGACCACGCGGGCCATTTCGGCGTCGCGCATCGCGTCGTCCATCGCATGCAGGTCGGCCAGACCGCGTCCACGCCAGAACGCCTCCAGCACGGCATGCAGCAAGGAGCCGCGCACCAGGGCGTCGAGGCCGAAAGTCGGCGCTGGCAACACGGCGGCGCCGAGCCGATAGCGATGGAAGGCCCAGGCCGGACAGGCGGCCTGGGCCGCCAGCAGGCCAGTGCCGCCATGGATTTCCTCGTGCTCGCCGACCGGCGGCGCGCGCGCGTCGTCTACCTGCTCCAGCACGGCCGGCAGCGGTAACCGCACCCCCTGCACCGGCGCCGGGGCAGAGGCCACGCCCTCCAGCAGCGGGCTCGGCCGCAGCGCCTTCTCGCCCTGCTGGTGCGACCACGACAGCATGACTTCGCGTGCGCTAACACACCACAATGCTTGCGCTTCGCGCGCGGCGGCGGACAAACTATCGGCACGTGCGACGGGCACGCCGGCGCGGCGCTGGATTTCGGCGGGCAGCAAGGGGTTCGGTCGCGGTGCCGGCGGCCACTCGCCCTCGTTCAGGCCCATCACCCAGAGCCCATCCACCGCACCGGCCAGCGCGTCATCGAGGCTGCAGATCTCGATCCGTGGCGGACTGCGCCTTGGGGCAGCAAAGGGAAGCTCGCGGCATTGGCGACGCAACTGGCGCAGCGCATCGCCGCGATCGATGCGCCCGAGGATGGCATCGAGTTTGTCCAGGCCCGCGATCTGTTCGTGCAAGGCCGCCACGAGCGCCGCCTCGGGCCCCGACACGGGGCGTTGCCCGGGCCAGCCCAAGGCATCGAGCAGGCCGGCAAAGGTCGCGGCCCAGGCCGAAGGCAACTGGCGTCGGGTGGCGGCGCGCACAGCCTCGCCCAGCAGTTCGAGATGACCCAGCAGTTGCGGCGCCTGCAAACCCGGCTGGCGCAGCAGCACGCGTCCGATGGCCGCGCGCAGCAGGTCCAGGCTGGTTTCCGGCGGCAGCAGGCGGCGCAGGCCGGCCTCGATGCGGGCACGTGCATCGCATTCCTCGAGGTCGGCCGACCAGCCCGGCGCGCACAACAGCACCCCGACCTCCGCCAGCGCCAGCCGGCGCGGGCTGGCAAACACCTGCAGCAACGCAAGCGCCGTGGCCACCAGCGGCTGCTCCGCCAGCGGCGAGCCAGCCAGGAATTCATGTTCACGTTCGAGCGCCGCCCAGCCGGCACCAACCACATCGGCATGCAATGCTGAATGCAGTGCGGAATCGAGCAGGCGGCGGCGTGCCGGCAAATCGGCGACGGCAATGCGCAAGCGACAAAGGCCATCGCCCGCCGCCGCCAACCGCTGCGCCGCCCAGGCCGCCGCCACCGCACATTCCGCCTCGGCATCGGCCAGTTCCACGCCGCGCGGCGCCACGGCGGCAGGATGCGAAAAATCGACATGGAACAACTCGACGCCACGGGCTTCCAGCACCAGCAGGAGGCGCGAGATCACCGGATCGGGCAGGAGGAAGCCCGCCAGCCCGATGCGCGAGGGCAGGCCGCCGATGCCCCGCTCGATGCAGGCCACGCGCCAGGCAAGGATCTCGTCCAGGCCGCGCCAGCCATTCTCGCGGCACACCCGTGAGACATCGGCCCGCCAGCGCGACCAGGCCTGATACTCGGCATTGCCGAGTGCCTCGGGAACCTCGATGCGCCAGGCGGCCTGCAGGCTGGCCGCCTCCATCGCTGCCAGCGCCATGCCCTCACGGTCGAACAGATCGGCAGCGGCACCGGCATCGCGCGCGATGGCCTGCTCCCAAACCTTGGACTCCTGGACCCGGCCGAGGAAGCTGCCGCTCATCGCGTCGGAGGGAATCTCGCCGCGCAGCAGGGCGCGCGAAACCAGGGCATCGAGCCACAGGGCCGGCGTCGAACTCTGCAAGGCACGCCAGGTCGATTTGCCCTGCCCCGCCTGCAGTTCGCCATGGGCCCGTCGCAGGTCTTGCGCCAGGCGGGCAGTGGCGCAGAGCACGACGGGATCGGGACCGCCGGGCAAGGCCGAAAGCGCGAGGACGGGAAGCTCGGGACGGATCATGCGTTCATCCTGCCAGCGGCAGGATCAGTGCTCCCAGCGCACTGAGCGTGACCGTGATGACGAATACTGCGACGTCGGCGACGTGGGCTGGGGAACGGGCGGCTTGGACTCGATTTTCGGCAGACATGACATTTCCTCCGTGACGATGTGGAGGAGTCTGCCGGGAGCAAGGCTCATGGCGTGAGCCTGCTGCTGGAAAGAGGCGTATCGGGCGCTTGCAGCTCAGGGGCCTGCAGTTCACGCGGCAGGCTGTCGACCGGGGTGAGGTCAGCGATGTCCTTGTCCTCGCCGGCCGCCTTGAGTTCGCGAAACTTGCGCGCAGACACCAGCACCCGGGTCTCCATCGAGGCCACCGACTTGTTGTAGGCCCCCACCGCTTCGCCCAAATTCTTGCCGACCCTGGACCAGTGCTCGGCCAGGGTCGCTAGGCGTTCGTAGAGTTCGCGGCCAAGCAGGCTGATGCGCTCGGCGTTCTCGGTCAGGGCCTGTTGCGTCCAGCCGTAGGCAACGGCGCGCAGCAGCGCGATCAGCGTGGTCGGCGTGGCCAGGATCACGCGCGCATCGACACCGGCTTCGATCAGAGAAGGATCGGCTTCCAGGGCCGCCGAATAGAACATCTCGCCCGGCAGGAACAGCACCACGAAATCCGGCGAAGGCTGGAACTGCTCCCAATAGGCCTTCTGCCCCAGCTTCTTCAGATGATCGCGCACCTGGCGCGCATGGTCGGCCAGCTTGCGCCGCTTGGCCTCGTCGTCGCCGGCCTCCAGCGCCTCCAGGTAGGCCGCGAGCGGCGCCTTGGCATCAACCACGATGTTCTTGCCGCCGGGCAGCCTGACGATCAGGTCGGGACGCAGGCGCCCGTCCTCGGTAGTGGTGCTTTCCTGCTCGAAGAAATCGCAGTGGTCGAGCATGCCCGCCATTTCAACCACCCGCTTCAACTGCAATTCGCCCCAGCGGCCACGGGTCTGCGGCGCGCGCAGGGCCTTCACCAGATTTCCGGTTTCGCTGCGCAACTGGTCCTGCGCCGAGGCCAGCGAACGCACCTGCTCGGTCAGCGTGGCGTAGGCATCGACCCGGGCCTTCTCGATGCCCTGGATCTGCAGCTCGAACTTTTCCAGCGAAGTCTTGACCGGCGCCACCAGTTCGCCGATCGCGAGCTGGCGCTTTTCCAGCTCGCCCTTGGCCAGCGCCTGCTGCGCCTCCAGCGCACCACGTGCCAACTCGAGGAAGCTCTGGTTGTTCTTCGCCAGCGCATCCGCCGACAGCGCCTTGAAGGCATCGGCAAAGCTCGCCCGCGCGGCCTCCAGCGTCGCCTGGCGTTCGGCAAACAAGGCCCGCTCGCCCTCGAGTTCGCTTTGCAGCGTGGCGCACCGTACCGCCAGCGCCGACTCTTGCGCGCGCAAGCCAGCCAGCTCGGCGTCGCGCTGGACCAGCATATCCCTGAACTCGCGCAAACGCGCGACGAGCACGAAGGCAACAAGACCGCCGCCGAGCAGCAACCCCGCCACAAGCGAAATACTCAATTCCATGCCGTGGTCGCCCCTAGGTACCTCATACTGAAAACTTCAGACTCCAACGCGGCTTATTAGCGGGAAGCGATCGGGGTGACGGATCGACTCGACCGCCAAATCGACATCCAGATCCGGCCAGTAGAGATGGCCAGGCGATGGCAGTTCGACATTCAGGAGCTTGCCTATCGCGGCATCGCGAAACCACGGGAACTCGACGAAAGGTAAAAACAACTCTTCCGCCTCCAGCAGAAGCCAGAATCCGTGACTTGAAACATTGGTAACTTTGGCTATGTGCACTCTGAGGTTGGAATTCGAAAAAGAGCACTTAACGAGAATCCCTTTGTTTTGAGCAAAATCGGTTGTGCTTACGCCGCCAATGGCAACTTTGGCGGCTGAATCAGGCATTCAGCGGGAATGCCAAGCTTCTGGTGGAGCTTCCAGATCATGTTTAGGGTCAGAGGGCGCTTTCGATTCAGAATCTCATAGACGCGATTCAGGCGACCGATAAGCGGCACCAAGTCCTTAGGTGTCAGCCCCGCCTGCTCCATTCGGAACTTGATGGCTTCGATCGGATCAGGCAAGTCAATGGGGTAGTGCTTGGCCTCATAGGCTTCAACAAGCGTGAGCAGCACTTCAAAACGATCACTTTCTACCGATCCAGGCACTGGCTCGTTGTCGAAGAAGGCAGAAACTTCGTGGAGAGCTGCCTTGTAGTCCTCTTCTGACTTGATCGGACGAATTTCCATGGTCAATCCTCCAGTTCTACTGTTTCTGCATCAATCGCGTCGTACTCTTCGTGCGTGCCGATGAATTTCACGTACAGCGCCTGGTAGTGATATGCGACAGCTACCACCAAGCGATAGTCGTTGCCTTTGATATTGAACACCACGCGCTTGTTCTTCAGGATACTGGCGCTACGGTATTGCTCCTTGATTTGGGCCGGCTGTGGCCAGCTTGCCTTCTTGGCTTCATCCACCCAAGACTTCAGAGGCTGCTCAGAATCCGGGTTCTTCTCCCAGAAGGCTCTCAGGTATTTGACGGCTACGATATGCACGAACGAAGTCTAGTCCCAAATTGGGATATGTCAACTTTCCATCTCATTCACCAGCCAATAGAGCAAATTCAAACCTCAGTTTGAATAGCGCCGTAACGCTAACGGAAGGAGAAATGGTCGGACTCATGTCCGCAGTAATATGCACCGAATCATGGTGGGATGAGGCTCCAAGCATCGGGCTGACGGTCCCAGTCGCCTTGCTCTGGAATCATCCGGATGGGCTATTCAGTGAATCCCCGGATCAGGCGTCCGGCCTTTTTGGTCGGCCGGCCCTTGAGGCCGGCACCTGGCACCGGCGCCAGGCGACGCAATTCCTCCAGCCGTTGGCGAGCCTGGGCGCTTTCCTCGGTTTCCTCGTAGAGCAGTCGTGCCTCGACGGCCGGCCGCCGCTGTTCGTTGAGTCCGCGCACGATCACCGTCCAGCGGGCTTCACCGATAACGATTTCGAGTTCGTCCCCCGGTTTGACCTCGCGCGCGGGCTTGGGCACCTGGCCATTCCAGCGCAGCTTGCCGCCGGCAATCGCCTCGGACGCCAAGCCACGCGTCTTGAAAAAGCGCGCCGCCCAGAGCCATTTGTCGAGCCGCTGGCGACCGCCTTCCCCGGCCTCAGCCATGGAAGACCACAAACTCATCCAGCGCCGCCCGTGCCGTCGCCAGCGTATTCTCGACCGCATCCGGATCGGCGTGGCCGACGCACATGCCGCACACCAGTTGCTCCTGTGCGGCAAAACCCAGTTGTCCGGCGATGATGCGGTGATACGGCAGCCAGGCGACCTGGGGACAGGTGTCCAACCCGCGCGCGCCGGCCGCCAGCATCACGTTTTGCAGGAAGGTGCCGTAGTCGAGCCAGCCGCCCCGCCCCATGCGGCGATCGATGCTGAAAATCAGGCCGACGGGTGCGCCGAAGAATTCGTAGTTGCGCCGCATCTGCGCGCGCATCCGCGCCGCGTCGCCCTTGGCGATGCCGAGCAAACCATAGAGCCCAAGGCCGATGGCCCGGCGGCGTGATAGATAGGGTTCGAAGAATTCAGCCGGGTAGTAATCGCATTCCGGCTCATGGCCGGGCTCGTCAGCATCGTAGGCCGCGCACACGGCATCGACCAGACGCTGGCGCGCCGCTCCGCTCAGCACATGCACCCGCCAGGGCTGGAGATTGGTGCCGGAGGGTGCGCGGCGCGCCACGGTGAGGATGTCCTCGATGGTCGCTCGCGCAATCGGGGTAGGCAGGAAGGCACGCACGGCGTGCCGCCCTGCCATCACCCCATCAACGGCCGCCTGGCGCTGCGCGTCAGCCAAGATCGCGCGGAATTCCTACTTGCCGGCCTCGCGCCGGGCACGCGAGGTAGCCATTACCGTGGCCTCGCCATCGATCACCACCTTGCCGCCCACGGTACACACGGTATCAAGGATCACGCGGCACTTTTCGGCAATCACCTCCTTGACCGTGACCTTGGCATGCACCGTGTCGCCGATGCGAACCGGCGCCTTGAAGCGCAGCGACTGGCCGACGTAGATCACTCCCGGACCGGGCAGGCGCGTGCCTAGCACGGCCGAGAGCAGGCTGGCGGACAGCATGCCGTGGGCAATGCGCCCGCCGAACATGGTGGTCTTGCCGTATTCCTCGTCAAGATGCACGGCATTGGTATCAGTGGATACCGCCGTAAACAGGAGGATGTCGGCCTCGCTGATGGTCTTGGCGGTTTCGGCGCTCATGCCGACCGAGATGTCCTCGATGTCGTAGCCGTTCTGCGGATTCATGACGATTTCCCCTGGGTTTGATGTCCGGATGGCCCCGCCTCAGGCGGATGCCTGCACTTCATGTTTGAGCTTGAGCAACAGGCCCTCGATGCGCGTGGAAAGCGTCAGGTAGGCACCGATCGCCGGATCTTCCATGCGCAGGATGCGGCCTTCGCGAATGGCGTCGGCGATGGCCTTCGATTCCTGATGAAACTGCTCGTGGACCGGCAGCAGTTCCGCCGCCGTGGGCGACCCGGCGAGCTCGGCGGCGTTTGCCGCCAGCCATTGGCCCAGGCCGCATTGCCCTGCGTCGCCCAGCGGCCGGGTATCGAAGTCCTCGCCCTGGACACGGCCCAGGGCAAGGTGGAACTTCATCTTCCATGCCCGATGCATGGTCAGGGCATTCTCGAAATCGAAATCCTGCATGGCGGCGCGACCTCCCTGTTATTCCGTCATTTTAATCCGCCGACCTGCCAGGCAGACGTCAGACACCCACGAGTGCCAGCCCCCCGCCGCCAAACCGCAAGGCGCCGGCGACCAGCAGGGCAATGCCGATCGACAAGGCAACCGAAAAAGCGGCATCGCGCCGGCCGAGGGTCTTCAGCATCACGGCAAAGGTAGATACGCAGGGCACATAAAAGCTGATGAAGGCGAGCAGAACGAACATCTGTACGGGGGAAAGCACCCCGCCAAGTTCCTGAGTGCCCAGCGCCTGATAGATCATCAGCAGCGAAAGCTCCTTGCGCAACACCCCGAACAGCAGGGGCACACCCAGCGCCAGCGGCAAGCCGAGCCACCAGGAGGTCACCGGCGCCAGCAAGGCGTTGATGATGGACTCGGCGCCAACATGGCCCAGCAGGGCCAGCACCACGCTACCCCCCACCAGCAAGGGCGTGACGATGGTCAGGATGTCGCTGGTGCGGTGCCAGGTTTCGCGCAACAAGCCGCGCAGGTCCGGCAGCGAATACGGGGGAATGTCCTGCACCCGCCCGGGCCCGAGTTCGCGCTGGCGACGCGACAGGAGATGACCGGCCACCGCGATAACCAGCAGGATCAGCGTGAACATCCCGATCACACCGGCGACGCCGAGATACTTGCCGGCGATGGCCAGGATGATCGCGGAGCGCGCGGAACAGGGCACGAAGGTGATCAGGACGGCGGCGATCACGCGCTCACGCCCGGTGGTCAGGCGCGCGGCGCCGGAGATCGCCGGCACATTGCAGCCCAGCCCCAGCAGGAAAGGCAGCGCGACACCGCCATGCAAGCCGAGGCGATGAAAGCCCCGGTCGACGACGAAGGCGATGCGCTGCATCAGGCCGGCCTGTTCCAGGCTGACCAGCAGCATCACCAGCGGGATCATGTAGGGCACGACAATGCCGGTGAGCCCGATCAGGCCGTCGAGCACGGCGCGACCGACCACGCCTGCCGTGCCGCCCGGTTGCCAGTCGGCGAATGCCTCGGCCAGTTTCACCGTGGTCATCGAATCGATCCAGCCGCTGATCTCGAACACCACGAACAGTACAGCGGCAAAGACCGCCAGGCTGCCGATCAGGCCCCAGTGCGGATGGAGGAAGACTTCGTCCAGCCAGTAGCGCCAGCCCTGCGCCCCGGGAGGGCCCATGCGCATGGCCGACTCGACCAGCGTCGCGGCGCGATGGTGGCGATCCGCGTGCAATTCTTCGGCCAGTGGGCGCGGCAACGCAAAGTCCACCGCTGCACGCAGGCGATCAAGCTCCGGCAAGCGCGTGGCAAAGTGCTCCGCCAGTTCCGTCTCGATGAACTCGTCGCGCGCCGCGAACTGGGCCAGCAGCCAGCCATGCGGCACCCGGAAGGCGGCATGCACGTCTTCGCGGTTCAAGGCGGCGGACAGGGCCTCCAGGCTGGCGGCGATATGCCGGCTGGGCGGCGGCGGCACGGGGCAAGTGGCGCTGCGTGCCGCGCTGGCCGCCGCCGCAAACAATTGGGTCAGGCCCTGCCCCATCAAGGCCACGGTGGGCACCACGGGAATGCCCAGCAGGTGCTGCAGCGCCTTGACGTTGATCGCCAGGCCCTTGCGTGAGGCTTCGTCCATGCGATTGAGCGCCATCACCACGGGACGCCCCAACTGGCAAAGCTCCAGCGTCAATTCGAGGCTGGGCTGCAGGCGACTGGCATCGACCACCTGGATGATCAGGTCCGGCGGCGCAAACGGCGCCGGCGGCGCCCCGGCTTCATGCCTCAGCACGGGTGGCCGCTGGTCGCCCCAGATGAGGTATTTGAGGGCGCCCAGCCCGGCCCCGGACAGATGCTCCAGCGAAGCGATGCCCGGCAGATCGACCAGGCTGGCTTCGTCGAGGCCGATCTTGACCCGGCACTCACGGTAGGCGGTATGGCTGCCTCCCAGTTCGCCGAACTGCGGCGCGGCACTCGATACCGCCTCGAACAGGGTTGTCTTGCCGCTGCCGGGAAGGCCGACCAAGGCGATGCGCAAGCGCCGCTCGCCGCGAAACAGCGGCGTGCGCAGCGGAACCGTGGCCGGGTTCACTCAGAGCCGATATTCGAGTTGCAATCGGGACTGCAGGCGCTTGGCCTGCTTGAAGGCTTCCTTGAGCACGTGGCGATCCATTTCGTTGAGCTTGTCCGGATCGACCCGGTTTTCGCCCCCCGGCGCAGTGCCGGCGCGTTGGTTGCGCAGGCGCAGTTGCTGGATGAAGAAAAAGCCCTCGATCACCGCATTGATGTCGTCGCCGCCCAAGAGCTTTTGCGTCGAGGCCGCACGCAGGCGCTCGACGGTGCTGCTGTGGGGGATATTGTGGGCCAGCGCGATGATGCGCGCCGCGTCGACGAACGGCCGCGTGCCGAAGGCCTTGAGGTCGAGGGTATGCGGAAAATCGGCGTTGTTGTCGAACACGAAGTCGCGGATCATGCCCAGCGGCGGCGCCGCCTTGACGGCGTTTTCGGCCATGAAGCGGAGGAAGACCTTGGCCTCATGGGTCTGCTCCAGCAGCCATTGCCGCAGTTCGCGCGCCAGGTGGTCGTCACCGTAGAGCGGACGGAAATCGAAGAAGATCGTCGAATTGAGCAGCGCTTCGGGTTCCGGCGAGCGGATCCACTTGCCGAAGCATTCGCGCCACTCTTCCTGCGACAGGCACCAGGCCGGATTGCTGGCCATGATATTGCCCTTGCACAGCGGGAAGCCGCAGCGCGCCAGGCCATCGTTGACCTGTTTGGCGAAGGCGAGGAAGCGCTGCCGCAGGGCGTCGAGTTCGGTGCCCTCGGGGCAGGTGAAAATGATCCCGTTGTCCTGATCGGTGCTGAAGGTCTGCTCGTCGCGGCCCTCGGAGCCGAAGGCCAGCCAACTCCAGTGAATGCCGTCGAAGTCGTGGTCGCCCAGCGCGATGTCGATCACGCGGCGGGTCAGGCTGTCGTTGAGGCCGGAAATGAACTGGGTCAGCTTCTCGGCATTGACGCCCTGGGCCAGCATGTTGAGGCAGAGGCGGCGCACATCGTTGGCGGCACGGGAAAGCTCGTCCATGTCGGCGGCGCCTTCGATCACCTTGCGCACATTGCGCAAGCCGATGCGCTGCATGGCAAACAGGTCGCGTTCGGAGACCACGCCGACTACCTTGTCCTCGCCATCGACGATCACCAGGTGGCGGATGCGGTGCATGGCCATGGCCAGCATGGCGTCATAGGCGGTGGCGTGCGACGAGATGGTGGCCGGCGGTGCCGTCATCACCTCCGCAATCGGCGCCGTGGGTTCATGGTTCGGGATCGCCACGCGCCGCAAGGCGTCGCTCTGGGTAAAGATGCCGAGCGGCTTGTTGTCGCCATCGGCAATGATTACCGAGCCGACCTTGGCCTTGACCATGGTTTCCATCGCCTCGCGGATCGGCGTGGTCGGCGGAATGCGCAGCACGCTCGGGCGAACGAAGGCGGTGAGCTGGGCATTCATGGTCTGCTGGTCCGAATTGCGCTGACCGAACTGGACTTCGATCTGGCGTCGCGCCTCGTGCAGCAGGCCGGCCACATGATCGAGCACGAAACGGTTGAACTCGCAACTCGACAACAACAGCGCGGCAAAGTCGGCGCTGGCGAGACGCCAACATTTCACTTCACCGACGGCGCTATAGACATTGATCGCTGGACGCCGGGCAGCCGTGGCCGCCAGCGGAAAGCTCTGCCCCGCTTCGAGGTCGTAGAGCGGTGGATCGATCAGGGTGACGTCGCCCACCTGGCGCACCTGGACCTTGCCGGACTCGATGATGTAGAGATCGGGCGGCATGTCGTTCGGGGTCAGGATGAAGCCGCCGTCGGCGATGGTAACCGTCTTGAGCGACTTCGCCAGTGCATCTAGGGCAAAGGCACCCATGTCCTTGTAAGGCGCATGGCGGCGCAGGAAGGCAAGCAGCGCCTCGGGTGTGTCAGTGGTGGTGGCAGACATGATTCAGCTATCGATATGGAAACGGGTTTTCAGCCGTTGCTGCAAGCTGCGCGCCTGGCGCAGGGCTTCGAGCAAAAGACGGCGGTCGAATTCATTGAGTCGGTCGGGATCGATCTGGTTGCCGGGGCCGGTGGCGCCCACGGAGGCAATCTGGGTGGCCAGGCGCACGCCCTGCAAGGCATGGAAGGCATGCACAGCCGCCTCCGCATCGGCAGGCGGGATTATCCCATCCCGGGCGGCGCCGCGCAGGCGCTCGCCCGTCGAAGTCTCGATTGCGCCATTGCCAAGGGCGAAGATGCGCGCCGCGTCCACGAAGATCCGCGAGCCGAACTTTTTCAGATCGACGGTGCCGCCGGACTCGGGCACGGTGACAAAGTCGCGCAGACGCCCCAGCGGCGGCGCCGCCGCCAAAGCGTTGGCGGTCATCATGCGCAGAAAGATCTCGTTGCCGCGCGTGAGTTTGCCCAGTTCGCCGCGCAACTCCAGGGCGAGCCCGGCGTCGCCGGCCAGCGGGCGGAAGTCAAAGAAGATCGAGGCATTGAGCAGCGCCTCCGGTTCCGGCGTGCGCACCCAGGTGGTGAAGCTTTCCAGCCATTCGGACTGCGACAGGCACCAGCGCGGATTGCCGGCCATCACCTCGCCGTCGCACAGCGGGAAGCCGCATTGCGCCAGCGCCTGATTGACAGCCTGGGCGAAGGGCAGGAACAGTTCGCGCAAGCCGCGCGCCTCGCCATCATCGCTGGCGGAAAAAATCAGGCCGTTGTCCTGGTCAGTGGCCAGCGTCTGCTCCAGGCGCCCTTCCGATCCCAGGCCAAGCCAGCACCAGCGTGCCGGCGGCAGCCGATAGCGCGCCTGCATCAGTGCCAGCACCCGTTCGGTGACAAGGTCGTTCAGGCGCGACTGAACGCCGGTCACCAGCGCCGGGCCGGCATCGGCGGCATGTAGCGCGATGGCCAGCCGGCGCGCCTCGGCGGCCTGCTCGACCAATGCCTCGATCCGCGCGGCCGTGGCGATGCCGGCGGCACAGGCCGCGACGGCCGAGGACTGCGGCAGGAGGTCGGTACTCATGCGGTCGGATCCGGCTTAATACTGGATGCGCGCAAAGTAGGTCTTCTGCGCCGCGTCCAGCGCCTGGCGCAAGGTCAGGATGCCCATGTCGGCCAGCAGAGGAATCATCTTGAGGAAGACTTCGCCGGTAACGAAGGCATCCCCCAGCGCCGTGTGGCGGCCAATGACGTTGATCCCGAGGCGCTCGGCGATCAGTTCCAGCTTGTGCGACTCCTGGTTGGGATGGATCACCGCCGAGAGCAGCAGCGTATCCAGCACGGGCTGGGTGAAGCGTACGCCGAGGCTTTCCTCCTTCAGCTGGAAGAAGCGCATGTCGAAGGCGGCGTTGTGCGCCACCAGCACGGTCTCGTGGCAGAACTCGTGGAAGGCCGGCAGCACCACGTCCAGCCTCGGCTGGCCATTGACCATGGCCTCGGTGATGCCGTGGATGGGAATGCCTTCGGGCTTGAGCGGAATCCCCGGATCGACCAGTTGATCGAAGATTTCCTGGCGCAGCAGTCGATTGTTGACGATGCGCACCGCGCCCATCTGGATGATCTCGTCACCTTGCGACGGTTGCAGGCCGGTGGTTTCGGT
>CAIVQO010000011.1 GCA_903908065.1 uncultured beta proteobacterium | reverse complement strand
TTTCAAGACCGGTGCATTCAACCGCTCTGCCACCCATCCCTCGGGGCGCGAATTCTAGCACCGGGCTTTTGGCAAGCCTCCGCCTAAGCTAGCCGAACCGGCTGAAGTCTGGCTTTCGCTTATCAAAAAATGCCGAAAAGGCTTCTTTGGCCTCCGGCGAAACCAGTCGCTGGCGGAAAACATCGGCTTCCTCCCGCATGGTTTCGGCAATCAAGGTCCGCTGTGAACGCTTAAGCAACGCCTTGGTCAGTCGTACCGACGATGCGGGTTGTGCGCAGAGCTTGCGGCAACGCTCAAAGGCATGCTCCAGCGCCTGACCGTCTTCCAGGACACCGTTGATGATTCCAAGGTCCAGGGCGGTCTGGGCGCTGAAAATCTCGCCCAGCATCAAGAGTTCGGCAGCCCGTGCGTAGCCGGCGCGCATCGGCAGCAACAAGCTGGATGCCGCCTCCGGTGTCAGGCCCAGATTGGCAAACGGCAGGCCGAATTTCGCGCTGGAGCCAGCATAGGCGAGATCGCAATGCAGCAGCATGGTCGTGCCGACCCCAATCGCTGCCCCTTCCACCGCCGCGACAAAAGGCTTTTCCAGTTCTGAAAAGCCCTTGATGAAGCGGAACACGGGAGCACTGTCGTCCATGGGAGGTGTCGCCAGGAAATCCGCCAGGTCATTGCCTGCGGTAAACACACCGCCGCTGCCCGAAATCAGTATCACCCGCACGTTCGGGTTTTGCTCGGCGTCGGCAAGGGCATCGGCCATAGCCTGATACATGGCGGCCGTAAGGGCATTCTTCTTCTCTGGACGCGCCATCTCGATATGACAAATCCCGCCATGCCGGGACAGCTTGACCTCATTGATCATTTTTTAGCCTTTGCCATGAACGCTTCCATCGCCGCCTTGCGGTCTTCGTTGACCTTTTGTGCGTAAGGGCGCTCGCCAATCAGTTTCAGGTAGGCCTTGGCTTGCGGCAGCAATTCTTCGACGAAGTCACGGCCATAGATTTTTCGGCTCGCCTGGCTGACCAACGGCAAATGCACCCAGGCGGCGCAGTCAGCGTGGGTAAAGGTCTCTCCTGCGATGAAGGGCGAAAAACGCGCAAGGCGTCCCAGGCTGCGCAATCCTTTTTCCAATAACGGCGCGACCTCCTTCTTGGTTTCCTCGGAAACCTTTCCGCCAAAAAATGCTTCGGCATACAGGCGGCGAGCAGGAAGCTCGAGGTGCAGCTCAATGTGCTCGATCAGTTCGCGGCAGCGTCCGCGAGCAAATGCGTCGCCCGGATAGAGCGGCGGTTGCGGCCAACAGTCTTCGATGTATTCGGTCAGCACCTGGGATTCGCTGAGTACGCCTTTGGGCGTGCGCAGGAAGGGTACTTTCCCCATCGGCGACTCGCTGAGCATTTCTTCACTCTGCGACGGATAGACCGTGGACTCGGTAAATGGCACGCCCTTTTCGAGCAGGGAGAGCTTGACCTTGTTGTAGTAGTTGCTGACGGCAAAGCCGCAGAGGCTGATCGGTATCGTCACTTCATGCTCCCGGGAAACGGTAATCCTGCAGGCGTTGACGAAGTTGCAGCTTGGAAAGTTTGCCGGTTGCCGTATGCGGCAGATCGTCGACAAAGATCACATCGTCGGGAATCCACCACTTGGCCACCTTGCCTTCGTAAAACGCGATCAGTTCCTCGCGGGCGACTTCTTGGCCAGGCTTTTTGACCACCACCAGCAGCGGGCGCTCGTCCCACTTCGGATGGGCGGCGCCGATCACCGCGGCTTCCGCCACGGCGGGATGCGCGACGGCGATGTTCTCCAGGTCGATTGAGGAAATCCATTCGCCACCCGATTTGATCACGTCCTTCGATCGGTCGGTAATCTGCATGTAGCCGTCCGGATCAATGGTGGCGACGTCGCCGGTGGGGAACCAGCCATCGCGCAGAGGGTTGCCGCCTTCACTCTTGAAATAGCCCGAAGTGATCCACGGACCGCGTACCATCAGGTCGCCGAAGGCCTTGCCGTCGCGCGGCAACTCAATTCCATCGCCATCGACGATCTTCAGTTCGACGCCGAAAATGCCGCGGCCCTGGTTGAGGCGGATGCGATCGCGTTCCGCGGCTGGCAGCGACAGGTGTTTGTGCTTGTAGGTGTTGACCGTGCCCAGCGGGCTCATTTCGGTCATGCCCCAGGCGTGGAGCACGGTGATTCCGTATTGCTCGTCAAAGGCGCGGATCATGGCGGGGGGCGCTGCCGAACCGCCGATGACCAGGCGCTTGACGGTGGACAGTTTCAGCTTGTTGGCCTGCAGGTATTGCAGCAGGCCAAGCCAGATCGTCGGCACGCCGGCCGACATGGTGACGCCTTCCTCTTCGAACAGGTTATAGAGGCTGGCGCCGTCGAGGTGGGGGCCCGGCATGACCAGCTTGGCCCCCGTCAGGGCTCCGGAGTAGGGCAGGCCCCAGGCGTTGACGTGAAACATCGGCACTACCGGCAGGATGCAGTCCCGTGCCGATGCCCCAAGCGCATCGGGCAGGGCGGCGCCATAGGCGTGCAGTACTGTCGAGCGATGCGAGTACAGAACGCCCTTTGGATTGCCGGTGGTCCCCGAGGTATAGCAGAGCGAGGAAGCCGTGTTCTCGTCAAAGTCGGGCCACTCGAATTCGTCGCTTTGGGCCGCGACGAGTTCTTCATAGCAATGCAGGTTGGGAATATTGCACTCGGGCATCTCGCTGCGCTGGCAGAGGGCCACCCAGCCCTTGACTCCCGGACAGTGGGGCACCAGGGCTTCGATCAGCTTGGTGAAGGTGAGGTCGAAGAAGATGAATCGATCGTCCGCGTGGTTGGCGATGTAGGTGATCTGCTCGGGGAACAGTCGGGGATTGATGGTGTGGGTGATGGCGGCGATGCCCGAGACCGCGTAATAGATCTCGAAGTGGCGATGGCTGTTCCAAGCCAGGGTGCCGATGCGGTCTTCCGCCTTGACGCCAAGTGAGATCAGCGCACGAGCAAGTTGGCGTGAACGCGCTGCGGCAGCGGCATAGGTGTAGCGGTGGGTACCGCCGACGGCGAGGCGGGAAACAATTTCGGTATCGCCATGATTCTGTTCTGCGTGCCTGAGCAGCGCGGAAATCATCAGGGGCTGATTCATCATCAGGCCAAGCATGCGGGGTCTCCTCTTTGAGTTGTTGGTCGATCGCCAGCGTTGGGGAGGCAACCATAGCATTGGACGCATTCAGGGACAATCTCGGCCGCAAATTTCGTGCGCTACATGTTTCGCTGAGCGGAACCCGCGACTTGGCGCGGTTGTCAGGCCTTATCTGCCCGGTATGCGTCGGCCCAGCAATTGGGAGTTTCGTACAGCCGGACGCGTTCCAGCCGCAGCAGGTTGCCGTAATTGTTCCGATATAGCGGATCGAGGATGGCAAACGCCAGGCGCGCCAGATTCTCTGCCGTAGGAACGCGTTCAAGCACGACGGTCTTGTGATTCGGAATTCCGGCAAGGAATTCGGCGACAAGCTGATCTCCGCTCCAGACCAGGAAAGCATGGTCCCACAGGTCGACCACATGGCGCTTGGCCAGCGCCTTTACCTCGGAGAAGTCCATCACCATTCCGTCGTCGGGCCGATCGCTGGCATCGATGACGCCGCCGCTGAGCGTAACCTCCAAGGCATAGCGGTGGCCGTGCAGGTGCCGGCACTGGCTCTGATGGTTCGGAATTCGGTGGCCCGCGTCGAATTCGAGGCGGCGGGTGATCTGCATGTTCGAGAGCGCCTGGATTGTGGCAAAGTAATTGCGCTGTTGCGGAGCGCAGGGACCGGCCGGATTATAGCGGCCGTGGGCCGCCGTACTGCCAGCGCCGACTTTCACCGAACGACCTTCCATACCGCAAATGCCTGGCCATACCCTCAGCATTGCAGACCATTCGCGAGACAGCGCCGGGATGCGCTACATCTATCCGGTGGTGTCCCGTCGCGCTGGCGGAGTATCGATCGGCATCAATCTCAATCCCAACAATGCATGCAACTGGCGCTGCATCTATTGTCAGGTGCCCGGATTGGTGAGGGGGGGGCCACCTGCTATCGATCTGGCGTTGCTGGAAAATGAGCTAGATCGCTTTTTGCACTGGGCCATTGATGGCGACTTCTTTGAGCAACACGTCCTGGAGGGAGCGCGCAAGCTGGTCGACCTGGCATTTTCCGGAAACGGCGAACCGACCAGTGCCGATGAATTCGATCTCGCTGTCGAACTCGTCGAGCAGCGCCTGCAGGCCCACGGCCAAGCCGAAAATTTGCCGGTACGCCTGATAACCAATGGCAGCCTTCTCGACCGCAAGTATGTCCAGGCCGGCATAGCACGAATTGGCCGGAGTGGTGGCGAGGTCTGGTTCAAGGTGGATAGCGCGACCGGCCCCGGATTGGCGCGTATCAATGGCAGCCGGATTCGTCCGGAGAGCGTGCAACGGCGGCTGATTCGTTGCGCGGAGCTGGCCCCGACCTGGGTCCAGACCTGCCTATTTTCCCTTGACGGGAAGCCGCCCGAGGACACGGAGTTGCAGGGCTATCTACGCCTGCTCGAGCCGATTGCGGCACGCCTTGCCGGTGTGCACCTTTACGGCCTGGCGCGGCCGTCCATGCAGCTCGAGGCTCCCCGCCTGGGGCGCCTCGATCCGGCCTGGATGGAGGCCTTTGCCGACCGGCTTCGACAGTGCGGCCTACAAGTGCGAGTCAGTCCCTGAGTCCTTCATCCGCGTTGGGGCGAGACGGCTTGAAAGCAGGCAACCTCGGGTAAAATTTGATCTTTCCAACTTGATTGACTTATCACGGCAATGGCTTTGATCGTTCAAAAATACGGCGGCACCTCGATGGGCTCGGCGGAGCGCATCCGCAATGTGGCCCGACGCGTTGCACGCTGGAAGGCGCAGGGACATCAACTGGTGGTTGTGGTTTCCGCCATGAGTGGCGAAACCAACCGCCTGATCGCACTGGCCAAGGATGTCTCACCCCAGCCCGACGCGCGCGAGCTGGATGTCATGGTGTCCACCGGCGAGCAAGTGACGATTGCCCTGCTGGCGATGGCACTCAAGGACATCGGCATCGACGCACGCAGCTACACCGGTGGCCAGGTAAAGGTGCTGACCGACTCGACGCATACCAAGGCGCGCATCCTCCATATCGATGACGCCAACATGAGGCGCGACCTTGACCGCGGTACCGTGGTAATCGTCGCCGGCTTCCAGGGCGTGGACGAAAACGGCAACATCACCACCCTTGGTCGTGGCGGTTCGGATACGTCCGGCGTGGCCTTGGCGGCCGCGCTCGGTGCTGACGAATGCCAGATCTACACCGACGTCGATGGCGTCTATACCACCGATCCACGCATCGTTCCCGAGGCGCGCAAACTGGAGCGTGTCACCTTCGAGGAAATGCTGGAAATGGCCAGCCTCGGCTCCAAGGTGCTGCAAATCCGCTCCGTCGAATTCGCCGGAAAATACAAGGTCAAGCTGCGCGTGCTGTCGAGTCTTGAGGAAGAGGGACAGGAAACCTCCGGCACGCTGATTACTTTCGAGGAAGACAAGAACATGGAACAACCGATCATTTCCGGCATCGCTTTCAATCGTGACGAGGCAAAGCTGACGGTGCTCGGCGTACCCGATCGTCCCGGCATCGCCTACCAGATCCTGGGGCCAATCGCGGAAAACAACATCGACGTGGACATGATCATCCAGAACGTTGGCCACGATGGCACCACCGACTTCTCGTTTACCGTCAATCGTGGTGATTTCGCCCGCACCAAGAAGCTCCTGGAAGAACAGATCCAGCCGCACGTCGGCGCCCGCGCCATTGAGGGCGACAGCAAGATCTGCAAGGTTTCTGCCGTTGGTGTCGGCATGCGGTCGCATCCGGGCGTCGCCAGCAAGATGTTCCGCACGCTGGCCGAAGAGGGGATCAATATCCAGATGATTTCCACTTCCGAAATCAAGATCTCGGTCGTGGTCGATGAGAAGTATCTGGAACTTGCCGTGCGCGTCCTGCATCGGGCGTTTGGGCTTGATCAGGCCTGAGCGCTTAAACAACCTTGGCGTCACTTCCCCGGCCGTGCGCCGGGGGAATTCCTAGTAGATTCCCAGCGCAATCCCGGCTGCGAACTGCACGCCTAGATCGCTACAGCGCGCCAGATCGGCCTTTCCGATCGTTTTGGATGCCAGAATGGCCTCTGGCGTCTGAGCATGGGTACAAACAATGATCGGGTCGGCAATTTCGCGTAGCCGCCAGCCGGTGGCGATGCGGGCAATTTGTCGTGCCGCGTTGCTGCCGTCACTGCCGGCACAGATCATGGTCAGGTAGGGACGACCGCTGACCCGGTCGAGCACCGGGTAATAGCAGCGGTCGAAGAAATCCTTCATCAGTCCTGATATGGACGCCAGGTTTTCCGGTGTGGCAAAAACATAGCCCGCGGCATCGATCACGTCGCTGGCCTGCGTTGCCTGAGCGGCCTGCACCCTGACTTCGATTGCGGGCTCCTGACTCGCTCCTTCCGCCAGTGCCTCCACCATCTGGCGCGTGCCGCCAGTCATGGAGTGGAATACCACAAGGAGTGAACTCATCGTCTGAAGCCGAGCGCCAGGTCGACTCAGTTCAATCCTGATAGATAGTAGCTGACCGCCCGTATTTCCTCATCGGTCATCCGCATTGCCACTGAATGCATCAAGGTCTGATCCGTCGTCCGCGAGCGTTCGATGAAGCGGCGCAGCTGCAATTCAAGATATTCGGCGTGTTGTCCTGCAAGGCGGGGCAACATCTGTCCGCCACGCGCGGCAGGGCCATGGCATACATGGCAGGCGGCGACCCCGCTGGCAGGATTTCCCTGCGTATATATCGTTTGGCCCAAGGCGTTGAGCTGGCTGTCGCTGGTGGGCGTGCCGCGCAACGGACGGCTGCTGAAATGCCGTGCAAGCAGCACGATATCCTCGCCGCTGAGGTCGGCCAGCTGGGGTTCCATGACCGAACTGCGTCTGGCGCGGCTCTTGAAGTTGAACATTTGTTGTACGAGATAAGCCTCGTTTTGACCGCTGAGTTTTGGAAACATGGAGTTGTTCCCTTGCCCACCCAAGCCATGACAGGCTTCGCAGCGCTCGGTCGCGATCGACGTGATTCGGTCAGGCGTGGTTGCGGTGGTGAGTGGGGCCAAGCTTGCGAGACCCAGACCAAGCAACAGGCAGGCGATGGTGTGTAAGCGCATTGCAGTGTCTCCTGTTTCTATGGTGCCGGCAATCGACTCATTGGCTGGCGTGCATCAGGCGGCGCAGGTTGGCAATGCGCTCGTCGCCGCCCGGATGGGTACTCAGGAACGAAAGCGAACCATCGCCTCCCGCGATCAGCAGCTTCTGCTGCAGGCGCACCGCACCCTCAACATCGAAGCCGGCTTTTCGCATGTATTCCATGCCGATTCGATCCGCATCGCGCTCGTCGTCGCGACTGAACGCCCGGTCGGCCAGAGTTGCCGTCGCATCGGTCGCCAGGCTGGCAAAGGGCAGGCCGATCGCCGAAAGCATGGCCCCGGCCACGGAGCTCAAGGTCTCATCCCGCTGGCGCCGATCAATCCGCTTCCGGATGTGTTCAAGGCGCAGATGAGCCAGTTCGTGACCGATCAGAGCAGCCCAAGCGTCGTCGTCGTTTGCCAAAAGATCAATCATGCCGCGACTGACGGCGATTGTTGCCTGTTCGCCGACATGGAATGCAAAGCCATTGACACCTCCCGAGGCGACCAGCACGAGCTCGGGGCGCGAGTCGGGCGAGTCATTGCGAAACATCCGCTCGCCTATTTCGACCAAGCGTCGGGCGATCGCAGTATCAATGGTGCCGTGAGCCCCTTTTGAGCTTCGTAGCGATACGGAAGGCTGTACTATTCGTGCCAGGTCAGAGAATCGCCAGAAGACGACGTCGACGGCACTCTTGTGTGCAGCGCTGACGGGCTGCCTTGATGGCCCCCCCGGATGAATCGCACCCGGGGCCGCGCAGCCCGCCAACAGGCTTGTGATGGCTAACAGGGCAAAAGTCGGCGCGGATGACACGGTGATTAGTCCCTGATGCTGACTGCCTTGGCCTGCCTGTTCGACAAGGGATGGAAGACGCGACTGACATAGTCTGCAATATCCGAAATCTCCCCGGGTTTGAGGACGTGTTTCCACGCAGGCATGGATGTATTTTCCAAGCCTTCGCCAACGGCCCGAATGAAGCGTTCCCGGCTCATGCCCGTCATGATTGCCGGGTCACGAAGATTGCGCGGGTGGGGCTCAAGGAAGCTGCCGATCCAATTTTTTCCTGTTCCGTCGGCGGCGTGGCAAAAGGCGCAATTCGCCTGAAAGAGTCGTTCCCCTCGACGTTCGGAGCGGCTGAGGCCCTTGGTCGGGGGGCGAACGTCATGCATGGCATATGGGCTGGCGCTTGCCAGAGCGTCCGCCTTTGGCGGTGTGGTAAAGGAAAAATTGTTGCGCGGAAAGGATACCGGCCGACTGTCCCAGGCGATATCCGGCTTGTCCTTCGTGCCACGATCATGGCAGGTTATGCAGGTTTCCATAAACAGGCGCCTGCCGCGCATTTGCTCTGGAGAGAGTGAATCCCAGGGCTGATCCAGGCTGATTTCGCCAGTGGCGAAGGGAAACGCGGCGGCATGCCGTTGGTGGTCTGGCCATCCATTCTCGGGAGTGTGATATCGCGTATTGACTGCCTTGCGAACCACAAACTCATCGTGCACAAACCCAGCGACGGCCTTGATCTCAGCTTTGTTGAGTATCGAGGCAAATGACTGCATGGCGGTACCCGGCCTGCCGCGGCGCAGCGTTTCCTCTATCTTTGCCGCTGGCAAGTCGCTCGTCGCGGCGCGGGTGAAATCCGCAGGAGGCGGGATCAGGAAACTAGACGCAACGGTTTTGGCGTTGCCCGAGTAGCCATGGCAAAAATAGCAGCGGAAGTTGTAGATCGCTCGACCGTCCGGCTCTGGCGAGGCGGCGAATGCATTGATGGGGCCGGCTTCGATCAACGCAAACGCCAACACGGCCAGAAAACGGACGCGCATGGGGCTGTCGCTTACTTGGGCTTCGACGTCTTTTGCCTGGTTTGGACGAAACGCTGGAAAACAAACTCGGCCACGTTCGCGATTTCCTGATCGCTAAGTACCTTGCTCCAGGCGGGCATTTCCGATCCCTGCCTTCCCATCGCCGTCGCCGCATAAATCGCCGGTCGGTTAAACGCGGAGGTAAATGCGGGGTCCAGGAAGTTTCGAGGCTTGGGGTTGATGAAATAGGCACGAGGTCCCTTTCCGTCGCCTTTTGCGCCATGGCAGGTCGCGCAATTGGCGAGATAAAAGCGTTCGCCCGCAGCCGGGTTTCCCTTCAGGGAATTTGGCATCGGTTGCGCCATATCGGCACCTGACGCGGATGCTTGCGCTGCTGGTTTGCTACTGGGAGGACTGGCACGTCCGGCGTGTGCATTGGTACCGGAAATTTCGGTTTGTGGGACCATGATGGCAGCGCGGACGTAATCGACGACTGCTTCGATGTCGGTCGCAGGCAAGCGACCGCCAAAACCGGCCATGGCTGTGCCTGGCCGACCGACGGTAACGGAATTGATCATGCGCTCCCGGCTAAGTTCGGCGCGAGCTTGGGGGGATGCCAGGTCGCGTGCGGGAACGGATCCGCCGATGGGAAGGTTGCTGCCTTGGCCTTGCGTGCCATGACAAGCGATGCAGTTTTGGGCGTACAGGGATTTCCCTCGCTGCAATTTGGGATCGAGGGCGACAATCATGAACGTCTTGCGAATGTAGTCCGTCAGGCTTTCAATTTCTGCGGAGCTTAGCTGGGTTTTCCAGCCCACCATGGCCGTGCCGGGTTTGCCGTGGGTGATGATGGTGATCATTGCTTCGCGGGTAAGTTCGCCCGCGGTCGTGAAGTCGCGAGGGGGAGGCACCAGGCTGTTGCGGGCACGGCTGCGTCCGTCGCCCCGATCGCCATGGCAAACCGAACAATAGTTGTGATACAGGGCATCGGGCTTGGATTCGGGCCCTTTCGCATCGTGTTTGCCCGCGGTTGCAGGGACAGACCATAGCGCAACAGCGACGACCGCGATTGCGGCGACGACAGGAGATACGTTTCTAGGGGCAATCATGGGCAAAGTGTCGTTCCCGAGGATAAATGCGGATCACCGCATGGTAGAGCGAATCCAGCGTGCTGGGCAAGTTCCAAGCAGGGATCGCGCCCGCAAAGTGTTGGTCTGATTGTTGCTTTAGTTATCAACCGATTTTCTCGAAGTACGTCGCTAGGCCCAGACTCCTTTGATGAGACCCTTCGTTGCCAGATTTCTGCTCGTTCTTTCACCGCTGGTGCTGTGGATGGTGTCGCGCGTTCCTATGGAAGGAGTCGCCGTAGCTGACGACAGAATTTCGGGGCGCGATGTATTTTTGCAGAATTGCGCGCTTTGTCACGTGAGTGGCATCGGGATGGCGCCTCGGATGGATAGTCGTTCCGAATGGGAAGGCCGTTTGAGTTCGGGGCGGCGGGCATTGCAAATTTCGGTGCTTCGCGGGAAGGGCGGGATGCCACCCAAAGGCGGCAATGCATCGATTTCCGATGCCCAGGCAGTTGCCGCATTAGACTACATGGTTTCGAGGATCATGCAGGGGGAGCGTGAAACTCACATCGCGGGCAATTAAGTTTGCCCATTGGGGTGAGCGCGTTATGGCGCGTGTGATGAATCGCTTTGGGATACCAGGAGCATGACTTTCGCCAATCGGCGTTCTTGCGAGCCATTTGGGAGGCATCCAAAGGGTACCGTGTCTCTTGTTCCCGACGGCGCGACGAGGTGGCGTAGAGGGCTTGGACTGCATGATCTGCGGCAAATCGCTAAGCCGGTTCTCGCGGCCCTTTTGTTCCTTTTGGCCGTCTTCGGTCAGTCCGTAGTCGCTGATGTCCGGGAAACCAAACACAACTTGATTCGTTCCCAGGACAAGAATGTCGATGAGAAGCAGGTGTGCGTGTTCTGCCATACCCCAATCATCGAAGTCGGTGAAATTCCCGAAGGAAAGTCGGCAGCGACCAAGCCGCTTTGGCAAAAGTCGCTTGGAGTGGACTTCGTCTTCACAATTTACGATGACATCGGACGGCTGGGCTTGGGTAAGCCCGCCGTGGGTTCGCAGTCGATCGCTTGCCTGTCATGTCATGACTCCATTCAGGCGTTTGGCGTTGGCCGCACTTCGGCGGATCATCCCTTCGGCGTGGCCTATCGGGGCGCTACCAAGAACAATATCCATCAAGATCGCGTCGTAACGACACAAAAGGATGTCAGTACTCCGTTTCGCGAGGCCCAACATCTGGTAGCCCTTGATGACTTTCGCGACGTGAGCCAAGGCATGGTCGAAGGGCGGGAGGTTTTCTGGGTTTCCCGAAACGGAATTACGTCGCGACGCACGCGAAATGATTTGCCCCTCTATGGGCGCGTCTCCGCTGAGTCCGGTCTTGGTGCCGGCTTCATGTTGCCCCATATCGAATGCAGCAGTTGCCACGATCCGCATGCGAGTACGGAAACCTTTTTGCGGGTGTCTCCCGCTGGAAGTCAGTTGTGTCTCACCTGCCACAATAAATAGTGCGGCATTATGTGGTTGGTGGTTGGGGTAACTGGTATTGAAAGTGACCGGAACTCGGGAACCGGACGAAAGGGATAAGAGGATGAATCAATTGCGATTTGTGTTCAGTCTGATCTTGGTGAGCGGAATCGTCGCTACCAGCGGTTGCGTTACGGTCGCAAAACGTGATCTCGAGCAGGTTGGTCGATCGGCGCGAACCCTGGTTTTCCCAGCTCCGCCCGACGATCCTCGCTTCGTGTTCGAGCGGGCCATTCGGAGTAGTGCCGATGTGGTTCCCGAGGCCGACGAATCCGCTTTGAGGCGCGCCCTTACAGGAGTTTCTGGCGTATCTGGCGAAGCCTTGACGAAACCGTATTCGATCGCTGTGTTTCAGGGCAAGTTGTTTGTCTCGGATACGGTTGGTCGCAAGATCAAGGTCTTTGATGTGCCCGGGCAAAGCTATTACACAGTTGGGGATGAAGACGGTGACGGCAGGATCGTGAAGCCTCTGGGCATCGATGTCGATGGCGCGGGGAATTTATACGTAGCAGATGCCACTCAGAAGCAGATTCTGGTGTTTGACAAGGGAGGCAAATTCTTGCGGAAGTTTGGCGGCCCCAAGTATTTCGAGCGACTCTCAAGTGTCACGGTGGATGCCGCCGGCGAACGAGTGTATGTAGTGGATATTGGTGGCGTCAGTTCGGAAAAGCACATGGTGCGAGTATTTAACGGCATAACTGGCGCTCATGTCATGGACATAGGTAAGCGTGGCTCCGGAGACGGCGAGTTCAACTTGCCGCGCGACGTTGCCTTGGGCAGGGATGGGCGCGTATATGTTGTCGATGGTGGAAACTTTCGTGTGCAGATATTCGATAGGAACGGGAAGTTCCTCAAGGCGTTTGGATCTGTTGGAAAGCAACTTGGAAATTTCGCTCGGCCCAAGGAAATCGCTACTGATCGACAAGGAAACGTCTATGTAGCCGACACCGCGTTCGGCAATATCCAGATTTTCAATGGCGATGGGGATCTCTTGATGTTCATAGGCGAGCGGTCTGAACAAGACCAGCCTGCCGGGTACATGCTGCCTTCAGGCGTGGCGGTAGATGAAGATGGACGAATTTACTTCGTGGACCAATGGTTTGCGCGAATCGATATTTTCCGTCCCTATGGTCTGACGGAAAAGGACGGATTTCTTGGCAAGAAGCTCCCCAGTCCCTCGCCCAGCAAGGCTAAGCTCTAAGCTCGACGTCTTTCGCCGTTTCTGATTGCGAGAAAAGTGTTCTTGATTTCAAGAATCGCTTGAGGCTATGTCTTAAGTGGATCTAGGATTCGCTAGGGTTTTGTTTTTAATATATTGAATATAAATGTTTTTCTGTTTTTTGTATGTGGATTGGGTCTGTAGTTCCGTTGTGGCATGTTTGGTGCTTTTCTGTAGGGCGTAGAAGTTTCGGCTTAGTTTGCTCTTGCAGCACCAATCAATAACGGAGGTCATCATGAGGGTAATGGGTTCCAGTCTGACTCATTGGGTGAGTGGGTTGGCTTTGGCAATGATTTCGGGTGCTGTTTTCGCTGCTGCAACGGGTATCGCGGCGACCAAGCACAATCTTTCGTCGTCCGGTACCGGGCCAAATCACACCACTGGTACCGACCAGATCTGTGTGTTCTGCCATACACCGCACGGTTCCGATACATCGGCTGCTGTTCCCCTGTGGAACAAGAATCTTCCTGCTGGCAACAGTTACACGGTTTATAATTCGGTTTCTTCCAGCGCGACTTCGACCATCGATGGAACAATTGCGGCCAACGTCGGTTCCGTTTCGCTAGCCTGCCTTTCCTGTCATGACGGCACGCAGGCCATGGACAATGCGTTGAACCGCCCTGGTAGTGGTCTGTACAACGCGAGCGGAGCTTCGATCGGCGGCACCTGGACCGGAGCGGCAACCATGGCAGGAACCCCGATCCCCGTTCTCGGCACCGACCTGACGAACGATCACCCGATCGGTATTCAGTACTGCGGCGGTGGTTTGACCGGTACTGGCACGACGGTTGGTGGTGCCTGTGCCGACCCGGATTTCGTTGGCAAGGATGTTCGTACTGATTCCCACTTCTCGAACGCCGTCGTGCGCACCAAGTCCGTTAATAGTTCCCAGATTTTCTGGGTGGAAACAGGAACGGTGGATACGACTCGCCAGAAGACCGACCTGTCGCTCTACACCCGTTCTGATCTGACCGGCCCGTCCGTTGAGTGTGGCTCCTGCCATGATCCCCATGTGGAGAGCAAGGGTAGCGACAACATCATGTTTATGCGAGTAACGACTGCTGGTTCGGCGATTTGCCTGTCCTGTCACGTCAAGTAATCGATGCGGACTTCGGCGGCATGCCGATGCCGTTGAGCGCGAGTTGAGGATCACTCGCGTGATCAAAAGCCCCGCGGGAAACTGAGGGGCTTTTTTCTTGTATAGTCATTTTTGAGAATCCGCATCTCAGCATGCATTGCCAGATAGGCGGGCTTTCCATGACGCGGGGCAATGCGATACGAAAGGTGATTCATGGCAATCCGTCTGCAAACGCACGTACTGGCTGTGCTTGTTGGTCTGGTTCTGTCGTATGCCCCCAGCCCGTACGCGCAACAGACAGGTCCGTCCCAGGCTGATGCAAAGGCAGCCTCGCAGGTCGCGAATGTTCAGTTGTTCGCCACGGTCAATGGAAAGCCAATCACGCAGAACGAGTTTCATTCGGCATATGCCACCTATCTGCGTCAGAAGTTTTACCATGGCCAGGTTCCGCAAGATCAGCTCGATCAGGCGCGAAAGGACGTGACGGACCAGTTGGTTAACCGGATCCTGTACCAGGAGGAAATCGAGCGTCGTGGAGTCACGGCCGACGCTGAGGATGTCGAAAAGCGCATCTCCATGTACGAGCAGCGCTACGCGACAAGCCCGGCTTGGCAGAAGAACCGGGAATCCCTGCTCCCGGGGTTGAGGGAGCAGCTCGGTCAGCAGAGCAAGCAGGCGCGACTGGAACAGTCGGTCAAACGCTTGCCCGAGCCAACTAATGATGAGGTAAAGGCTTTCTACCTGTCAAAGCCGGAGCTGTTTACCGAGCCAGCCAAGCTGAGGCTGCACACCATCCTGCTTGCTGTTGATCCTTCGTCACCGCGTGCTGCCTGGGACGCCGCATTGCGGGAGGGGCAGGCCATTGTCAAACGAATTCGTGGCGGCTCAAGTTTCGCCGAACAGGCGAGATTGTTCTCGAAGGATCCTAGCGCAGACAATGGGGGAGACTTGGGATACCTCCATCAGGGAATGATGCCCGATAGCCTGCAAAGCAAAATTGACAGCTTCAAGCTCGGCGAAGTTGCCGATCCGATAGAGATGTTGCAGGGCATTGGAGTTTTTCGGCTTGACGAGCGAATCCAGCCAAAACTTCAGCCGTTCGAGAATGTCGCCGGTCGTGCACGTGATCTGTTGTCGCGTGATCGACAGGATAAGGCATGGAGTGATTTGCTAGCCAAGCTGCGCGCCGAAGCGAAGATCGTTCTGCTCGACAATGGTGCTGCGCAAGGCGAAGCCAAAACTGGAAAGTAGACCGGGCGGCGTCGCCTGATGTTCCAGCCAGATTCATGCATGCAACGTGAGGAAGGGTAGCCTAACTTTCTGGCGCAAGCGGTATCTTTGTCTGGTGCTTGGAGGGCTGGGAGCAGCTTGCGGCAAATTGGCGTTTGCAGGTGCGATCGAATCAGACGTGCAAACTCCAGACTTTCCGGCCAACGAGAACGTAGTTGCCAACTCGCTGAATCTGAAGTTGTCGATCAAGCTCGGTGCGGTCACTGTTCCTGCGAACAAGCGCAACCGGGTATCCCCGTTTCAGGGACTGGATGCGCCCCTCAGGCTCGATTTCGCTCTTGGTCGGACGGTGACGGCCCTGCGTTTGGGCGATCTCCCGGTACTCGCTGCAACAAAGCATCAGGGGCTAATCGAGGTTGCTGCCAACCAGCCCGTCGATCCTGAAGACCCCGTTCCCTATGATCCCCCGCCGGCGGGACAGCCAGCCAGAGGTGCCCTCGGGCGAGAAAATCGCGTGGCGATTCCAAAGCCAAAAGCGGATACGTCAGGACTCCCTGATTTGAGCGGCGAGAGCTGGCAGCTGGCACCCATTCGTTGGGCTGGAAACACGACAACCAGCGGCAATCATTTCCAGGCGAGCGACGGTGGCAAGAGCCTGACGATTTTAAATAATCTAAACATCCAGGCAAATAGCTTCATCGTCGCTCCGTATATAGCCCAATGGTCGGGGTTGCTGGGCGCCAGCTCGACAGGATCAAAATTCACTCCGACAACGGGGGCCGCCAACAGGAGCGACAGCTCTTCCTTCAATTTCGGAGGCAGTGTCGATGTTTTTCCCCAGAGTCGCTTTCCTTTCAGTGCGAATCTTTCCAGGGCGACATCCCAGAGCCGGTCTGCTGAAATTTCCAGTCCTTCGACATCGACATCGCTTGGTGCCCGTCAGAGCTACCGCACGGAGGACGGGCGAGACAATTACGCTTTGAATTTCAGTCGCAACGGAATTACCAGCGGATTGGCAAATTCCAGTGTGAAAAGCGCCGTCACCAACGCGGGCGGCTCATTCTCGACGACGCGCGAGTTTCCGTTCGAACATATGCTCGAGGGGAACCACAACATAAATGCGAGCTTCAGTGGATCGAACGCGGCTACCGACCCCACGACAACGGCTGGCGGTGGGACGTCTGCCCAGGATTCGAAGCAGATGTCCTTCAACGTGAACCACGGCTGGAACGTCCATGAAGATCTCAGCATCAGCAATCTATTCACTTTTGCGCGGACGCGGGCCAATATGTACCAGGGTAATGCCCTGACGCAGAACGCGGCAACGGTCCTTCTTGGATCAAGCTCCTTTACCTGGCGCCCCATTGAAGACCTGCCTCTGACATTGACAGGGGGCGGGAATTTTTCAAGGACCCAAACCAGCAACAACAATACGACCAACGACCTGAACAATCTCAGTGGCTTTGTCGCTACCAACTACCGCTTCAACAACAATCTCTCAGCTTCGGGAAATGTCTCGATCACCTCGATCCAGACCGCCGGGACGCGTACCGTAACGAACCTGCAGAACGGCAGCGTTTCCTACGCCGGCGACCCCCTTACGATCTCGGGCTGGATATATGGTTGGGGGACGGGAGGCGGAGTATCGCGCAGTGCCTCTAGCAATGGTGGCAACGAAATTGGAACAAACGTTTCGGCCAACCATACCTTGGCGCGTTCGTTCATCTTGAGTGAGATGGCATCCCTGAATCTCACCGCAGGCCAGAATCTGACGCGGACGACTGCCGCGCTTGGCCCGACGACGAGCTTCGGCAACAACGTTGGTGCGGCATTTCGTGCCGCCTATGGTGAAAAGCTTACGGCCAACCTGAGTGCCAACGTGATCGTGACTGCATCGGATGGCGTCGGAGGGCGCAACCAGTTCAAGTCGGCAAATTTGATGGGGGGGGCGGCCTATCAGATCTCGTCAAGGGCGAGCGTGACCGCAAATTCAAATTTGAGTTGGACGCAGAGCGTCATTACCAATACGACGAACCAGATTCTGAATGGCGTTACCATCAACTCCAACGATCCGGTGATGGCTGGCAGCTTCTCTCTGGGGTATACCCATCAAAGTCCGTTTTCGATCAGGAATTTAAATTACAGCGGCTATCTCTCACGCCAGCAGAGCTTTAGCAATCAAAACGTAGCAGGCGGTACTGGATTTACCTCCGACAATGGAAGTACATCCTTGCAGCAATTGGTTGATTATCGGTTGGGACGTTTGGTGTTCCGTTTGAGCCACTCGTGGATCGATCAGTCTGGCAGGAAAAGTGCTTCCCTGTTTGGCTCGGTTACGAGAGAGTTCGACGGCTTTTTCGATGGCCGCTGGTAAGCAGTTTTTTGCGCAGATACAATGCGGAATCGTTCAGGTGTAAAGGAAAACCATGTTTCAAAAATACCTTTGGCGGCGACTATTGCTGGCTTTGATCGGGCTGGCAATCGGATTGACCATGGAAATCGATGACGCCCGGGCCGAATACGGCGACATCGTGATCAATAACTATTCAGATGCCGCAGGTATGCGTCCGGCGATCTTTCCGCATTGGTTCCACCGCGTCCGCTTCCGCTGCAAGGTTTGCCATGCCGATTTGGGGTTTAAGTTCAAGGCTGGCGGCAATGAAATCAATATGGTGAAGATTATCGACGGTCAGTACTGCGGTGCCTGCCACAATGGGGAGCTGGCTTGGTCCGTCGAAAACTGCAACTTGTGCCACTCAGCGAAACCCGGGACTCCGACCCAGGTTCATGAAAGCACTGTCCAGAAGCTCGCTCCGGCGACGCTGCAGAAGAAGTAAGGGGGCGACCATGAGCATTCAACGTTTAGTTTTCGCCTCGCTGGCCTGCTTTTCGCTCGTTTCCGCTGCCAGTGCAGCCGATGCGGGTAAGGACCTGTACACCAAGACCTGCGCCGTATGTCATGCCGCTGGAATCGCGGGTGCCCCGAAATACGGCAATGCGGGAGATTGGCAGCCGCGCATAGCGGGTGGGGTTCCGAAGCTGTATGGCAGTGCACTTAAAGGCACGGCCAAGGGGATGCCGCCCAAAGGAGGAAATCTCGACGCCCCTGACGCGGATGTAAAGGCTGCGGTCGATTACATGCTGGCTTCGGTCAAGACGGCCCCCGCAGCGGTAAAGCCGGCTGCTCCTACGACCTCACCTGCTGCTGCGGCCACGTCGGCCGCACCGCCGGCAGCTCAGCAGGCGCGTCCGGTCGATGTGTCCGCGAATACCTCTGGTGCATCGGCGGCGGACATCAACTCATTCAATCGCCTTCTGAAACCCGTCGGCAAACGCAACCCGCCGCCTGCCGAAGACGGTATCCACGACCCCGCCAACGATGGCACTCTTGCGCTCATGGCCCCGCTGGCGGCTTACGGTCCTTTGCCCAAGAGCCTGGCGGGCAATCGCATCAATTGGGTCAAGGCCATCGAGGAAAACAAAATTAATCCGCGCTGGGATCGCAACGACCCGAATGCCACGCCGGTGGTGATTGATCTGAACATCGTGCGCGAGGTCAAGGGATCCATGCCGGATGTGGTCTACCCGCATAAGCAGCATACGGAGTGGCTCGATTGCTCGAATTGCCACCCCGGCATTTTCGTTCCTCAGAAGGGGGCGAACGCAATTAGCATGGCGGCAATCCTGCTTGGTGAAAAATGCGGGGTCTGTCATGGAAAGGTAGCCTTTCCGGTTTCCGAGTGCAGGCTATGCCATTCGAAGAAAAAGGACGTTCGTCCGGTCCAGGCCGCCGCTACGGCGGCAAAGTAACCGAGGTGATGTAATGAAAAAGTCATACCACTCATTGATTGCTTTGTTCGCCTGCGGCGTGGCTTTCGCCCAGACGCCGCCGCAAGGTACCGCAAGCGAGAGCGCAGCATCGCGGCTGGCTGGCAACAAGATCGACAAGTCGCAACTGACCTTCAACATCGACTCGGTTGGAAAGCTTCTCGAAACCTCATCGGCCGCCAGGCAGATCGATTCCAGCAAGGCGCCTGAAGCCATGCAGCGGCGAGACAAGGCACGTGAACTTCACCGGGCGGCACGACAGGCATTGGACCAGGATAACCTCGAAAAGGCCTCTGCCCTGTTGGCCGAGGCCCGTTCGGCCTTTTTTGATGCGGTTCGATTTGCCGCTCCCGAGGAAGTGACCGCCAAAAAACTTGAAAACGATTACCTGTTGCGTTTGGAAAGCGTCCAAGCCCTGCTCGGTGCCTACAAGAGGGTCTCCGGCGAGAAGTCCGCAAAAGGACTCAATGACACCGTGGCTCAAATCGAAAAGTCGATCGCTGCGTCCGGCGAACTGGCCAAGCAACGCAAGTTTGCAGATGCCAAGGCAGAGATCGATCGGGGGTATCTTGTTGCCAAGGCCGGGCTGACTACCTTGCGCAGCGGCGATACTCTGGTTCGTTCCCTGAACTTTGCCAGCAAGGAAGAGGAATACCACTACGAAATCGATCGGAACAATACCCACCAGATGCTGATCAAAGTCCTTGTCGATGACAAGAAGGCCAGCGGAGACATGATCCAGTCCTATCTATCGAAGGGACAGGCATTGCGGCAGAGGGCCGACGAGGCAGCTACGCGCAAAGCCTACGACGAGGCCGTGAAGTTGTTGGAGGAAGCCACATCGGAGTTGGTGCGCGCCATCCGGAATGCGGGTATTTATATTCCCGGCTGATCTTCTGCGGGCGACGGTCGCCGCCTGCCTTATTTGGTTCGGGTCGGCGGTATTGGCCGAGGAATGGACGCCGTTGAGCAAGGACGGAATCCACGATCCCCGCAGCCCGGCGATCAAGCAGCTGCAGGAGCCTGCCGACGCGCTATCGAAGTTGATACCGGATACGGCCGGCAACATGGTCCGGTGGGTTCAGGCGTTGGAAAAAGGGGAAATCAACCCGCGGGCAAACATCCGGCCTGATACGAAAATCAGGGTCTACGATTCGGATGTGCTGCTGAACCTGAAAGGGGGCATGCCCATCGTCCGTTTTCCCCATCGGCAACACACCTTGTGGCTGGATTGCGTGAATTGCCATGACCACCTGTTCAAGGCCGAAGCAGGGGCCACGAAGTTTTCAATGCTCAAAATCTTGGAAGGTGAGCAGTGCGGCGTCTGTCATGGCGCTGTTTCATTTCCGCTGACTGAGTGTTTTCGTTGTCACAGCGTGGCACGACCTGGCCAGGCACCCAAACCTTCGCTGCCGATAGCCATTCCGGCTGGGGCAGTGCCACCCAAATGAAGCGGCATCTTGCATTTCGCTTGCTCGTGGTGCCGGCGCTGTTTGGTCTGTGCATACCGCAGGCGATGGCCGAATATGCTGATGTAGTGCTGAACCGGCGCGCGGAAAAGGAAGGCGTGCGGCCGGTGATATTTCCGCACTGGTTTCATCGGATACGCTTCCGGTGCAAGGTCTGTCACGCCGAGCTAGGTTTCAAGATGCGTGTCGGCAGCAACGACTTCAAGATGGCGGATATTGTCGAAGGGCGGTTTTGTGGGGCCTGTCACAACGGTGATATTGCATGGGCGCCCGATCGATGCGATCTGTGCCATTCGGGCAAGCGCGGCTTGCCTACCGGAATTTTTGGCGGACATGAGACCGGTGGTCCGGGTCGCTGGTAGCCGCAGGCGTTTTGTCCAGCGTACCGCGGCGTTGGCTGTGGGCGTCGCGGTTGCCGCGTGCGGCGATCCGGTTCGCCATAAGAGGGAAGTGGCGACCTGGCTTGAACCGCTCCATGGCTTCTATGGCGGGTTGCTGACCGACAGGATGGATCCAACGGGAACCCCGCTTCCCGGCGGCAACGAAACATCGTTTTCCTTCCTTGCACCGGAAGGCGTGGTATCGGTCTTGGGCAGCTTGTTCGTCGCCGATGCAGGCTACGGGAGGGTCTTTCGCCTTGATCGCGGGACGGGGCTGATGGCCGCCGTTCCCGGGTTACGGATTGCCTCGGGTACGAAATTGCGCGCTGGACTGGACGGCACGCTGTATGTGCTGGATCCCCTGGGGGCGGAGATCCGCCGTGTATCGCTGCACGGCGTTAGCCTTCCAGCCATGCATGCGCGATTGCCGACCAGCCGCTACCTCGATTTCGTGGTGGAGGGAGCTACGGGCCGGGTGTTTGCGGTCGATGGCGTGCATAAGTTGATCGATCGCATCGAGCCGGTCGGTCGGGTCGCGCTAGATATCCTGGAGATCGACGCAGCAGGTCCGATCGCCTTGCAGGATGGTTCGGTGCTGCTGGCCGACAACCGGTGTGCCTGCGTGAACGAGTTCCGCGAAGGCAAGCTGGTTCGTCGCCTTGGGCAGGGGTTGATTCGGCAGGCAGCGGATCTGGTGGTGGATCGAGGTGAGATCTACCTTCTCGATGCTTTTGATCGCAGCATATCGAGAGTTAACGAAGGGGGGCTGGAATCCATATTTCCGGCGCAGTTGGACTTGATCTCGCCAAAGCAGATTTTCGTTTCCAATGGCATCATGCATGTCGCCGATCCCGCCAAGCGGGCTGTTTCCCTGTATCGCATTCACCGTCGTTTGCCCTGATGCCCGCCATGTCACGCTGCCTGATGCTATTGCTCGTCCTTCTCCTTGCGGGATGTGCAGGCGTCGGCGAAAAGCCGGTGTTCTCCCTGGATGTCGATGCGACCCATGCCAAGCGCCTCGTTTTCCCCAGTGAAGAGGATGGTGAGGTTCCGCGATATCTTTATCTTGGCCACCTATATGGGGACCGCAACATCAATGATCCCGAATCCCTGCGTTCCGGTCCGCTTGATTACGTTGCGAGGTTTCTGGAGATCATCAAGGGTGAAGAACCCCCCAGGGAGATCTACCGGCCCCAGGCAGGAGCAGTCGACAGCTTAGGGCGAATCCTCGTGGCCGACCGGGGGAACGCTTCGGTATTCGTATTCGATGAGCGCGGTGCGACCCTGGAAACCTGGCAGCAAGCCGACGGAGGCCGCAAGTTTGTTAGTCCCGTTGGGGTAGCGATTGGCCAGAATGGGGTGGTTCTGGTGACCGACAGCGAGTTGGCCATCGTTGCTCGCCTCAACGCCAAGGGCGATTCAGTCGGCCCCATCGGCCGGGGCCACCTGACACGACCTACCGGCATCGCGTATGAACAGGAAACCCAACGTATTTTCGTGGTCGATACGGCAGACCACCAGATCAAGATGTTCGATCCGGACGGAAACCTGCTTGACGTCTGGGGCGCGCGCGGGGATGGCCCCGGGGAGTTCAATTACCCCACCTATCTTGCAGTTCAGGGCGGAAAGCTCTACGTCGCCGATACGATGAACGCTCGCATACAGGTGTTGTCCAGCAAAAACGGCGCGCATCTTGCTTCGGTCGGTGCGCTGGGCATGTATGTTGGCAATATGGTGCGCCCGAAGGGTGTTGCCGTTGATGGGGAAGGCAATCTGTATGTCGTTGAATCGTATTACGACCATCTCTTGGTCTTTGACCGCCGGGGAAATTATCTGATGGCCATCGGCGGGGTCGGCAGCGAGCCAGGCCAGTTTCATTTGCCTTCGGCGGTATGGGTCGATGGTCGCAACCGTGTGTTCGTGGCCGATACGCTCAACAGCCGAGTATCGGTGTTCCAGTTTCTGGGGGGAGGGGCCGAGAATGAGTAGCCGTCGGGCGATTACGGTTCTGCTCGTGGCGCTCGTCGCTTTCCTCAATCCGCCGGCAGAGGGCGCGCGGCAGTCCAAGATCAAGGATACCAAGCACAATCTTTCCGCATCCGGCCCCGGGACAACCAAGGCAGATACCGAGTCGCAGATCTGCGTGTTCTGCCATACGCCGCATGGCGCCAATACGGCGACGGTTTCTCCGCTCTGGAACCGTGCAAGTTCCGGCGCGTCCTATACCCCGTATTCATCCGAGTCGCTCGATGCGAAAAGCGCCCAAATCGGCTGGAGTGGCCAGCCGCTCGGCAGTTCCAAACTTTGCCTGTCCTGCCACGATGGCACCATTGCGCTTGGCAACGTCGTCAATGCGCCGGGTTCGGGCCTAGGCAGCGCAATTTCGGTTGCCGGTTCAACCACCACCGTGATGCCGCCCGGCGATGGGGCTACCTCAGGATATACCCGGCGCTTGGGGAGCAATCTTTCGAACGATCATCCGATTTCAATCACCTACAACGACACGCTTTCCGATCGCGACGGGGAACTGAGGAAGCCGGATGCGCAGCAAAGAATCATGGGCGGTAGTTTGACGATCAATACCACGCACCCTCTGGTCGGGCCCAGAGTGTCTGGCCAGGGTAGCGGCATCGGCAGCCCGACGGCGGGTACAGGACTCTATGGGTCCTCGTCGACGCGACCGGTGCTCCCGCTGGAAAATACTTTAGGTTCGGGCGGGGGTACCGGCCAGATTCAATGCACGACCTGCCACGATCCCCATATCAAGGAAAGCACGCTGACTAACGACACGACCGACCGGTCCGATATCAACAAGGAACGTAATGCCAAGTTCCTGCGTCGTCCACGATTTCAGTTCGATCAACCTACCAATACCTACAGCGATGGCAATGACATCATCTGTCTTGCCTGTCATGACAAAGGGATGCAGGGCAACGGCAATTCATGGGCGTATTCCGCGCACGCCAACAAGCAGGTGGCTACCCAAACCTACCTCGATACTCCGGCCGATCAGCGTGAATTCCCACGTGGCATGCCGGTATGGAAAGTGTCCTGCCTGAACTGCCACGACACGCATACGGTACAGGGTGCCCGGCGGCTGACCCGTGCCGGGGGAGACGGTACAACCTCGACCCTGGAGGAAACCTGTTACCAGTGTCACCGGGATGGCGCCAACGCGATCATCACGCCGACCACCACGGTACCCAACATACGCGACGATTTCCAGCTGACCTACAAGATGCCGATTACCGGCGCCGAGGTCCACGATATCGGTGGGAACTTCAACGATGGTTACGCGGGCGGCGCGGGAACCACCGGGTCCGACTGCACCGGTACCACCAACAAGTGCGGTGCAGATTTCGTGGAACAGGTTTCCAAGCTTGCCAGTCGCCATGTCGAATGCACCGACTGCCACAACCCCCACCGCGTGGTGAAGTTCCGCCTTTTCTTCGGCACGACGGCGTTTCCCGGGGACATTACCAAGGCGCCGGACAACGAGGGCACGCACCCGCATACCGATACCGCGAGCGGACATACCAACGTGGCTTCGGGCGTGTTGCGCGGAAGTTGGGGAGTCGAACCGTCGTATAACGACAACTCCTTCCACAAAAAGGCGTCAAACTTCACGGTCCGGCGCGGCGATCCGGGAGCCGATTTCGTCGCCAATACGTCCACGCCCGATACTAAGCCTTACGTGACGCGAGAATATCAGGTCTGCCTGAAGTGCCATTCCTCCTATGCCTACGGCACCACGCCGCCGTCTTCAGGAACGTCAATCGGCCAGAATGGGCTGACCCAATATACGGATCAGGCCAAGGAGTTCCAGGCACCTCTCAGCCATGCCAATGAACCCTTGAATTTGGGTAACGATGGTGGATCGGTTGGTTACAACGCGGGTAACCATCGCTCCTGGCACCCGGTGATGCGGGCGACGGGGAGAGACGCGACAAAGCGGAACATCACGGCCAGCAGCGCTTTCAATCATCCCTTCCGGGATGTGGGAACCCAGACCATGTATTGCAGCGATTGCCACGGCACTGCCACGGCGGGCGGGACGGTCATCCCTGCCGGCACCAACCAGAACCTGGGACAGGGCTCACCCTGGGGGCCGCATGGCTCGGGCAATCCCTTCATCCTGAAAGGGGCGTGGAACAACGATGTCACCGATGCAGCGACGACCTTGTGCATTCGCTGCCACAACCCCACCAGTTCCAGCGGCTTCTCGGGTGGTGGCAAGGGAAATCTACATGACTATCACAAGACCAAGGTTGGTTCGCTCCAATGTACCTGGTGCCACATTGCCGTGCCCCATGGCTGGAAGAACCGCTCGCTGCTAGTCAATCTGAATGATGTTGGCGAGGAAGCGGGACAAGGGGCGGGCAGCAGCAAGGAAGTCAATCTAAACGGTATGGGGCACCACTACACCAATCCCCCCTACTATCTGGAAGCTAAGCTCAAGATCCGCACCTTTGCGAGCAGCGGCAACTGGTCACTTGGCGATTGCGGGTCGGCCAACAAGGCGGCCGGAAGCCGAATCGATGGAATGAACGGCGATTACCCGGGCCCCTATACCGCAGTGACTACCAACGCTGCTACAAACGGCAAGGACTGGATGATTACCGATGTCTGCAACAGCGGCTTGCCGTGACGAAGTCAGTTTGCGGGGGCACGCCGACTATCGCCCAGGCGCACGAGTGCGTAAGCCAAAACGGCGCCATTGAGCAGCACCGAATAGGGCGGGCCGGCAGGGCCGAGTTTGATGGCTGCCAGTAGTCCGATGCAAGCGGTAGCGAGCGCAGCCGCTTGCCAGCGTCGATACCCACGGTCGCGCATGTCGATCCATAGCCAGGCGATGGCGGGCACCAGCAACACCAGGTCATAGAGATACACCAGCGGAACGGCCAGCAGCGAGGCCGAGCACAGGACGGCGTACCGCAGGGCCGGCGGAGCATTCCGGTGCGGTGCCTGCCACCAGGCCCAACCGACGGCAACCGCTGCGCCGATTGTCGCGACGACCTGGATACGCGATGCGAGGCCGAGGTCCACGCCCATGAGATGCAAAGCCCCTGTCACCGATGGCATCACCCACCATTTGTAGATGCCCAGTTCAAATCCGCGGAGATTGGCGAAGAGGGTGCCGAGGAACCCATACCAGGGGTCCATGCCGAGGACCAGCATGCTGACGATCACCGCCGCGACAATGGTTGCGACTGCTGAGAAGAAGCTGACCCAGTGCGCTCCGCAGATCAGCGCGATGGGGATCAGCAGCCCGAAGTGGGGTTTGACGCTGGCGAGTCCGATGCAAATGCCGGACAGGATCGGACGTGGCTTTAGCCATGCCAGGCCAAGGGCGATCAGGCCGGCGACGAGGAAGCCGGTCTGGCCGTAGATCAGGTTGTAGAACACGGGCGGCGCGGCCAGCGCGATCAGCCAAAAACTACGGTCACGCAGGATGGTACGCATGGCGAGCAAATAGGGAACGGCCGTCAGCGCCAACCACGCCACCAGGGCCGGAAGATAGGACAGGTAGGCGAGCGGCAGGGCGAGCAGGATGAAGGTGGGCGGGTACATCCAGGGATTCATGCCTATCGCCCTGGCCTGCTTTTCGCTAAGATTTCCGCCATAGGCCGCCTGGGCTGCCCGCAAGCCGGCCTGGTACATTTCCCGGGGACGGTAGAGGTCGGCCGCGGGTTGTTGCCGAACTAGCATCGAGGCGGCATACAGTGACGTAAAGTCGGTAAACATCGGTGCTTCGCCGCGCTCCGCCGCCGCGCGACCATCGGCGTACATCGAGGCAATGACAGCCAGATACGCGATAAAGATGGTTAGGCCGAGCGGGGCGCAGAGACGGAGGAAGATGCGAGCAGATGTTTCCCAGGTGGCCATGGACCGCGATGCTACCCCAGGCGGGATTCCGATGAGCAGCCATGACGGCAGGCGGGCGCGAAAGTCGGCGCTGGTGGCACGGCGGTTTTCGAATTGCTGTCGTTGCCGGCGCGTGACCCGGAAGGGAGCGGTGTCGTGAGTACCGAAACCATGCGCTGGCTCGATCGCTGGATTGGCGTGCCGCTCTGTTTCCTGCTGTCGCTGCTTGCCGGGCAAGCGACGCGCCGTATCCGGCATCCGCGTCGGGTGCTGTGCATACAGTTGGCGGAAATGGGCAGCCTCGTGCTTGCCGCGCCGGCCTTACGCTGGATGCGGGGGCAGGGTCTGGCGCCGAGTTTTGTCAGCTTCCGTCGCAATGGCGATTGCATTGCCATTGCCGGGCTGGCCCCAGCCGATCGCGTATTCCTCTGGCGTACCGACTCGACGCTCATGTTCGCCCTGGACTTGCTCCGGTTTCTGGCGTGGGCATGGCGCCAGGACTTCGACGCTGCGATCGATTTTGAGCCCTGTTCCCGCTTTTCCGCCTTGCTCGGCCTCTTGTCCGGCGCGCGCCTTCGCGTTGGCTATTCACACGCGGCAACGTACCGCGGGCGACTGCATACCCGACCGGTGCCTTATCGCACCGATCGTCACATGGGCGAAAACTGCCTCGCCCTGGTTTCCGCGCTGCTTCCGGGCGCTGAGAGGCCTGTGTGGCCATTGGTGGAGGCGGACTGGGCTGCCGGCCTGCCTGTCGCGCCAACCGCCGAAGCCTCGCGCCGCGTCGAACGAGTCTTGCAGGCATATTTCGATGCGATGTTGCTGGCGAACCCCTTGGTGCTGATCAACCCCAATGCTGGTGACCTGCTGCCCCAGCGGCGCTGGCCGGTCGATCGCTACGTCGAACTCTGCCGGCGCCTGTTGGCGCATGACCCCCGACTATGCATCGGACTGATCGGTGGCGAGGCGGACAAGGAATCGAATCGGGAACTCGCAGGGTGCGTGGCATCGCCGCGCTGTGTCAGCCTGGCCGGCGAACTGGTGGTGGCGGAGCTGCCGGCCCTGTTTGCCCGCAGCCGGCTGTTGGTGAGCAACGATTCCGGGCCGGCGCACATTGCCGCGCTGACACGGACGCCGACGCTGGTGATGTTCGGCCCGGAAACCCCCGTGTTGTATCGTCCGCTGGGCGAAGCGCGGGCGTTGTACGCCGGACTTTCCTGCTCGCCGTGCATTCGCGTCGAGACCCAGCGGCGTTGCGCGTGTGCCGACAACCTGTGCATGCAGGCGATCTCGGTTGACCGGGTTGCCGGCGAAGTCGCGGCCATGCTTTCGGCAACGGCATCCGAAATCGCCGTATCGCCAGCGCCGACTCTTGAGCGGATGCCGACCCAGCCATGATTCCGCGGCGACGCATCGATCTGGGCCTGGCCGACGTGACCGACCTGATTGGCGCCTTGGGCGAATCGTGCGAGGCCGCCGTCGATCAGGTGCGCCGCTTCGAAGCGGAGGCGGCCAATCGCCTGGGCGGCACACCGGTTCGCGCGACGGCCAGCGGGCGCGATACCCTCGACCTGATCCTCGGTGCGCTTGGCATTGGCGCCGGCGACGAGATCGTGATCCCGGCCTATACCCTGGGGGAATTGGTGACGCGCCTGCAGGCGCGCGGATTGCGGCTGGTGGCGGCCGACGTCGATCTGCGGAGCTTCTGCGTGACTCCGGAAACCGTGGCGCGAGCGATTTCTCCGCGTACGCGGGCAGTGATTGCGCTGCACGTCTTCGGCGCGCCCTGCGACATGGTCGGCCTGCTCGATGTCGCCGGCCGCCACGGATTGCCGGTGATCGAAGATTGCGCCCATGCCTTTGGCGCGAGCATCGGCGCCCGGCCGGTCGGTGCGTCGGGAACTGCGGCCTTGTTCAGCCTGGAAGTGGCGAAACCCGTCGCGACCTTTGGCGGCGGCCTTCTGGCGACATCCAATCCGGCCCTGTTGGCGAAGGCAGCGGAAGCCCTCGACCGACGCGTCCACGCGCCCGGGGCTGTGTTGCGCAAGGTGCTGCTGAAGAGTATCGAGGAACTGGCGGTGCGCAGTCCCGCGTACGCCATCGCGGCGCGAATGATGTTTCGTGAGCGTCAGGCGGGGGGGGTCGAGCAACTGTACCGGGGTCTTCATGACCGGGTGCGGCCCGACCAGGTCGCCTTCAGTGGATTCCAGGCGCGACGCGGGCGGCGGCGCCTGCAGGGGCTCGACGCGCGCAATCGCCGGCTCAACGGGCTTTGGCGCCAAATCGCCGCGGCGCTGCCTCCCCAGTTGCAGCCGCAGCAAAGGGAGATGCACGGCCAGCCAGCCGCTTACAACTTCGTTGCTCGTTACCAGGGCGACCTGGCCAGCCTGCGCTGTCGCGCGCAGGCCGCCGGTCTCGACCTGGCGATTCATGGCGAGGTGCTGGATGACGTTGCGCCGCTGCTGGGCCAGACCGATTGCCCAGGCGCGGCCAGCGTCTATGCCCAGGCGGTGGGCATACCCCTGCATCTCGGCGTGGGCGACCGGCAGGTGCTGCGCATCGCCGAGATTCTGCGCGAGGCGGTCGGCCCATGAACGGCGTAGCCCTCCTGCGCGTGGACCGGGTTGCAGGCAGCGGAGGGCATCCGCGCCACCTGCATCCCGCCCTCGACCTGAAGGTGGTCGAAACGGGGCTCGTCGAGGCCGGTATTCCAGTTGCATTGATCGACGCCTGGTGCCTCGGCGGGAATCCGGCAACCTGGGTTGAACGGGTGCTGGCGGCCAGGCCGCGAGTGGTGGTGGTCAAGGCCGAAACCTGGTGCCTGCCGGAGTCGGTTGCCTGTGCCACCCGCTTGCGCCAGGCCGGTATCCTGACGGTGGCCGTGGGCCAGCAGGTGGCGCATGCGCGGCGCTCGCCGGTCGCCGGATGGCGGGACGCCTACGATGCCGAAATCGAAGGCGAACCCGAGGACGCCTTGCTGGCCCTCCTGCCGCAACTGGTCGCCGGCGATCCGCTTACCGTGATCGAGTCCGTGTCCGGGAAAGTCCATGTCGCCAATCCCGACGACCTGCCGTTGCCGGTCTTTACGCGTGACGAGATGGAGGCCTTTGCCTTCCCGTTCCCGCTGTGCGGCAGGCCCTTGCAGCGCTGGGCCTATGTGCTCAGCGCACGCGGCTGCCCCCATCGTTGCCGCCACTGTTCGGTCGTGGTGCGCAAGAGCGCCGGCGGCCGCCTTCGCTGCCGCGACCCGCAGCGAATCGCCGACGAGGTGGCGGCCCATCTCGATGCCGGCGCCGAGGCGATAGCCTTCGAAGACGATACGCTGCTAGTGGACAAGCGGCACTTTCTTGCCTTGTGCGGCGAGTTGGCGAGGCGTGGCCTGGTGTTGCCGTGGATCGCGAACGCACGCCCGGACGAACTCGACGCAGAGCGGGTGGCGGCCGCAGCCGCAACGGGGGCGACCCTGTTGAAGCTCGGTATCGAAACCGGCAGTCCGCGCCTGATCGAAGCCATGGGCAAGTGTCGCCAAGGCGAGTCCTGGAGAATTCAGACCGAAGCCGGCCTGGCCCGCCTGCGGGCGCACGGCGTGGGTGCGCTCGGCTTGTTCCTGGTCGGTTTGCCGACGCAGACTGCGGAGGAGGTGGCGGAAACCTGGCGCTGGGCTCAGGCGCTGGAACTTGACTACGTGCAAGTCCAGATCTTTCGTGCCTACCCGGATATCGCCTGGTGGCCGGACATGCCGGCGGACTTTCGGGATGTCGATGCGGCATACCACTACGGGCCGGTCGCCGCCACGACGGCGGCGATGCCGGCTTCCGCGCTACCCGTGTTGCAACGCCGCTTTTACCAGGGCTTCTACCTTCGTCCGCAATTTGCCCTGAGTCATTTGCGCCGTTGCTGGCGTCATTACTGCGATCCGCGCGGCCTCTTGCCCAGCCTGCGCCGCTTGACCTACCTTGCCGGAACGGGAACAGCGGGATCGCGCAACGGCGAGGAGGTGCCGCGTGCGGCCTGATCGCGCGGGTGCCGCTACGGGGGCGGGCCAAGCGGCTCCCCGCGGGTGGGAGCGTTTCGCGCTGGCGCTTGCATCGCTCAAATTCACGTTGGCGAACATCCTGCTGCTGCTGGTGGCGGTGGTTTTCGTCTATGACCAAGGCGGGGAGGCCGAGGCTACTCAGGCGCTGGTCCTGCCGCTGAGCCTGCTTTCGGTCAACCTGCTGGCAGCCATTGCCACCAACAAGGCCTTCCGTCGCCAACTGCCGCTGCTGGTGTTCCATCTGGCGCTGCTGGCGATTATCGTGCTGGTCGCCCTGGGCCGCATGACCTATCTGCGGGCGACGGCCGAGGTTCTTACGGGGGGCGAATTCACCCACCTGGATCGGATCGAGGCCGGTCCGTGGCATCGTGGCGGCAAGGACGGCATTCGCTTCGAGAATCTCGGATTCCACATCGAGTACCGCCCCGGCCTGCGTCGCGAGGCGACCCAGAACCGGATACGCTGGCGCGACGAGGGCGGGGTGCCCCAGACGGTGGAGATCGGCGACCAAGTGCCCTTGATCATCAGGGGCTACCGCTTCTACACCTCTCCGAACAAGGGCTTCGCCGCCTTGTTTCGCTGGGAGCCGGCCCAGGGGGAGGCGCAACTGGGGTCCGTACTTTTTCCCAGCTACCCGCTGAACAAGGACGACCAGACCACACACTGGCATTTCCGCGGGGAAAGCATTGCCGTCCGCCTGGTCCTGCCCGATCGGGTGATCAATCCCGAGTCGAACGACAGCTTTCGCCTTCCCGAACGCCATTCCGTGACGCTCGATTTCCCCTGGCGCCTGGCCAATCTGAATCCGGGCGAGGTCTTGCCCTTGCCCGGCGGACGGCTTACCTATGTCGGCCTGACCTCGTGGATGGGATACAACGTCTTCTACGACTGGACCATGCCCTGGCTCTTGACCGCTTGCACCCTTGCCGTGCTGGCGCTGGGCTGGCATTTCGCGCGCAAGTTTGCTGCTAAGCCCTGGAGCGCGGGAGAAAACGAGCCCTGATGGCACGCCTGGGCGCGTTTCCTGCTAGCCTGATTTCCAATTGACGACCCCGGTTACCTTACCCATGAGCCACGACAACAACCGCGCCTTCCGCAATTTCCTGATGCTGACTACGACCTTGTGCGGCGGATTGGTGATGGTGGTCGAGGTGCTGGGCGCGCGCGTGATCGGTCCTTTCTTCGGCGTCAGCCTCTTCGTCTGGACGGCCCTGATCACCGTGACCCTGTTGTCACTGTCGATAGGCTACGCGTTGGGTGGTTGGCTGGCCGATCGCCACCCTGAACCGGACTGGCTCTTTGGCATCATCGCACTGGCCGGCGTGTTCGTCATGCTGGTGCCCTTGCTCAAGTCCACGGTGATCCTGGCGACGGTGCCGATCGGCCTGCGGGCCGGCGCCTTGTTGAGTGCCGTCATCCTGTTCGGGCCGGCGCTGTTGCTGCTGGGCTGCGTTTCTCCTTATGTGGTGCGCATCGCAACCCGCGAACTGGTCCAGCTAGGACGCACGGTGGGCTTGCTGTATGCGCTGTCTACCGTTGGCAGCATGCTCGGCACCGCGCTCGCGGGCTATGTGATCATCGCTTACATCGGCGTCGGGCGTGCCTTCCAGTTATGCGGGGCGCTGCTGTTGCTGCTGGGCCTCGCGTATTTCCTTCTGTTCCGGCGCCGCATCGCATCAGCCGCCGGTTTGCTGGTGCTGGGACTGGCGCTGTGGCCGGCAAGCGGCCCACTCCCGGTGGCGACCCTGGCCGACGGTACCCAGGCGCGGCTGGTGGCAAGCAATGACAGCCACTATGGCAACGTCAAGATCGTCGAATACCATGGTACTAACGGTTCGATTCGCGAAATGCTGATCGACGGCGTGGTCCAGGGCGGCATCGACATCCGCAGCGGACTCTCGATCTACGAGTATTCCTATCTCCTCGAGGCGCTGCCGCTCGCCGTGAATCCCGAGCTGCGTTCGGCGCTGGTGGTCGGCCTCGGGGCCGGCGTTCTCCCCGATCGGTTGCAGCGACGGGGCATCGAAGTCGAGTCGATCGATATCGATCCGCTCGTGGTGGCGATGGCGGAGCGGCATTTCGGACTGCGCGTGGAGCACCCGGTCGTCACCGAGGACGCGCGACTCTATCTGGCCGGCGAAGGGCGCCGCTTCGATCTGGTGGTGATGGATGCCTTTGCCGGCGACGTGAGCCCCAGCCACTTGCTGACGCGCGAAGCCCTAGCGCGGGTTCGTGCCCGCCTGACGGACGACGGCGTCGTCGCAATCAACCTGCTGGCAAGCAAGCGGGCCGAGTCGCAGTTGCTGCCGACGGTCGTGCGTACCTTGCGCACCCAGTTCGCCGAAGTTGCCGCGTTTCCCCTGTTCAATCCGGCCGACCCGGCGGCACGCGGCGGCAACATCGTCCTCCTGGCGGGGAACCGCAAGCTTGACGCCGCCTTGCGCACCCATCTGACGGGGGTCCATCCAATGGCCGATACCTTGGTGCAACTCGCGCTGAGGCAGGGCCGATTGGTCTCGGTGCCCGAACAAGGCATGATTCTCAGCGACGACTTCAATCCCCTCGATGTGCTCGACATCGAAATGCATGAGCACGTGCGTCGCAGCATCCTCGAGACGACCCCGCCGGCAATTCTGCTCTACGGTTAGGCCGCGCATGCAGGCGACCATCAGCGCCACCTGAATGTCGGCGTCTCGCCAGCGCCGACTTTCGACGCTCAGCGCCGCCGGCGTCGTCCCTGGGCCGGTGCGATCTGATCCTGGGCGGCGAAGAAATGGGCGATGGCGGTAAGGTCTTCGTCGCTCAGGTTGCGGTAGGCGCCATCCATCAGGTAGGGAAACTTGCGCTCCCCGTTTTTGTAGGCGAGCGTTTGGGCGACAAGATACGGCAACGACTGTCCGGCAGTAAGCGGGGCCTCCTTGTCGGAGTCGCGCCCGTTGTCAAGATGGCAGTCCGCGCAGCGTTGCTGGTAAAGGGATTCGCCGCGGGCGACCAGCTCCGGCTGGGTCGCGGACTTGGGGCGGACGGCCTTTTGCTGGGCATAGTGCTTGGCGATCAGTGCCACGTCGTCAGCCGGGATCTCGCGATGGATGCGAACCTTGGGCGGGCGCTTGCCGGCCCGAAAGGCATCGAGCATGTTCTTCAGCAAGTGCTCCGGCATGCCATTGAGGTGGGGGAAATCGGGTTCATTGCCCAGGCCATCCGTGCCATGGCATTCGATACAATTCGCGATCGGGTTCGCGCCCGGTGTGCCCTGGGCCCCGACCCCCGCGGAACCGATCAGCAGGGCCATGGTCACTAGGTGGCTGGCGGCGTGCTGCCCCAAGGGTTTACCGGTCCATGTCCATCCATTCATACGCAATGATTTTACGAGTTTCGAAGACGTCATCTTACCGCCGGACGTCGTTTGGCCCGGTTGTTCGTGACGGGTGCGGCCGCTGATGGAGCAGCGCGAACTCCAGATCCTCTGGGTGGCCGTGGTCAGTTACGTCCTGTCAGGCGTGGTTGCGATCTTTGGCGTGGTGCTGAAAAAATCTCCGCATCGCTTTGTCTTCGCGACTCTGCTGCTCGGCGTGTTGCTGCTCAGCGTTGCGCTGGGTTTACGCTGGGAGCGGCTGGGTCATGGACCCTTCATCACGCTGTTCGAGATCCTGGCCAGCAATGTCTGGAGTTTCAGCCTGATCTTTGCCTTCGCCTACTGGCGCTACCCGTCGATCCGTGGTACGGCTGCGGTGGTGATGCCCATCATTTTCATCATGCTTGGCTGGATGACCTTGTCCGGTACGCACGATGGCCATTTCCCGCGCAGCTTCCGCACACCGTGGCTGTACATCCACGTCAGCTTGTCCAAGCTGTTCCTCGGTACGGTGCTGGTCGCGGTCGGCATGGCCGGCGTTGTCTTGCTGCGTCGCGCCGGCATCGGCGTTTCCCGTTTTGAGAGCTTGCCTAGCGACAACCGCCTCGACGAGCTGGCCTACCGCTTCATGGCCCTGGGCATCATCTTCCAGACGCTGATGCTGATTTCCGGCGCGATCTGGGCGCAGGATGCCTGGGGCCGCTACTGGGCCTGGGATCCACTCGAAACCTGGTCTTTCATTACCTGGATCATGCTGGCATTCGCCTTGCATTGGCGCGTGACCATGAAATCAAGTCCGGTCGTGGGGGCGTGGATGATCCTTGGCGTATTCGTTTTTGCCTTTCTCACCTTCTTCGGCGTTCCCTTCATCTCGGAATCGCCGCACAAGGGGGCGGTGTGAGGCTGGAGTCCATGCTGCCGTCTGCACGCGGCGCGGGCAGCGAGAGCCTGGCCCTAGGCTGGCTGGTCCTGGCGACGGCCGCAGTGGCGGCGTCCAGCCTGTTCGCCATACTTATCGTGTTTGCCCGGGTGCCCGGTTTGGGTGCCCTGTTTCCCGGGACCGAGTTCTACCGCGTGGCGCTGACGCTGCACGTCAATCTGTCGCAATGGGTCTGGTTCATGGCCTTCGCCGGCGTGTTGTGGAGCCTGGGTCTGGTGCGCGTGCCCGGGCGCTGGCACTGGTTTGCTCTGGCGCTGGCGGCCGCCGGTGCCTTGCTGATGGCCCTGTCGCCAGCCTTCGGCGCAATCCGGCCCTTGATGGCGAATTACCTGCCGGTCCTCGACAGCCCCTGGTTTTTTGCCGGCCTGGGCGCCTACGGTTTGGCGGTACTGCTCATGGCGGCACGGGTGATGCACGATGGCGCCGAGCATCGCCGTACCGCCAGCGCCGACTCCCTGTCTGACGTGATGCGACTCGGGCTTAAGCTGGCGGCGAGCGTGGTGCTTGCCGCCTTGCTGGTTTTCGTAGTTACGGCGGTGTTGCTGCCTACAGAGCTGTTCGGTCTCGCGCGGTTTGAATCCCTGTTCTGGGGCGCCGGCCACATCTGGCAATTCAGCCTGACGACGCTGATGCTGCTCGCCTGGCTGGGGCTGACGTCGGCCCGCATCCCGCTTCCTTCCGCCGCGCGCTTGAAATTCCTGCTTGCGATCGGGGCGGCGCCGGGGCTGATCGCGCCGCTCCTGCTGCTGCTGGACCCCGTCAGCCCGGCTTACTTCAAAGCCTTCACCAGCCTGATGCAGTGGGCCAGCTGGCAGGTTCCGCTGGTATGCGCGGTTTGGCTAATGCTCGCGCACTGGCGCGCCGGAATCGTTCCGGCGACCGGGTTTTCGCTTTCGCTGATCCTGCTAGTCGCCGGCATTGCCTTGGGGGCGATGATCGACGGCCAGACCACGCTGGTTACCGCGCATTACCACGGCACCATCGGCGCGGTGACGCTGGCCTTCATGGGATTGACCCATGGCGTACTGGCTTGCCTGGGCTGCGGCTCGCCGGCGCGCAGGGCCGTCGAATGGCAATTGCGGCTTTATGGGAACGGCATCCTGCTGATGATGTTCGGCCTGGCCGGCGCCGGGCTGATGGGCGCGCCGCGCAAGATCGCCGGCAACGTCGGCATCGAGTTCAGCGTCGAAACCCTGTCGCGCATCGTGATGGGGCTCGGCGGGACGCTGGCCACGGCTGGAATCCTGTATTTCCTGGTACTCGTGCTGCGCCAGTTGTGGCCGGCGGTCAGCCTGCGGATGGCGCGCCATGGCTGAGGCAAGCGTGCCGGTGCGCAAGCGGGTGGATGTCCGGATCGTCGCTTTGGCGCTGACCGTAGCGCTCGTCGCGGGCGGCGGCTTTTTGCTCGATCGCTGGATCAACGGCGCCGACAAGGCCGACCTCAAGGCGCATGTCGACTCGAAGCGCAAGGAGGAAATTGACAAGCGCTTCACGCAGGGCGTGATGATGCTGCACGCCAAGCAATACGATCATGCAATGACCGCCTTTCACCGGGTCCTGCAGCTTGCGCCGACCATGCCCGAGGCTCACGTAAACATGGGGTTTGCCTTGTTGGGACAGAAACGCTATAAGGAGGCCCTCGATTTCTTCGACGGCGCGACGACGCTTAACCCCAATCAGCTCAATGCCTATTTCGGCATGGCGGAAGCCTTCGAAGGGCTGGGCGATTACCGCGGCGCCCTGGAGGCGATGGAGACCTGGTTGCATCGGGCCGCGAAGGATGACCCGTTCCGGCGTCGCGCAGAGGCAGCGGTTTGGGAGTGGCGGGACCGGATCACCCGGGATCGGGCGGCCCCGCCCGTCAAGTAGTGTTGGCACGTAGTTTGCGTCTGCTTTTCGCCTGTTTTTCTGCGGAGCGATCCGCGTTGGGAGTATTCAATGTTTCCTGAACTTGGCCAGTTTTCCTTGATCCTGGCGCTGGGCATTGCGCTGGTGCAGGGCGTGGTGCCCATTGTCGGCGGCCTGCGCGGCGACGTACGCCTCATGAGCCTCGCCCGTCCCGCGGCGGCGGCGCAATTCCTGGCGATGGGAACGGCGTTTGCCTGCCTCGTCACAGCCTTCGTCGGCAACGATTTCTCCGTGCTCTACGTGGCGCAGAACTCGAACTCGATGCTGCCGACGTTCTACAAGGTGACGGCGGTCTGGGGTGGCCATGAAGGCTCGATGCTGCTCTGGGTCTTCATCCTCTCGCTGTGGACCGTCGCCGTAGCCGCCTTCAGCCAGCGTCTTCCGCTGCAAACCGTGGCCAATGCACTGGGTGTGATGGGCTTGATCACGGTCGGCTTCGTCCTCTTTCTGTTGTTGACCTCGAATCCCTTCGAGCGCCTGCTGCCTGCCGCCGCCGACGGGCGCGACCTCAATCCGCTGCTGCAGGACCCGGGCATGGCGATCCATCCGCCGCTGCTGTACATGGGCTATGTCGGATTTGCCGTGGCATTCGCCTTCGCCGTCTCGGCACTCATCTCCGGTCGCCTCGACGCAGCCTGGGCGCGCTGGTCGCGCCCCTGGACCACCATCGCCTGGATGTTTCTCACGCTCGGCATTGCGATCGGCTCATGGTGGGCCTATTACGAACTGGGCTGGGGCGGCTGGTGGTTCTGGGATCCGGTCGAGAATGCATCCTTCATGCCCTGGCTGGTGGGTACGGCGCTGATCCATTCCCTGGCGGTCACCGAAAAGCGCGGCGGATTCAAGAACTGGACCGTGCTGCTGGCGATCATGGCCTTCTCGCTTTCCTTGCTCGGTACCTTCCTGGTGCGCTCGGGCGTATTGACCTCGGTCCATGCCTTCGCGACCGATCCGCGCCGCGGCGTTTTCGTGCTTGGCTTCCTGGTGCTGGTGGTTGGCGTTTCACTGGTCCTGTACGCCTGGCGTGCACCGTCGGTGGGGCTGGGCGGCAAGTTCGAGATGTTTTCGCGCGAGACCTTCCTGCTGGTCAATAACGTGCTGCTGGTGGTTGCCGCCGGTGCCGTGCTGCTTGGCACCCTGTACCCCTTGTTTCTCGACGCGCTGGGCCTGGGCAAGGTTTCCGTAGGCCCCCCTTACTTCGAGGCCGTCTTTTTCCCGCTCATGGCGCCGCTGATCCTGCTGATGGGGCTGGGGCCGTTCGCCCGCTGGAAACAGGCGCGACTGATCGATTTCTGGCCGCGCCTGCGCTGGTCGGTCGGCCTGGCGGTTGCCGCGGCCGTCGCCTTGCCCCTGGCGCTGGGGCGCTGGGCGCCGGTACTGGCGTTTGGCGTGCTGTTGGGTGTGTGGGCCATCGTCTCCAGTCTGAGCCAGGTGGTCGAGCACCTGATGCACGGCGGTGGCGGCAGCCAGGCGATACCGGCGCGCATGCGCGCGATGCCATTGGCAAAATGGGGCATGCTGCTGGCGCATATCGGCATCGGCGTGTTCATTCTGGGCGTTGCCGTGGTCAAGTCCTACGAGACGGCAAGCGAGGTCAAGATGCAACCGGGCGAGCGGGCAAGCGCCGGCGGCTACGACTTCCAACTGGTGGACCTGCAGGAAATCCGCGGGCCGAATTACATGGCGGTACGCGCGACCGTGAACGTGAGCCGCGGCGGGACGCCAGTCACGGTGATGCATCCGGAAAAGCGCATGTATCTGGTGCAGCGCATGCCCATGACCGAGGCGGCAATCGACAGCGGCATCTTCCGCGACCTTTACGTTTCGCTTGGCGAACCGGTCGATGATGTGTCCTGGATCGTTCGAGTACAGCACAAGCCCTTGGTGGTGTGGATCTGGGGCGGCTGCTTGCTGATGGCCCTGGGCGGTTTGCTGGCGGCATCCGATCGCCGCTACCGCATCAAACAACGTGAAAATCTGGCGGATGAGCGGTCCGCTGTGGCGGCTTAAGGAGCTTAGATGCGACGCTTTTTGTTTCCCCTTGCAATTTTTCTTGTGCTTGCCGGCTTCCTCGCGGTGGGCCTGCGCCTCAATCCGCGTGAGGTGCCGTCGCCTTTGATCGGCAAGCCAGTTCCGGCCTTTCGTCTGGCCCAGCTCCATGCCAGCGACAAATCGATTTCCCCCGAGGACATGCGTGGCAAGGTCTGGCTGCTGAACGTCTGGGCATCCTGGTGCGTCTCGTGCAAGCAGGAGCACCCGGTGCTGATCGATCTGAACAGGCAAAACCGCATCCCCATCGTCGGCCTGAACTACAAGGACGAGCGTGGCGCGGCGATCACCTGGCTGAATCAGCACGGGGGCGACCCCTATGCCGTATCAGCCTTCGATGCCGACGGGCGGGTAGGCATCGACTTTGGCGTGTATGGCGTGCCGGAAACTTTCCTCATCGACAAGGCCGGCACCATACGCTACAAGCATATCGGCCCGGTTACCGAAGAAGCGCTGAAATCCAAGATACTGCCCCTGGCCGAGGAGTTGTCGCGTGGCTGATCTGCTTTTGCTTGCGATGCGAAAGTCGGCGCTGGCGCTACGCCGATTTCTGGTCCTCGCGTTTTCCACATTCATTCTGGCACCCGCTTTTGCCGCCGAGGGCGGCGCGGCGCAACCGCTGGGCGACCCGGTGGTGGAGGCGCGCGTCAACCGGCTGGCCGAGGAGTTGCGATGCCTGACCTGCATGGGGCAGAGCATCGCGGATTCCCAGTCCTCCTTTTCCTCCGACATGAAGCGCGAGATCCGCGGCATGATCGTGGCCGGCAAGAGCGACAAGGAAATCATCGATTTCATGGTGCAGCGCTATGGCGATTTCGTGCTTTATCGGCCGCCGGTAAAGAGCACCACCTGGCTGTTGTGGGGCGGCCCCTTCCTACTGTTGGTGATTGCTCTGGCGTTCCTGGCAGTCAAGTTGCGCAAGCGTTCGGCGCAGGCGGGAAGCGAGTTGAGCGAAAGCGAACACCGCCAGGCCGCGAGCCTGCTGGGCAAAAGTGAAGGTGACGGCAAATGACCGGGTTCATCGTACTTGCCACGCTGCTGACCTTGGTCGTGCTGGCCCTGTTGCTCTATCCCCTGTTGCTGCGCGAACGCAAGCTGCATGTCGGCAGTGCAAGCGAACTCAGCATCGCGGTATTGCGCGAACAGCTTGGTGAGCTTGACGAGCAGCGCAAGGCAGGTCTCCTCGATTCCGGTGTTTTTGTCGAGGAACAGGCCGAATTGGAAAAGCGTGCCCTGGAAGACGGCACCAAGCCTCTCGCAACAAAGGCGGATGCCGCACGCAAGCCTGCTCTCGCTGCCTTGGTCGGTTTGGGCGTGCCCGTGCTCGCAATCGGGTTCTATGTGTGGTTGGGGAGTCCGGAGGCGCTGCGCCCGGCGCCGGCAACGGATGCGGCGGGCAACCATGCCCTGAATCCGCAGCAGATCCAGAACATGGCCGCGAAGCTCGCCGAGCGCTTGCAAAGCAATCCCGATGATGGCGAGGGCTGGCTGATGCTGGCGCGCTCGTATTCGGTTTTGGGGCGGTATCCGGAATCGGCGGCGGCGTTTGGTCGGGCCACGACGTTACTGCCGCCAAACGCCGCCCTGCTTGCGGACTATGCGGATGTCGTTGCCATGGCGCAGGGTCGCCGCCTCTCGGGCGAGCCGGAAAAGATCATTGCACGCGCGCTGGCAATCGATCCGCGCCATATCAAGTCGCTGGCCTTGTCGGGTACGGCGGCCTTCGAGCGCGGCGATTATCCGTCGGCGGTCAAGGACTGGCGCACGATCCTGACACTGGTCCCCGCCGATTCGCAGGCGGCGCAGAGCATTTCCAACAGCATTGCCGATGCGGAGCGCCGAATGGGCGGGACTCAGGCCTCGCCCGCGCAGGAGGTTCCCGCCAGGACAGCCAAGTCGGGTACGGGTGTCGCGTCGGTAGCCGGGACGATTGCGCTCGTTCCCGAGTTTGTGTCCAAGCTCCCGGCTGAGGCGACATTGTTCATTTTTGCCCGCAACAGCGATGGATCGCGCATACCGTTGGCCATGGCACGCGTGAATGGCGCGCGTTTCCCGCATGCCTTCAAGCTGGATGACTCGATGTCGATGGCGCCGAACGTAAAGCTGTCGTCGGCGAACTCCGTGATCATCGGGGCCCGCGTTTCACGCAGCGGAGACGCGATCGCCAAACCAGGCGATTTGGAGGGTTACTCGGCGCCGGTTCCGCTCGGCACGACCGGGATCACCGTCACGATCAATGGTGTGGCAAAGTGAATGTAGCCAGACGCGGCCCGAGTTTTCGAGCGCGCGTCTCGCGGTGGCGGTTACCGCCGGGACTTGCTTCGCGCGGCTTCCTTTTCCGCAGTTTCAGCTGCTTTGCGGGCTTCGACATGTCCCTTGGCGGCGGCGTTGCGAAACCAGCGGATCGCCTCGCCACGGTCTTCGACGACGCCTTTTCCGGCCAGGAAAAGCAGGCCGAGTGTATAGGCCGCTTCCGGGTGCCCGGCACTTGCCGCCTGGAAATACCACAGAGCCGCTTCGCGGTCCGGATCGGCCACGCCCTTGGCCGCGGTATGGCCAAAAAGATAGGCGTGGGCGATTTGGAACATGGCCTCCGCATTCCCTGTAGCGGCGGCCTTCTTCCACCAGTAAATCGCCATGTTCTCGTCTTCGGCGACACCTTGCCCGTGATAGTACAGGCCGCCAAGTCGGAACTGGGCCAGCGGATTGCCTTCGTTGGCGAGCTTGATCAGGGTTTCGACCGCCTTGGGGCTGCTGCCCGCCTCGAGTGCCTTGAGGGCATCGTCGAGCGGCGTCGCCAAGGCCAGGGTGGCCGGCAGTGCAAAACAGGCTAGTAGCAACAACGTGGCCCGTCGTGTGGGCATTTCGAGTCCTTCGGTTTGCAGGTTTTTTCGTTTGTATGACGCGTCGCTCGCGATTCTACCGGGCTTCTCCCTCATTCTGAACCAGGCGCCAGACACCAACCGATGAAGAGCCGAGACAAAGTGCTCATCTTTCCGAAGAATTCTTCGACCGGGCTCGCGGCAGAGGGCGTGCAGCCGGTTGGGTTCGCCCGCAAGGGCTGGAGAATCTTCGGTGGCATGATCGTCTATCTCGTGCTCGCCACGGCCTTGATTGCGTCGGAGCGGCTCATGCTGTTTGCTTCCATGAGCGAGCTGGAGGCGATTCATGGTCGCGAGGAACAACAGCTCGCGGTGAACTACGTAGTATCCCATGCCATCCTCACGGTGAATGAGAATTACCTGTCCGAAGATATCTCCACCGCCGGTCGCCTCTTGACCCAGGAGATCGATGGTCTGGTTTCGCAACTGAGTCGAATCGAATCCAGTTATGGGGGTGACCTTGGTGGATTCATCGATCGCCTGCGCAAGAGCAACGCGGAGCTTCAGCGTGCGCCATCACGGGGAGAAATCGCTCGTTTGCGCGAAACCCTCCATGAACTGGTGCTCAAGCTTGACCAATTGACACTGTCGATACGCGGGAGCAAGGCGGAGATCCTTGAGGGCTATCGCACCGTGTTCAGCCGTCTGACGCTGGAGCTTTTTCTGCTCGTGGCAGCCGGTGTGGTGATCGTCGGGGGAATCGGGGGGCTTTTTTTTCGCCGACTGGCCCGCGACATCGGCCTGATCAAGGTCAGGGCCGGCGAAATCGTGCTTGGATATCGCGGCGAGCCCCTGCCGGTGACACGCAATGATGAGCTGGGTGTGTTGATGTCGGCGATTAACGATATGGAAGCGCAGCTGAAGTCGCGAGACAGCCAACTAGAACTCAGTCGACAGCAGCATTTCCATACCGAAAAAATGGCGGCGGTCGGCTCGCTCGCAGCTGCGGTTGCCCACGAAATCAATAACCCGCTGGCGGCGATTGTCGGTCTGGCCGAGTCGCTGGTTGAAGACCGCGCTGGCAAGGATGTGCAGCGACGGCGGGCCGATCACCAGATCGACCTGATTCTTGAACAGGCGCGGCGCGTAATGGCGATCACCCGTCAGATCGGCGAGTTTTCCCTGCAACGTCCCTTGGTTCCAGGTTTTGTCGATCTGAATGCCCTGGTGCGGAGTACCTGTACGTTCATCAGCTTCGACAAGCGTTTTCGCGGAATCCGACTTGTCCAGGAGCTTGCCGACGGTTTGCCGGCAGTGTTCGTGGTTTCCGATCATCTCGTCCAGGTATTGATGAACCTGTTGATCAATGCGGCGGACGCGCTGGAGGGAAAGGCAGGTGAGCTTCCGTGCATCACGGTGGCGTCCCTCCGCCTTGGCGATAGAATCGTGCTCCGTGTCAGCGACAACGGGCCAGGCATTGCGTCGGAGAATTTGGCGAGGGTTTTTGATCCGCATTTCACCACCAAGCCGCCGGGCAGAGGTTCCGGGCTCGGATTGTCCCTTTGCCGCAACCTCGTCGAGCAGGATGGGGGCACAATAGCCATTGAATCAGATCCTGGTCGCGGCACTATGGTGAACATTTCACTCCCGATGCCGTCGGACGGAAACACATAGGAGCATAAGCAGGTGCACGTACTGGTCATCGACGACGAACTTGCATTGCGGCAGATCATTGCTGCCACCGTTCGCCGCGCCGGTTACTCGGTGGATAGCGCTTCCGGTGTGAAGGAGGCAGCGGCGAAACTGGTTCGCGGGGATTTTGATGTCGCAATATGCGACATACGCATGCAGGATGGCGATGGCGTGGAACTGGTGCGCAGCATGAAGGGGTCGGGAATTCCGACACTGTTCATCATGGTGACGGCCTTTGCGTCGGTGCAGACCGCGGTCGAGGCCCTGCGGGCCGGGGCCATGGATTACATGGTCAAGCCGGTGGACAGCGAAGAACTGCTCTACCGCCTGCGCCAGGCGCAAACGCTCCTGGGGCTGAAGGCCGAAAACGTGGCCTTGCGCAAGTTCGTCAGCGCCGAGCGGGAGAACACCCGATTCAAGTTCAGTTCCGCGCCGATGCTTGCGGTCGAGCGCTTGGCGAGCCGCGTTGCCGCAATTGACAACACAGTCTTAATTACTGGTGAAAGCGGAACCGGCAAAGGGGTATTGGCCCGATCTATACACGACCAGAGCGCGCGAGGCGAGGCGCCGTTCATTCCCGTGAATTGCAGCGCCATCCCGGAGAATCTGCTGGAAAGTGAATTGTTCGGCCACACCAAGGGCGCTTTCACCGGGGCATCTCAAGCGCGGAAGGGCCTTTTCGCCCAGGCGGACAACGGAACACTGTTTCTCGACGAAATCGGTGAACTGCCCTTGCATATGCAGACCAAAATGCTGCATGTGATCGAGGACAAGGAGATCCGCCCGGTCGGCAGCGAGCAATTGCGAAAGGTCGATACCCGTATCATCGTTGCCACCAATCGCGACCTGCCGGCGATGATCGCTGCGGGAACCTTCCGCGAGGACCTGTATTTCCGTATCTCTCAGTTTCATATCGATCTTCCGCCACTGCGCGAGCGGGGCGATGATTTGTTGCGGCTGATCGGCTTCTTTCTCGATGCCGCAAAGATCAAGGGTGCGTCCGACATAGCGCTCGATCCGGCAGCCGAAGAATTGCTTTTGGAATATCGTTGGCCAGGAAATCTCAGGGAACTCGAGAACGTGATCGGGCGTGCCTTGATCATGGCGGACGGCGGAAGGATCACGATTGCCGATTTGCCTCCGGGCTTGTCGGCAAGGTCGAATTCCTTGACCCACGAGCCGAAAAGCGCGGCTGGCGGAAGTTTGCGCGAACAGGTGCGTCGTGCCGAGGCTGATATCATTTTCCGAGTCCTGAAAGATTGCGGTGGCGATCGGAAGGCGGCGGCGTCACAACTCGAAATCGGACTATCAAGCCTGTATCGCAAGCTCGATGAATTCGAGGCACTGGGAATGACTTGATCGGCCTTGCAGTTTGCAAGGCATGTTATTTGACTGGAGGTTGCATGGCCCTTGATAGTTTGTTGGCGTCGTCGCTTCGGCGATCGCTGGTCGCCTCGGTGCTGATTTTTGGTTTGGCAGGAGGCGCTCGGGCAGGTGTTGAGGAAGACTACGCGGCGGGGCTGCTGTCATATCAGCGCGCTGATTTCGCCACCGCGATTCCGGTATTGCGCAAGGCCGCCGATGCGGGCCATGCGCAGTCCCAGGCATTGCTGGCATCGATTCTCGATGCGGCGGATCAGGATGAGGAAGCGGTTGCGTATTACCGCAAGGCAGCCGCCTCCGGAAATCTTGACGGAATCTTTGGCTTGGGCACGATGTTTGCTGCCGGAGAGGGTGTCGCCAAAAATGTCGTTGAGGCTCGCAAGCTATATACCCGGGCAGCCGAAGCTGGCCACAAGCCGGCAATAGCTGCCCTGGCGGCAGGTTATATCCATGGTGACCTGGGCATACCCGAATCTGAGCGCAAGGGTTCAGATGCGTTGAAATGGATCACTTCCGCGGCGGACGATGGATTCGTCACCGCGCTGGAGGCTCTGGAGGCGGCACATCGTACCGGCGGATATGGCCTGTCTGTAAATATCGCAAAAGCTGACGAGTACAGGAAGAAACTCGATGCATTGAAAGGCATCAAGGAGCGCAAGGGGCGCAGGCGGTCTGGAGAGAAGCAATGAAAAAGACGCGAGTCGGGAAACGGGCCTTGTTCCTGCTGTCCCTTTTGTTGGGCTCTTCTGCCGCGACGGCTGTTGACCTGCAGCGTGGGCAGCGCATCTACAACACGCACTGTTCGGTCTGCCATGGACTGAATGGTGTGCCCGTCATCCAGCAGGCGCCGAGTTTCGCCAACAAGGATAGGCTGATGCAGCCCGATATGGCGTTGATTCAGTCGGTGAAGATGGGGAAGACCCTGATGCCTCCCTTCATGGGCATCCTCAAGGACGAGGAAATACTCGATGCAATTCACTACGCTCGCATACTTCGCTAAAGGAAATTGCCAATGAGGCAGAGGATCCTGAGTTGGCTTTCTGTTGTTCTGGTATGGGGCTGGGGGCTGTCCTCGCAAGCTGCCGAAAAGGTGATCGACAGGTTTGACGTGGGCAAAGGGGCCTACGTTCGTTCGCTCATGCATGATGGCGCAGCCGGTTCGCTTTGGGTCGGGACTTCCGTTGGGGCAATGGAGATCGATCTGAAGACCACGGCGGCGAAGCGAACCTTCACGCGCAAGGATGGATTGGCCAATGAATATGTATTTGCGCTGGGGAAGGACAGCCAGGGCCATATCTGGTTCGGCACCAATGCCGGGGGCGCCTCGCGCTACAAGGATGGAAAGTGGAAGACCTTCTTTCCGATGCATGGGCTTGCCGACTACTGGATCTATGCGTTTGCCAATGACAAGGCCGGCAATCTCTGGATCGGAACCTGGGCGGGCGCCAACAGTTTCAACGTGAAGACGGGCAAATTCAAAACCTATGTCAAGGAGTTGATCAACGAGTGGGTCTATGGTCTGGGAGTCGATGGCAGCGGTCGCGTATGGTTCGGTACCGAGGGTGGCGTATCGATGTACGACGGCAAGGCCTGGAAGTCGTGGACGCACAAGGAGGGGTTGGGTGCCGAGAATCCCGAAGGGCTACCGCTTAGTCCCAATACCGGGCTGGGAACGCGGACCCGTCACGATCTGACAACGCAGGTTCAGGGAATGTCCTCCTATAACCCCAACTATGTCTTTTCGATACTGATTGCGAAGGACGGCGGTATTTGGGCTGGTACCTGGGGCGGTGGCGTCAGTCGATGGGACGGCAAGAAGTGGACCTCGTGGTCGACCAAGGAGGGACTTGCCGGAAACATCGTGTATTCAATGGCACAGGATGACCAGGGCGTGATCTGGTTTGGTACGGACAAAGGCGTTTCCAGGCATGACGGCAAAACCTGGAAGACGATTGGCGTCAAGGATGGACTGTTCGACGAAAACGTTTATGCGCTTGCCGTTACCCCGGGCGGTAACGTGTGGGCAGGGACGCGTGGTGGCGTTGTAAGGATTTCGGAAAAGTGACAACAAACCGAAAGTTGACCATGACACGAATTGGCTCTGGCAATTTTGCGACCGCCTTGATCTTGGCTTTCGCGGCGGGTGGCGCAGTAGCAGCCGAATCCTCGGTTACGCGCCCATTAACCGGTGCAAAACCAGCTATTCAGGCTGGAGCGGCAGCCCATCCGGCACCGACGCCGCCGCCTCCGCGCGAAGGCAAAGTCGCTGTTGACCAGGCCGCCAAGTTCGTTCATTTCCGGGTCGGCAACAAGAACGTCAAATCTCTGTTCATAGACCAGGGCGTGGTTTGGGTCGGTACGTCAAGCGGTGTCGTGCGTTACAACACGAAAGACGACAGCTTCAAGTTGTTCGACACCAAGGACGGGCTCTTGTCCAATGGCATGTTTTACGTCGGGCGGGTCACGGGAAAAATTGCCGTGGGTACGTATGGCGGCGGATTGTCATTGCTTGACGAAAAGACGGGCCAGTGGAAAACCTACAACATTCCTGAAGGGCTTGGCGACGCCTTCGTCTATGGGGTGATCACGGCCAAGAATGGCGACATCTGGATCGCCACCTGGTCCGGAGTCAACCGGGTGCGCGGCGGTCATCTCGACGATAGAAGCAAATGGGATCTGTACACCGTCGAAAATACAAAGGGTGGGTTGCCCAACGATTGGGTGTATGGTCTTGTCGAGGGGCGAAACGGAGAGATCTGGCTGGCTACCGAGGGCGGAATGGCGAGATTTGCCAACAATCGTTGGGAAAACTGGAACCATGCGCGGGGGCTCGGGGCGTCGTATGACCGTGTCAAAAAGGACATAGCCTTCAAGACCGATCCGAGCAAGCAATCAGTGCATCATGCCAAGCAGAAGGAGGAAATGGGCCTGGGCGATGTCGATGTCGCCTACAACCCTAACTACGTGGTTGCACTTGCTACCGATGCCAACGGTCAGGTCTGGGCGGGCACCTGGGGAGGAGGGCTGTCGCGCTACGACGGCAAGCGGTGGCAGAGCTACACCACTGCGGAAGGTCTACCTGGCAACCACGTGTTTTCGCTGCATCGCGATCTTGACGGAAAACTCTGGGTTGGCACCAACAATGGTCTGACCTGGTGGCAGAACGGAAAATTTGCCAAGGCACTCACCGTTGCCGACGGTCTGTTTGCCAACAACGTGTTTGCCATGTCGTCCTCGCCGGATGGTGCCTTGTGGGTTGGGAGTTACGGTGGCGTGGCTCATTTGCGACGCGGGAAGTAGCACCAAACTCAAACTGGTGCTTTTCGTATTTCGGCCAGTCAAGGTCAGGTCGTGACCGGTCTGTCCCAGATCAGGATGGACGCTTGGCGAAGGCGGGTGGGAAGGGCTTTTTTGCTGGGCGTTTGCGGCCTGGTGGTTGGGGCATCGATTGCGGCTGATTCAATTGTCGTCGCTGCGCTGAAACCGGCGCCGAATGTGGCTCCTGTGGAAGACACGGTTGATGCTCCAGACAAAACGTCGGCCGAGTTGAGCGAAATCCACCCCGCAAGATTGGCGATTGCGCGCAATCCAATCCATGACGAATCTAACCCCGAGTACCCTCGCCTTCAGAAACTCGATGACGCGATGCTCGGTGTGAAGCGCGATGTTGCCGGATTCCCCGACTGGATGATGGCGCTCCGGTCCGGTGCGATATCGCCCCGTGCCGGGTTGAATCCCGACGAGCGCATGTCAACTTTCGACCTGAATGTAGTCATGACCAATACGCGGGAAATGCCCAACGTACTGTTCCCGCATCTCTCACATACATTGTGGCTGGATTGCGCTAATTGTCATCCTTATCCATTTTTGCCTAAGGCCGGTGCAAACCAGATCAGCATGAGCGAAATTTTTCGCGGGAAGTATTGCGGAATGTGCCATGATCGTGTCGCATTCATCACGTTCTTCTCCTGCGATCGTTGCCATAGCGTTTCCCGGGAAATGCAGGAACAGAAGCGATCGCAGAAGTGACCGGTCGGATGTCCGCCAGCTTTTCTATTGGAACTTAAATGTCGGCATTGGAGGCAGTGGGTATCAGGCGGCGCGCAGGATCCATCTATTGTCGCAAGTGCGTCGTACTTTTCGCGGCGATGTTGGTGCTGGGCGCCTGCACTTCGGGGATGAAGGCAGGTGCTGATGCTGCGGCGGAAACAAAAGACATTCATGAACGATTGTCCGAATCCATCGCCGCCGATGGTTTCAGTCATCGGATCGTCAGTGATCGGACGGCGCACACTCACCACGATTCGATTCATCTGCGGATTCCGCTGGATGGGATGAAGCGCAGGCACGAAGGGGTGCGTAAATTGCTAGGCAACATCGCCAGGATATGCGCCCTGCCAGAGTACTCGGCTCTTCCTATCAGGATCGTGGTTGCAACGGCCGACGAGGAAGACGGGGAATTTCTTCGCGCGGTTATGGATCAGGAGGCTGGCGGGCGAAAAAACGTGTCGTTTGAAGTCAATAAAGGTTCTGGCGGAGGGATCGTGATTGCCGTGACTCATCCGCCCTTGAACAGCACCTTGCGTTGAACTTGGAGTGACCGGCGATTCAAGTTTGTCACGATTTTTGCTAGAGTATTGCCCGGCCCCCAACCTGTGGGGGAATTTACCTGGAGAACCAAAGAATGGATCAGTCCCGTCGTAACATGCTTAAGCTGGGCGGCGCCGCCCTCGCGATGATTCCCGTGGTTGCGATCGCCGCGAAGAACGATGCAATGCGTTCGTCGATGAAGTACAAGGATTCGCCCGAGGGTGACAAGAGCTGTTCGAACTGCGTGCAGTTCGTTCCCGGCAAGTCGGCTACCGATCTCGGCGGCTGTAAGATTTTCCCGGGCGACACCGAAGTCTCCCCGAAGGGCTACTGCGTGGCCTGGGCCAAGAAGGGCTGAGCCGACCCGCTCAAACCCAAAAGGGGCGGCAACGCCCCTTTTTTTATGCCCACCTTCCATACGTGGGCGGCGTGGTGGGCGCCGAATTTTTTCACCGCTCACCCGATTGGCCGTGCCCTTTTTCATTTAGGCTTCAAATTTGCTATCTGACTAAGGTGGTAGAGCACCTTCTACTTCCATATTTTCTCTTGATGTAGAGATCGCTTAGTTTTCATAGAGCTAGATCGAACTGGCGATGCCGTTTTCCGTATTGCATTCTCAATAGTTGGAATTGACTTGCCAAACTTGATAAGCAGAATCCGGCAATGGGTACCCGGTCGAGCCAGTGCGGCACTGATTGCGGCGTTGGCGACGGTGCTCTTCGTAGTTCCCGTTGGAAGCTACTATGCGCGCGATCATCATGGTTTGGGTCCGCGGACCGAGGATGCGATTGGCGACCTGCGATTCCGACTCAAGGTCGCCGAAACTTTTTTGCGCCAGATTGTTGTTGCGTCTGAAGCGCTGGTTGGTCGCCTTGCGTCGGAGACAGATCCAAACGCACGGCAGCTTGCCGGCAGGGAATTCCTGAGGGCCAACCCGCTTGTAAGTTCGCTGGAGGTGGCGCCTGAGGGGCAGCCGTCCTTCCGTCTGCGCCGGGAGGACCTGCGGGTGTCGGAAATGGGACTGGCGTCCGACGTAGCGGCCCTGCCGCAATGGACTGGTCTCAATGGAGGTGGTAGCGCCTTTCGCACAGACGGTGCTTTTGCCCTCACGCCTGTTGCCGGTGGCATCACGATCAGCCGCAAAATCCTGTTGTCACACCAAGGTGGCCCGGAAGTCGAATGGGGGAAGGTAATTTTTTCGGTCCCGGGTGCCGGACTTGCCGAGTTCATTGGCCTTGGCGATCTTGACAAGCAAGGGTTTGCTTTGGCCCTGCTTCTCCGCGTCGATTCGGGCAGTCCGGCAATGCTCGCCAGTTTGGGCGGGGATTTGCGAGACCGGTTCATCGATCAGGAGCTTGCTGTCGCCAAAGGTGCTCACCTTCAGTTGCGCGCAAGCTTGCCCCTGTCCTGGGACGTACCGGCGATCGCCCTGGCCGAATTGGCTTTGCTGCTGACGGGGGGCGGCCTGGTGGGGCTCATGACCTACCTTCTCCTGCGTCGCTCGGCGGAAATGGGTGAGCAGGTCGCGTTGCGAACCCTGCAATTGTCACTGGACAAGGAGGTACTCAGGTCCGAAGTCGAACTGCGCAAGGAGACCGAAGCAGAGTTGAAGGAATCGCACGCCTTGCTCGATTCGATCTTCGAATATATCCCGAACATGGTGGTGCTGAAGCGGGCGACGGATCTCAAGGTTGTTCGGGTGAACCGCTTGGGCGAACTGTTGCTGGGACAGTCCAAGGCGTCCTTGCAGGGGCAGTCGAGTCGCGAGTTGTATCGCGGGGAACAGGCCGAGAACGATACCGAAACCGACCTTGCCGCTATTCGTGACCAAGTGCTGGTGGAAATACCGGAGCAGCGGATGTCTGTTCCGGGGGAACCTGCGCGCTGGGTGAAGATGCGCAAGATCGCTCTGTTCGACAGTAGCGGCAAGCCATCCCATGTCCTTGGCATCGGCGAAGACATCACCACTCGCAAGCATCTCGATGAAGCCTTGACGGAAAACCTGAACTTCGTCGAACAGTTGCTGGCCGCAATACCCTCCCCGGTGTTTTTCAAGGATGCCAACCTGGCGTATATCGGCGTCAACCAGGCGTTTGAGGATTTCTACGGAACAAGCAGCGAGGATATGATCGGCAAGACCGTGTTCGACATCGCGCCGCCCGAGCTTGCCGCCGTGTATGACAAGGCCGATCGCGAATTGCTTGCCACCCGCGGGCGCCAAGTGTACGAAAGCAAGGTTCGCTGTGCCGATGGAACCGTCAAGGACGTAATGTTCTTCAAGGCAGTTTTTTCGACGACGCAGGCCGAGGTTGGCGGGATTGTTGGCATCCTGCTTGACGTGACAGAACAGAAGGATGCACAGCGTCACGTTTTGCGACTGAATCGAACGCTCGCGGTCGTCAGCGAAACCAAGGAGGCGATTTTGCGTACCCGTGGTTCGCAGGAACTGATTCAGGAGACCGTCGAAATTCTTCATAAGAGCGGCGGTTTCCCCCTTGCATGGGTCTATTCGAACGACCAAACCCTTCCGTCGATGGCGGTGGTCGGGGAACATCCCGAGTTGGCGCCGAGAATTTCCGACGTGTTGCGCAAGAATGCCTGTTGCCATGGTGAAGACGGTGAATTTGATCCGGTCCATTGCCGCTTCTTCCCAACCCTTGCGGCGTGCGATCAGACGTTGGCGGCGGATACGCCTCCGGACTTCGAGGCGCTTGGGCTGGCTCATCTTCCCTTGCGTATCGCCGGCCGGATTGCGGGTGGTGTGTGCATCGTGGGCTCGGCCGAGGATCTCGCCGACGGCGAGGAGCAGGGACTGCTTTCGAGCCTTGCGGAAAATCTGTCCCATGCCCTTGAGTCGCTGGAGCGGGAGCGTGCCCGACAGAATGCCGAGCGCAAGCTGGAATTGGCGGCGCATGTGTTTGAAAACAGCGCCGAAGGCGTGATGATCACCGACCGCGACAATCGCATCCTGATGGTAAATCGGCGATTCTCCGAGATCACCGGCTACACGGCCGACGAGGTGGCCGGACAATCGCCGAGCCTGCTCAATTCGGGCCAGCAGGACAAGGCCTTCTACAACAACATGTGGCGTTCCCTGACGAATCGTGGGGAATGGCATGGCGAAATCCGAAACCGCCGCAAGGACGGCGAGGTTATCGTCGAATGGATGAACATCAGCGCGGTCAAGAATGAGGGCGGGGAGATCGTCAATTATGTCGCCGTGTTTTCCGAGATCACGGTGCACAAGACAATCAAGAAGCGCATGCAATTCCTCGCGCATTACGATGCGCTGACGTCGCTACCGAACCGGATTCTGTTTAGCGATCGGTTTGAACAATCGATCATTGCCGCCCGTCGAAGCAATCGATGCACGGCCCTGATGCTGGTTGACCTGGATCGTTTCGACCAGATCAACAAATCCGTGGGACACAATGCCGGGGACAGCCTGCTGCAGGAAGTGGCAGCCAGGCTCCTCGCTTCGGTCGATCCTGGCCATTGCGTTTCCCGCCTTGGTGGCGACGAGTTTGCGATCGTGTTGTCCGATATCGGCTCTGCCGATGATGCCGCGGCTGCCGCCATCCGGATACAGCAGGAACTGGGGCGTGCGCTTTATGTGGACGAGACCGCGCTTTACATCTCGGCCAGCATCGGAATTGCCGTATTTCCGCGGGATGGTAACGATGCCGAGAGCCTGACCAAGAGCGCCGATGCGGCGATGTATCTTGCCGCCGAAGCCGGCGGCAATACGTATCGATTCCCGCAAACCAGCGAGCGTCCCTCGGAGCAGATCAAGTTGCGGGAACGCCTGCAGCGCGCCATCGAGCGCGAGGAACTGAAAGTATTCTTCCAGCCCCTTATTTCTGGAGAAACCGGTCGCATCGTCGGTGCCGAGGCCCTGCTGCGCTGGTTCCGTCCAGAGGCCGGCTACGTCAGTCCCGAGTTCTTCGTTCCGATGCTGGAGGAAGCAGGACTGGCGGTAAGGGTGGGCGATTGGGTTTTGCGTACGGCATTGGAGGCCAATGCGGCCTGGCGCAGGGAATTCGATAGCGAGCTGTTTGTTGCCGTCAACTTCTGTTCGGCGCAAACCACCGATGAGCGCGTGGTGGAGAAACTCGATGCGCTGATGCGAGAGCTTACCTTCGATCCCCGCTTCCTAAATCTGGAGATTTCGGAGGCTACGCTGATGCGGGATGCGCCTGCAGGATTGACTCTCCTGCATCGACTCAATGACCTTGGTATTCGTTTGTCGATGGATAATTTCGGCACCGGTTATTCGAGCCTGAGTTACCTGAATCGGTTCCCCATCGATGCCTTGAAGATTGATCGCTCCTTCATCCAGGACACTCCGAATGACAATGAAGCGGTTGCGATTACCAAAACCATTGTCGCCATGGCTCACGCATTGAACCTGAAGGTGATCGCTGCCGGAGTCGAGTCCGCCAGCCAGGTGAACTTCCTGCGGCGAATCCGTTGCGATGTGCTGCAGGGCTATCGTTTTTCGCAGGGCGTCAGCGCCGAGGATTTCGCCAAGTTGCTGGCCGAAGCTCGCAATCCCGGCTCGTTTTTTCCAGAGGCGGATGGCCCCGAGCGACTACACCTTGTTGGATAATGCCCGCGTGGCCTGAAACGGCCAACCCTTTCCCACCAGCGGGATGACCGGGCATTTGAACCAAGAATCGATTCCTGACACCCGCGCGGAAGCGCTGCAAGCCGAACTGGATCGTCTGCGTGGCGAACTTGCCGGAGTCCGCCAGCAACTGGTCGATACCGAGCACGCCTTCGGGCGTTTTGTGCCACGCGAATTTCTGCATTTCCTGTCGATCGACAATGTGCGTGAGGTTCGCCTGGGCATGCAGACCGAACGCAAGCTGACCATTCTTTTTGCCGACATCCGAAACTTTACCGGCCTGTCGGAAACCCTGACGCCGCAGGAGAATTTCGATTTTCTGAACTCCTACCTGTCGCAAATGGAACCGATGATCGTGCCGTTCCGTGGCCTGATCGACAAGTACATCGGCGATGCGATCATGGCGCTGTTTCCCGAGGAGACGGACGACGCAGTCCGGAGCGCCCTCGCCATGCTGGAGCGCCTGGACAACTACAACAGGGGGCGGGCTCGTGCGGGCTATCTGCCCATACGGATAGGCATCGGCATCAATACCGGCATCGTCATGCTGGGGACGGTGGGCGGCAGCGGTCGAATGGAGGGTACGGTAATCAGCGACGCGGTCAACCTGGCTTCCCGGTTGGAGGATATGTCCAAGACCTTCGAGGTGCCGCTCCTGATCAGTGAACACACCCTGCATAGCCTGGTCGATCCCGATAGTTACAGCATCCGCTTTCTTGCGCGCAATCGGGTCAAGGGAAAGCAGGAGGCGCAATCCGTCTACGAGGTTTTCGACGGCGATCCGCCTTCCATGCGCGCCGCAAAACTGCGTACGCGCAAGCGATTCGAGGAGGCAATGGCCTTCTACTTCGTGGCCGATATCTTTCGCGCCAGGACCCGCCTGGTGCGCTGCCTGGAAGAGGTTCCCGACGACAAGCCAGCCCGTTTGTACCTTGCCCGGTGTGATGCGTATCTACGCAATGGACATGCGGAAGGCATCGAGGAAAACGAGCTGACTCAGACCTGGTCCGAAGATTACAGTTCTGGCGTCGCTGACATCGACAGTCATCACCGCGCCTTGCTCAGTCAGCTCAACGCGCTGACGATGGCGGTGCGAGAGGGACGTAGCGCGGATGCGCAGCCGATTCTGGACAAGGTCGCACGCGAAACCGAGGCCCAGTTCAATGCTGAAATGGTACAGATGCAGGATTCGCGATACCGCTTCCAGGCCGATCATGAACATCAGCATCGCCGCTTTTTGCGCAATCTTGCGCGGCTTAGCGACGAGATCCTGTCAGAAACGGAAAATGCAATCTACCTCGCATTTCGCATCAAGCTGTTGTTGATGGACTGGACGATCAATCACAGCGTAAAGACAGATCGCCACCTGGGACATCATCTGAAATCACGTAGCGGGGGGTAATACCCTGGTTGTCGCCAGCAGGACGCAAGGGTGCGTGCAAAGATGGCTGTGCGTCAGGAGAGGGGGATTGGTGGGCGGTACTGGGATCGAACCAGTGGCTTCCACCGTGTGAAGGTGGCACTCTACCGCTGAGTTAACCGCCCGCGAAAGAGGCGCGAATTTAACCACAAAGCCCGCTAGGCGGTCAATCGGCGGCTGCGGCGCTGGAATAAAATAGCCGCATCGCTTTCCGTCCCTTGCGCCATGACCGTTCGCACCCGCTTTGCCCCCAGTCCCACCGGTTTTCTGCATATTGGCGGTGCTCGCACCGCCTTGTTCTCCTGGGCCTACGCGCGGCGCCACGGCGGCAGTTTCATCCTGCGTATCGAAGATACGGATGTGGCCCGCTCGACACCCGAGGCGGTGCAGGCGATTCTCGACGGAATGCAATGGCTGGGCCTAGAGCATGACGAGGGGCCGTTCTACCAGATGCAGCGCATGGACCGCTACAAGGCCGTTATCGCGGAAATGCTGGCATCGGGCAGCGCCTATTACTGCTACATGTCCAAAGAGGAACTCGATACCTTGCGTGCGGCGCAGGAGGCGCGCAAGGAGAAGCCGCGCTATGACGGTCGCTGGCGCCCGGAAGACGGCAAGGCCTTGCCGCCTCCGCCCGAGGGCGTGGCGCCGGTGGTGAGGTTTCGCAATCCCGTGGCTGGGGCAGTCGGCTGGCAGGACCTGGTGAAAGGCCGCATCGAATTCGCCAATGCCGAGCTTGATGATTTCATCATTGCCCGCGCTGACGGCACGCCGACCTACAATTTTTGCGTCGTGGTCGATGATCGTGACATGCAGATCACCCACGTCATCCGGGGCGATGACCACGTCAACAATACGCCGCGGCAGATCAATTTGTTGCAGGCCCTTGGTGCGCCCGTTCCGCAGTATGCGCACCTGTCGATGATCCTTGGCGACGACGGACAGAAGCTCTCCAAGCGGCATGGTGCGGTGTCGGTGATGCAGTACGACGAGGAGGGCTATCTGCCGGAGGCGGTATTGAACTATCTGGCACGGCTCGGCTGGTCGCACGGTGACGACGAAGTCTTCGACATGGAGCGCTTCGTCTCCTGGTTCGATCTCGATCACATCACGGCATCCGCGGCGCAGTTCAATACGGAAAAGCTCAATTGGTTGAATGCGCACTACATCAAGCAGGCGGATCCGCAACGGCTGGCGAATGAGGCAGGACGTCGCCTCGGCCGCCAGCAGGTCGGCTTCGAGGGTGGCCCCGCCCCGAGCCGGGTGGCGGCCCTGTATCGCGATCGCGTCGCCAACCTCAACGAGCTGGCGGATGCGATGCATCCTTATTACAGCTTGCCGAAACCGGGGGCAGAGCTGCTTGCGCAGCATCTGACCGAAACAGCGCGCACGGCACTGGCAATGTTGCGAGAGCGTTTATCCGATTGCCCCTGGCAGGCTGCCGATCTTGGTCAGGCCGTGAAGCAGACTGCGGCGGCGGCTGGACTCAAGATGCCGCAACTGGCAATACCTTTGCGCGTGGTCCTGCTGGGGCTGCCCCAGTCACCGTCGATCGACTCGGTACTCGAAGTACTGGGCCGCGAACGCGTGATTGCGCGCCTGGAGTCGGCCCTCGGGAGCTGATCGATTGACGCGCAGGGAACTCGTCACGACACGGATCTGGCGGAACCCAGACAGGTGGTGATGTTGCGACTCGTGCCGCTCATGTTGATGGCGGTTCTTGCGGCCGGGTGCTCCACGTCGCCGGAAGTTCGCAAGCAATTGCAGGCACCGGCGGGCTTGCAGGGCTTCAGTGCCGTCTATTCCGAGTTCGACATGAGGCTGCAACTGGTCACTGCGGCCGATGCACCCGCCTGCAGCGAGTCAGAATGCATGGCCGATCGCGCATTCGACCAGCGCATCCTGGCGATCGGACGCAGGCTGGCGGACGTGGCCTTCCGGCTCCACCCGGATCTGCACTTGCGTTTCCCGAGATTCGAATTTGTCGTCGCCGACAAACGCGATCCTGGCGCGGCGTCCAGTTCGGCCGGCACGGTGGTGATCTACCGCGGCATCCGCCTTCTCGAACTGGACGATGCGGCCCTGGCCTTCGTGCTGGCACGGGAAATGAGCCACATCATCGATGGCCATCACGATGAAAACGTGACCACAGCCATTCTGGTCGGGGTGGCCGCGCAGATCCTGTTTCCGATTCTCAATTTGCCGGCGCTCATTTCGGGCAGCGCAGCGACCACGGCGGCAGCGACCTCCGCGGCAACGACCACGGTGACAACCACGGCGGTTGCGTCCGCCGCATCCTTTGCCGGCTCACGCGCACTGCGGGCCAGTTTTCGTCCGCAGCAAGTGATCGAAGCCGAAACCATGGCGATGGAACTGCTTGCGGCGGCCGGCTGGGATGGCCGCGAGGTGGCCGAACAATTGCAGGCTATGCCGCCACCGCTTCCTGATCCACCGGCCTGGACCGAAGAACTGCGCGAATCGATGCACCGCATCGCCAGCCTGATGCAGGGGCCCCCTTTGCCGGATGGCGCCAGCCAGGCGGTTCAGATGCTGCCCAGGTCCATCGACGACCTGCCACCGCCGCTGGTCAGCAAACCGTTCTGAAGCCTCACACGGTCGCCGACATGCCATGTCGGCAGCGTGTCGCTGCTGAAGCTGCGCGTGCTGCCATCCTCGAAGCGAACGCTGACGTCATAGCGCTTGCTCTCCTTGATCGATTTTTCGATGTGATTGCCGGCATAGGCGCCGCCGATCGCGCCCAGCACCGTGGCGATGTCGCGGGTCGCGCCACGCCCCCACTGGTTGCCGATCACGCCGCCGACAATGCCGCCGGCAACGGCGCCACCGCCGCTGCCCTTGGCTTCCACCGCGACTTCGCGCACCGATTCCACGACGCCGCATTCGCGACAAATCGCGGGCACGGGGGCGGCAACGGGAGTCGGCGCTGAAGCTACGGCGATGGTGGGTACGGACACGGGTTCCGGTGCCCGCACGACGGGGTTGGCCACGCTACGGCGCGCAACAGGGGCAACGGTTTCGGTCGGACGGCTCGCCGCTTTGGGCTTTTCCTGCGGCAGGCTGACCGATTGGGTCACGGAAATCGGCGGGCTGACCGCCGGAACGGCGACCGGAGCGGTGGCCGTAGTTGCGGCAACGACAGGACGGTTGTCGGTCGCGTGTGTCGCGGGGCCGGGCAACCAGCCGGCGAAGTAGGAAGCGCCGGCGAGGCTGAGTATGGTGACCGACCCTGCTGCAACGAGTAGCAGGGGATGCGTGGATGAGGCGGCAACCGGAGTGGCGCCAAGGACGGACTGTGAGGCTTCCATGATGTGCTCCTGTGGTGATGAGGCATGAGCACATTAACGCCGCAGATTGACGTAGCGGGACAGGTGCAATCAACTGTTACATCTGTTACAAACCGGTCAGTTGGCGGCCGATTTGCGCTTCCGGAAGCGTTCCGGCGCCAGGGACCGCACCAGGTCGGCTTCAAGTGGCAGGGGATCGTCATCGATCTGGCTGGCCAGCAGTTCGGCACAGATGGACGCGAAGACCAGGCCCCTGGCACCATATCCGTCATTGATCCACAGGCCGTCACTGGCAGCGAGTGGGCCAACCATAGGCAGGCGATCCGGCGACATGGGGCGAAAGGATACGCGGCCATCCAGCTGCGCCGGATCGATCCCGCGCGCAAAGCCTGGAAACAGCATGTCGAGGCGGAACAGGTTCTCCACATGGTCGGCCAGGCGGGGAGCGGTATCGAGGTCATCTGCCTGCAGGGTGGCTCCGGCGCAACGCAGGCCATCGATCGGAGGCGTCACATACCCCAGGCGAGTGGCTACGATATCCATGGCAGCCGTGGCTGCCTCCGGCAGGTGGCTGACCATTCCGCGACCTGCACGGATCGGCAGCGAATACTCCGGCACCAGGCTTGGGGCACCTATGCCATTGGCAACGATGACCGTGTCGGATTCGATTTCCATTTCGGCGCTGAAGATTCGCCAGGCACTGCCCTGTCTCTGCAACCGACGGACCGGGAAGTTGTAGCGGCAGTCGATCCCCGCCAACAGGCTGCGGCAAAGGCTGGGGGGATTGATCCAGCCGGCCTGGGGAAACCACCAGCCACCCATGGCGACCGGCGATCCCGCCAGCAGCGAGGCTTCATCACGTGTGACGAAACGGCAATACTCAGCAGGCAGCGAATGTTGCTCAACGATCCGCTGCTGGGTCTGTTCATGCCTGGCATCGCGGGCGACGTGCAGTACCCCGGTCCAGCCCAGCCGTGTCCCGGTGAGCAAGGGGAACGAACGTCGGCCGAGCAGAAATCCGGCCCGCAGCACGCGTGCCAGCCTGCCGTCGTCCAGCGCCGGAAGCGGCCGGAATACGCCGGCAAGGTTACCCGAGGCGCCACTGGCAGCAGCGCTGGCGGCATCGAGTACGGTTACCTGATGACCGCGCCGGGCGAGGGCATGGGCGGTCGCGGCTCCGGCGATGCCGGCACCGATCACCGCGATACGTTTTGGCGATCGGGGTCGGGCAGGTGACATGCCGGGCCGATGCCCGACCAGCATTTCGCGTTTGCCGCCGAAGCCCTGCTTTCGTTCGAGGAAAAAGTCGGCGCTGGCGAGACGGCGACGGATTTCGCCAGCCGTGGTCCAGGTGGCCAGTGTGGTGCCGGGGGCGGAAAGGCGCTGCAGCTGGGCGACTACGGCCTCCGACCACAGATCCGGATTGCGATCCGGGGCAAATCCGTCGAGGTAGATTGCATCGGCGACAAGGCAGAGCTGGGGCAACAACTCGGCACCGTCGCCGAAGGCGAGGGTCAGGATTACATCGCCAAGATCCAGGCGATGCAAGCCGGGTAGGGGGAGTGGCCATTGCGCATGGAGTTCCGCGGCAAAGGCCGCAAGTTCCGGCCAGTTCAGGTGGACTTGCCTCAGGTCGTCCAGGCGGAAGGGATGCTTCTCCACCGCAACGTAGTGCAGTCGTCGCCCGCCAGGGTCGCCAACGGCGCGCCACGCCTGCAGTGTGGCGAGGAAATTTATTCCCAGCCCGAAACCGGTTTCGAGGATGACGAAGCGCTGGCAGTCGTTCCAGCGCGCAGGCAGCTGGTTGCCGCCGAGAAAGACATGGCGGGCCTGTTCCAGGCCGCCCTGGCTGGAATGGTAGATGTCGCCGTAGCGTGATGAAAATGGAGTGCCGTCCCCGGCGAACGCAAGTTCGGCGGGGATCAGCGGAAAGCTCATTCGCGGCGCATCTGCGGGAACAGGATGACGTCGCGAATCGACGGCGAATCGGTGAGCAGCATCACCAGGCGGTCGATGCCGATGCCGCAGCCGCCGGTGGGCGGCAGGCCGTATTCGAGGGCGCGGATGTAATCGGCATCGTAGTACATCGCCTCTTCGTCACCCGCTTCCTTGGCTTTGGCCTGCTGCATGAAACGCGCGGCCTGGTCTTCGGGGTCGTTCAGCTCCGAGAAGCCATTGGCGATCTCGCGGCCGACGATGAACAGCTCGAAGCGCTCGGTGATCGCCGGGTTGTTGTCGCTGGCGCGCGCCAGCGGTGACACTTCCGCCGGATAGTCGATGATGTAGGTCGGGTCCCACAGCTCGGCTTCGGTGGTTTCCTCGAACAGCACCAGCTGCAAGGTGCCGAGGCCGGCATTGGCGAGGTGTGGCGCCTTGAGGTCGACGCGCAGTTCCTTCAACTTCTGCTTGATCCATTCAGCATCGTTGAGCTGCTCGAAGCTGTAGCCGGGATGGTAGTGGTGGATGGCGCCGACGATGGTCAGGCGGGCAAAGGGCTTGGAAAGGTCCAGCGTGCGGCCCTGGTATTCGAACACCTCGGTGCCAAGCGCCTCGCGCGCCGAATGGCGCAGCAGGCCCTCGGTGAAGTCCATCAGCCGGCGGTAGTCGCTGTAGGCCTCGTAGAACTCCATCATGGTGAACTCGGGGTTGTGGCGCGGCGAAAGGCCTTCGTTGCGGAAGTTGCGATTGACCTCGAACACTTTCTCGAAGCCGCCCACCACCAGGCGCTTGAGGTAGAGCTCGGGGGCGATGCGCAGGAACAGCTCCATGTCGAGCGCATTGTGGTGGGTGGTGAAGGGCTTGGCCGCGGCGCCGCCGGGGATGGGGTGCATCATCGGCGTTTCGACTTCGAGGAAGCCGTGGTGCATCATGAAATTGCGGATCGACTGGATCATCCGGCTGCGGGCGACGAAGGTGAAGCGCGTCTGCTCGTTGGTGATCAGGTCGAGTTCGCGGCTGCGGTACTTCTGCTCGACGTCAGTCAGGCCGTGGAACTTCTCCGGCAGCGGCCGCAGGGATTTCGTCAGCAGGCGGATGCTGCTGCACTGGATGGTCAGCTCGCCGGTCTTGGTCTTGAACAGCGTGCCTTCGCAGCCGACGATGTCGCCGAGGTCCCAGCCCTTGAATTCCTTGTGGGTTTCTTCGCCGCTGATATCGTTGCTGACGAAGATCTGGATGCGCCCGGACACGTCCTGGATGCTGGCGAAGCTGGCCTTGCCCATCACACGCTTGAGCATGATGCGGCCGGCGACCTTGACCCCGATCGGCGTCGCTTCGAGTTCCTCGCGCGACTTGCCGCTGTAGAGCTCGTCGAGCTTGCCGGCCAGGTTCTCGCGTGAAAAGTCGTTGGGAAAGGCCTTGCCGCTGGCGCGCCAGGCGGCGAGCTTTTCTCGGCGTTCGGCAACCAGGCGGTTCTCGTCGATGGGGGGCTGCGGGTTCTCGCTCATGATGGTGTTCCGTGTGGTTAAACGCCCTGCTTGAGGCTGGCTTCGATGAAGGCATCGAGGTCGCCGTCGAGCACCTTCTGCGTGTTGGCGATTTCGACGTTGGTGCGCAAATCCTTGATGCGCGAGTTGTCGAGCACGTAGCTGCGAATCTGGTGGCCCCAGCCGACGTCGGTCTTGCCGGCCTCCAGCTTGTCGGCTTCGGCCTGGCGCTTGCGCATTTCGTGCTCGTAAAGACGCGACTTCAGCATCGCCATGGCCTCGGCGCGGTTGCGGTGCTGCGAGCGGTCGTTCTGGCACTGCACCACGATGCCGGTCGGCACGTGGGTGATGCGTACCGCCGAGTCGGTCTTGTTGATGTGCTGGCCGCCGGCACCCGAGGCGCGGAAGGTGTCGGTGCGCAGGTCAGCCGGGTTGATCTCGACTTCGATGCTGTCGTCGATCTCGGGGTACACATACAGGCTGGCGAAGCTGGTATGGCGCCCGCCCGAAGAATCGAAGGGCGATTTGCGCACCAGGCGGTGCACGCCGGTTTCGGTGCGCAGGAAGCCGTAGGCGTAGTCACCTTCCACCTTGAGCGAAGCGCTGCGGATGCCGGCCACGTCGCCGTCGGTCTGTTCCAGGAGTTCGGTCTTGAAGCCCTTGCGCTCGCAGTATTTCAGGTACTGGCGCAGCAACATGCTGGCCCAGTCGCAGGCTTCGGTGCCGCCGGCGCCGGCCTGGATGTCGATAAAGCAGTTGTTCGGGTCGGCCGGGTTGGCGAACATGCGGCGGAATTCGAGGTCGGCCACCAGCTTCTCGGTGGCATCCAGGTCACCCTCGACGGCGGCCATGGTTTCCTCGTCGTCTTCCTCGCGCGCCAGGGCGTGCAAGTCACGCGCATCGGCCAGCTTTCCGGTGACGTTGGAAAGGGTGCCGACCACGGCTTCGAGGGATTTCTTTTCCTTGCCCAGCGCCTGGGCGCGTTCCGCATCGTCCCAGATTTTGGGGTCTTCCAGGATCTGGTTCAGCTCCGCGAGCTTTTCCGCTTTGCCATCGAAGTCAAAGATACCTCCGCAGTTGTTCGCCGCGATTGCTCAGGTCGGCGATGCGGTTGGCGACGGCATTGATGCGTTCGGCTTCCATGGGATTTCCTGCAAGATCGAAAGCAGGCGATTATACGCGCCGACACCGCTAGGCCGCGACCGAGAATCCCGCAAAATCAGGCGAAGCGCATGCGTGTGCTAGCCTTCCTGTTTCCAAATATGGAGCCTGCTCATGGCCGAGATGATGTTTTACGAAAGGGTGGTTGCGCTCAGCGATAAGGTCCACGCGCAGCTGAAAGTCAGGCCGGCGAGCAGCTTTTCGTATGCCGCGCGGACCAACTCGGTGCCGGTGCTGGGCGGCGAGATGTTCGAATGCGCCCGCGAGTACCCGATCGTGTTTGCCCGCGGACAGGGCGGCCCTCTGCCGGCCGTGCTGCTCGGATTGCGGGAAAACGAAAACCTGTTCGTCGATCGTGCCGGCAAGTGGGATGCGCGCTACGTTCCGGCCTTTGTGCGACGCTATCCCTTCGTCCCCGCCACTGGTGCCAAAGGCGAACTGCTGGTTTGCATCGACGAAGCCTCGCCCTGTTTCAGCACCACGGAAGGCGAGGCCCTGTTTGCCGATGGCAAGCCGACGCCGCAACTCGACCATGCGATCAAGTTCCTGCGCGAATTCCATCAGGCAGCGACCAATACCGAGCAACTTGGGCGACGGCTGGATGAACTCGGCCTGCTGCGCCAGGCCGATTCGCTGGCGCAGATGAAGGACGGCCAGCAGTTCCGCCTGAACGGCCTGCACGTGGTTGACGAAGCACGACTGCGCGCACTCGACAAGGATGTCGTTCAGGAATTGTTCGCCAATGGCAGCCTGGCCGCCATCTATGCACATCTCATTTCCCTGGGCAATCTGGCGGGGCTGGTTGACCGTTTGAGCCGCCGCGACACACCCGGTTGAGGCTCCCGGCGGGCACCGGCTGCGCCGGATGCCGCGCCCCGTGCGGGCTTTCAATCGGGCGGGAATTTTCCGCTATCATTCAAATTTCCCGCAGCAGCCGCAGTGGCTGCGTTCACCATGGCCAAATACGTCTTCGTCACGGGTGGTGTCGTGTCCAGTCTGGGCAAAGGCATCGCCGCCGCCAGCCTCGGGGCGATCCTCGAATCGCGCGGCATCAAGGTAACCCACCTCAAGCTCGACCCCTACATTAACGTCGATCCCGGCACCATGTCGCCGTTCCAGCACGGCGAGGTCTTTGTCACCGAAGATGGCGCCGAGACCGACCTTGATCTGGGCCATTACGAGCGCTTCACCAGCGCCAAGATGGGCAAGCGCAACAACTTCACCACCGGCCAGATCTACGAGTCGGTGATCAAGAAGGAGCGGCGCGGCGAATACCTCGGCAAGACGGTACAGGTGATCCCGCACATCACCGACGAGATCAAGCTCTACGTCAAGCGCGGCGCCGAAGGTGCCGACGTCGCCATCGTCGAGGTCGGCGGTACGGTGGGCGACATCGAGTCGCTGCCCTTCCTCGAGGCGATCCGCCAGATGGGCATCCAGGAAGGTCGCGGCAACGCCTGCTACATCCATCTCACGCTGTTGCCCTGGATCCCGACGGCCGGCGAGCTAAAGACCAAGCCGACCCAGCACTCGGTCAAGGAACTGCGCGAGATCGGCATCCAGCCGGACATCCTGCTCTGTCGCGCCGACCGGCCGGTGCCCGAAGACGAAAAACACAAAATCGCCCTGTTCACCAATGTACAGCCCGAGGCGGTGATCGCCGCCCTGGATGCCGATTCGATCTACAAGATTCCGGCCATGCTGCACGACCAGATGATCGACGAGATCGTCTGCCACAAGCTGGGCATCCTGGCCAAGGCGGCCAATCTTTCGGTCTGGAAGAACCTCGTCGATGCGCTGGAGCATCCGCAGCACGAGGTCAACGTCGCCTTCGTCGGCAAGTACGTCGACCTGACCGAGTCCTACAAGTCGCTTACCGAAGCCCTGAGCCACGCCGGGATCCACACGCGCAGCAAGGTGCATATCCATTACATCGATTCCGAGGCCATCGAGTCAGGCGGTACGGGCCCGCTGGCGAAGATGGATGCCATCCTGGTGCCCGGCGGCTTTGGCCGGCGCGGGACCGAAGGCAAGATCGCGGCGATCCGCTACGCGCGAGAGCACAAGGTGCCCTACCTTGGCATCTGCCTCGGCATGCAGCTTGCCACCATCGAATTTGCGCGCCATGTCGCCGGCCTCGATGGCGCCAACAGCACCGAGTTCGACGCCGATACGCCGCATCCGGTGGTGGCCCTGATCACCGAATGGCAGGACCGCGAAGGCCGCGTCGAAAAGCGCGACGCCGGTTCCGATCTGGGCGGCACAATGCGCCTTGGCGCGCAGCGCTGCCCGATCAAGCCGGGCACGCTGGCGGCCACGATCTACGGCAAGGAAGTCAACGAGCGCCATCGCCACCGTTACGAAGTCAACAACACCTACGCCCCCAAGCTCGAGGCCGCAGGCATGGTGATTTCGGCGCGCACGCCGAGCGAAGACTTGCCGGAGATGATGGAGCTTCCTGCGGCCACGCATCCCTGGTTTGTCGGCGTCCAGTTCCACCCCGAATTCACTTCGAATCCGCGCACCGGCCACCCCTTGTTCATTGCCTATGTCAAGGCTGCGCTGGCGCACAAGGGCGTCACGCTGTGAAGCTTTGCGGATTCGACGTCGGGCTGGACCAGCCGCTGTTCCTGATTGCCGGGCCCTGCGTCATCGAATCGCGCGAACTCGCTTTCGATACCGCCGGACGCCTGCAGGAGATTTGCCGCAAGCTCGGCCTGAATTTCATTTACAAGTCGTCCTACGACAAGGCCAATCGCAGTTCCGGCAAATCGTTTCGTGGCCTGGGCATGGAGCAGGGATTGCAGATCCTCGCCGACGTGCGCCAGCAACTCGGCGTTCCGGTGCTGACCGATGTGCATGCCGAACACGAAGTCGCCGCCGTTGCATCCGTCGTCGATGTGCTGCAGACCCCCGCATTCCTTTGCCGCCAGACCGATTTCATCCAGGCCTGCGCCGCCTCCGGCAAGCCGGTGAATATCAAGAAGGGCCAGTTCATGGCGCCGGGCGACATGAAGCAGGTGGTGCTCAAGGCGCGCGAGGCAAACGGCGGCGCCGATAGCATCATGGTTTGCGAACGCGGCGCGTCGTTTGGCTACAACAACCTCGTCTCCGACATGCGCAGCCTGGCGATCATGCGCGAGACCGGCTGCCCGGTGGTGTTCGACGCCACGCATTCGGTGCAGTTGCCGGGCGGGCAGGGCGACAAGAGCGGCGGTCAGCGCGAGTTCGTTCCCGTGCTGGCGCGGGCGGCAGTGGCGGTTGGTGTCGCCGGCCTGTTCATGGAGACCCACCCCGATCCCGACAAGGCCCTGTCCGACGGCCCGAACGCCTGGCCTCTGTCGAAAATGGCCGGCCTGCTGGAGCAACTGCTGGATTTGGATGCGCTGGTCAAAAAGCAGGGAATGACAACATGAGCAAACACGCCTACATGGTGGTCGATGCACGCTCCACCGATCCCGAGCGCATGGCCGAGTATCGCCGCCTGGCGCAGATCGCGGTCGAAAAGCATGGCGGGCGCTACCTGGTGCGCGGCGCTCCCTATGAGACGCTGGAAGGCAGCTGGCAGCCGCAGCGCCTGGTGGTGCTGGAATTCCCGAGCATGGAAGCGGCGCGCGGCTTCTACAATTCCCCAGAGTATCTCGCCGCACGCGAGGCGCGCGCCGGCGTGTCGGATTTCGACATGCTGCTCGCCGAAGCCTATTGATTTTGAATTTACCTGGAAGGAAACCCTCATGAGTGCAATCGTTGATGTCGTCGCCCGCGAAATTCTCGACTCGCGCGGCAATCCCACCGTCGAAGCCGACGTACTGCTCGAGTCCGGCGTCATGGGACGCGCTGCCGTGCCCTCCGGCGCCTCCACCGGTTCGCGCGAGGCGATCGAGTTGCGGGACGGCGACGCCGCGCGCTATTTGGGCAAGGGCGTGAGCAAGGCCGTTGAAAACGTCAATACCGAGATTTCGGAAGCCATCATCGGCCTCGATGCCGAAGAGCAGGCCTTCGTCGACAAGGCGATGATCGAACTCGACGGCACCGACAACAAATCGCGCCTGGGCGCCAACGCCATCCTTGCCGTGTCGATGGCGGTGGCCAAGGCTGCCGCGGAAGAGGCCGGCCTGCCGCTGTATCGCTATTTCGGCGGCTCCGGCCCGATGTCGATGCCGGTGCCGATGATGAACGTGATCAACGGCGGGGCCCACGCCAACAACAACCTCGACATCCAGGAATTCATGATCCTGCCGGTCGGCGCAAAGAGCTTCCGCGAAGCCTTGCGTTGTGGCGCCGAAGTCTTCCAGCATCTGAAGAAGCTAGTGGACAAGAAAGGCTATCCGACCACGGTGGGCGACGAAGGCGGTTTCGCGCCCAACGTTTCGGGCAATGACGAAGCCATCGAGCTGATCCTCAAGGCCATCGAGACCGCCGGCTACACGCCGGGGCAGGACGTGGTGCTGGGCCTCGATTGCGCCAGCTCCGAGTTCTACAAGGACGGCAAGTACATCCTCGCTTCCGAAAAGCTGGAACTCAGTTCCGAGGCTTTCGCCGACTACCTGGCGACGCTGGCGGACCGCTACCCGATCATCAGCATCGAGGACGGCATGGCCGAAGGCGACTGGGGCGGCTGGAAGACCCTGACTGACAAGCTGGGCAAGAAGGTACAGATCGTCGGCGACGACCTCTTCGTCACCAATCCGCGCATCCTCAAGGAAGGCATCCAGAAGGGCATCGCCAACTCTATCCTGATCAAGATCAACCAGATCGGTTCGCTGACCGAAACCTTCGCCGCGGTCGAGATGGCCAAGCGCGCCGGCTACACCAATGTCATCTCGCACCGTTCGGGCGAGACCGAGGATTCGACCATTGCCGACATCGCCGTCGGCCTCAATGCCGGCCAGATCAAGACCGGCTCGCTGTCCCGTTCCGATCGCATCGCCAAGTACAACCAGCTGCTGCGCATCGAGGAAGACCTTGGCGACACCGTGATCTATCCCGGCCTCGACGCGTTCTACAACCTGAGGAAGTAAGCGGCGCGACCCAGTGATGAACTGGTCGACGCTGATCCTGCTGCTGATCATTGCCCTGCTGCAGTACCCCCTGTGGCTGGGCAAGGGCGGCTGGGTCCGCGTCTGGGAATATGAACGCCAGGTGCAGGCCCAGCGCGAGGTAAATCAGAAGCTGGAGCAGCGCAATGCCGCGCTGGACGCCGAAGTGCGTGACCTCAAGGCAGGTTACGAGGCGATCGAGGAACGCGCCCGCTACGAGCTTGGCATGATCAAGGACGGCGAAGTCTTCGTCCAGGTGCCACAGAAAAAACCATGAATCTTCATCGACTGCTGCAACGCCGCGCTGATGACGGCAACCCGGTGCGCGTTCTGTTGATCGGCGCGGGGAAATTCGGCTCCATGTACCTGGCACAGGCGCGCGTCACGCCTGGTATCCACATTGCCGCCATCGCCGACCTGTCACCGGCACGCGCCGCCGAGTCGCTGCGCCGCACTGGCTGGACCGACGAATTGTTCGTCGCGCGCAGTTTGTCCGATGCCATGACCCATGGCAGCACGTTTCTCAGCGACGATGCGGCGACGATGATCGCCGCCGACGGCATTGAAGTGGTGATCGACGCCACCGGCTCGCCGGCCGCCGGCATCCGCCATGCGCTTGCCTGCGCTGAGCACGGCAAGCACATCGTGATGGTTAACGTCGAGGCGGACGCACTGGCCGGGCCGCTGCTGGCGCGCCGCTGCGAGGCAGCCGGCGTGGTCTATTCGCTGGCCTACGGCGACCAGCCGGCGCTGATCTGCGAAATGGTCGACTGGGCACGTGCCGCTGGTTTCAGGGTGGTGGCGGCGGGCAAGGGCACCAAGTACCTGCCGGGCTACCACCAATCGACGCCGGATACCGTCTGGGGCCACTACGGCTTCACGCCCGAGATGGTGGCGGCAAGCGACTTCAATGCGCAAATGTTCAATTCCTTCCTCGATGGCACCAAGTCAGCGATCGAGATGGCGGCCGTGGCCAATGCGGTGCAATTGACACCCGCCGCCGACGGCCTGGCCTTCCCGCCCTGCGGTGTGGATGATCTGGCGCGCATCCTGCGTCCGCGAAGTGCGGGTGGCCAACTCCATCATGCCGGTCAGGTCGAGGTGATTTCCAGCGTCGAGCGCGATGGTCGCCCGGTGTTTCGTGACCTGCGGTGGGGCGTCTATGTCACCTTCGCCCCGGCCGACGAACGGAATCGCGCCTACGTCGAACGCTGCTTCAGGGAATACGGCCTGGTGACCGATCCATCCGGCCACTACACCGCGATGTACAAACCCTGCCACTTGATCGGACTGGAAATGGGCATCAGTGTCGCCAGCGCCGCCTTGCGCCGCGAACCCACGGGAGCGCCGAGCGCCTGGCATGGTGACGTGGTCGCCATCGCCAAGCGCAACCTCGCCGCCGGCGAAATGCTCGACGGCGAGGGCGGTTACACGGTCTACGGCAAACTGCTGCCGGCCGCGGGTTCGCTACGCCTGGGCGGCCTGCCGATCGGCTTGGCGCACAAGGTCAAGCTGGTGCGGCCAGTGGCCCAAGGCATGCCCGTGTCGTGGCAGGACGTGGAGATCGATGCGGCGTCCGAAGCGGTGAAAGTGCGCCGCGAGATGGAAGCAGTGTTCGCCGCCTGACGCATTGCCCTAGGCGGGCTGCAGGAGTTCCCGATAGCGACGGGCATTGGCCACGTAGCCCTGCGCGGCCAATAGCAGGCGCGCCACTTCCTCGTCGCTCAGTTCGCGCACCACCTTGCCCGGCGAGCCCATCACCAGCGAGCGCTCGGGGATCACCTTGCCTTCGGGGATCAGAGAGTTGGCGCCGATGATGCAGTGTTTGCCGATCACGGCGCGGTTGAGGATTACCGACTTGATGCCGATCAGCGACTGCTCGCCGATGCTGCAGCCGTGCAGCATGACCAGGTGGCCGACGGTGACGTTGGCGCCCAGCCTCAAGGGCACCCCTTCGTCGGCATGCAGCACCGAACCGTCCTGGATGTTGCTGCCGGCTCCGATGCTGATCCGGTCGTTGTCTGCACGCAGCACGGCGTTCCACCAGATGCTGGCTTCGTCTCCTAGATGAACGTCGCCGATGACGGTGGCGTTGGGGGCGATCCAGGCATCGCGTCCCAGCGTGGGGCGACGCTCGCCGAGTGTGTAGATGGGCATGCGGACTCCTCGTTGTTGCTAGCGTTCGCGTTTCTTCCACGCCGGCTTGGCGGCATCGGCTTTCTTCACGGGTGGTTTGGCGCCGTCGTTCTTCTTCCAGGGCGCGGGGCGAGTGTCGTCGCTGCGGGAGCGCGCCGGACGCGTGTCGTCAGACTTCTTCCACTCTGGCTTGCCGCCCTCACGGGCAGGGGAAGGACGTCGCGCAGGCCGCGTATCGACGCCTTCGCCCGGTGCGAGCGGGCGGGTCTTGAGCGGCACCTGGCGTACGCGAATTCGCTGCAGGGCATCCATCAATTCACTGGGCAGGTCAGCCGGCAGTTCGACGGTGCTGTAATCGTCGAACAGGTTGATCTGGCCGATGTATTTACCGTCGATGCCGCCTTCGTTGGCAATGGCGCCGACAATTTCCTTGGGCAGTACGCCCTGGTTGCGGCCCACGGCGATGCGGTACTTGCTCAGGCGGTCGCTGGCAAACTCGCGTCGCGCCACCGGCGCGGTGCGACGCCCTTCGCGCGGCGGCGCATCCTCGGATGCAAAAGTCGGCGCTGGCGCCACGGCAACTTTTTCGTCATTGCGCTGATACGGCGACGCGGCGGGGCGTTCGGCGCTTGCGCCCTCGATTTGCAGAGGGCGTTCGCGCTGCTGCAGCCAGGCCAGGGTGGCAGCGATTTCGCGCGCCGAGAGACCGTGCGTTTCCTCGATGTTGCGCACCATGTCGAAAAAGAAATCGAGGCGCTGCTCGTTGCGCGCATCGATGATCTGCTGCGTAAACTGCGCTACGCGCCGGTTGGCCACGTCTGACAGGCTGGGCATCGCCAGCGGCTGGATCTTCTGCCGCGTCGCGTATTCGATGGCTTTCAGCATCCGCGTCTCGCGCGGCGTGATGAACAGGATGGCGCGGCCGGCACGGCCGGCGCGGCCGGTGCGGCCGATGCGGTGCACGTAGGCCTCGGTGTCGTAGGGAATGTCGAAGTTGATGACGTGGCTGATGCGCGGCACGTCGAGGCCGCGCGCGGCGACGTCGGTGGCCACCAGGATGTCGATGTTGCCGGCCTTGAGGCGGTCGATGACCTGCTCGCGCAGGCCCTGGGTCAGGTCGCCATTGAGCGCCGCCACCGAATAGCCGCGCGCTTCGAGCTTTTCGGCCAGTTCCACGGTGGCGGTCTTGGTGCGCACGAAGATGATGGCGGCATCGAGGTCTTCCTCGACTTCCAGCACACGGGTCAGGGCTTCCATCTTTTGCCCGGCATGGGTCTGGCAGTAGGCCTGGCTGATGGCGGCGACGGTGGTGGTTGCGGCCTTGATGCGGACTTCCTTCGGGTTACGCAGGTGCTTGTGCGCAACGCGACGGATCGGGTCCGGCATGGTCGCCGAGAACAGCGCCGTCTGGCGGGTTTCCGGGGTGTGTTCGAGGATCCACTCGACGTCGTCGATGAAGCCCATGCGGAGCATTTCGTCGGCTTCGTCGAGCACCAGCATCGACAGCTTGTCCAGCATCAGGCTCTTGCGCTCAAGGTGGTCCATGACGCGGCCTGGTGTGCCGACGATGACATGGGCGCCGCGTGAAAGCTGACGCAGCTGCACCACCATGCTTTGTCCGCCATACACCGGCAGGACATGGAAGCCGGGCAGGAAGTGGGCGTATTTTTGCAGCGCCTCGGAAACCTGGATCGCGAGCTCGCGGGTGGGCGTCAGCACCAGGGCCTGCGGCACGGCGCGGGCCAGATCGATCTTCTGCAGCAGGGGGAGGGCAAAGGCGGCAGTTTTGCCGGTTCCGGTCTGCGCCTCGCCGAGCAGATCCTGGCCGGCAAGCAGTGGAGGAATGCAAGTGGCCTGGATTGGCGATGGGGTTTCGTAGCCGACGGCGGCGAGCGCATCGAGCAATGGTTTTGCCAGCCCGAGGTTCTCGAACCCCGTGGCGGTACTGTCTTGGGTGGTAGTCATGTGTTTCCTGCCGGCGGCAGGCCAATCAGGGGAAGGTAGGGCGCGGAGCCGGAAACGGCGCCCAAGACCCGACATTATCCCAGACTCGGCCCCGAATTTCCGGATTGTTTGCCTGGCCTGGCTTGCAGGCCGGATTCCGCCTACTGCTGCATCCAGCGTTGCAGGCGACGGATGAGAAAGGCCGACACGACGAAGAGGATCGCCAATGCGCCGGTGGCATCGGAAAGATGACTCAGCGCTTTGCTCTGCTGTTGCGCCGTGTCGAGCTCGATGACTTTGAAAAAGCGACCCTCGGATGCCTTGGCGAGGAGTACCCGAATTTCCTCTCCGCTCAGTCCGCTGACGGTGAAGCTGCGCTCGCCATCGGGCGTGGATATGACGACCAGGTGATTCGGGGCGGTAGTCTGATTCATGCGCGAATTCTAGGCAGACCGGCGGGATGCCTCTATCGGCGAGGCTGGAATGCTGGTGTCGTTGGGACTCTACATTGGTGTCGGCACATCATCGTTCCAGGACAATGCTTCGATTAACGCGGCGAAGTCCTGCGCCAGCGTGCAGGTGATGGCGAGCGGCGCGCCAGTTGCGGGATGGCGCAACTGCATGGCGGTGCAGGCCAGCAGCAGGCGGTGGCAGCCGAAGCGTCGCTGGAACAGGCGATTGTGTGCGCCCTTGCCCCAGGTGGCGTCACCGATGATGGGGTGGGCGATGTGTTTCAGATGGCGGCGCAACTGGTGCTGCCGTCCGGTACGCGGCGCGAGTTCCAGTAGGGCGTAGCGTGAGCTTGGATGGGGCGCCATCGGTTCTGGCAGTTCGACGGTGGCCAGGCGACGGTAGCCGGTGATCGCAGGCAAGGGCGGGGGACGCTGATCCGGCGCCAGCTTGCGACCAAAGTCGTCGAAGCGGCGGCTCAAGGGATGGTCGATGAGGCCGCGCTGCGGTGGCCAGCCGCGCACCACCGCGAGGTAGCGTTTGTCGATTTCATCGCGCTCGAACTGAGCGCCGACGGCCGATGCCGATTCGGCATCCAGCGCGAACAGCAAGACGCCGGAGGTGCCCTTGTCGAGGCGGTGCACCGGATGCACGCGACGGCCGATCTGGTCGCGCAGCAATTGCACCGCGAAGCGCGTTTCATGGCGGTCGAGGTCACTGCGGTGGACCAGCAGTCCGGCGGGCTTATGCACGGCGACGAGGTGTTCGTCGCGGTAGAGGATGGGCAGCACGCGGCTATCGCCGCTCAGTACTGGACGCCCTGCGCCGCGCAGAGAAACTGCATCAGCGGTGCCGCTTCGGCGAAGCGCTGCGCGGCCAGCTTGACCAGGCCATCGCCGGTAACCGCGCTCGCCGACAGCGCGGCGAGCGCGATGAAATCCTTGCGTTTCAGGTCGTCGATCGCCGGGTGGTCAGCCGAGTATCCGCGCGGCGGGCGCGACAGGCTGTCGCCGGCGAGCGTCCAGTGCCTCGCGAATCTGGCGGCGTCGCGGGTGGCGAACCAGCGTTTGGGATCGGCGGCGATCTGGTCGCGAATGCGGCCGAGCGCATCGGCTTCCGGATGCCAGCAACCGGCGCCAAAAAAACATTCGTCGTTAGCGATATGGACGTAAAAGCCGGGGCCATGCACATCCTTGCCCAGTTCATGCCGGAACTGGATGCCGATGTTGGTCTTGTAGGGCGTCTTGTCGCGCGAAAAGCGCGTGTCGCGGAACACACGCATCAGCGAACCGCCCATCTTGCGCGGCTCGGCGCGGAAATGCGGGGCAAAGCGGGCGAGCTGTGGCGTCATTGCGGCAATGAATTCAAGCGCGGGTTCGCGCACCGTCGCTTCGTAACGCGCCTTGTTGGCCTCGAACCACTCGCGATTGTTGTTGGCGGCCAGTTCCCTCAGAAAGCCAAAGCTGGCGCGATTGAACATGGCGGCGTCAGGCAGCGGCAGCCAGCCGCGGGCCCAGCCGGCGCACCAGCCAGTTATCGATCTTCTCGGCTGCGACCGTCCAGTGCGGCTCCATCATGATCATGTGCCCGGCGCGGGGAACCACGAAGGTTTCGGCGTTCCAGCTGCTGGCCGTGAAGTGCAGCTGATTGGAAGGGAAAATCGCGTCCTTCTCGCCGCCCATCACCAGCGCCGGAATCTTCGGCCGCGAGCGCTTCGGCGGGCGCCAGGCGAGTGCCATCATTTCGGCGATCGCGGTGGTCGACTCGTCCTGCACCAGCGGCTTGAAAGCAGTGAATTCCTCGTGGGTGACATCGGGCGAAAAATAGGTTTCGCGCATTACCCTGACAGTTTTCTCGGTGTACTTCCCACTCACAGCACGGGCTGCTTCGACCAGGAAATCCGGCTGGCGCGCATTCAACTGGATGCTGGCCGCGGCGAGCCCGGTGCTCGGCACCGGCGCCATCATCACCACTCCCGCCGCAGTTCCCTTTTCGAGATAGCGCTGCACTACCAGCGCGCCCATCGAATGGCCGATCAGGACTGGTGGATGCGACAGGCTGTCGACCACCTGGGCAACATCGCCGGCGTAATGGTCGATGTCGTAGTGATGCAAATCATCACGGCATTCACTTGCGCCATGACCGGAGAGGTCGAGGGCATGGCAGTGGTAGCCAAGCTGATTGAAATGGCGCAGGAAATTGAGATCCCAGCAACCGGAATGGATGTATCCGCCGTGCACGAAGACCAGCGGCGGATGACCGTTGGCCTGCTTTGCCGGGCGATGCAGGACATGCAGCTTGCGTTGCCTCACCAGAATGCTCCCCTGGCCGATATTTGAGGCTAAAACAATATCACACCCCGTGCATTCCGGCCCTCGGCGAGGTCGGCGAATGCCTGGGGCGCTTCCTCAATCGAGTAGGTGCGGGTGATCAGCTGGTCGAGCTTGAGCTGGCCGCCGCGATAGAGTCCGATCAGGCTCGGGAAATCCTGCTGCGGGCGGGCGGAGCCAAAGTAGCTGCCTTTGAGCGTCTTCTCCTCGAAGGTCAGGCTGGAGGTGCGGATCGTCGTGCTGTCCTTGGGGCCGGCAACGCCGACCACCACTGCGGTGCCGCCCTTGCGCAGGCAGCCGTAGGCCTGTGCCGCGATCTCGCCGAGGCCGACGCACTCGAAGGCATAGTCGGCGCCGCCCTCGGTGAGCTTCTTCAGCGACTTGACGAGGTTCTCCTCGGCCTTTGGGTTCAGGGTATGGGTGGCGCCGAACTGACGCGCCATTTCCAGCTTGGCATCCGCGGTATCGACAGCAACGATGCTGCGCGCGCCGGCGATCACGCAGCCCTGGATGGCGTTGAGGCCAACGCCGCCGCAACCGAATACGACGCAGACCGAGCCGGGCTCGACGCGTGCCGTATTGACCGCCGCGCCGACGCCCGTCATCACGCCGCAACCGATCAGGGCCGCCTTGTCGAGCGGCATCGCCGCGTCGATTTTGACCACGTTGTCGATGTGCAAGGTGGCGTACTCCGCCATCACCCCGCAGCCGGAGAAGACATTGAGGGGATTGCCGGCAGCATCCTTGAAACGCGTGCTGCCGTCGGGCAGGGAATAGCCCGCCTTGGCAGCCTGGTCACACAGCTGCGGGCGACCGGTCTGGCAATAGCGGCATTTGCCGCACATGCTGACAAAGGAGCTGACGACGTGGTCGCCAAGCGCGAAGCCGCTGACGCCTTCGCCCACTGCGACGATGCTGCCGGCTCCTTCGTGGCCCAGCACCACCGGCAACGGGAAGGGAATGGTGCCGTTGGTGGCGGAAAGATCGCTGTGGCATACGCCGCAGGCAGCGAGCTTGATCATCACCTCGCCGCGCTGCGGCGGATCGACGCTGACGGTTTCGACGACGACGGGCTTGCCGATTTCGCGGCTGACGACGGCGCGGGCATGTTGCATCATGTTGACGGCTCCTTGGAGAGGTTCATTCCTTGTACCAGACCAGCTGTTGCGTGGTGGCAAGCAGGCTGCCATCCGAGCTCCAGACATGGCCATGGTGATCGAAGTGGCCATCGCTGAAAGCTTGGGCCTGGGCCACGGCGAGCAGCGGCGCGGCGCCCTGGCGGGCGAGGGCATCCTCGCCGCAATGGAAGTAGATGTTGATCGATACCGTGCCGATCGGCACGAAATCCGGCCGCCTGAGGAAGATGCGCGGCAGGAAGCTGTCGCACAGTGCGGTAAGCGAGGCGAAGTCGAGCGGGCGCGGCGGGTTGTCGGCGACCCAGACATGGGAGAGGCTGTCGGCGTTCTCGGCGAAGGGCTTGCCGCGCACGATGCGGAACTCGTAGCGCTGGAGGAATCCAGTGGCCTTGCGCGGCGGCGCCACGGGACATTGTGCGGCCGGGGGGACTTCCGGACAGGCGGCTTCGACCTGGCCCCAGGTGGCGCGGCGCTGGGCGCAGATGGCGATCGCCAGGGCCAGCACCTTGCCGTGCTGCGCAAGGCGGATCGCCCAATGCTGGCTGCTGCGATTGGCGCGCACCAGTTCGGTTTCGACCACGAATTCGCCGGCATCGATCGGTGCGAGAAAGTTCAGGGTGAACGAGAGCGGGCTGCCACGTCGTTCGGAGTGGTCGAGCATGGCGCGCATCATGACTGCGGCGGTGACGCCGCCATAGGGGCTGACCATGTTCCAGTAGGCCTCGCTGGTGCGACCGTGCCAGCGATTCGGCGGTTCCGGCCGGAGTGCGATGGCCTCGTCGAAGGGATGCGGACAGGTGCTCATATCCGGCGCGAACTACCGCTCCAGTAGGCGTCGCGGATCTTGCGCTTCAGCAACTTGCCGTTGTCGTCGCGCGGCAGGGCGGTGACGATGTCGATGCGGCGCGGCACCTTGTAGCCGGCAATGCGCAGGCCCAGTTCGTGGCGCAAGACATCGACATCGAGAATGGCGCCGGTTTCGGCGACCACCTGCGCCGCCAGCGACTCGCCGAACTCGTCATCGGGAATGCCGACCACGGCACAATCGGCAACGCCGGGCAGGCCGATCAGCACGTGCTCGATCTCTGCCGGATAGATATTCACGCCACCTGAAATCACCATGTCCGAAGCGCGATCGCAGACGTAGAGAAAGCCCTCGTCGTCAAGGAAGCCCATGTCCCCGACGCTGACCAGGCCGTCGCGTTCCACCTCGCGGCGGGCGGCGTCGTTGCCGTGATAGCTGAAGTCGGAATAGGCTGGCTGGTGGGCATAGATGCGTCCGATCTCACCTGTCGGCAGTTCCCGGCCGGCATCGTCGAGGATACGGATCAGCGCCCGGCCGACCGCCTTGCCGGCACTGCCCGGTTTGCGCAGTGCATCCGGCGACGAGATCACGGTGATGTAGCCGGTCTCGCTCGATGCGTAGGATTCATGGATCACCGGGCCCAGCCAGTCGATCATGGCCCTCTTCACCTCGGGAGCGCAGGGCGACCCGGTCGAGGCGACGAAGCTCAGCGACGATAGATCGTAGCGGGCGCGGACCTCGGGCGACAGGCGCAATAGGCGCACGTACATCACCGGCACCAGATAGGCGGTATCGATGCGATGGCGCTCGATCAGCGCCAGGGTGGCCTCGGCATCGAATCGTTCTTCCAGCACCAGCAAGTCGCCCTGCAACATCGATTGCTGGGCAAAGGAACTCGGCGCGCTGTGGTAAAGCGGCGCCGACACCAGGCTGCGCACGCCAGGGTAGATACCCAGCGCTTCCTTGAAAACTTGGGCGGCCAGTGCCTGCTGCTCTGGGTTTGGCGGCAGGCGGCGCACGCCCTTGGGCCGCCCGGTGGTGCCCGAGGTATAGGCCATGTGGCCGCGCGGCCAGCGTGCCGCGCCGGTGAACGCGGGCTGTGCCGCCAGCCAGGCGTCGAAGCCCGCAGCATGGGTGCCATCAGCATCGACCAGGACCACTTGCACCCCGGGCGGAATCGCGGCGGCGATCTCGGCCAAGAGGTCGGGCTGGATGAACAGCATTTTGGCGCCACTATCGGCGAGGATGAACCCGGCTTCGTCGCGCTTGAAGTGCCAGTTGATCTGGCAGTAGTAGGCGCCGGCGATGCGACAGCCCTGGATGATGTCGATGTAGGCCGGAAGGTTGCGCAACATCACCGCAACCACGTCGCCGTCGTCGATTCCGAGACGGGCCAGGCCGCCGGCGAGGCGGGCGGCGCGTGCCTCGATCTCGGCCCCGCTGCGCCGCAGGTCGCCACAGGCGAGGGCGGCTGTCACGCGGCCCGCGCTCCCCGCGACAGCTGCGCGGCGAAACGTTGCAAGTGGAAATCGGTATCGCCGAAGCTCATTTCAATGGCGGTGAGGCGCTTGAACCAGTGGCTCAGGATCAGTTCGTCGGTCATGCCCATGCCTCCATGCAGCTGCACCGCGTTCTGGGCAATGAAGCGGCAGGCCTGGCCGACGGTGACCTTGGCGGCGGACAGCGTGCGTTGGCGCAGAACCTGGTCCGGATTGGCGCAGTGCATGGCGGCAAGATAGCTCATCGAGCGCGCCTGTTCCTGGTGCAGCAGCATGTCGGCCATGCGATGCTGAAGCGCCTGGAAGCGGCCGATGGGTTGGCCGAACTGGCGTCGGGTCTTGAGGTAGTCGACTGTGGCGGCCACGGTGGCTTCCATGATGCCTACGGCTTCGGCGCAGAGCGCCGCGAGGCCGATGTCGAGCGCGGCGTCGATGGCCTGCGTCGCATCGGTCGCCGTGTCGCCAGCGCCGACTTCCGTGGCCACGGCCTGGTCGAGCTGTACGTCCGCCGCGCGCTGGCCATCGAGCGTCGGGTAGCTACGCAGCGTGACGCCCGGTGTCGTCGGGGCGAGTGCAAACAGCCGCGTGCTGCCGTCGGTGGCCCGCGCCGATACCAGCAGCAGGTCGGCACAGTCGGCGTGGGCTGCCACGGTCTTGCGCCCGCTGAGCGCGCCGTCGGCGACGCGCACGGGATCGCCGCGGGCGTCATGATGCGCGAACACCACGATGTTTTCGCCCGAGGCGATCCGCGGCAGCCAGTGGCGTTGAAAGTCGGTGCTGGAGGCACGGCGAATCAGTGCCGGGGCGACCACAGCGGCGGCAAGATAGGGTTCGACCAGCAAGGCGGCGCCAAAGGCATTCATCGCCAGCCCGGTTTCCAGCGGGCCATAGCCGAGGCCGCCATGGTCCTCGTCGATGCCGATGGCCAGTACGCCGAGTTCGGCCAGCTCCTGCCAGACGGCGCGGCTCCAGCCGGCGGCCGAGTCGCGAATGGCACGGCGGCGCTCGAAATCGTAGTCCTTGGCTACAAAGCGACGGACGGTGTCGGCCAGCGCGCGCTGGTCGTCGGTGAAGTCGAAATTCATGGCGGCGGCCTCACAGTCCCATGATCATCTGCGAGATGATGTTTTTCTGGATTTCGTTGGAGCCGCCGAAGATCGACAGCTTGCGCAGGTTGCAGTAGCCAGCGGCGAGATTGTCGGCGTAATCCGGGCCAATCCCGGTCTGGTGGAAGGGCAGTGCGGCGATGCCGACCGCCTGCATCATCAGTTCCGCGATCGCCTGCTGGATTTCCGAGCCTTTGATCTTGAGGATCGAGGCCTCCGGCCCGGGCGCCTGGTGTGCCCCTTCAGCCGACAGCACGCGCAGATTGGTGATTTCGAGCGCCATGAGGTCTATTTCGATCTGTGCTACGCGCGCGGCGAAGAGGGCGTCGTCGAGCCGTCCCTCGGCGGCGGCAATGCGTTTGAGGCGTGCCAGTTCGCGCTTGGCGATGCCGATGCCGGCGATGTTGGTGCGTTCATGGCCGAGCAGGAACTTGGCATAGGTCCAGCCCTGGTTTTCTTCGCCGATGCGATTCGCCACGGGCACGCGGACGTCTTCCAGCCAGACCTCGTTGACCTCGTGTGCGCCATCGAGGGTGATGATCGGGCGCACCGTGACCCCCGGCGATTTCATGTCGATCAGCAGGAAGGAGATGCCGCGCTGCGGCTTGGCTTCCGGGTCGGTGCGCACCAGGCAGAAGATCCAGTCGGCGTACTGGCCCAGCGTGGTCCAGGTCTTCTGGCCATTGACGATGTAGTGGTCGCCGTCGCGGACTGCACGCGTCTTGAGCGACGCGAGGTCGGAGCCGGCGCCGGGTTCGGAATAGCCCTGGCACCACCATTCTTCGGCCGACATGATCTTCGGCAGGTAGCGCGCCTGTTGTTCCGGGTTGCCAAAGGCCATCAATACCGGTGCAATCATCTTGAGGCCGAAGGAGATCAGGCGCGGCGCGCCACCTTTGGCGCACTCCTCCTCGAAGATGTAAAGCTCGGTGGGCGTCCAGCCCGGCCCGCCGAACTCCCTCGGCCAGCCGACGCCGCCCCAGCCGCGCTGATGCAGGGTGCGTTGCCAGAGCACGTGGTCGTTGCGCTCCAGATGGATGCCGTTCATCACCTTGTGGCGTATGTGCGACGGCAGCCTGTCGGTGACGAACTTGCGAACCTCCTCGCGGAAGGCGTTTTCCTCGGGACTGAAATCGAGATCCACCTAGGGCTCCTTGGTCGCGAAATTGGTGGGGGCGGTGATGGTTCCCTGTGCCGTTGCGCAGAGCTTCTCTTCCGTGCCAGTCAGGACAAACACGTCGCAACGGCAGACTGCTTGCGACTTGCCGGCGTGGATCACCTGGGCCCGTGCAACCAGTGTCTCGCCGAGGGCCGGCCTCAGGTAGTTGATCTTGAACTCCGAGGTGACGATCCCTTGCCCCGAAAGGGCGCTGCCGCCGGCGTAGGTCAGCGCGTTGTCCGCCAGGTAGCTGAGCACGCCGCCATGGACGAAGCCATATTGCTGCTTGAGTTCGTGGCGCACCGCCAGGCGCAGCTCGGCGCGCCCCGACTCGAATGCCGTGAGTTCGGCGCCGAGCAGCGTGCTGAAGGGTTGCTCGGCAAGGATGCGCCGTCCGAAGGCCAGCAGGTCGGTGCTCTGGGTCACGGCTTACCACCTATAAAATTCTGCATAGCGGAATTTTGTTCTGAGAAAATGACGAGTCCCGAATTCTTCGCCTCCGCCCATGAAAAGTCAATCATCCTTGTGATCCGCTAAAATCATGGCAATTCCAAGAATCAACAGGGCAGGGCCGCCTTGACGGTGGATTGGTCGTCGTGCCACTATCCGGAACGAGATACTGAAAACTGGATCACCAACTTGTAGATGAGCGCAGAAACCCAAGCCCGGCAGGCAGAGGTCGCCGCCATGTTCCATCGCCACGGTCCCGGCTACCGCTGGTGGGCGGTGCTGACGGTGATGCTTGGCACCGTGTCGGCGATCATGGAGGCCACGGTGGTCAATGTGGCCCTGCCGGAAATCATTCGCGCGTTTCACGTCGGGCATGACCAGGTGCAACTGTTGTCCACCGGTTTCCTGGCCGCCACCACCACGTCGATGCTGCTGGCGACATGGGCGATGCAGCGTTTCGGGCTGCGCCGTGCCTTCGTCGGCGCACTAGTTCTGCTGGTGATGTTTTCCGTACTCGCGGCGTTCAGCGATCGCTTCGAACTGCTGGCGCTATGCCGTATCGGCCAGGGCAGCATTGCCGGCCTGATCCAGCCGCTCTCCATGCTGGTCATCATCGACGTGTTCCCGCCAGAAGAGCGCGGGCGGGCAATGGGCGCCTATGGATTGGGCATCGTGCTTTCGCCGGCGGTGGGGCCGGTGGCGGGCGGCTTGCTGGTGGACCATTTCGGCTGGCGGGCCGTGTTCCTGGTAACGGTGCCGCTCTGCCTGGCGGCGATCGCCCTGGCTCCACGTTATGTCGTCGCCGGCCGCGCCCTGCCCAATGCACACAAGCGCCCCCTTGACCTGCCGGGCCTTGGCTTGGTGGTGCTGGCGCTCTGCCTGGTGCTCGGCGGCCTGGCGGCCCTGATTCGGCAACCGCTGGCCGGTTCGCTGGCCTTGCTCCTCGGCCTGGTGCTGGCTGCGGCGTTCGTGGTCTGGGAACGCACCACCCTGCATCCCCTGCTCGACTTCCGCATTTTCCGCGAGGCCGGCTTCGGCGCCGCGACCCTGGTCGCCCTGGCTTATGGCGTTGGGATCTATGGCTCGACTTACCTTGCGCCCGTCTTCGCGCAGATCGGTCTCGGCTTCAGCGGCTATGAGGCCGGCCTGATGTTGCTGCCCGGCGGTGCGGTGCTGGCCGTGGTGCTGTTTCAGGCGGGCAAGCTTGCCGACCGCTTTCCGTCGAATCGGGTGGCGATGGCCGGACTGGCCTGCTTTGCGCTGTCGGCAATCCTTATGGGGTTTTCCTCGACGTTGACCGGGTTTTGGTTGCTGGCGCTCTGGGTCGCCGTGGGCCGTGTCGGGCTGGGCCTGATCATTCCGGGGCTGAATGCCGGCGCGCTGCGCTTGCTTCCCTATGGTAGCGAAGCCGCCGGGCCGGCCTCGATCAACTTCTTTCGCCAATTGGGCGGGGCCCTCGGAGTCACGCTGATCGCGCTGTTCCTCGAGGCGCGTGAGCGACAACTGGATGCCGTGCATGGCCTGCAGCCGATGCAGGAGGGCTTCTTTCTGATCGCGCTGGTTTATTTCCTTGCGCTGTTTCCCGCCTGGCGCATGACCGGGCGGGCGCGCATTACGACGTAGGAGTTCTGTTCATGAGTTTGCCCAAGGTATTGGCCGACAACCTTTCGCTACCGGTCATAGGCGCGCCGATGTTCATCGTTTCCCAGCCAGACCTTGTGCTGGCGCAATGCAAGGCGGGCATCGTCGGTTCCTTTCCGGCGCTCAACGCGCGGCCGAAGGAACTGCTCGACGAGTGGCTGGCGATGATGACGGAGGAGATCGCGGCGGCTCGACGTGCCGAGCCCGGACGCAAGATCGGGCCCTTCGCGGTCAATCAGATCGTTCATCACTCCAACGACCGACTCGACCACGACATCGCGCTATGTGTGAAGCACAAGGCGCCGATGATCATCACCAGCCTGCGCGCGCCGGGCGATGTGGTCAAGGATGTCCATGCCTACGGCGGCATCGTGTTCCACGACGTGATCAATGTTCGTCATGCACAGAAGGCGCTCGAGGCCGGCGTGGACGGCCTGATCCTTGTGGCGGCAGGGGCCGGCGGCCATGCGGGTACGCTGAGTCCGTTTGCGCTGGTTGCCGAGGTGCGCCGTTTCTGGAATGGGCCGATTGCCCTGTCGGGCGCCATGACGCGGGGCGAACAGATCCTTGCGGCCCAGGCGATGGGGGCCGACCTGGCCTACATCGGTACGCGCTTCATTCCTACCATTGAAGCCAATGCTGCCGATGGCTACAAGCAGATGATCCTCGCCAGCAGCGCGGCAGACGTGATCTATACGCCCTACTTTACGGGCGTACATGGCAACTATCTTCGGCCGAGCATTGTCGCCCAGGGCCTGGACCCCGATAACCTGCCGCCGCGCGACAAGACCAGCATGAGCTTCGGCTCCGACCGGACCAAGGCCTGGCGTGACATCTGGGGTGTCGGCCAGGGTGTAGGGACGATCGATGAAGTGGCGCCTGCCGCCGAGGTTGTACGGCGACTCGAGCGTGAATATCATGCCGCGCGGCGGGCGCTATCCGCCGCGACCGATCTTGGGGAGGAATGAAATGGCCAATGCCAAAAAGTCTTCTGTCATTGTTCCGCCGCCCGTTCCGACGCTGCCCGCCAAGGAAGACAGGCATTTCGTCACGGCCCTGGCACGCGGCCTGTCGGTGCTTTCGTGCTTCAGCTCCGGCGAAAAAATGCTGGGCAATCAGGATATCGCCAAGCGCTGTCGCCTGCCCAAGTCGACCGTCTCGCGCCTCACCTATACGCTGACCAAGTTGGGCTATTTGGTGTTCGTCGAGGAGACCGGGAAGTATCGTCTCGGCACGTCGACCCTCGCTCTGGGCAGTGCCATGCTGGCACGCCTCGACGTGCGCGACCTGGCGCGCCCGCTGATGCAGGAGCTGGCGGATTTTTCCAAGGCCATGGTGTCGCTCGGCAGTCGCGATCGCCTATCGATGATCTACGTCGGGAATGCGCGCAGCTCGGCGGCGCTGACGCTGTCGCTCGATATCGGCTCGCGCATTCCCATCGCCACCACGGCGATGGGGCGGGCGTATCTGGCCATGGTTCCCGAGCGCGAGCGTGAAGATGTCATGGAGCGTGTGCGCGAGCTCGACGAGGTGGCGTGGCCGGCCATCCGCGATGGCATCGAGCGTTCGCTGACGGAGTATCGGCAGACCGGTTGCGTCAGTTCCTTCGGTGAATGGCAATCCGACGTCAACGCGATTGCCGTGCCGTTGCGACCGGGTGGCGGCTTGCCACCGATGGCAATCAATTGCGGGGGGCCTTCGTTCACCCTGTCGCGGGAGTTCCTGTTGGGCGAGGTACGTCCGCAATTGATCGGGCTGGTCCGACAGCTCGAAGCCTCGCTGGGCATGCGCGGCTGAAGCGAGGTTCCCCTGTAGCCGTTGCCCAAGACTAAAATAGCCTGAAAAAGACCGGTCGGGAGGGGGAGATGAAGTACCAGATCGAAAAGCAGGGCGAAGAGATTGTCATACGCTTCGAAGAGGTCGGCGGCAATGCCCAGTCGGTAATCGATGCCATTGGCCGTTGCCAGGCCAGGGCCTGGGGCTGCTCCTCGGGGGAATGCATGAAGATCGACAGCATGGCGCCCTGCGGCGAGCAGGGATCCCTGGCTTTGCGGTTGAGGCCGAGACCCGAGTTGGCGCTGGATGTCGCCAGCCTCGGCGAGTGCCTCAAGTACCAGTTGCCCCGCCACCTCGACGAAGGGAAGTCGTCGTAGCCGGTTCAGACCTGCAAGGTCGCCAGCAGGTCCTGCTCCAGTCGCACCAGGGTGGCCGTCTGTGACAGTTCCTTGCCGCTGATCAGGAAGACGTCCTCGACCCGTTCTCCCAGCGTGGCGATCTTCGCCGTATGCAGCGTGATTCCGTGTTGCCCGAGGACGCGGGCAATGCCGAACAGCAAGCCGGGACGGTCCGCCGCGGTGACATTCATAAGGTAGTGACTGCCCCGCTCGTCGGCGCGAATTTCGACCTCCGGCGTGATCGGAAAATGCCGCACCAGTCGGGACAGGCGTCCGCCGAGCGCGGCGGGCAGGGGCGGCAGCTTTTCCAGGTTCTCGCGTATCCCGTGCTCCACCAGCTGGATCATGTCGCGATGGGACTGGCTGGCATCGGCGGCAAACACCGCAAAACTGTCGAGGGCCCAGCCGTGACGCGTGGTGTGTATCTTGGCGTCTGCGATGCTGTATCCGAGTCTGGCGAAAAATCCGCATAGGCGGGCAAACAGCAGGGCTTGGTCGCGCACATAGACCATCACCTGCAGGCCGTCTCCGGTTGGGTTGAGACGCGCCCGGACCACGGGTTGTTCGCTGTCCGGGCAGTGGTACAGGGTGCGTGTATGCCAGGCGATTTCATCGGCCCCATGGCGCATGAAGTAGGCCGTGTCGAGCTGGTTCCACAAGGCCACTTCGACGTCCGGCCGCAGACCGTGGTAGCGCAGCAGACGGCGCGCCTCCTCCTGGCGCTCTGCCACGCCTGACAATTGCAGGCTGGCGGTGCCCTTCAGCACGCTGGCGGTCATGCGAAACAGGTCTTCCAGCAGTTTGCCCTTCCAATTGTTCCACACCTTGGGACTGGTGCCACGAATGTCGGCGACCGTCAGGAGGTACAGCGCCGTCAGGCGGCGCATGTCGCCGACCTTGCGGGCGAAGGCAAGCACGACTTCCGGGTCGGCGAGGTCCTGTTTTTGCGCAACCTGCGACATGGTGAGGTGATGCTCGACCAGGAACACCAGCAACGCGGTATCGGCGTCGTCGATGCCGTGGTCGCGGCAGAAGTTTGCCGTGTCGCGCTTGCCCAACTGCGAATGATCGCCGCCGCGCCCCTTGGCGATGTCGTGAAACAACGCTGCGAGGTAAAGCAGCCAGCGCTTTTCGAAACCGGCCATCAGGCGCGAACAGAACGGATACTCGTGGGCGAATTCCGGCATGGCAAAGCGCCGCAGGTTGCGCATGACCTGCAGGATGTGCTGGTCCACGGTATAGACGTGGAACAAGTCGTGCTGCATCTGGCCGACGATGCGGCCGAAGGCCGGCAGGTAGCGACCCAGGATGTCGTACTGGTTCATGCGGCGCAGTGCGTGGATCAGGTGCGGCTGCTGGAACAGGCTGAGGAACAGGGCGCGATTCGCCGGATCGCGGCGAAAGGCCGCATCGATGCCGCCTTGTGCACGCCACAGCGCGCGCAGGGTGCGCGGCGTCATACCCTTGATCTCGGAGCGCTGCATCTGCAGCAGGAAGCACTCCAGTATGGCGCGTGGATACTCCTTGAACACCAGTTCGTCGCGCACGTCGAGTTGGTCGCGCACCATCTGGAAATGGCTGTCGATGATGATCGGCGGCCCCAGTTTGGAGGGTACCAGGCGCTGGTCTAGTTCCTGCAGCACCAGGGAATTGAGCTGGGTAACCAGCTTCGCGTTCTGGTAGTAGCGCTGCATCAATACTTCGGAGGCACGCTTTGATTCGGTTGCCTGAATTCCCAGGGCGGCGGCCAGCTTCTCCTGGTGGTCGAACAGCAGCCTTTCCTCTCGACGTCCGACCAGCAGGTGCAATTCAATGCGCAAATCTCGCAACAACTGGTCGACGCGCTCGAACTGCCGAACTTCGATCGACGAGATGAGACCGGCGCGTGCAAGGGATTTCCAGTCGTCACCGATGCCGGCGGCGCGAGCGACCCACAGTATTACCTGGAGGTCACGGATGCCGCCCGGACTTTCCTTGCAGTTCGGTTCCAGGCTGTAGGGCGTGTCGTTGAATTTGGCATAGCGCTCCGCCTGCTCCAGTCGCTTGGCCTTGAGGAATTCCTCCGGCTTCAGGCTGGCATTGAAACTCTGCTCGAAGTCCTTGAACAGGGCTTTCGATCCGGCAAGGAAGCGCGCCTCCAGCAAGGCGGTCTGCACCGTGATGTCGCGCTCGGCTTCATCCAGGCACTGATCGATGCTGCGTACACTGTGGCCAATGTCGAGGCCGATGTCCCACAACAGGCCGATCAATTGCTCGAGACGCTGCGCAGAATCCGGATTGCAGGCCGTATGTGCGGCATCTGGCACCAGGATCAGGAGATCGACATCGGAGCCGGGATGCAGCACGCCGCGTCCGTAACCGCCAACGGCGGCGAGGGTGCAAAGTTCCGGCATCGCCAGTGCGTTCCAGACGGCGCGGAGTATCTCGTCGACCAGGGCAGCGCGCCCGGCCAGCAACTTGGCGCCATCCTTCTCCCGGCGCCAGTCGCCAATAAGTGCTTGCTGGCCCTCGGCCAGGCGCTGGCGCGAGTGCGTCGCGAGTTCGCGCAAATCCTGCATTCGATGGCCGACCTTTGTCCCGAGGTGGTCCCTAGGGCGTTATCTTGATGTGCTCGGGGCAGGGCGGGGCCCCGGCCGAAAGCGTCAGGACTTCCACGCCGGTTTCGGTGACGCAAACCGTATGTTCCCATTGCGCCGACAGGCTGCGATCCTTGGTGACGATGGTCCAGCCGTCAGGCAGTTCGGAGATTGCGGCCTTGCCCGCATTGATCATCGGCTCGATGGTGAACACCATTCCCGGTTGCAGGATCGGCCCATCGCCGGCCTTGCCGTAATGGAGCACCTGAGGTTCTTCATGGAAGTTGCGGCCGATGCCGTGACCGCAGAATTCCCGGACTACCGAGTAGCCGGCGCCCTCGGCATATTTCTGGATGGCGGCACCGATTGCACCGAGATGGACGCCCGGCTTGACCTGGGCAATGCCGGCCCACATGCATTCGTGCGTGATGGTCACCAGCCGGCGCGCCATGATGGACGTTTCGCCGACGCAAAAGCTGCGGCTGGTATCGCCATGCCATCCATCCTTGATGGTGGTGATGTCGAGGTTGACGATGTCGCCCTTCTTGAGCGCGCGATCGTTCGGCACGCCATGGCAAACCTGATGATTCACCGAGGTACAGATCGATTTCGGGTAAGGGGCATAGCCGGGCGGGGCGTAGTTCAGAGGGGCAGGAATGCAGCCCTGGACGTCGACCATGTAGTCGTGGCACAGGCGATCAAGTTCCGCCGTAGTGACGCCCGGTTTGACGAATGGCTCGATGTAGTCGAGGACCTCGGCAGCCAGGCGACAGGCGGTCCGCATTGCGGTGATGTCGTCGGCGGATTTGATGGAAATGGCCATGAGTGCGGCTAGCGGTTGGGAACCCGCATTCTAGCCTGCGCCGGAGTGGTGGCAGGCAAGGAGTCGGCTGGCCAGGCCTAGTAGAACAGGCGTTCGCCCTTGCGGAAAAACTCCACGGAATAGGCAGTTTGCCCGTCCGGGTATTCCTTGGTGGCGACCGTTTTGGACTGGAGTTGGTAGGTAATGTCGTCCGACAGCCGGCCGCTGCTGCTGGTCATGCCTTCGCGCAATCGGCTGCCGGGATAGGCGTTGAGCAGCAGATGGTAGGGGGGGCAGGTGTCGCACATGCGTACCGAGCCGACGATGGGTGAACCGATGATGGTCAGGTCGCCGACAATTGGCGTCAGGTAGCAGGGACCTGCATCCACGCCGATCGACAGGCCGATCCCCGCCGGTTCGTTGCGCATGTTGCCGACGAAGGCCGGGTAGTAATAACTGCGAAAGTTGTTCATGACCGAGCAGCAGAAGTCCAGCACCGTCTCCATGCGTTCGGAAAACGATTGCTCCACCAGCCAGTAGCAAATGAAGCCGTCGCCGGTGAACTTGTCGAACCAGCCTCCGTGATAATGCAACACGGTACGAAATTCGGCGACGAAATCGTCGAGGATTTTTGCGTATTGGGGAATCTCGATGGATTCCTTCAGCACGCAGGAGGAACGTCGAATATCGACGGTCAGGACGATGGCTTCGATTGGTGCGGTGTCGCTGATGGCCTCGCGGATCGCGGGAGATACATTGGTTCGGGTCGGATCGAAACGGTCGAGCGGCGCGTGGCTGCGAAACTGATGGTCGATTTCGGCATCCGCGGCAAGGCGGCTTTTGGTCAAAAGGCTCACGAATCGTGTGCTCCGGCTGAGTGGGAGTCTGGGAAAAATGCGCGCGGAATGTGGAAGATACTACTTATCGCATAGGCTTGCAGCGACCGGGCGAAGACCTGCCGCAATGTCGCAGCAGGTCATAGGCAGGCCTTGTGCCAATTGCGCCTGCTCGGCTATAATCGCAAGCTTGTCCGGGGTGGTCCCGGGCAAAATCCACACGCCCGGCGCCGATAGGGTGGCTGAACGCGAGTCGCGTTGAGCAGCACGGCCGGGCGGCGGTTTCAACCCATATCGGAGACAATCGATGAGCACTACCATGCGCCAGATGCTGGAGGCCGGCGTTCATTTCGGCCACCAGACCCGTTTCTGGAACCCCAGGATGGCCCCGTTCATTTTCGGCCATCGCAACAAGATTCACATCATCAACCTCGAGAAGACCCTCGCCAAGTACAACGAGGCGATGGCCTTCGTCCGCAAGATGGCGGCCAAGAAGGGCACCATCCTGTTCGTCGGCACCAAGCGCCAGGCGCGCGAAATTGTTGCCGAAGAGGCACAGCGTTGCGGCATGCCCTATGTCGATGACCGCTGGCTGGGCGGCATGATGACCAACTTCAAGACGCTGAAGCTTTCCGTCAAGCGCCTCAAGGATCTTGAGCAGGCGATCGAGGAAGGCGGCCAGGAGAAGCTCTCCAAGAAGGAAGCCCTGACCCGTCAGCGCGAGATCGACAAGCTGCGCAAGTCCATCGGCGGCATCAAGGACATGGGCGGTCTGCCCGACGCAATTTTCGTGATCGACGTCGGTTACCACAAGATTGCGATTACCGAGGCCGGCAAGCTGGGCATCCCGGTGATCGGCGTGGTTGATACCAACCACTCGCCGGAAGGAGTGGCCTACGTCATTCCGGGCAACGACGATTCGTCCGGTGCGATTCGCCTCTATGCGCGCGGCGTGGCCGATGCGATCCTGGAAGGCAAGAGCCAGTCGATCAACGAAGTGGTGCAGCAGCTGGCCGGCGACGACGAGTTCGTCGAGGTCGAGGACGCCGCCGAGTAAGTTGTCCGCGCAGGGAGGGCGGCCGGTCCAGCGGGTGCGTTGCGCCCCGCGGCGCCGGTTCCCGAGTGATGTACTGTTTTGGAGTGAAGAGAATGGCGGAAATTACCGCAAGCATGGTCAAGGAACTGCGCGAGAAGACCGACGCGCCGATGATGGAGTGCAAAAAGGCGCTGACCGAAGCCGGTGGCGACATGGCCAAGGCCGAGGAAATCCTGCGCGTCAAGCTGGGCAACAAGGCGACCAAGGCAGCCGCCCGCGTTGCTGCCGAGGGTGTGGTGGCGATTCACGTCGCTGGCGATGGCAAGCTGGGCAGCATTTTCGAGATCAACAGCGAAACCGATTTCGTTGCCAAGAACGACGAGTTCCTCAAGTTGGCTGCCGATTGCGCCAAGCTGGTGGCCGACAAGGCGCCGGCCGACGTGGCCGCGCTGTCGGCGCTGCCGCTGGGCGAGGGTACCGTCGAGTCGACGCGCACCGCGCTGGTGGGAAAGATCGGCGAGAACATGAGCATTCGGCGCTTCGTTCGCGTCGAGGCCAAGGGCAAGCTGGCGTCCTATATCCACGGTGGATCGAAGATTGGCGTCCTGGTCGATGTGGTTGGTGGCGATGAGCAGCTGGCCAAGGACATCGCCATGCACATTGCCGCATCGAAGCCCAAGGCGCTGGATTCCTCCGGGGTACCGGCCGAGTTGCTCGATACCGAGCGCCGCATCGCCATCGAGAAAGCGCGCGAGGCAGGCAAGCCGGAAGCCATGCTGGAGAAGATTGCCGAAGGCACGGTGCAAAAGTACCTCAAGGACGTGACCCTGCTCGGGCAAGTGTTCGTCAAGGCCGAGGACGGCAAGCAGACCATCGAACAGCTGCTGAAGCAGAAGGCAGCGTCGGTGGCAGGCTTCACCCTCTACATCGTCGGCGAAGGCATCGAGAAGAAGGTAAGCGACTTCGCCGCCGAGGTGGCCGCCCAGGCTGCCGCCGCAGCCGGCAACAAGTAATCCGGGAGGGCGCCATGGTTGCACCCAAGTTCCGCCGCATCCTGCTCAAGCTCTCCGGCGAGGCCTTGATGGGGGACGATGCCTACGGCATCAACACGGCGGTGCTGGGTGCGATCGTGGCCGAAATCAAGGCCGTCACTGATCTCGGCGTTGAGACCGGCGTGGTGATTGGCGGCGGCAACATCTTCCGTGGGCTGGCCGGGACGGCCACCGGCATGGATCGCGCCACTGCCGACTACATGGGCATGCTGGCGACGGTGATGAATGCCATGGCGCTTTCCGATGCCATGCGCCAGGCAGGCATCAACGCCCGCGTGCAGTCGGCGCTCAACATCGAGCAGGTGGTCGAGCCCTACATCCGCGGCAAGGCCATTCGCTATCTTGAGGAAGGCAAGGTCGTGATTTTCGGTGCCGGCACAGGCAATCCCTTCTTCACCACTGATACTGCTGCCGCGCTGCGCGGATCCGAAATCGGCGCCGAGATCGTGCTCAAGGCGACCAAGGTCGATGGCATCTACACCGCCGATCCGAAGAAGGATCCGAGCGCGACGCGTTTCGCCCGCATCAGTTTCGACGAGGCGATCGGCCGCAACCTGGCGGTCATGGATGCCACGGCGTTCGCGCTGTGCCGCGACCAGAAATTGCCGATCAACGTGTTTTCGATCTTCAAGTCCGGCGCGCTCAAGCGCGTGGTGATGGGGGAGGACGAAGGCACACTGGTTCACGTGTAGGAGGCTGCATGATTCCTGAGCTGAAAAAAACTTCCGAACAGAAGATGCAGAAAAGCCTGGAGTCGCTGAAGGCGGATCTGTCAAAAGTCCGCACCGGGCGGGCGCATACGGGCCTCCTCGATCATGTTCAGGTCGAGTACTACGGCAACATGGTGGCGATCAACCAGGTGGCCAACCTCACACTCATAGATGCACGCACCATCGGTGTCCAGCCTTGGGAAAAGCCCATGGTGGCCAAGGTTGAAAAGGCGATCCGGGATTCGGACCTAGGCTTGAACCCGGCCTCCCAGGGCGAGTTGATCCGCGTGCCGATGCCGGCGCTGACCGAAGAGCGTCGCCGCGACCTGATCAAGGTGATCAAGCACGAAGGCGAGAACGCCAAAGTCGCAATCCGCAACCTGCGTCGCGATGCCATCGCCCACCTTAAGGACGCGCTGAAAAAGAAGGAAATCGGCGAGGACGACGAGCGCAAGGCGCTGGATGACATGCAGCGCCTGACGGATCGCTATGTCGCCGAGGTCGATCGCCTGCTGGCGGAAAAAGAGAAGGATCTGATGGCCGTCTGATCAGTAGGGGGGGACGGAATGCCAAGGAAATTCACCAGTTCGACCCAGGCCATCCCGGAAGTGGGGGCCGTGCCCCGCCACCTTGCCATTATCATGGATGGCAACGGGCGGTGGGCCAAGAAGCGATTCATGCCGCGCGTCGCCGGCCACAAGCGTGGCGTGGAGACCGTGCGTTCCATGGTCAAAGCCTGCATCGCTCGCGGAGTCGAGTACCTGACCCTGTTCGCCTTTTCCTCGGAAAACTGGCGCCGCCCGGTCGAGGAAGTCTCCTTCCTGCTGAATCTGTTCGTCAGTGCGCTGCAAAGCGAGATCGGCAAACTGCACGCCAATTCGGTAAGGCTGAAGGTCGTTGGCGACCTGTCGGCCTTCGAACCCCGGCTGGTGGCGTTAATTCGCGAAGGCGAGGCCTTGACGGCGAACAACCATCGCCTGACGCTGACCATCGCCGCCAACTATGGTGGCCGCTGGGACATCCTGCAGGCCATGAACCAACTGGCGTTGGCACATCCGGAAAAGGTTGGCGCATTCGGCGAGGCCGATCTGGCACCGCATCTCGCGATGGCGTATGCGCCGGAGCCCGATCTCTTCATCCGGACCGGCGGCGAGCAACGGATCAGCAACTTCCTGCTCTGGCAACTTGCCTACAGCGAGCTGTACTTCACCGATACCCTGTGGCCCGATTTCGACGACGACGCGCTTGATGCCGCCATCCTTTCCTATCGTCGTCGGGAGCGCCGTTTTGGCCGCACCAGCGAACAATTGACGGAAAATGCCGTGTCGCCAGCGCCGACTTTTGGGCTGCCGGCCACCGGCCACGATGCTTAAGACGCGGATCCTTACCGCCCTGGTGCTGGTTGCCGCGCTGGCCCTGATCCTGTTTGCCCTGCCGCCCCTGGCCGCGCGCCTCGCGTTTGCCGCAATCGCCGCCCTGGCGGCCTGGGAATGGGCGGGTCTGATGAAGCAGGACATGCCCGCTCGCTACATGTTTGGCGGAGCAATCCTGATCTGTTGCTGGCAATTGACGGTCAATCTGCCGCAACTGGTGCCTGTGCTCCTGGGGTTGGCCACGGCGTTCTGGTTGCTGGTGGTGCCGCTCTGGTTCCGTTACAAATGGACCCTGGCCGGCAATGACATGTTCGGTTATCTGCTCGGCGCCCTGGTGATACTGCCGACTTGGGCGGCGATGGTGGCGCTGCATGCCGTCGACACCTGGTTGATGCTGGCTGTCATGGCGCTGGTTTGGGTGGCCGACATTGCCGCCTACTTTGCCGGGCGCGCCTTCGGACGCCGCAAGCTGGCGCCGACCATCAGCCCCGGCAAGACCTGGGAAGGCGTGGCCGGTGCGGTGGTCGGTGTCCTGATCTATGGCAGCCTGGTACTTTCGCTCAGCCCGCTTGGCAGCAAATTGCCCTTGTCCTGGCCTGTGCTGGCCTGCCTGTTGCTGGTGCTTACCGCGGTCAGCGTGATGGGCGATCTTTTCGAATCGCTGCTCAAGCGGCAGGCGGGCATCAAGGACAGCAGCCAGTTGCTGCCCGGCCACGGCGGCGTGCTCGACAGGATTGATGCCCTGACCTCGACCCTGCCCGTGGCGGCCATGATCCTGTATTTGCTGCGCCCATGAAAATCACCGTCCTTGGTTCAACCGGATCGATCGGTGTCAGCACCCTGGATGTGCTCGCCCGCCATCCGGATCGTTTCGAAGTGCTTGCCCTGAGTGGTCATCGGCAAGTGGACCTGCTGGCCGAGCAGTGCCGACGCTTCCGTCCGGCCTATGCAGTGGTGGCGGGGGCGGCGGAGGCGAAGCGCCTCGCCGGACTGCTTGCCGATGCCCCTGGAACCGAAATTCTCCATGGTCCGCAGGCGCTAGAGACCGTTGCCTCGCTGCCCGATACCGATGCCGTGATGGCCGCCATCGTCGGTGCGGCCGGCCTGGCACCGACCTTGGCGGCCGCGCGTGCCGGGAAGCGCGTGTTGCTGGCCAACAAGGAGGCGCTGGTGATGGCCGGCGCAGTATTCATGGCCGAGGTCCAGCGCTCGGGTGCCCTCCTGCTGCCGATCGACAGCGAACACAACGCGGTGTTCCAGTCCATGCCACATGGCTACGCGGGTAACATGCCCCATAGCGGCGTGCGTCGCATCCTGCTGACAGCCTCCGGTGGTCCGTTCCGTACGACGCCCCATGTGCAGCTGCAGACCGTGACGCCCGAGCAGGCCGTGGCCCACCCCAACTGGTCGATGGGGCGCAAGATCTCGGTCGATTCCGCGACCATGATGAACAAAGGGCTGGAGGTGATCGAGGCGCACTGGTTGTTCAATGCGCCGGCGGACAGCATCGAGGTGGTGATCCATCCGCAAAGCGTGATCCATTCCCTGGTCGACTACATCGACGGGTCGGTACTCGCGCAACTGGGGAATCCGGACATGCGCACGCCGATTGCCCATGCCTTGAACTGGCCGCAGCGGATCGATTCCGGCGTTTCGCCGCTTGATCTGTTTGCTGTCGGTCAATTGAACTTCGAGCGTCCCGACCCGGTTCGATTTCCCTGCCTGGAACTCGCTTACCGCGCCTTGCGCGCCGAGGGCAATGCTGCTGCCGTACTGAATGCGGCCAACGAGATTGCGGTGGCGGCCTTTCTGGAGCGGCGCCTCTCCTTCCTTGGCATTGCCGATCTGATTGCGGCGACCCTCGATGCTGTGCCACGTCAGGAACTGCCGGACCTCGATGCGGTGATCGAGGCTGATCGGCAAGGTCGCAGCAAGGCGAGCGAACTTCTCTCCCGACGTTTTAGCGGATGAACCCACAGCTCTGGGCTTGGTATGGCGGAGCCTTCATCGTCGCGCTGGCCGTCCTGGTCGTGGTGCACGAAATGGGGCATTACCTCGCAGCGCGAGCCTGCAATGTCAAGGTGCTGCGATTCGCATTCGGTTTTGGCAAGGTCATCTGGATGCGGCGCAAGGGTGCGGACGGCACGGAATGGGCGATTTCGGTATTCCCGCTGGGTGGCTACGTCAAGATGCTCGACGAACGGGAGGGCGATGTTCCGGCCGCCGAACTCGACCGCGCGTTCAATCGTCAGTCGGTTGGCCGCCGTGCATTCATCGTGGCCGCCGGACCGGCCGCAAACTTCCTGCTGGCGATCGTGTTGTACTGGGCTTTGTTCATCCATGGCGTTACCGAGTTGAAGCCACGCCTGGCGCTGCCTCCCGCCGGAACCCCGGCAGCTGCGGTCAGCATCAGCGAGGGCAGTACCGTGCGCGCGGTGAATGGCACGCCGATCCAGACCTGGCAGGATTTGCGGTGGGAGGTGATGCGCCACGCCCTCGATAAGGAGGTGGTTGAACTCGATGTCGTCAGCCTGCAGCGTGAAACGTCCGTGGTTCGCATCGCCATTGACCAATTCGACCTCGAGGAACTGGAGAAGGATCCCTTGCGTCCGCTGGGCCTGCTGCTGTTTCGTCCGCGTCTGCCCTCGGTGGTTGGTAATGTGCAGCCGGGGTCGGTGGCCGATGTCGCCGGATTCCGGAGCGGCGACAGGGTGTTGGCGATCGACGACAAGCAAATCAGCGAATGGTCGGAACTGGCCGCAGTTGCCCGCGCATCGCCGGATACTCGCTTGCGCTTCGACGTCGTGCGTGACGGAATCGGTATGGAGATCGTCGTGACACCGAAAGCGGTCGAGGAGGGCGGGCGCAAATTTGGTCGCCTTGGCTTGATGGCCGCGGAGGGAAAAGGAGAGCTCCACGAAATGACCACGGTGGTCAGCCACGGTCCCATCGTCGCGCTGGGGCGGGCGCTGGGGCAGACCTGGGATACGTCGGTGCTCAGCTTGCGTATGATGGGGCGCATGCTGACCGGCGATCTGTCGTGGAAGAACCTTTCCGGACCGGTCACCATCGCCGACTATGCAGGGCAGTCGGCACGCCTCGGTCCCACCTACTACCTGCGTTTTCTGGCGCTGATCAGCATCAGCCTGGGGGTGCTCAATCTGCTACCGGTGCCCGTTCTGGACGGAGGGCATTTGATGTATTATCTCGTCGAGTTTTTCAAGGGTGGTCCGGTGTCGGAACGGGCTCTTGAAATCGGCCAACAAATCGGTTTTGCCTTGCTGGCGCTGCTGATGGCCTTCGCCTTCTACAACGATATCAATCGCCTCGTTTCAGGCTAGACCCTGCCTATCCCGATGAAGAAAAAACTGCTCGCCGGACTGGTCGTTGCCCTGATGGCCCGTGCCGTGATGGCATTCGAGCCATTCCAGATCAAGGATATTCGCGTCGAAGGCATCCAGCGCACGGAAGCAGGCACGGTGTTCTCCTACCTGCCGGTCAAGGTTGGCGACACCATGAACGACGAGAAGGCAGCCGCCGCGATCAAGGCGCTGTTCGCCACCGGATTTTTCAAGGATGTGCGGCTGGAGATCGACGGGCAGGTGCTGGTGGTGGTCCTCGACGAGCGTCCGGCGATCGCCTCGCTCGAGTTCACCGGCTTGAAGGCATTCAAGCCGGAGGACCTCAAAAAATCCTTGCGTGAAGTCGGCCTGTCCGAATCCCGCATCTTCGATCGTGCACTGGTCGAGCGCGCTGAACAGGAACTGAAACGCCAATACCTTGCGCAGGGGCATTATGCGGTGCAGGTAACGACGACCATCACGCCGCTTGAGCGCAATCGCGTGGGTGTCAATTTCGCAGTGGTGGAAGGCGAGATCGCCAAGATCCGCCAGATCAATATCATCGGCGCCAGCGCGATTGCGGAGTCGGACCTGCTCGATCTTATGGTCCTGCGCACGCCGGGCTGGCTCACCTGGTATACCAAGAACGACCAGTATTCCAAGCAGAAGCTGTCCGGGGATCTGGAGACCTTGCGCTCGTTTTACCTGGATCGGGGCTACCTCGAATTCAATATCGAGTCGACCCAGGTGTCCATATCGCCCGACAAGCAGGACATCTTCATCACCATCAATATTACGGAAGGCGAGAAATACACCGTGTCTTCCGTCAAGCTGGCCGGCCAACTCCTGATTCCCGAGGAGGAGCTGGTCAAGCTGGTGCAGGTCAAGCCAGGCGAAGTCTTCGCTCGCGAGCGCATGACCGAGACCACCAAAGCCATCAGCGAACGTTTGGGCAATGAGGGCTACGCGTTCGCCAACGTCAATGCGGCGCCGGAACTTGACAAGGCTAAGCGCGAAGTCGCTTTCACGATTTTCGTCGATCCGGGTCGCCGGGTGTATGTACGTCGCATCAACGTCACCGGCAACACTCGCAGCCGTGACGAAGTGATCCGCCGCGAACTGCGCCAGACCGAATCCGCCTGGTACGACGGCGAGAAGATCAACCGCTCGAAGGCGCGCGTCGACAAGCTGGGGTACTTCGACGAAGTGACCGTCGAAACGCCGCCGGTCCCTGGAACCACCGACCAAGTCGACATGGAAGTCAAGGTCAAGGAAAAGCCGACCGGGAACATCATGCTCGGCGCCGGTTTTTCCAGCTCGGAAAAGTTCACCGTTTCCGGCGCGGTGCAGCAGCAGAACCTGTTCGGCAGCGGCAAGCATGTCGGCGTTCAGATTAGCACCAGCAAGTCCAACCGTGTTTATTCGATTTCGCATACGGACCCGTATTTCACCGTCGATGGCGTAAGCCAGGGCTTCGACCTGTACTTGCGAAATACCGATACCAGCACGCTTGCGGTCGGCAGCTTCGGTGCGGATTCCCTGGGTGGCGGTATGCGCTGGGGCATTCCGATTGCCGAAGACGATTACATCAATCTCGGCCTGTCCTATGACCGGACGACGCTCAAGACCGATGCGAACAGCCCGATCCGCTACCAGAATTACGTGACCCAGTTCGGCGCCAAGAGCAACACGCTGCTGGCCTCGGGCGGATGGCAGAAGGATGGGCGCGACAGCCTGCTGGTAACCACACGCGGCGATTACCGTCGCGCCACGCTCGAAGTAGCCTTGCCCGGCAGCTCGGCGACCTACGTCAAGGCGGTCTATCAGCACCAGCACTATTTCCCGCTCGATCGCAAGCTGACGCTGGCCTTGAACGGGGAGGTAGGACTGGCCAAGGGCTACGGCAACAAGGAGATGCCCTTCTTCAAGAACTTCTATGCGGGTGGCATCGGGTCGGTGCGCGGCTTCGACTCCGGTTCGCTGGGTCCTCGTGACGCAGCCACCAGCGAGGCCGTCGGTGGCACCAAGCGCCTGATCGGCAATGCAGAAATCCTGTTCCCGGTGCCCGGCATGGGGCGCGATAATTCCATGCGCCTGAGTGCGTTCGTCGATGCAGGCAACGTCTGGGGCTATGATTCGAAGTTCAGCTTCGGCAGCCTGCGCTACAGTGGCGGCTTGGCCTTGTCCTGGAACTCGCCGATGGGGCCGCTGAAATTCTCCTATGCGAACCCCTTCAACAAGAAGGCAGATGACAAGGTACAGCGCCTGCAGTTCCAGATGGGCTCGGTGTTCTGACGTATTTTTTATTTGAGAAAGCCATGTTGAAGAAATTTTTCGTTTCCGGCCTCGTCCTCCTGTCGATTTCCTGCGCGGCCCTGGCCGAGGGAAAAATCGGTGCCATCAACATCCAGAAGATCCTCAACGATGCGCCCCAGGCCGCCAAGGCCAAGAAGAAGATCGAAAAGGATTTCGAGAAGCGCGATCAGGACCTGCAGCGCCTGGCCAAGCAGTTGCAAGGAATGCAGGAGAACCTGGAGAAGAATGCCGTCACCATGGCTGAGTCCGACCGCCGCAACAAGGAGCGGGAATTCAATGACCTCAACCGCGATTTCCAGCGCAAGCAGCGGGAATTCCGCGAGGACCTGAGCCAGCGCCAGAACGAGGAGATGGCGGCGATATTCGAGCGCGTGAACAAGATCATCAAGCAGATCGCCGAAGCCGAGAAATACGACATCATTTTCCAGGAAGCGGCCTACGTTAACCCGCGCATCGACATCACCGACAAGGTGATCAAGGCGCTGGGCGACGGCACGAAGTAAGCTCCCCAGCCGTGGCATTGCGGCTCGACGAGATCGTCGCCCGCCTGGGCGGAGAGATAGTCGGCGCTGGCGATACGGCGATTTCTCGCATCGCGCCGCTGGATGCGGCGGGGCCGGGAGACCTGGCCTTTCTCGCCAACCCAAAGTACCGCAGCCAGCTCGCTAATACGCGTGCCTCCGCCGTGATCATGGCGCCGCCGGTGGCGAGCGGCCTGCCGGCGGCGATCCTCACCCCCAACCCTTACCTCTTTTTCGCCCGCGTTGCGCAGTGGCTGAATGCGACGCCGCCGCCGCCGCCGGGCGTACATGCATCGGCAGTGGTTGAAGGAAGTGTTGCCGCGAGCGCCAGCATCGGGGCGAACGTCTGGATCGGACCCGGTGCCGAGATCGGCGAGGGGGCAGTGATCGGTCCCAACTGCAGCATAGGGGTTGGCGCTTCCATCGGGGCTGCTACACAGCTGGCGGCGAATGTCGTCATCTATGCCGGCTGCCGGATAGGCAAGCGCTGCCTGATCCACAGCGGCGCGGTGGTGGGTGCCGACGGTTTCGGCTTTGCGCGCGACGATGAGGCCGCTTGGGTGAAGATTCCGCAAACAGGCCGTGTTCTGATCGGTGACGATGTCGAAATCGGCGCCGGCACGACGATCGATCGGGGGGCGCTGGGCGACACCCTCATCGAGGATGGCGTCAAACTCGATAACCAGATCCAGGTCGGTCACAACGTCCGCATCGGTGCACACACGGCAATGGCCGGATGCGTCGGCATTGCCGGCAGTGCAACCATAGGCAAGCGGTGCACCGTCGGCGGCGGCGCCATCATCCTGGGCCACCTGACCCTTGCCGATGACGTCAATGTTTCCGCTGGCACCCTGGTGGCGAAGTCGATAAGCAAACCGGGCGGGTACAGCGGCGCCGTGCCGTTCCTCGAACACGGCGAGTGGCTGCGAAATTTCGCCCGCCTGCGCCATCTTGATGCGATGGCCGATAAAATCCGGGCCCTCGAACAGCGGCTTGCCGCACTGGAGAAAAACAAATGAGCGGCGAAGCGGCAAACGGTCAGGCACTTTCCGGCATGGACATCCATCAGATACTCGACTACCTGCCGCATCGCTATCCCATCCTATTGGTCGATCGCGTTCGGGAGGTCGTTCCCGGCGAGCGGATCACGGCACTGAAAAATGTCAGCGTCAACGAGCCTTATTTCCCCGGGCACTATCCCCACCATCCGGTCATGCCCGGGGTGTTGATCGTCGAGGCCATGGCGCAGACCGCGGCCATCCTGGCCTTCAAGACCATGGGCAGCAAGCCGGACGACAAGTCGGTGTATTACTTCGTTGGCATTGACAATGCCCGTTTCAAGCGGCCGGTGGGCCCCGGCGATCAGTTGGTGATCGAGGTCCGCCTGGTGGCGAACAAGCGCGGGATCTGGAAGTTCTCGGCGGTGGCCAAGGTCGATGAGCAGGTTGCCTCCGAGGCCGACCTGATCTGTGCGGTACGTCCCACGCCGCAATGAGCATACATCCGACTGCCATCGTACATCCGGCCGCAAGGATTGGTCGCGAGGTCGAGATCGGGCCGTATTCGGTCGTGGGCGAGCACGTTGAAATCGGGGATCGCACCTGGATCGGGCCGCACGTCGTGCTGGGCGGGCATACCCGCATCGGCTGTGACAATCGCATTTACCAGTTCTGTTCGATCGGCGAGGCCCCGCAGGACAAAAAATATTCGGGCGAGCCGACCCGGCTCGATATCGGCGACCGGAATACCATCCGCGAGTTCTGCACCTTCAACTGCGGGACGGCTCAGGACGCCGGTGTCACCCGCCTGGGTGACGACAACTGGATCATGGCCTATGTGCATCTGGCGCACGACTGCCAGGTGGGCAACCAGACCATCTTCGCCAATAACACACAACTGGCGGGGCACGTCCAGGTTGGGGATTGGGCGATCCTCGGCGGCTTCACCGTGGTGCATCAATTCGTGCGGATAGGTGCCCACAGTTTCACGGCGATGGGCACCATCCTGTTGCAGGACCTTCCCCCCTTCGTTACCGCCGCCGGCAATCCGGCCGAGCCTCGCAGCATCAATGCCGAGGGCCTCAAGCGCCGCGGCTTCGACGCGACATCGATCGCCGCGGTGAAGCGTGCCTTCAAGACGCTGTACAAGAGTGGCATGAAGCTCGAAGAGGCCAAGGCGGCGATCAGTGCCGAGGCCGCTGCCACACCGGGCCTAAGCCTGCTGTCGACCTTTCTCGATGCGCCGGGGCGGGGCATTATCCGCTGATGGTACGAATAGCGATGGTGGCCGGCGAGGCCTCCAGCGATCAACTTGCTGCCCACCTGATCGCCGCCCTGCGTCGGCACGTGCCCGATGCCGCCTTCCACGGCATAGGCGGGCCGAAGATGCAGCGCGAAGGCTTCGACTCCCTCTGGCCGGCGGAAATGCTGGCCGTGCGCGGTTACGCCGAAGTGCTCAAGCATTATCGTGGCATCACCCGCATGCGACGCCAGTTGCTGCGTCGTTTGCTCAAGGATCGTCCCGATGTGTTCATTGGCGTCGATGGTTCCGATTTCAATTTGTGGCTGGAAAGGAAACTCAAGGCCGCCGGCATTCCCACGGTGCATTTCGTCAGCCCGTCGATCTGGGCCTGGCGTCGGCAACGCATGAACAAGATCGTGCAGTCCGTGGTGCATATCCTCGCTTTGTATCCCTTCGAACCGGAGTTGTATCGCGACACGCCGGTCAAATGTACCTATGTCGGACATCCCCTGGCCGATGTCATACCGCTGCAGATCGATCAGCGCGCGATGCGGGAACGCCTGGGCGTGGCCCAGGATCGGCCGGTGATCGCCCTGCTGCCGGGGAGCCGACAGGCAGAACTGCACTTCATGGCCGAGACCTTCATCGAAACGGCGAAGCTGCTGCTGGCAAAATATCCGCGCCTGCAGTTTCTGGTGCCGCTGGTCTCGCGCGAAACCCGCCTCCAGTTCGAAACCGCGTTGTGGAAGCTGAAGGCCGACGAACTTCCGTTTACCCTGATGTTCGGCCATGCCGCCGACGCGGTTGCCGCCAGCGACGTGGCGCTCGTCGCCAGCGGGACGGCAACCCTGGAAACGGCGCTGGTCGGGCGACCGATGGTGATCGCCTACAAGATGTCCCCTTGGTCGTGGCGCCTGATGCGCGGCATGCGCTATCTGCCCTGGGTCGGCTTGCCCAATATCCTGGCAGGGCGTTACGTGGTGCCGGAGTTTTTACAAGACGAGGCAACCCCGGAGAATCTTGCCCAGGCGCTGGGCAACCTGCTGGTGGACAAGCAGGCCGGGCATGCCATTGCGCGCGTCTTCGACGCGGTCCATCGCTTGTTGCGCCAGGACACATCGAGCAAAGCGGCGGAAGCCGTCTTGCCTTACCTGCGGAAGGCGTGATGCGCCTCGTCTGCGGTGTCGACGAGGCGGGACGCGGGCCGCTTGCCGGTCCCGTGTACGCCGCGGCGGTGATCCTCGATCCCGGTCGGCCGATTGCCGGACTCGACGATTCCAAGCGTTTGTCGGAGCGCAAACGCGAAGCACTGGCGCCGATCATCCGGGAACTCTCGATTTCGTGGAGCATCGCGTCAGCCTCGGTCGAGGAGATCGATGCCATCAACATCCTGCAGGCCACGCTGCTGGCGATGCGTCGAGCGGTCGAGGGGCTGCCGACGGCGGCAACGGAAGCCTTGATCGACGGCAATCGCTGCCCGCCGCTAAGTATCCCGGCGCGTGCAATCATCGGCGGCGATGCGTTGGAGCCGGCGATCTCGGCGGCGTCGATCCTGGCCAAGACGGCCAGGGATGCCGAGATGCGCCGCCTCCATCAGGCTTTCCCGCAGTATGGGCTGGATCGGCACAAGGGCTACGATACGGCCTTCCATCGCGCGGCGCTGGCGCAATACGGTCCGGCGTCTTTTCATCGTCGCAGTTTTGCGCCGGTGCGCGCCTTGCTGGAGGTTGCGCAATGAATGCAAATGCGGTCATTGCATCCCGCCACAATCCCCGCTTCAAGGCCTTGCGAAAATTGGCGGACGATCCGGCCAGGGAAGGACTCGCCCTCGCCGATGGCATACATCTGGTGGCCGCCTGCATCGAAAATGGCATACCGGTGAAGCAGATGCTGGTAAGCGAAGGCGGCATGCGGAATTCTCAGGTGGGCGGATTGCTGGCGAAAATGCCGCATGTTGAATGCCTGTGCTTCAGCGATGCCCTGTTTCGCGAGATCACCGGTGTGGCCGCGCCCACCGGAATCGCTGCTGTTTTCGCCCCGCCACGACCGGGACCCCTGGCAATGCACGGCGACGCGATTTTGCTTGACGGCATCCAGGATGCCGGAAATGTCGGCACCATATTGCGCAGTGCGGCAGCGGCCGGGATCGTTGACGTTCTGTTAGGCCCCGGCTGCGCCGGAGCCTGGTCCATGAAGGTCTTGCGCGCCGCACAGGGTGCCCATTTTTCGCTGCGGATTCGCGAGCAGGCCGACTTGCTCTCGGCCGTTCGCGACAGCAGCACTTTGTCCGTGGCCACCGTGGCGCGCGATGGTACTGACCTATACCAACTCGATCTGAGCGTTCCGCTACTCTGGCTGTTCGGCAACGAAGGGGCGGGGCTTTCCCCAAGCCTGAGGGCGGCAGCCAAAGCGCGGGCAACGATCCCGCTTGCCGCCGCCACGGAATCACTGAACGTCGCGGCAACGGCGGCGATTTGCCTGTTCGAAGCACGCCGTCAGCGTGAGCAAACAAAAAGGCCCGCACCAGGCGGGCCTTCTCGCTGAACTGCTGGTTTCTTACTTTTTCTTGGCAGCCTTCTTGCCGGCAACGGCCGACTTGAAACCGGCACCCGCGGTGAAGCGCGGCACGGTGGTGGCGGCAATCTTCAGTTCCTTGCCGGTCTGCGGGTTGCGGCCCACACGGGCAGCGCGCTTCGACGACTTGAAGGTGCCGAAGCCGACCAGGGTCACGGTGTCGCCCTTGGCGACGGCCTTGACGATGGCAGCCATGGCGGCGGACAGGGCCTTCTCGGCCGCGGCCTTGCTGATGTCGGCTTCCTTGGCGGTGATTTCAATCAGTTCGGATTTGTTCATGTATGACCTCCTGAAGATGAGTGGTGGTGATGCTGCGAAAAGGTTGCCGTGCGAATGGTAGCGCAGTGTAGTCCAAGATTCTTTATCTGGATCAATTTTTTTGCGGTATTCGCGCCGATTGTTGTGCGGCCCGCATCGACATGCCGGAGGGCGATCCATGCCTTCCGGCATCCCCGTTTGGCACGGCGATTCAAGGGACACGAGGTCAAAAGACGATAAGATTGGATTCGGGTGAATTCCGCAATTGCGGGATTTGCCCATCGTCTCTTGATCCGGGATTCGAAGCGCATGGAAATCGCTTGGTGGCATTGGGTGTTGCTTGGACTGGGCCTGGGCCTGCTGGAACTGCTGGTCCCGAGCTTTTTCATCATCTGGTTCGGGCTTGGCGCCTTGCTGGTCGGAGTGGTCATGATGGCGCTCCCCGGTCTCGATTTCACCGCCCAGATTGCGTTATGGACCCTGGCTTCCGTGGCGATGACCGTGTTCTGGTTTCGGGTGTTTCGTCGCGATTCGTCCAAGACACGCTCGGGACAGGCCGACGAGGCGCTCGGTGAGATCGGCGTCCTGGTTCGCGCCGTCGAACCATTGGGTGCGGAATCCGGCCGGGGCGAGGTCCGCTTCCAGAAGCCGGTAATGGGCTCCGACGTCTGGCCTTGCCTGGCGGACGAGTCGATTGCCGCCGGGGAACGGGTGCGGGTACTGGCGGTTGACGGGCAACTGCTCAAGGTCGGCAAATACTGAAGGAGTGACTCATGGGCGAACTTGCCATCGTCGTCGTTGCCATATTCGTGTTCGTGGCCGTAACCATTGCCAAGGGCGTGCGCATCGTGCCTCAGGGCGAGGAATGGATCGTCGAACGTCTGGGCAAATACCACGGTACGTTGCATCCGGGGCTCAACATTATCGTTCCCTACCTCGACCAGGTCCGCTACAAGCTGGTGACCAAGGACATCATCCTCGACGTTCAGGAACAGGAAGTGATCACCAAGGACAATGCGGTGATCGTGACCAATGCGATCGCCTTCATCAAGGTCACAGATCCGATCAAGGCGGTATATGGCGTCACCGATTTTTCGGAGGCGATCCGCAACATGATCATGACCACCCTGCGCTCGATCATCGGCGAGATGCAACTCGACGAGGCCTTGTCCAATCGCGACAAGATCAAGGCGCGGTTGCGCGAAAGCATTGCCGACGAGGCCATCGACTGGGGCCTGACCGTGAAATCTGTGGAGATCCAGGACATCAAGCCGTCCGAGTCGATGCAGCGCGCAATGGAAGCCCAGGCCAGTGCCGAACGGGAACGCAAGGCCATGGTGACCAAGGCGGAAGGCAACAAGCAGGCCACCATCCTGAATGCCGAAGCGCAGCTTCAGGCGGCGCGGCTGAATGCCGAGGCCCAGGTAACGCTGGCCGATGCGAGTGCCGAGTCGATCAAGCGGGTGGCCCTGGCGATCGGCAATGAGGAAGGTCCGATGCGCTATATCCTCGGCGAGAAGTATGTCAACGTGATCGGTAACCTGGCGCGGTCGGATAATGCCAAGACGGTGGTGCTTCCGGCCGATCTCCAGGAAACCCTGCGCGGCTTGCTAGGCGCCCGCAAATAGGTTTCCCGCGAAGCGAATTCCCATGTATTTGCTTGGCATCGAGACAGCCACCCGGCAGCTTTCCGTGGCGCTGTGGCAGGACGGGAACTGCCTGTCCCGTGGCGGCGATTTTCCCAACGGCGGTTCGCAAAACCTGCTGCCCTGGATTCATGAACTGCTCGATTTGGGTGGAATACGGCCGGCGGATCTGCATGGCATTGCCTTTGGCGCCGGCCCCGGCAGCTTCACCGGGTTGCGGCTCGCCTGCGGGGTGGCGCAGGGGCTGGCCTGGGGTCTGGAGATTCCGCTGCTGCCGGTATCCACCCTGGAGGCACTGGCGCTTGCCAGCGGCAAGAGCCGGGCATGGGTCTGCCTCGACGCGCGCATGAACGAGATTTATTGCGCCGGTTACGAGGTATCCGGAAATCGGGTGACGGAACTCATGGCGCCGATTTGCGCTGCCCCCACCGTGGCGCCAGCGCCGACTTTTGGCAATGCCTGGGGCGTGGGCGACGGTTTTGCGACCTACGGCGATACGCTGCGCAGCCTTGCACCCTGCTTGCTTGGTGTTCAGGCGGATGCGGCGCCCACGGCCGAGGCCGTGTTGCGCATCGCGGCACCGCGCTTTGCTGACGGCCTGCCGGTGGATTTCGCCGCTGCTCAGCCGTTCTATGTCCGCGATAAGGTGGCCTTGACCACGGCAGAACGCCTGGCAAGGGGCGGCGCCAATTGAACATGGACGTCAGCGCCATGTGCGCCGCTGACCTCGACGCCGTGGTGGCGCTGGAACAGCGCTGCCACGCTTTCCCGTGGACGCGGGGCAATTTTTCCGATTCCCTGGCCGCCGGCCATGGCGCCTGGCTGGTGCGCGAAGCGGATGAAATCGTCGCCTATGCCGTCATGATGCCTGCGCCAGACGAGGCGCATTTGCTGAACATTACGGTGGCGCCGGAACTCCAGCGTATCGGACGAGGTACCGCACTATTGCGGCAGCTGTTCGAGCTGGCGCGCGCCTGGAAGGCCAATCGCATGCTGCTTGAAGTCCGCCCTGGGAATGCCGCCGCGCTTGCCTTGTACCGCCGACACGGATTCGCCGAGATCGGACGACGGCGCGGCTACTACCCGGCCGCCAGCGGGCGCGAGGACGCCATTGTGATGGCACGCGAATTGTGAATCCGGACCGCGAACGCATTCTCGGCCAACTCGGACTTGGGCCGACCTGGCGCCTGCGTACGCCGCCGGCGATTGAGCACGTGCCGGTGGCCGCGCCTGTTGCGGCAACCGTCGTCGAAGCCGATCGCGATCGGCATGGTGGCCTTGCGATCCCCGAGTCAGAAAGCCCTGGCGACTGGGACCAGTTGGCGACGACCGTGCGTGATTGCCGGGCCTGCGGGCTCTGTGCCGCGCGCAAGCAGGCCGTGCTCGGTGTCGGCGATCGCCATGCCGACTGGCTGTTCGTCGGCGAGGGACCGGGCGCCGAGGAGGATCAGCGTGGCGAGCCCTTCGTCGGGCAGGCCGGCAAACTGCTGGACAACATGCTGGCGGCCATCGGGCTGCGTCGCGGCGAGGATGTCTATATTGCCAATGCGGTGAAATGCCGGCCGCTGGAAAACCGCACGCCGGAGCCGGCTGAAATCGATGCGTGTCGCCCCTACCTGGAGCAGCAGATCGGATTGATCCGCCCCCGGCTGATTGTCGCCCTGGGGCGCCCCGCGGCGCAGGCCCTGCTCAAGACCGAGGTGAAGATTGCGGCGGCGCGCGGTCGATTGCACGACTATCAGGGAATTCCGCTGGTGATCACCTACCACCCGGCCTATCTGCTGCGTAACCTGATGGACAAGGCCAAGGCCTGGGAAGACCTTTGCTTCATGCGGAGAAGCATGCGCCAGCTGAAGGGGGGCTAAGCCCCGATTGCCCGCCGTTCGTCAGTGGTGCGCGACGTCTTCCAGATGGGCAACGTCGTCGCGCAGGCGCTGGTTCATTTCGTGGCGCAGCTTGACCAGCCACATGGTGCCTGCCACCAGCATGCCGAACAGGGCGATGATCCAGTAGATGTGCAGGTTCGCCTTGAGCAACAGCGAATATCCGGTAGTCATGATCAGGATCGACAGGTTCTCGTTGAAGTTCTGAACCGCGATCGAATGACCGGCCCCCATCAGGATGTGTCCGCGATGCTGCAGCAGCGCATTCATGGGTACCACGAAAAAGCCGGAGGCCATGCCGATCAACACCAGCAGCGGCGCGGCAATCCAGAAGTCGCGCACGACGATCATCACCAGCACGCCGACACCCATCGCGATGCCGAGTGGTATCACCCGCACCGATTTGCGCAAGGTGATCATCTTTGCCGCCATGATTGCGCCGATCGCCACGCCGATGGCGACGATGCCCTGCAACATGCTGGCCTTCGACAGGTCCAGGTTCAGCGAAACGCGGGCCCATTCCAGCACGATGAACTGCAGGGTGGCGCCGGCGCCCCAGAACAGCGTGGTGACCGCCAGCGAGACCTGACCCAGCTTGTCGCGCCAAAGCAGCTTCAGGCAGTGGTTGAATTCGTGCAGGAGGTAGACGGGGTTCTTCTTCAGCGGCTTGTGATCGACCCCGGTGTCCGGAACATAGAGGTTGAAGGCGGCGGCAATCAGGTAAAGCGTGCCGATGATCACCAGATTCATTTCCGATACCGTGTCGATGCCGGTGTCGATCACCGGGAAGTCTAGGCTCAGCAAGCCGTGGGCGATCTCCGGCCGGATCAGCGCGCCGCCCAGCACCACGCCGAGGATGATGGCGCCGACGGTGAGGCCCTCGATCCAGCCATTGGCGACCACCAGCAGGCGATGCGGCAGGTATTCGGTGAGGATGCCGTACTTGGCGGGCGAGTAGGCTGCAGCGCCGAGGCCGACGACGGCATAGGCGAGCAGGGGATGGATGTCGAAGAACATCAGCGAACAGCCGAAGATCTTGATGCCGTTGCTGATGAACATCACCCGCCATTTCGGCATCGAGTCGGCAAAGGCGCCGACGAAGGCCGCCAGGGCGACGTATGACACGGTGAAAAAGGTTTTCAGCAGGGGTTCGTATTCGGCCGGCGCGCGCATGTCGCGCAGGATGGCTATGGCGGCAATCAGCAGGGCATTGTCGGCCAGCGCGGAAAAAAACTGCGCTGCCATGATGATGTAGAAACCTGCGTTCATTGCCAGGGCCGTGGGCACGGCCATATTTGGGGGTCACGGTTTATATCACGAAAGGTTACAGCCAACATTGATGCTGCGCTGCCGCAGAGCTCATAAAAGGCGCTCATGGGGACTCATTTGTGATTGAATAACGATTGATTACGATTAATTGGGTTGGAGGGACGTTTTATGGCCGATCGGCGGCTTCAGGTGTTTCATGCGGTAGCCAAGCAACTGTCGTTTACCAAGGCTGCCGAGGTGCTGTTCATGACGCAGCCGGCCGTTACCTTCCAGATCAAACAGCTGGAGGAGCATTTCAATACCCGCCTGTTTGATCGCGGTCATGGCCGCATCGCGTTGACGCCCGCGGGCGAAGTGGTCCTTGGCTATGCGGAAAAGATCCTTGGCCTGTCCTCGGAAATGGATGTGCGCCTGTCCGAGCTTACCGGTGAGATCGGCGGTTCGCTGATGGTTGGTGCCTCGACCACCATCGCCGAATTCATGCTGCCGGGGATCCTCGGCGAGTTCAAGTCAACCTATCCAAACGTGCGTTCGCGATTGATCGTCGGCAATTCCGAATCGATCGAGAATCGTGTGCTGGAACATGCCATTGACATTGGTTTCATCGAGTCGCTGTCGCACGAGCCCAACCTCGAATGCGAGGTCTGTTGCGACGACGAACTGGTGGTGATCTGCCATCCGCGCTTCCCCCTGGCGCGGCACAAGGAGTTGACGCCGCAGAAGCTGCTGGAACATCCCTTCATATCGCGCGAGCCGGGTTCCGGTACGCGAGAGTTCACCGAGAGTTACCTGCGCAGCGCCGGCGTGACGCTGGACCAGATGAACGTGGTGATGGAACTTGGCAGTCCGATCGCGCTCAACGGCGTGGTGCAGACCGGCCTCGGTTTCGCCATCGCATCGCGCGCCTCGGTGAGCAAGGAGCAGCGACTCGGCGACATCGTCGCGATTCCGCTCAAGCCGCGCCTGATCCGCACCCTGTCGATGGTCTACCCCAAGGAAAAGTTCCGCTCCCGCCTGGTCGCCACCTTTGTCGACTTCGCGTCCACGCGGTTGCGCGCGCTGATCGCCAAGAAGCCCGTCTAGCGCCCCACGCCGATGTCGCGTCCGATTCGCGCCCGCCTCGACTGGAGGGCGTTGCGCCACAATCACAGTATCGTTCGGCATCACACTCCCTCGGCGCGCGTCTGGAGCGTGGTCAAGGCCGATGCCTATGGCCATGGGCTGCTGGCGGCGGCCGGCGCGCTGGCAGAGGTCACCGACGGTTTCGCCCTGGTCGAACTGGAAGGCGCCATCGCGCTGCGCGACGCCGGTTTCCGCCATCCCATCCTGATGCTGGAGGGGCCGTATCGGCACGAGGACATCGCCTTGTTCGCCGAGTACGAACTGACCCCCGTGCTGCATGCGCGCTGGCAGGTGGACGCGCTGATCGCCGCCAGCTTGCCGAGGCGGCAACCGGTGTACCTCAAGCTCAACACGGGAATGAATCGCCTCGGTTTCAATGCCGACGAGTTCCCGCCCGCGCTGGACAGCCTGGCGGCAGCCGATTGCCTCGAGGCAGTGAGTTTGATGACCCATTTCGCCGATGCCGACGAGTCGCGCGGGATCACATCGCAGCTGGAGTCTTTCCGTGCCATGGCCGGTAATCGCCGGCTGCCCGCCTCGCTGGCGAATTCCGCGGCGATCCTGCGTTTTCCCGAAGCGCATGCCGACTGGGTGCGGCCGGGGATCATGCTGTATGGATCGTCGCCGTTCCCGGCCATGCAATCGGCCAGGCAACTCGACTTGCGGCCGGTGATGACGCTGGAAAGCGAACTGATCGCGGTGCGCGAGCTGGCGCCGGGCGATGCCGTGGGTTACGGCAGCAGCTTCGTCGCCGAGCGCCCGATGCGCGTGGGCATCGTGGCCTGCGGCTATGCCGACGGCTATCCGCGCCACGCCCCGACTGGCACCCCGGTGGCGATCGCCGGGCGACGCAGCCGCACGCTGGGCCGGGTGTCGATGGACAAGATCTGCGTCGATCTGGATGGCATTCCGGCAGAAGTCGGCGTTGGCAGCACGGTGACGCTATGGGGCGGCGAGGGCGAAATGCATGTTGCGGCGGATGATGTCGCCGCTGCCGCCGGCACTGTCGCCTACGAGCTGTTCTGCGCGCTGGCGGCACGGGTCCCGGTCGAGGAAATCGACTAGCTGCCGCCATATGGCCAAGGCCAAGACCCAGTATTCCTGCACCGAATGCGGTGCTTCCTCGCCCAAGTGGCAGGGGCAATGCCCGGGCTGCGGACAATGGAACACCCTGGTCGAGTCCGTGATCGAGTCGTCGCAGCCGGCCAAGCGCAGCTTTGCCGCGCTCGGTGGCAGTGCCGGTGTGCAGGCCTTGGCGGCGATCAAGCCCCAGGAAGAGGCGCGCCAGGCTACCGGTGTCGAGGAATTCGATCGCGTGCTCGGCGGCGGCCTGGTGGCCGGCGGCGTGGTCCTGATCGGCGGCGATCCCGGCATCGGCAAATCGACGCTGCTGCTGCAGGCGCTGGCGCGCCTGGCGCAGATCGGGCAGAACGTGCTTTATGTCTCGGGTGAGGAGTCGGGGGAACAGGTGGCATTGCGCGCGCAGCGCCTGCAGCTGGATGTCGCCGGCCTGCAACTGCTGGCCGAAATCAACGCCGAAAGGATACTTGCCACCCTGGTCGAGCAACGCCCGGCGGTGGCGGTGATCGATTCGATCCAGACTGTCTGGTCCGATGCCTTGCAGTCGGCGCCGGGCTCGGTGGCCCAGGTACGTGAGTGCGCCGCCCAGCTGACGCGCTTCGCCAAGCAGTCCGGAACCTGCGTCATCCTGGTCGGCCATGTCACCAAGGAAGGCAGCCTGGCCGGACCGCGCGTGCTGGAACACATGGTCGATACCGTGTTGTACTTCGAGGGCGATACCCATTCCTCATTCCGCCTGGTGCGGGCGGTGAAGAACCGCTTCGGCGCGGTGAACGAACTCGGCGTGTTCGCGATGACCGAGAGGGGCCTGCGCGGCGTCGCCAATCCCTCGGCCCTGTTCCTCTCGCAGCATTCGCTCGACGTTTCCGGCTCCTGCGTGTTGTGCACCCAGGAGGGCACGCGTCCGCTGCTGGTCGAGATCCAGGCCCTGGTCGACGCCTCCCAGGCCCCAAGCCCACGCCGCCTCACGGTCGGCCTGGAACAGAATCGCCTGGCGATGCTGCTGGCGGTATTGCATCGGCATGCCGGCATCGTGTGCGGCGACCAGGACGTCTTCGTCAATGCCGTCGGTGGCGTGCGCATCAGCGAGCCGGCCGCCGACCTTGCGGTCCTGCTGGCGATCGTCTCCTCGCTGCGCAACAAGCCGCTGCCGGGCAAGCTGGTCGTGTTCGGCGAGGTCGGTCTTGCCGGCGAAATCCGCCCCGCGCCGCGCGGCCAGGAGCGATTGCGCGAAGCGGCCAAGCTGGGCTTCAGCCACGCCATGGTGCCCAGGGCAAACGCGCCGAAGCAGGCGATCAAGGGCCTCGACGTGATTGCCCTCGATCGCGTGGAGCAGGCCATCGAACGGATGCGCGAGTGGTGAATCTGTCGTCCTTGCGCGTGGCGCTGCGCATGCTGGCGCGTGACTGGCGCGCGGGCGAACTCACCGTGCTTGGCATCGCGCTGATGCTTGCGGTGGCGGCGCTGACCAGCGTCGGTTTCCTCACCGATCGCGTCGAGCAGGCGCTGCGCCTGCAATCGCACCAGTTGCTCGGCGGCGACCTGCTGCTCAGCGCCGACCATCCCTGGCCCGATCAGCTGCGGCGGGAAGCGGCGTCGCGCGGCCTGCGTGTCGCGGAAAGCGTGACCTTCGCCAGCATGGTCAGCCTCGGCGACAACTCGGTGCTGGCCGAGATCAAGGCGGTCAGCGAGGGCTATCCCTTGCGCGGCAGCCTGCGCACGGCGGCGGAGCTCCATGCGCCCGACGCGGAAGATCGCCGGGTTCCGGCGCGCGGCGAGGCCTGGGGCGACGAGCGTCTGGTCAGCACCCTGAACTTTCCTGTCGGTACCGCGTTGTCGCTGGGCCAGATCAGCTTGCGCAGCGGGCCGATCCTGACCCTGGAGCCGGATCGCGGGATGAACGTCTTCGCCCTGGCGCCGCGCCTGATGATCAACCTCGGCGACCTGCCGGCCACCGGGCTGGTCCTTCCTGGTTCCCGGATCGGCTACCGGCTTCATGTGGCGGGTGACACCGAGGCCGTAAAGGCCTACGAGGACTGGGCCAAAACCCGCCTCGCGCGCGGCGAACGCCTTGAAAGCCTGGACAATGCGCGGCCCGAGATCCGCAATGTGACCGAGCGTGCTCAGCGCTTCCTGCGCCTGGCTGCCTTGCTCGCGGTGATACTGGCCGCCGTCGCCGTGGCACTGGCTGCCGAACGCTACCTGCGGCGCCATCTCGACGGTTGCGCGGTGATGCGCTGCATGGGCGCCCGATCCGGACAATTGCTGCTGATCCATGGCGGCGAGTTCCTCCTCTTTGGCGCAATGGCGACCCTGGCCGGTTGTGCCGTCGGCTTTGCGGTGCAGGCCGGACTGGAGCAGATGCTGGCCGGATTGCTCGTCACGCGGCTGCCGGCGCCGTCCCTGCTGCCCTTGCTGCAAGGCCTGCTGGTGGGCCTCACCCTGCTGCTCGGCTTCGCCCTGCCGCCCCTGCTGCGCCTGCGGCGCGTACCCACCATCCGCGTCCTGCGCCGTGAATGGAGTGGCGCCGAGCCGGCATCGGTCGGCACCTACCTGGTGGGTGCGCTGGTGCTCGCCGGCCTGATGTTGTGGATGGCCGGCGACCTGCGCCTGGGGTTCGTCGTGCTTGCCGGTTTCCTCATCGCGCTGGCATTTTTTGCGATCATGGCGCGCGTGTTGCTGGCTGCGCTGGGACGCTTGCGACCGGCCGGATACGGGTATGGCTGGCGCCACGGCCTGGCCAATCTGCGCCGACGCCTGAGCGCCACGCTGGTGCAGGCGGTGGCGCTGTCGCTCGGGCTCACCGCATTGCTGCTGCTCACCATTGCCCGCGGCGACTTGCTGGCTGCCTGGCAGTCGCGCGTGCCGGCCAATGCCCCTAACCGCTTCGCGATCAACATCCAGCCGGATCAGCGTGCCGCCATCGCCGACTTTTTCGCCGAGCGCCGGATTGCGCCACCCCTCCTGGAACCCATGGTGCGCGGACGTCTGGTGCAGGTGAATGGGCGCGCCGTTGGCCCCGAAACCTATGCCGACGACCGGGCGCGACGCCTGGTGGATCGCGAATTCAACCTGTCCTGGGCGGATCGCCTGCCCACCGGCAACAGCGTCAGCGGCGGGCGCTGGCATGGTGCTACGGAAGCCGCCGAATTCTCGGTGGAGCAGGGCCTGGCGGAGACCCTGGAACTCAAGCTGGGCGATCGCCTGACTTACGAGATCGCGGGCCAGCGCCTGGAGGGCGCCGTCACCAGCCTGCGCAAGCTGGACTGGGACTCGATGCGCGTCAATTTTTTTGTGATTGCGCCGCCGCGCGCGCTGGAAAACTTTCCCGCCAGTTACATCACCAGCTTCCACCTGCCTGCCGAGGCGGCGACGGTGGTTCCCGAGCTGGTGCGGCGCTTCCCCAACATCACGGTAATCGACGTTGCCGCGCTGGTGCGCCAGCTGCAGGCAACCATCGACCAGGTTGCGCGCGCGGTGCAGTTGGTATTCGGTTTTGCCGTGCTGGCCGGACTTGCCGTGCTGTATGCCGCGCTGCAGGCCAGCGCCGACGAACGGCGCCATGAATTGGCGGTACTGCGTGCCCTGGGGGCGCGCAGCCGGCAGCTGGCGGTGGCCTTGCTCGCCGAATTTGCTGCCCTCGGTGCGCTGGCCGGACTGCTGGCCGGCCTCGCCGCCAGCCTGATTGGCTGGGGCCTGGCACGCTTCGCCTTTCGCCTCGACTATTTGCCGCAAGTCGAATTGTGGCTGGCCGGTGCAGGCGCAGGCCTGGTGCTGGTCCTGGTTGCGGGCTGGCTGGGGGTTTCCGGCATGCTGCGCCAGTCCGCGATGCCCAGCCTGCGTGCCGCGGACTGAGGGCGAATGGCCTAATCTGTAAATCGCGGGCTTGGCCCTGCTTTGTTCATGGGTTTCAGGGGTAGTATTCGACGTTTCGGCCGCTATGTTTAGCGATGTCAGAGTTGAACCCAAATTCACGCCATATTGCGGCGGATAGAACCGGCGAAAAAATCCTTCGCGTTGCAGCAATCGTGCTGACGGTGGCTGGTTTTGCCTTGGCCTTGCTCCTGAGTTTCGACAATCCACTCCTTTCGTGGCGGGTCTTGCTCCACGTTTTCATCGGTGCGGTTGGCGTGGTTGCCTACTACCTCCTGCAAAAGGATCGCACCGATGTCGCCGGCACGGTGATGGTCTGGGGCTACTGGATCGGCGCCACGGTGGTGGCGGTGATCAACGGCGGGCTGCGCGGGCCCAATCTGATCAACTACCCGCTGATCCTGGTTATTTCAGGCTGGCTGCTGGGCAACCGCCAGACCATAGCGCTGGCGTTGATGACCGAGGTGGTGTTTGTCGGATTCCTGCTTGGCGATTCGCAAGGCTTGATCCCGCCTTCGAATTTCGAAAACCTGCCGGCCTATTTCGTGTTCCTGACGGCGATCACGGTGGCCACGGCTTCTGCCACCCTGCTGTCGCGCCGGGGGTATCTGCAGCGCGTCGAAGAGGCCAAGCAGGTGGCGGCCGACCTGGCCCTGCGCGAAGACGAGCTGCGGCATCACCGCGACCAGCTGGAAGACCAGATCGCTCTGCGCACTGCCGAACTGGCGGCGGCACGCGATGCGGCGGAGGCCGCCAACCGCGCCAAGAGCGCCTTCCTCGCCAACATGAGCCACGAAATCCGCACGCCGATGAACGGCATCATCGGCATGGCCAGCCTGTTGCGCCGCAGCCGGCTGGAACCGGAACAGTCGGCCCGGCTGGACAAGATCGACGCCGCCGCGCAGCATCTGCTCGGCCTGATCAACGACATCCTCGACCTGTCAAAAATCGAGGCCGGCAAGTTCGAACTGGAAGAAGCGTCGATCGACCTCGACCAGATGCTGCAACACGTCTCGGCCCTGGTATCCGAGCGTGTGCGCGCCAAGAACCTGCACCTGCTGGTCAGCCATGATCCGATACCCGGAACCGTGCTGGGCGATCCCACCCGCCTGCAACAAGCCCTGCTCAACTATGTCACCAACGCGATCAAATTCACCGAGAAGGGACGCATCACCCTGCGCGTGCGGGTGATCGAGGCGACCGACCTGGATGCCCGCCTGCGCTTCGAAGTCGAGGACACCGGAATCGGCATCACCCCCGAGGCTCGCGACCGACTGTTCTCGGCCTTCGTCCAGGCCGACAGCTCGACCACGCGCAAATATGGCGGCACCGGGCTCGGGCTTGCCATCACCCGCCATCTGGCGACACTGATGGGCGGCGAGGTCGGGGTGGAATCCACGCCCGGCGTCGGCAGCTGCTTCTGGTTCGAGGTCAGGCTCAAGCGTGGCGAGGAAAAGCTGCCTGCCGAGCCACGGCTGACAGTCGATGCGGAGGCCGAATTGCGTCGCCGTTTCACCGGCCGGCGCGTGCTGATCGCCGACGACGAGCCCGTGAATCGCGAGGTGGCGCAGTTTCAGCTCGAAGCCGCGGGCATGGTGGTCGATCAGGCCGAGGACGGCATCGAGGCCGTGGCCATGGTCGGCCGCCACCGCTATGCCGCCATCCTGATGGACATGCAGATGCCGGAAATGGATGGGCTCGAAGCGACCCGACGCATACGCGCCCGGGCGGCCGGCGCCGACACGCCGATCATCGCCATGACGGCCAACGCCTTTGCCGAGGACCGGGCGCGCTGCCTGGCCGCAGGCATGAACGATTTCCTTGCCAAGCCCTTCGTTCCCGAGGCCTTGTTTGCCACGGTGTTCCGCAACCTCGAGGCCCAGGAACTGCTTACGACCGAATCGTGAGCGTGTCGCCGACGTCGCCGATATGGGCGATCGACCCGGCGTAGTACGCGAGCAGTTCCAGCTGGGTCGGGTCGGGGCGATAGAGCCCGTCTTCCTCGATCACCGCATGGCGCAGGGTCAGCATGCGCAGGCCGACGCCAAAGGCATAGTCGTGGTCGTGACGCGGGATGTAGATCTTGGCGCCGAGGGTTTCGAGTTCGCGCATGCGCTGGTGCGCCGCCGCCTTGAGTTCCAGTTCGCTCAGGGCCTGTTGCGGATCGCGCAGCAGGACTTCCGCCACCAGCGGCACCGGCAGCACCGGAATCACGGCGCCTATCCCGGTCATCAGGCGTTGCGCCAGGCGGCCGACTTCCGCCTTGCGCGAAGCGTCGTCGAGCGCCGGGAAATGCAGGCCGCGTTCGGTGGCCCAGGCCCGCATCGACAGCGGCGAGCCGAAATTGACGCAGGCATAGCCGAAGCGGTGCCAGCCGCCGGCGAGCATCAGCCAGGCATTGCGCAGCAGGAAGCCGAGGGTGGTCGTTGCCGCGCCCAGGCCGCCGCGGCGCGGCGCATCGGGATGCAGCTTGAGCAGCTGGCTGCGGTCTTCGAGCACGCGGTCGTAGTTGAGGCCGACGGGAATGAACACCAGGTCGCGGCGCTCTTCGCCGGGGCGTTCGTCGAATGTCTTCAGCATGTAGTCGAGCAGGCCGAAGCGGGGCGCGCGCAGGCGGCCGTCGATGGTCAGGCCGCCCTCGGGGAACACCGCCTGCGTCACGCCGGCGGCCGAGGCCATCTGCACGTAACGTTGCAGCACCGTGCGGTAAAGCGGGTCGCCGGAGTTGCGCCGCACGAAGAATGCGCCCATCGCCTTGATCAGCTGCTGCAGAGGCCAGATGCGCGCCCATTCGCCCACCGCAAAGGACAGCGCGGCGCGCTCGGCAGCGAGGAAGGCCACCAGCACGTAGTCCATGTTGCTGCGGTGGTTCATGACGAAGACGATGGTCGACTTGCGGTCGATGCGGGCCAGGCCCTCCTCGTCTACGTAGCCGATGCGCACCCGATACAGTGCCCGCGCCGCCGCCCGCGCCACGGCATAGCCGATGCGGTAGTAGATGTAGGCATTGAAGGAGGGCGCGATCTCGCGCGCATAGTGGTCGATGCGGCGCCAGACATCGCCCAGGCGTTCCTTTTGGGCGTTGGCGTGTTCGGTGGCGGCAGCCTGTACCTTGGCGTCGTGGAACAGGCGGTCGATCAGCACCTGGCGGCGCGTCAGCTTGAAGCTCGGCAATTCGACGGCCAGCTTGCCGCCGATCTGGCGCATCACCAGCTTGATGCGGCGGCGGAAGAACCAGCGCATGCCCGGCACCAGCAGCATCACCAGCGCAGCCCAGGCGGCCAGCCCGACGAGGATCACGAAGGCCCACAACGGTACCGGAACGGTTTGGCTCATGGCGACTCCGCAGGCGCAGATGGCGAGATCATAAGCGAGTTGTCAGACGATATACGCAGCGTATGCCGGAATAAGGTCTGCGTATAATGCGCGCCTCGCCGGCGGACCACCTTCGCCGCGTGTCCACCCATTGGCGGCGCCCCGCGCCGCACCTAGCCAAAAGCGGAGAACCGAAATGAGCGCAGCGCAGACCAAGATTCCAGCCACCCTGATCCCCGGCGACGGCATTGGCCCGGAGATCACCGACGCCGCGCTGTCGGTGCTGGACGCGCTCGGCGCGCCCTTCGAGTGGGATACCCAGATCGCCGGCCTGGCCGGGGTCAAGGCTGCCGGCGATCCGCTGCCGCAGGCGACGCTGGACTCCATCGACCGTACCCACCTCGCGCTCAAGGGTCCGCTGGAGACGCCTTCCGGGGGCGGCTATCGCTCCTCGAACGTGCGCCTGCGCGAGAAGTACAAACTCTACGCCAACCTGCGCCCGGCCAAGACGCTGATCCCCGGCGGCCGCTTCGAGAACATCGACCTGGTGCTCTGCCGCGAGAACAACGAAGGCCTCTACATGGGCTACGAGCATTACATCCCGATCGACGACGACCCCCATGCCGTCGCCATCGCCACAGGCGTCAATACGCGTCAGGGCTCGAAGAACATCCTCAAGTTCGCCTTCGACTATGCCGTGGCCAACGGCCGCAAGAAGGTCACCGTGGTGCACAAGGCCAACATCATGAAGGCGTTGACCGGCATCTTCCTCGAGACCGCGCACCAGATGTACAAGGAGCACTACGCCGGCAAGTTCGAGTTCAACGACGTGATCATCGACGCCTGCGCCATGAAGCTGGTGATGAACCCCTGGCAGTTCGATCTGCTGGTCACCACCAACCTCTTCGGCGACATCCTTTCCGACGAGATCTCCGGCCTGGTCGGCGGCCTGGGCATGACGCCGGGCGCCAATATCGGCGAGCACGCGGCGATCTTCGAAGCGGTGCATGGCTCGGCGCCGGACATTGCCGGCAAGGGCATCGCCAACCCGACGGCGCTGCTGCTGGCCTCGGCCATGATGCTTGACCATGTCAAGCGCACGGACCTTGCCGACCGCCTGCGCCAGACCATCAGCGACGTGCTGAACAAGGACAATGTGCGCACCGGCGATCTCGGCGGGTCGGCCAGCACCGAGCAATACGCCAAGGCGCTGGTCGCGCGCCTGAAGTAAGTCAGCGCTTGAGGCGGGCGAAGGCTTCGGCCATCGCCCCCGCCGGTGCTGCCGGGCGCGTCGGCGCCTGCGGACTGCTGCGCTGGGCCGGACGCGTCCCAGTCGCCGTGCCGCCAGCGCCGACTTTTGGCTTCTGTTCTTCGCGGCCGGCAGGCGCCTTGCGTACCTCGTCGCCCAGGCGCATGGTCAGTGCGATGCGCTTGCGCGGTACATCGACCTCCAGCACCTTGACTTTGACCACGTCGCCGGCCTTTACCACCTGGTGCGGGTCGCGCACGAAGCGCTCGGCCAGCGCCGAGATGTGCACCAGTCCGTCCTGATGCACGCCGATATCGACGAAGGCGCCGAAGTTGGTGACGTTGGTTACCACGCCTTCGAGCTGCATGCCGGGTTCCAGATCCTTGAGCTCCTCGATGCCGTCGCGAAACGAAGCCGTCTTGAATTCCGGGCGCGGGTCGCGGCCGGGCTTTTCCAGTTCCTTGAGGATGTCCTTCACCGTCGGCAGGCCGAAGCGTTCGTCGGTGTATTTCTTGGGGTCGAGCGCGCGCAGGCGGCGCGTGTCGCCGATCAGCTCACGCATGTTGGCCTTGATGTCGGCGAGGATGCGCTCCACCACCGGGTAGGCCTCGGGGTGCACCGCCGAGGCATCCAGCGGGTTGTCGCCGCGCGGGATGCGCAGGAAGCCGGCGGCCTGCTCGAAGGCCTTCTCGCCCAGGCGCGGCACCTCCTTTAGCTGGGCGCGCGATGAAAATGCGCCGTGGCTGTTGCGCCAGCTCACGATGTTCGTCGCCAGGGTCGTGTTCAGGCCGGCGATGCGCTTGAGCAGGGCCGCACTGGCGGTATTGACGTCTACGCCGACAGAGTTCACGCAATCCTCGATCACCGCGTCCAGGGAACGCGCCAGGCGCGACTGATTGACGTCGTGCTGGTACTGGCCGACGCCGATCGCCTTGGGCTCGATCTTCACCAGCTCCGCCAGCGGGTCCTGCAGGCGCCGTGCAATCGACACCGCGCCGCGCAAGCTGACGTCGAGCTCGGGGAACTCCTGGGCGGCGAGCTCGGAGGCCGAATACACCGAAGCGCCGGCTTCCGACACGGTGATCTTCTTCAGCTTGAGTTCGGGGTGGCGCGTCATCAGCTCGCCGGCCAGCTTGTCGGTCTCGCGGCTGGCCGTGCCGTTGCCGATCGCGATCAGCCCGGCGCCATGCTTCTGCGCCAGGTGGCGCAGCGCGGCGAGGCTTCCTTCCCAATCGCGGCGCGGCTCGTGCGGGTAGAGCGTGGCGGTATCCACCAGCTTGCCGGTGGCATCGACCACCGCCACCTTGACCCCGGTGCGGATGCCGGGGTCGAGGCCGATCACCGTGTGCGGTCCGGCCGGCGCCGCCAGCAGCAGGTCGCGCAAATTGCGGGCAAAGACGCGGATCGCCTCTTCCTCGGCGCGCTCGCGCAGCTGGTTCATCAATTCGGTTTCGAGGTGCAGCGAGAGCTTGACCATCCAGGCCCAGCGCGCGGTTTCCAGCAGCCACTTGTCCGCCGCGCGGCCCTGGTCGCGGATGCCGGTATGCGCCGCCACCATGCCGACGCAGGGCGAGGTCTCGGGCGGATCGCGCAGCTCGGGCTCGGTCTTCAGGGCTAAGCGCAGGATGTCCTCGTTGCGCCCGCGCAGCAGGGCCAGCGCGCGATGCGAAGGAATGGTCGCCGCCGCCTCGCGGAAATCGAACCAGTCGCGGAACTTGGCGCCCTCGGCCTCCTTGCCGGCGACCACGGTCGACGCAAGCAGCGCGTGTTCGCCCAGGTAGCCGCGCAGCTTCGCCAGCAGCCCGGCATCCTCGCTGAAGCGCTCCATCAGGATCTGGCGCGCGCCGTCGAGCGCGGCCTTGATGTCCGGCACATGCTTTTCGGCGGGTTCGACCTCAATGCGGACGTACTTTGCTGCTTCGGCCTCCGGGCTCAGCGTGGGGTCATTGAACAAGGCATCGGCCAGCGGCTCCAGCCCGGCCTCGCGGGCGATCTGTGCCTTGGTGCGGCGCTTCTGCTTGTAGGGCAGGTAGAGGTCTTCGAGCCCCTGCTTGTTGTCGGCGGCGCCGATCGCCGCCTCCAGTTCCGGCGTCAGCTTGCCCTGCTCGGCGATCGACGAGAGGATGGTGCTACGCCGCTCTTCCAGCTCGCGCAAATAGCCCAGGCGGTCTTCGAGGTTGCGTAGCTGCGTGTCGTCGAGGTTGTCGGTGACTTCCTTGCGGTAGCGGGCGATGAAGGGCACGGTGGCGCCTTCGTCGAGCAGCTGCACGGCCGCCAGCACCTGCTGCGGGCGGACGGAAAGTTCGGTGGCGATGCGTTGCGCAATGCGCGTCTGGAGATCGGCGGACATGGGCGGCGAAAAACGGAAGGGGCGCGCACCTTAGCGGCAGGTGCGATGCTTGGCAAGACTTGACAGGCGGGCGATTTGAGGGCGAATCCGGCGCGCTTTGGCGGCCCCGGCCGGCCTCAGTTCAGCGTGCGCGCCAGGGCGATACGGAATTCGCGAACAAGATCATCGAACTGCGTGTCGCCGCCGAGCAGGCTGAACAGGTCGAGCATGGCTTTGCGTGCTGCCTCGTCCTGCCATTTGCGGTCGCGGCGCACGATGGCGAGCAGGTGTTCCAGCGCCGGCCGGTAGTCGCCGGCCAGCGCCAGCGCATTGGCAAGTTGCAGGCGGGCGTCGAGGTCATCGGCGTTGGCCTCGACGCGCGCCCGCAGCGTCGCGACATCGGCACCGCCGCCGGCGGCGACCAGCTTCAGCCGCGCCTGCAGTGCTTGCCAGCGGGTGGCATCGCGGGCCGTGTGTTCCAGCGCATCGAGCAGCGCCCGCGCGCCATCCAGGGCGCCGGTTTCGATGCGCAGCTCGGCCATGTCGAGCTGCGCCGCTTCGTTCGCCGGGTCGGCCTGCAGCGCGTCGTCGAGCAGCGACAAAGCCAGCGCCGCCTCGCCGCTGGCGCGGGCTTCCTGCGCCGCCACGCGCAAGGGTTCGGCGGGCGAGGGCAGCAGCTTGTCGATGAAGGCGCGCACCTGGGCTTCGGGCAGCGCGCCGGTAAATTCATCGACCAGCTTGCCGCCGACAAAGGCCTTGACATTGGGAATGCCGCGCACGCCGCACTGGCCGGCAAGTTCCTGATTCTGGTCGGAGTTGATCTTCGCCAGCAGGAAGCGCCCGCCATACTCCGCCGCGAGCTTTTCCAGCACGGGTTTGAGCTGGCGGCAGGGCGCGCACCACTCCGCCCAGAAGTCCACCAGCACCGGCACATGGTGCGAGGCGGCGAGGACTTTTTCCTGGAAGTCGGCAGTGCTGACGTCGATGGCAAATTGGCTCATGGCAGTGATCCTGGCTCGGCGAGGCGCGAAGTTTCTCAGGCTTGGCGCTGGCTGGCAAATCCCGCCGGTTGGCAGGGCGCCCGGTGTGGCGACGGTATAATCGGACCTCTTCCTGCAGCGCCTTTTCCGAGTCTCCTTCCGGTTCCTTGATCATGGCTGAATTCCTTGCCCTGCGCGGCGTTTCCGCGTTTTCGGCGTCGCGTCTGGCGCGCCTGCAAAAGTCCATTGCCGAGCAGGTTGCCGGGCTCAGTCTGGTTGCGGAACACTGGTATTTCGTCGAGCTTGATGCGGCGCTGAGCGCCGACGAGCAGGCCCGGCTGGCGGATCTGCTGGGGATTCCCAAGGCATTGCCGGCGGCGCCGCAGGGCAGCCTGCTGCTGGTCACGCCGCGCCTGGGCACGATCTCGCCCTGGAGTTCCAAGGCCACCGATATCGCGCACAACTGCGGCTTTGCCTCGATCCGACGCATCGAGCGCGGTACTGCCTTTCATATCGCCGGCAGGTTTGAAAAGTCGGCGCTGGCGACACGGCGAATTGCTGCCCTGCTGCACGACCGCATGACCGAATCGGTGCTCGATTCCGTCGACGCCGCGCGCGCGCTGTTCCATCACGTCGCACCGCAGCCACTGACAAGCGTGGATATTCTCGCCGGCGGCAAGGCGGCGCTGGTGACGGCAAACACCGAGCTGGGCCTGGCGCTGTCCGAGGACGAGATCGATTACCTGGTCGAGAACTTCGGCAAGGTCGGGCGCAATCCGACCGACGTCGAGCTGATGATGTTCGCCCAGGCCAATTCCGAACACTGCCGGCACAAGATCTTCAACGCCTCGTGGACAGTGGATGGCGAGGACCAGCCGCTTTCGCTGTTCGGCATGATCCGCGAGACGCACAAGGCGCACCCCGAGGGCACGGTGGTGGCCTACTCGGACAATGCCGCAGTCATCGAGGGCGCGACGATCCGCCGTTTCTACCCGCGCGCCGATGGCGGCTACCAGTATGGCGACGAGCTGACCCACATCCTGGCCAAGGTTGAGACGCACAACCATCCGACGGCGATCTCGCCCTTTCCCGGCGCGGCGACCGGTTCGGGTGGCGAGATTCGAGACGAGGGCGCCACCGGGCGCGGTTCCAAGCCCAAGGCCGGCCTGTGTGGCTTTTCGGTCTCCGACCTGAGGATTCCCGGTTACGCCCAACCCTGGGAATCGAACTACGGCAAGCCCGAGCGCATCGCGTCGGCGCTGGACATCATGATCGAAGGCCCGATCGGCGCCGCGGCCTTCAACAACGAGTTCGGCCGCCCCAACCTGGCCGGTTACTTCCGTACCTTCGAGCAGGAATTCAACGGCGAGATGCGCGGCTACCACAAGCCGATCATGATCGCCGGCGGCCTCGGCAACATCGCCGCGGAACATTCCTTCAAGATCGAGTTTCCGCCCGGCACCCTGCTGATCCAGCTCGGCGGCCCCGGCATGCTGATCGGTTTGGGCGGCGGTGCGGCCTCGTCGATGGCCACCGGCACCAACACCGCCGACCTCGATTTTGCCTCGGTGCAGCGCGGCAATCCCGAGATCCAGCGTCGCGCGCAGGAGGTGATCGACCGCTGCTGGCAGATGGGGGATGCCAATCCGATATTGGCCATCCACGACGTCGGTGCCGGCGGCATCTCGAACGCCATGCCGGAACTGGCCCACGGCGCCGGCTGCGGCGCGGCCTTTGACTTGCGTGCCGTGCCCTCGGAAGAGCCGGGCATGTCGCCGCGCGAAATCTGGTGCAACGAGGCCCAGGAGCGCTACACGCTGGCCATTGCGCCGGAGCGCCTGGACGAGTTCCGCGCCCTGTGCGAACGCGAGCGCTGCCCGTTTGCGGTGATCGGCACTGCCACCGGCGACGGCCAGCTGACGGTGAAGGACGACCACTTCGGCAACCGGCCGGTGGATATGAGCATGGACGTGCTGCTCGGCAAGCCGCCGCGCATGCACCGCAAAGCCCAGCGCAAGGCCGTGACCGCGCCAGCGCTGGATGTTCCGTCGCTGGAACTCAAGGATGCCGCCTGGCGCGTGCTGCGCCTGCCGGCGGTGGCGTCGAAGAATTTCCTCGTCACCATCGGAGATCGCAGCGTCGGCGGCTTCACGGCGCGTGACCAGATGGTCGGTCCCTGGCAGGTGCCGGTGGCCGATGTCGCGGTGACTACCCTGGGCTATGACACATTCCTCGGCGAATCCTTTGCCATGGGCGAGCGCACGCCGCTTGCGCTGCTCGACGCGCCGGCCTCGGGCCGCATGGCGGTGGGCGAGGCGCTGACCAACCTGGCCGCTGCCGACGTGGGCGAGTTGAACAAGATCAAGCTCTCGGCCAACTGGATGGCCGCCGCCGGCCATGGTGCCGAGGACGCGGCGCTGTTCGATACGGTCAAGGCGGTCGGCCTCGATTTCTGCCCGGCGCTCGGCGTGGCGATCCCGGTGGGCAAGGATTCGCTGTCCATGCGCACAAAGTGGGAGGAACAGGGCAAGGCGAAGCAGGTCACGGCGCCCTTGTCGCTGATCGTCACCGCCTTTGCGCCCGTGGCCGACGCGCGGCGCACGCTGACGCCGCAATTGCAAGCGGATGCCGAGGTGGGCGAGACCGAACTGCTGCTGATCGACCTCGGGCAGGGGCGCAACCGCCTCGGTGGTTCGGCGCTGGCGCAGGTGTATGGCGCTCAGTCGGGTGTATTGGGCGATCTGCCGCCGGATGTCGACGCCGCGCCGCTCAAGGCCTTCTTCGGCGCGATCCAGGCGCTCAACCGTGCCGGCAAGCTGCTGGCCTATCACGATCGTTCCGACGGCGGCCTGTTCGCCACGGTGTGCGAAATGAGCTTCTGCTCGCATGTCGGCGTCTCGCTCAACATGGATGGCCTGTGCTACGACCCGCTGATGAACGACGTCGATGGCAGCGAGCGCTTTCCGCAGATCGCCGGTCGGCTGCGCGAGCGCATGCTGGCAGCCTTGTTCACCGAAGAGTTGGGCGCCGTGATCCAGATCCGTCGTGCCGACCGTTCCGAGGTGATGCAGGCGCTGCGCGCGGCGGGCCTCGGTGCATGCACCCACGCCATCGGCGGCACCAATACGGCCGACGAGGTACGCATCTGGCGCAATGCGAAGCCGGTGTTCGCGGCAAAGCGCAGCGACTTGCAGCAGGCCTGGAGCGAAGTCAGCTACCAAATCGCCGCGCTGCGCGATGACCCGGCCTGCGCGCGCGAGGAATTCGATGCGCTGGCCGACGCCGGCAATCCGGGGCTATCGGTGGTCACAACATTCACTTCGGCACCTTTCGTTGCCACCGGCGCACGGCCGAAGATTGCGATATTGCGCGAACAGGGTGTGAACGGCCATGTCGAAATGGCGGCCGCCTTCGAGCGCGCCGGCTTTGCGCCCTACGACGTGCACATGTCCGACCTGCAGGCCGGGCGCGTGCATCTGGCCGATTTCAAGGGCTTCGCCGCCTGCGGCGGTTTCTCCTACGGCGATGTGCTCGGCGCCGGGCAGGGCTGGGCCAAGTCGGTGCTGTTCAACGACCGGCTGCGCGACGAATTCACCGCCTTTTTCCAGCGCGGCGACAGCTTCGCGCTGGGCGTGTGCAATGGCTGCCAGATGATGGCCCACTTTGCCCCCATCATTCCCGGCGCGCAGGACTGGCCGAGCTTCCAGCGCAACCGCAGCGAGCAGTTCGAGGCGCGCGTGGTGATGGTCGAGATACCGCAAACCCCCTCGATCTTCCTTAGCCCCATGGCCGGCTCGAAGCTGCCGGTGGTGGTCAGCCACGGCGAGGGCCGTGCCGAGTTTGCCGCAGCGGTGGCTCAGGGCAGGGTGCTGACCGCGCTGCGCTACATCGACAACCGCGGCGCGGTGGCGACGAGCTATCCCTTCAACCCCAACGGTTCGCCCGACGGCCTGGCCGGCGTCACCACGCCGGATGGCCGCTTCACCATCATGATGCCGCACCCGGAGCGCACCTTCCGCAGCGTGCAGATGTCCTGGCACCCGCAAGGCATGGGCGACGATGCGCCCTGGCTGGAGATGTTCCGCAGCGCCCGGCGCTGGCTGGGCTGACGGGTTTCAGGAATCGCCGCTGGGCGGCACGCCAAAGAAAAACGGGAGCCGAAGCTCCCGTTTTGCTTGCCTGAGCCGCCTTTGCCGATGTCACGCGCAACTTTGGCCGCAAGGAGGCGAAGAAGGGAGGGACCTCTGGACAACAAGAAGAACTTGGTTTGCCACATTTTCGGCCGCCGCTAAAGTTGGGAGGGTCGCCGTTCGGGCCGCCGCCATCCGGACATCTTGGTTCGAAGCAATCTGCAGAGCACTTGTCGCGACAGCTTCAGCAATGGCTGGTGCCGCGCTTATAACAGCCCGGTTTGCCACCACTCGCGTCGCAGTCGCGGCAATTTGTCCCGAGAGGGCGGGCGCGGCCGCGATAACGGCTGGCGCTTGCGCCACTTGTGTTGCTTGTTGCGCTATTTGAGCAACCACTGCCGGGGCTGCTGCAACTACCGAAGGGAGTGCTGCAACCTGAGTGGCTTGGGCTGCGGCCGCCGCCGCGGCAGATGGATTCGCCTGAATCACAGCGGGCGTGTTCGCAACGGCAACCGCCGCCCGCGCGCCAGCGGCGGCAGCGGCTGGGTTGGTCTGGGCGACAAAGCTGGCGGCTCGTGCAACCTGCCCCGCCAGGGTTCCGGCTAGCGTAGCATTGCCGGCCGCCAGGGTGTTGATCGCCTGTTCGATTGCGGCCGCATTGCCCGACAGCAGCGCAGTGCGCAGTTCTGTCGGCAGTGTGTTCAGGTCGGCTTGAGTTACCTGGCGGACGGGAGTGTTTTGCTGGGCGCTGGAAACCAGGGGAAGGGCCGTGAGTGCAATCAGGGCTGCGGTGATGAGTGGGCGGAGCTTCATGGTGGATTCCTTTCGGAAAACGTTCGGGTTTGCTATGTGTTTTGGGCAAAACGCTGACACGTGCGCGAGCTTACTCCACCTTGGCTTTGGCGCGCAACTCGTCGATGTGCTTTTGCACCAGGCGCTGCGTCAGTTGCTGCCCGATCTGGCCCTTGGCTTCGTCGACGCCGGGCAGTTTGAGCTCGCGGGTGTCTTCGAGCAGGATCACGTGCCAGCCGAAGTCGGTCTTGACCGGGGCTTCGGTGAATTTGCCCTTTTCCAGCTTGGTCATGGCAGCCGAGAAGGGCGGCACGAAGGAGGCCGGGTTGGCCCAGCCGAGGTCGCCACCGCGATCCTTTGAGCCGGGGTCCTTCGAGTCCTTGGCCAGGTCGTCGATCTTTTCGCCCTTCTTCAGCTTTTCAATCACGGCCTTGGCGGCGTCTTCGGTTTCGAGCAGGACGTGGCGTGCCTTGTATTCCTTGTTGCCCAGTTTGGCGGTGATCTCGGCGTATTCCTTCTTGATCTGCTCGTCGGTGACCGGGTGGGTCTTGACGTAGTCATTGAGGTAGGCGCCGATCAGCACGCCCTGGCGGGCGAGGTCGATCTGGCCCTGGACTTCGGGTTTCTTGTCGAAGCCCTTCTTCAGCGCCTCCTGGGTCAGGATTTCGCGGCGCACCAGTTCTTCGGTGACGGCCTTGCGCAGTTCCGGAGAATCGGGTTGGCCTTGCGCGGCCTGGCCGGCGATCAGTGCGTCGGCGCGAACCTTGGGAATGGCCTTGCCGTTCACCGTGGCAAAGGTGTTCGCATCGGCCTTTTTCTGCGCCAGGGCGGGGACCGAAACAAAGGAGGTGGCGAGGCCGAGCAGGAGGGCATGGCGGAGCGTGCGATTCATCGTGGTTCCTGGGAATGAGGAAGGGAGTCAGGGTTCTTCGGGGGATTTGGCAGTGATGCTGAGTGCGTGAATCTCGCGCGTCATCAGCGGGCCGAGCGCATCATACACCAAGCGGTGTCTCTCCATTGTCCTGCGCCCGGCAAAGCGGGGCGAGACAATGCTGAGGCGGTAATGGCCACCGCCCGACTTTGCCCCGGCGTGGCCGGCGTGTTTGGCCGAGTCGTCGATGATCTCGATCGAGGTTGGTTCAAGCGCGGCGAGGCTGGCGCGCATGGCTTCGATGATGCTCATGATTTGGGAAACACCTGCTTGAACGGCCGCACCGTGACGCGGGCATAGACTCCGGCGGCGACATAGGGGTCGGCGTCGGCCCAGGCCCGCGCCGCGTCGAGCGAGTCGAACTCGGCGACGATCAGACTGCCGGAAAAGCCGGCCGGACCGGGGTCTGGGCTGTCGATGGCGGGACAGGGGCCGGCCAGTGCCAGGCGCCCGGCGGCGTCGAGTTCGGTGAGCCGGGCCAAGTGGGCCGGGCGGGCGGCAAGGCGGCGTTCGAGGCTGTTCGGCACGTCGTCGCCGACGATGGCATACAGCATGGGAGATCTCCGTGGGCTTTCAGCGCGGGCCGTCGGCGGGCGGCGCGGGCTGGTCGTTTTCGTCGGGCAGGTACTTGGCCAGCACCACGCCCTGGCCGATGATGAAGGCCAGCATCAGGCCCATGCTGCCGAAAAGCTTGAAGCTGACCCAGGTGTCGGTGCTGAAATTGAAGGCGACCCACAGGTTGAGCGCGCCCATGGCGGCAAAAAAGCCGGCCCAGGCCAGATTGAGTTTCGCCCACAGCGGCTCGGGCAGGTTCATCTGCGCCTGGCTGAGCATGGCGCGGATCAGGTTCTTGCCGAAGAACTGCGCCGAGGCAAACAAGGTGAGAGCGAACAGCCAGTACAGCACCGTGGGTTTCCACTTGATGAAGGTCTCGTCGCGCAGCAGCAGGGTGGCGCCGCCGAACACCACCACCAGGCCGAGGCTGACCCAGAGCATGGTGTCCACCTTGCGGTGGCGATGCCAGACCCAGGCGATTTGCGCAATGGTGGCGACAATTACCACGGCCGTGGCGACATAGATGTCGAAGGCCTTGAAGGCGATAAAAAACAGGATGATGGGAAAGAGGTCGAAGAGAAACTTCATGGGGCGAGATTCTAGCCTTTCAGACCTTGGGTTCCAGGTCGATCGATGCCGAGTTGATGCAGTAGCGGAGGCCCGTCGGCGCCGGGCCGTCGGGGAAGACGTGGCCGAGGTGGGCATCGCAGCGGCTGCAGACTACCTCGGTGCGGCGCATGAAATGGCTGCGGTCGTCATGCTCGGTAATGGCCGCAGCATTCATCGGTGCGGTGAAACTGGGCCAGCCACAGCCGGAATCGAACTTGCTGCCAGAGTCGAACAAGGGTTCGCCGCAACCGATGCAACGGTAGGTGCCGGCCTGCTTGCTGTCCCAGTATTGCCCGGTGAAGGCGCGCTCGGTGCCTTTCTCGCGCGTGACGTGGTACTGCATGGGCGTGAGCTGGGCACGCCACTCGGCTTCGGTCTTCCTGATCTTGTCGCTCATGGGCTCCTCCGGGGCCTGACTATAATCGGGCCATGCCCCCTGAGATCAAGCCCCGGCTGAAAAAGTTCGGATCGCATCGATGCGCGTGATCGTTCTTGGCGCCGGGGTGGTCGGCGTCACCAGCGCCTGGTATCTCGCCGCCGACGGGCATGAGGTGACGGTGGTCGACCGTCAGCCGGCACCGGCCCGAGAGACCAGCCACGCCAACGGCGGCCAGATTTCGGTCAGCCATGCCGAACCCTGGGCCACGCCTGCGGCGCCGTGGAAGGCGCTGCAATGGCTGGGGCGCGAGGATGCGCCGCTGCTCTGGCGGCTGCGCGCCGACCCCGCGCAATGGGCCTGGGGCCTGCGCTTCCTGCGCCAATGCACGGCGGCGCGGGCACGCGCCAACATCCGCGCGATCGTCAGCCTCGGGCTGCATAGCCGCGCCGCGCTGCAGGCCCTGCGCCGCGAACTGGCGCTCGAATACGAGCAGCTCGAACGCGGCATCCTGCATTTCTATACCGATGCGAGCGAATTCGAGGCCGCGCTGCCGGCCGCTGCAGCGATGCGGGAGTTCGGTTGCGAGCGGGTCCCGAAAACTGCTGCCGAATGCCTGGCCATCGAGCCGGCGCTGGCGGCATCCGCGGTGCCCGTCGTCGGCGGCACCTATACCGCGAGCGACGAGTCCGGCGATGCCTGCCGCTTCAGCGAGGCGCTGGCGCAGCGTGCGGCAGCGAAGGGCGTGAATTTTCGTTTCGGCGCAGGCGTCGCCGCTTTGCTGCGGGAAGGGGGGCGACTCGCCGGCATTCGCCTCGATAGCGGCGAAACCCTGACGGCGGAGCGGACGATATTGGCGCTGGGCAGCTATTCGCCCTTGCTGCTGCGGCCGTTGGGCGTGGCGCTGCCGGTATACCCGGCCAAGGGGTATTCGGCCACCTTGCACCTGCCGCAGGACGCGATGGCGCCCAGCGTGAGCCTCACCGATGACGGCTGCAAACTGGTGATGTCGCGTTTCGGCCAGCGCCTGCGCGTTGCCGGCACGGCGGAGTTCGTTGGCTACGACACCTCGCTTAACGCCACGCGTTGCGCGGCGTTGCGGCGCCGCATCGTGGAGGTGTTCCCGGGGCTGGCCAGCGTGGACCGGATCGACTACTGGGCGGGGCTGCGGCCGTCGACACCGGGCAACGTGCCGCTGATCGACAGCCTGGCCGGGGCCGGGCTGGATGGCCTGTGGCTCAACACCGGCCACGGCACCCTGGGATGGACGCTGGCCTGCGGTTCTGCGCGTTTGCTGGCTGACCGCATTGCCGGGCGTGACCCCGGCCTCGACGGTTCACCCTATACCCTCGAAAAATCGGCGTAGCTCCAGCGCCGACTTTTAAGGCTCAGTGCAGGTGACGCGGTGCAGCCTCGGTCTGTTCCTCGGGCAGTTCGGCATGCACCGGTTCGCCTTCGGGGTTGGGGTAGAGCGGGGCGCCGCAGTCGTCGCAGAATTCCAGCGGAAAACGCTGGTCGAGCAGCATAACGTTGGGCACGCCGGCCTCGCGCAGCGTGGCTTCGATCTGGCCCGGAATGTCCTGGTTCTCGTCTTCGTGGTCGAGCAGCGGCCAGACCACGCCATGCACCACATCGCTGCTGCCGCGCTGGGTGAAGCCGATGCGGTACTCCTCCAGCTGGCGGTCGTGGAAGGGCGCGACCACCGCGCGCAAATCGCTGACGGGCTGGTTGAGCACGGTTTGCAGGAAGGCCACCGCCGAACGCAGCGACCAGGGCCGCGAGGCGCGGTCGGCGTCACGCACTGCGGCGTGGAAGGCCAGCACCGGCATGAATTCGAGGGCGCAGGCGGGCAACAGGCTGCGCAGGGCTTCGCCGCCCTGGCTGGCCCACTGGCGGAAGGCTTCGGTGGCGTCGCCATCGTCTTCCTGCCAGCGAAACATCGGCTTGCCGCGTGGCACGGCCACCGCGCCGATCAGGTAGCGGGTGTCGGACAGGAAGCTGACGGTTTCGGCCAGCTGGTCGGGATCGAGTTTGCAGTTGCGGTCGTGGATCGCGGCCTTGGTCAGCTTTTCGGTGAGCTGGAAGGTCTCGACGTAGTTCTGCGGCAACTGGTCCGGACTGAAGAGGACGTCGGCCAGCGCCAGCCGGGCATCGGCTGCCAGCACATGCGCCTGCAACTGCACGCGCAGGGTATCGAGCTGCGGCGCGGGAATCGGGCCGGAGGGAACCTGGAAGCGCGACCAGGCCAGCACCGGCGCGGCGAAGGCGACGACATCGTGACCTTCCGGCGTTTCGGCGCGGCGCGATTCGGCGCAGCTCTCGATCATGTCCGCAAGTTCGTCATAGGCACGCGATCCGGCGTTGTAGAGCTGGTCGAGCACGGCAATCAGGGCGTCCTCGTTGCGCTCCGCCAGCAGGCGGTCGATGTGGGCCGCCAGGCGGGATTCCCACCAAGCATCCTCGACGCGGTTGGAGGACTGGCTGAGGCCGGTGGCCAGGCGCACCAGGAGCTCGGAATCCGGCGTCTGGCGCGGGCGGCGCGTATGGCGATTGCGTTTCATCGGAAGTCGGACGGTGCAGGCAGGGCGCGGGATGCGGTTACGAATTTTAGCAGTTGGGCAGAACCCCGATGCCCGTTGCTTTAGCTGCTAGAATCCACGGGTTTTTTGCCTGCGGCGGTGGCCCCATGTTTTCCAAGTTGATGCCGAAAGAAGCAAAGTTCTTCGACCTGTTCGATGCTCACGCGGATCTGATCGTCAAGGGAGGGCGCCAGCTGGTGGCTTTGGTCGATGACCTCGGCCAGGGACCTGAAGTGCTTGCCCAGCACGTGCAGGCGATCGACGAAATCGAGACCTCGGCGGACAAGATCACCCACGAGGCGATCGCGCTGCTGCATACCTCGTTCAATACGCCGCTGGATCGCGACGAAATCCACCAGTTGATCATGCGCATGGACGACATCCTCGACCTGATCCAGGATTTCGCCGAAGCCATGTACCTCTACGACATCCGCCAGTTGACGCCGGAGGCGCGCCAGTTGTCGGACATCGTCGCCTCCTGCTGCGAGCGGGTGCGTTCGGCGGTGGTGCTGCTGAACAAGATGGACAATGCGCCGTCCATGCTCAAGCTGTGCCGCGAAATCGACCAGCTCGAATCAGACGCCGACCGCGCCATGCGCACCGGCATCACCAAGCTGTTCCGCGAAGAGGCCGACGTGCGGCACCTGATCAAGATGAAGGGCATCTACGAACTGCTGGAGTCGGTCACCGACCGCTGCGAGGACGTGGCCAACATCATCGAGGGCATCATCCTCGAGAATTCCTGATCCAGGCCGCAAACCCAAATGCAAGCGGTCGATATCAGCCTGTCGGTAGTCTTGGTGCTGGTGCTGCTGGCACTGGCCTTCGACTTCATGAACGGCTTCCACGATGCGGCGAACTCGATCGCCACGATCGTCTCGACCCGTGTGCTGAAGCCGCATCAGGCCGTACTTTGGGCTGCGTTCTTCAATGTCGTGGCGATTTTCATCTTTCAGCTGTCGGTGGCCAAGACCATTGGCAAGGGCACCATCGATCCGGGCATCGTCGATCACCATGTCGTCTTCGGCGCCCTGGTCGGCGCCATCGCCTGGAACATCATCACCTGGTACTACGGCATCCCGTCCAGCTCCTCGCATGCGCTGATCGGCGGCCTGGTCGGCGCAGCCGTGGCCAAGGGCGGCGTCGGCACCCTGATCTGGAGCGGTCTGGGCAAGATCATCGTCTTCATCTTCGTGGCGCCCCTGCTCGGGTTTGCCCTCGGCGGCCTGATCATGGTCAGCATTGCCTGGATCTGCAACAAGACGCCGCCGAAGAAGGTGGACAAGATTTTCCGCCGCCTGCAGCTGGTATCGGCGGCCGCCTACAGCATTGGGCACGGCGGCAATGACGCGCAGAAGACGATCGGCATCATCTGGATGCTGCTGGTGGCGGCGGGCATGAGCCAGTCGAACGAGTCCGTTCCGGTATGGGTGATCGTCGCCTGCTACGCGTCGATGGGCCTCGGCACCATGTTCGGCGGCTGGCGCATCGTCCGCACCATGGGCCAGCGCATCACCAAGCTGAACCAGGCCAAGGGCTTTTCCGCCAGCATGGGCGGTGCCATCACACTGTTCATGTCCACGGTGATGGGCATCCCGGTGTCGACCACGCACACCATCACCGGCGCGATTGCCGGCGTCGGCTCTACCGGCGGGCCTAAGAACGTGCGCTGGGGCGTTGCCGGCGGCATCGTCTGGGCCTGGATTCTGACCATTCCGGCGAGCGGGATCATTGCCGCCATTGCCTGGTGGATCGGCCGGCTGGTGCTGTGAGCCCCTGCCAGTCCTGCGGCGCCTGTTGCGCCAGTTATCGCGTTTCCTTTCCCTGCTACGAAGTCGATGATCTGCCCGGCGGGCAGGTTCCGGCGGCCCTGGTCGAATCGGTGGGGCCGCACATCGTCTGCATGCGCGGCACGGCCGCGGCGCCGGTGCGCTGCGTGGCCTTGCGCGGTACGCTGGGTAGCTCTGTGTCCTGCGCGATCTACGAGTTTCGCTCCTCCGCCTGCCGCGAGTTCGCACCGCTCGCGGTAGTGGGGCGCGGTGACGAGGCCTGCAACGAGGCACGGCGGCGGCATGGCCTGCCGGAACTGGCCGCGGTGGCGGCATGAACCAGCGGATTGCTCCCGGGGCGGGCGCTTTTGCACTGATGTTGCTGTTGTGTGCAATCTGGGGTTTCCAGCAGGTGGCGATGAAATTCGCCGCGGCGGAGATCAGCCCCATCATGCAGGCGGCGCTGCGCTCGGGCCTCGGTGCGGTGCTGGTGTTCGCCTGGGCCCGCTGGCGTGGACTGGCCCTGTTCGGACGCGATGCTTCCTTGCGTCCTGGCCTGCTGGCAGGCTTGCTGTTCGGCCTCGAGTTCGTTTTTATCTTTGTCGGCGTCGAGCGGACCACGGTCTCGCGCATGGTGGTCTTTCTGTATACCGCGCCCTGCTTTACGGTCCTGGGGCTGCATTTTTTCGTGCCCGGCGAGCGCATGGCCTGGCGCCAGTGGGCGGGGGTGATACTGGCATTTGGCGGCCTGGTGCTGGCTTTCATCGACAGGGCCTCGGGCGGAGATGCCCTGGGGGATTTCTTCGGCGTGCTGGCAGCGCTGTTCTGGGCGGCGACCACGGTCTTGATCCGCGCCACGTCGCTGGCGCGGGTGACGGCTACCAAGGTGCTGCTGTACCAGCTGGTGGTATCGGCAGCGGTGATGTTTCCGCTGTCCTGGATGGTCGGTGAGCGCGGCATCGCCGCCGTGGTGTCAGCGCCGACTCTTTGGGCCATGGCCTATCAGGTCGTGATTGTCGCCTTCGCCAGCTACCTTGCCTGGTTCTGGCTGCTTACGCGCTATCTGGCCGGGCGGCTGCTGGTGTTCTCCTTCCTCACGCCCTTGTTCGGTGTATGGTTCGGCATGTTGCTGATGCACGACCAGCCAAGCCTGCATTTCTTCCTCGCCGCCGCGCTGGTGGTGGGCGGCATCGTGCTCGTCAATCTGCCGGCACGCAAATGAGGGCCGGCGCAAGATTCGCGCTCGGCCTGCGTGCCGTGCTGCCCTTGCTGCTTGGGGTCGCTCCGTTTGGCGTGATCTATGGCGTGGTGGCCTTGCAAAGCGGCATTCCGGCACTGGCGGCGATGGCCATGTCGAGCATCGTGTTCGCCGGCTCCGCCCAGTTCCTGCTGGCGCAACTGGCGGGCGTTGGCGCCCCGGTCTTGCTGAGCGCGGGCGCGGTGGGTTTGATCAACCTGCGCCATGCGCTCTACAGCGCCTCAGTGGCGCCCATGCTGGCGCACCTGCCGCGCCGCTGGAAACTGCTGCTGGCCTACCTGCTGACCGACGAAGCGTATGCTGCGGCAATTCCGCACCTGATATCCGCGCGCAAGGACGACGCGTCGGCGGCGCACTGGATACTGCTGGGCTCGGGTTTCGGTTTGTGGGCCGGCTGGCAAGTTGCCACCCTGGCCGGGGTGGTTCTCGGCGCCCAGTTGCCGGCCGGGCTGGGGCTGGATTTCGCCCTGCCGCTGACCTTCATTGCCATCGTCGTGCCAATGATCGCCAGCCGCGCCATGCTTGCCGCCGCGCTGGCCGCTGCCGCTACCGCCGTGCTGCTGGCCGGACTGCCCTACAAGTTGGGCCTGTTCCTCGCTGCCTTGGCCGGGCTGGCGGTGGGCGCCCTCTGGTCGCGGGAAAGCGCATGACGATCTGGGGCCTGATGCTGGTGTGTGGGATGATCACCTTCGTCATCCGCTATTCCTTCATTGCCGCCGAGGGCCACTTCCAGCCGTCGCCGTGGTTCGTGCGCCTGCTGCCATTCGTGCCGGTGGCAGCGTTGACCGCGCTGGTGGCGCCCGAGTTGCTGCTGGTCGATGGCGGCATCGCTCTGGGCATCGGCAACGCCCGGCTTTGGGCCGGGCTGGTGGCGATTGTTGCCGCCGCACTGTGGCGCAATACGGTGCTTACCATCGGCCTCGGCTTTGCCGTCTTTTACCTCCTGCGCGGCGTCTGATGTCGCCAGCCGGTTTGACGCGGTATGCTTGGCCCACACGCGGCGCCGATTTGCCGTTCCCATCGAAACCAGGAAAATTGAACCGATGAATTCCCCGCAAGCCCTCGCCGCACCAATCCGCCTGACCTCCTTCAGCCATGGCGGAGGATGCGGCTGCAAGATCGCGCCGGGCATCCTTTCGGAGATCCTGCGCGGTTCGCGGGGTTTGCCGGTACCCAAGGAGTTGCTGGTCGGCATCGAGACCAGCGACGATGCGGCCGTATACCGCCTGAATGATCACCAGGCCCTGATTGCTACCACCGACTTTTTCATGCCCATCGTCGACGATCCGCATGATTTCGGCCGCATCGCTGCCACCAATGCGATCAGCGATGTGTACGCCATGGGCGGCACGCCGATCATGGCGCTGGCCCTGGTCGGCATGCCGATCGACAAACTGCCGGTGGAAACCATCGGGCGCATCCTCGAAGGCGGCGAGAGCGTATGCGCGGCCGCCGGAATTCCCATTGCCGGTGGCCACACCATCGATTCGGTGGAGCCGATCTACGGCCTCGTCGCGCTTGGCCTGGTGCATCCCGACCAGGTCAAAACCAACGCCGGTGCCCGGTCCGGCGATGTCCTGATCCTCGGCAAGGGGCTCGGCGTCGGGGTACTTTCGGCGGCGTTGAAGAAAGGCGCGCTCGATGCCGGCGGTTATGCGGCGATGATCGACAGTACCACCAAGCTCAATACTCCGGGACGCAAGCTGGCGCCGCTCGAGGCGGTGCATGCCCTGACCGATGTCACCGGCTTCGGCCTGCTCGGGCACCTGCTGGAAATCTGCCGCGGCTCTCGTCTGGGCGCGCGCCTGGAAATCGGCCGCATTCCCCTGCTGACGGACGTCGAACGTCTCGCTGGCGCGGGCTATATCACCGGCGCCTCGGCGCGCAACTGGATGGGTTATGGTGCCGAGGTCGATCTTGCGCCCGGGATCTCTGAAATGCAGCGTGCCCTGCTCACCGATCCGCAAACCAGCGGCGGCCTGCTGGTGGCTTGCGCGCCGGAGGCCAGCGACACCGTACTGGAAGTCTTTCGCAGCGAGGGCTTTGACCACGCGGCTGTGATCGGCCGGCTCGAAAGCGGCCCGGCTCGGGTTGCCGTGGCCTAGCCGGCCAGGAGCAGGAAAACCGTCGGCCGTTTGTCGATGGGCGGCGGCGGCAGCTGTTTCCAGTCGGCGATGCGGCGCGTGGCGATCGCTTCGTTTTCCAGACCGAGGTCGGTGGCGAGGCACAGCCGAGTAGTCGGCCGGCAGGACTGCAACAGCGCGGCGAGCAGGGTGAGGTTGCGGTAGGGCGTTTCGATGAAGATCTGCGTCTGCACCTTGCGTGCGGATTCGGCCTCGAACTCCGCGATGCGTTTGCCGCGTTCGGGGTCGCGTGCCGGAAGGTAACCATGGAAGGCGAAGCGCTGGCCATCCAGCCCCGAGGCCATCAGTGCCAGCAGCAGGGACGATGGCCCGACCAGCGGCTTGACCGCGATGCCGAGTTCATGGGCACGCCTCACCAGCAGCGCCCCCGGGTCGGCTACCGCCGGGCAGCCGGCCTCGGACATCAGGCCAAGGTCGATTCCAGCCAACAGAGGCGCCAGCATCCGGTCGATCTCGCTGGCCGAAAGCGCTTCCGGCAATTGCTCGATATGCAGTTCGCGCAGCGGCTGGGGATGACCGAGGCGTTTCAGTTCGGCGCGCGCGGTCTTGGCGTTCTCGACGACGAAATGCGTCAGGCGACAGGCGGCGTCACGAGTGGCCGCGGGCAGGAAGCTGTCCCAGCGGCTTTCACCCAGGGCTACCGGCAGCAGCCAGAGTCGGCCGGCGGCCATGCCTCAGGGCAGCGTGACGCCGGCGGTGCGCAGCATCTCGCACAGTGCGATCAGCGGCAGGCCGACCAGTGCGTTCGGGTCGTCGCCGCGCAGGTAGCTCAGCAGGCTGATGCCGAGGCCCTCGGATTTGGCGCTGCCGGCGCAATTCAGGGCATCTTCCTTGTCGAGGTAGGACTCGATCTCGGCGTCGGACAGGTCTCGGAAGCCGACATGGATGTCGACGCAGCGGGACTGGGTCGAGCCGCTCGCGGCATCGAGCAGGCACAGGCCGGTATGGAACACGATTTCCCTGCCACGCATGGCGCGCAGCTGTGCAGCGGCATTGGCGCGTGTGCCCGGCTTGCCGTAACGCTGGCTGCCCTGGGCTGCAATCTGGTCGGAACCGATGATCAGGGCTTCCGGATGGCGCGCAGCCACGGCGCGTGCCTTGGCTTCCGCAAGCCGCAGTGCCGTGGCTGCGGGCACCTCGCCGTGATGGGCCGTTTCATCGACCTCCGGAGCGGCGGTTTCGAAAGGCAACTGGAGGCGTTGCAACAGTTCGCGGCGGTAAGGCGAGGTCGAAGCGAGGACAAGAATGCGTTGCATGGGCTTGATCCAAAAGGGGCCGGCATGATAACATTCGCTGTTTATGTCGCGCGAGCATCGGCCTGTGTCTGATTCCCTTGCTGGAACGGTCATCGACTCGCTGGAGTTTGCGCGCAGCGGGGCTTCCCTGCAGCGTAGCGTGGCGCTTGGCGCCTTGCCGCGCCTGGCGGACCTGCTGGTTGCGACGGACGGCGATCTGGTGTTCAGATTGGAAGGTCGGCGCGACGCGGAGGGCAAGTCGTGGTTGTTGCTGGACATCGAAGCCGCGCCGGAATTGCGCTGCCAGCGATGCCTTGGTGGCTTGCGCCATGAATTGAGGATCAAGAGCCGTTTGCAGTTGGTTGGGCCGGGAGAGGAGTGGCCGGACGAAGATCTGGCCGATGACAGCGCCGACGCCATCGAGGCGGAAAAAGAACTGGTGGTGCTGTCCCTGGTGGAAGATGAAGTGTTGCTGGCGCTGCCCATTGCGCCTCGTCACGACGTGTGCGAGGCGCCTTCGGCGAATGCAGCAGGGAATGGATCATCGCCGTTCGCGGCGCTGGCCGCATTGAAGAAGCATTGAGTTAAGGAGCAAGGAAATGGCAGTTCAACAGAACAAGAAGTCCCCGTCCAAGCGTGGCATGCACCGCGCCCACGATTTCCTGACGGCGCCCCCGCTGGCGGTCGAGCCGACCACCGGCGAAGTCCATCTGCGCCACCACATCTCGCCTTCCGGCGTGTATCGCGGCAAGAAGGTAGTGAAGGCCAAGGGCGAGTAATCCAGCCCCCTGAATCCGGCCGGATGCGTCAGGCGCGTCCGGCCGTTTTTACATAGAGCCCCGGAAGACTCTCCCAACGATGGCGATCACCCTCGCGGTGGATTGCATGGGCGGTGACCATGGTCCCTCGGTCACGCTGCCCGCCGTGCTCGAATTCCTGCGTCACGACAGTGATTGCACCGCCATCCTGGTCGGGCGCGAGGAAGTCCTGCGCCCGCAACTCGACGCCCTGTCGGCGGCCAGCCTCAGCGATCGTCTGACGGTACACCATGCCTCGGAGGTGGTCGGCATGGACGAGGCGGTGGCCAGCGCGATGCGCGGCAAGAAGGACTCCTCGATGCGGGTCGCCATCGACCTGGTCAAGGAAGGGCGCGCCGGGGCGGCAGTATCCGCCGGCAATACCGGCGCCCTGATGGCGATATCCCGCTTCGTGCTGAAAACCCTGCCCGGCATCGACCGGCCGGCGATCTGCTCGATCCTGCCGTCCCAGCGTGGCAGCACCTACGTCCTCGACCTCGGTGCCAACGTCGATTGCAGCGCCGAACACCTGCTCCAGTTCGGCATCATGGGCTCGGCCCTGGTATCGGCGCTGGAACACAAGGAACGGCCCAGTGTCGGCCTGCTCAACATCGGCGAAGAAGAAATCAAAGGCAACGAAGTGGTCAAACGCGCTGCCGAGCTCTTGCGCGCCACCGATCTCAATTTCGTCGGCAACGTCGAGGGCAACGACATTTTCAAGGGCACGGCCGATGTCGTGGTTTGCGACGGCTTCGTCGGCAACATTACGCTCAAGGCGTCGGAGGGCCTCGCCCACATGATCGGCGGCGCACTCAAGCAGGAATTCGCCCGCAATATCTTCACCAAGCTTGCGGCCCTGGCGGCGATGCCAGTGCTCAAGGCCTTCCGCCAGCGCTTCGATCCGCGCCGTTACAACGGCGCCAGCCTGCTGGGGCTGAAGGGCATCGTGGTCAAGAGCCATGGCTCGGCCGATCAATTGGCCTTCTGGCATGCGCTGGAGAAAGCCGCCGAGGAAGCGCGCCAGCGCCTGCCCGAAACCATTGCTGCCCGCATGGCGGCTGCCGCGACGGCATCCGCGCACTGCGCCTGAGGAACTTTTCACGATGATCCACACCCGCGTCAGTGGCACCGGCAGCTACCTGCCCGGCGAGCCGATCAGCAATGCCGCCTTGATTGCCGCCAGGGCGCTGGATTCGTCCGACGAGTGGATAGTCGAGCGCACCGGCATCCGTACCCGCCATCTGGCTGGCCCCGGCGTGGCCAGCAGCGACCTTGCTCTGGAGGCCTCGCGTCGGGCCTTGCAGGCGGCAGGGTGTGCGGCCAATGACCTTGACCTGATCATCGTCGCCACGTCAACCCCGGATTTCGTCTTTCCCAGCACTGCGACCCTGCTGCAGCACAAGCTGGGCAATACCAATGGTGCGGCGGCTTTCGACGTGCAGGCGGTGTGCAGTGGTTTCGTCTATGCCATGACGATCGCCGACAAATTCATCCGCTCCGGTTCGCACAAGCGCGCGCTGGTGGTTGGTGCCGAAGTCTTTTCGCGCATCCTCGACTGGCAGGATCGCGGCACCTGCGTGCTGTTCGGCGACGGCGCCGGCGCCGTGGTGCTAGAAGCCGCGGCGGAACCGGGTATGCTTGCCAGCGCCTTCCATGCCGACGGCAGCCACCATGGCATCCTTTCGGTGCCCGGGCAGGTCTGCGGCGGCACCGTGATCGGCGATCCCTTCCTGCGCATGGACGGGCAGGCGGTGTTCAAATTTGCGGTGCGAGTGCTGGCCGAGGTGGCGCACGAAGTGCTCGACGCCGCCGGCCTAGATACGGATCGGGTCGACTGGCTGATCCCTCACCAAGCCAATGTCCGGATCCTGCAGGCCACCGCAAAAAAACTCCACATTCCGGCGGACAAATGCGTGGTCACGGTGGCCCAACACGGCAACACCTCTGCCGCCTCGGTTCCCTTGGCGCTCGACGAAGCGGTGCGCGACGGCCGTATCTCACGCGGCCAGCACCTGTTGCTGGAAGGCGTGGGCGGCGGCTTTACCTGGGGCGCCACGCTCCTGAAATTTTGAAGGCGAGAAACGACGACATGAAATTCGCATTCGTGTATCCCGGCCAGGGTTCCCAGTCCCTCGGCATGATGGCTGCCTACGGCGATGCCCCGGTGGTCCGCGCGACCTTCGACGAGGCCTCCGCCGCACTCGGTCGTGACCTGTGGCGACTGGTTGCCGACGGGCCGGCGGAGGACCTGAGCCTGACCGTGAATACCCAGCCGCTGATGCTCACCGCGGACATTGCGGTGTATCGCCTCTGGCTGGAAAGAGGCGGCCCGGCGCCGGCGATGGTGGCCGGGCATAGCCTGGGTGAGTACGCCGCCCTGGTGGCCGCGGGGGTGATCGAACTGAGGCATGCCGTGCCGCTGGTCGAACTGCGCGCCAAGGCCATGCAGGCGGCCGTGCCGGCCGGCGAGGGCGCCATGGCGGCGGTGATGGGCCTCGATGCCGAGGGCGTGGTGGCGGCCTGCGCCGAGGCCGCGCAAGGTCAGGTGGTACAGGCGGTGAATTTCAACGAACCGAAGCAGACTGTCATCGCCGGGCACAAGGCGGCCGTCGAACGCGCCGCCGAGGCGGTCAAGGCGCGCGGCGCCAAGAGGGCGCTGATGCTGCCGGTTTCTGCGCCCTTCCATTGCGCGCTGATGCAGCCGGCGGCCGACGCCCTCAAGGGGCACCTTGCCGGCGTGCCCCTCGCGGCACCAAAAATCCCCGTGGTCAATAACGTCGATGTCGCACAGTTGAGTGATCCCGAGGCAATCCGCGATGCGCTGGTGCGCCAGGCCGCAGCACCGGTGCGCTGGGTCGAGACCATGCAGGCGATGCATGACGCCGGCGTTACCCATGTTTTCGAATGTGGCCCGGGCAAAGTGCTCTCGGGCCTGGTCAAGCGCTGTGTGGACGCCATGTCCGGTGCGGCCATGAACGATCTGGCAGCCGTCGAGGCTGGCCTGACCTCGGTAAAAGGAAACTGACATGTCGCAACAGATGACCCCGCTGCAGGGACAGATCGCGCTGGTCACCGGCGCCTCGCGCGGGCTGGGCCGAGCCATTGCGCTGGAACTCGGCGCCCAGGGCGCGACCGTGGTCGGCACCGCGACCTCGGATGCCGGTGCGGCCGACATCCAGCAGGCCTTCGATGCAGCAGGCATGGCGGGCTGGGGCACGGCGGCAAACGTCACGGATGCGGCCGGCTGCGAGGCACTGGTCGCCGCCATCGAAAAGAAGTTCGGGGCGGTGACGGTACTGGTGAACAATGCCGGCATCACCCGCGACAACCTAGCCATGCGCATGAAGGACGACGAGTGGGATGCGGTGATCGAAACCAACCTCAAATCCGTGTTTCGTCTCTCCAAACTGGTTATGCGCGGCATGATGAAGGCGCGCTTCGGTCGCATCATCAACATCACCTCGGTGGTGGGCGAAGCCGGCAATCCGGGGCAGGCCAACTACGCTGCCGCCAAGGCGGGCGTGGCGGGCATGAGCCGTGCGCTGGCGCAGGAACTCGGCAGCCGCAACATCACCGTGAATTGCGTGGCCCCCGGATTCATCGATACCGACATGACGCGTGCCTTGCCGGATGCCCAGCGTGATGCACTGCTGGGCAAGATCCCGCTCGGCCGCCTCGGTCAGCCCGATGAAATTGCCGCCACCGTGGCCTTCCTTGCCTCGCCGCGAGCGGGATACATCACGGGCACCACGATCAATGTCAATGGCGGCATGTACATGGCCTGATCCCCCGATGGGGGTCATTCCTTTTTGGTAAAATAGTCGAGTTTTTTTCCAGCCGAACAATCAAGGGAAGGAGTAGCAAATGGAAAACGTCGAACAACGTGTCAAAAAGATCGTCGCCGAGCAACTGGGCGTTAACGAAGCCGACATCAAGAACGAGTCCAGCTTCGTCGATGACCTGGGCGCGGATTCGCTCGATACCGTCGAACTGGTGATGGCGCTGGAAGAAGAATTCGAGTGCGAGATCCCCGACGAGGACGCCGAGAAGATCACCACCGTGCAGCAGGCGATCGACTACGTCAACGCCAACGTCAAGAAGTAATTCCGGAGTTCGAACGTGACGCGACGCCGTGTGGTGGTGACCGGCCTGGGAGTGATCTCCCCGGTCGGCAATTCGGTGGCCGAGGCCTGGGACAACCTGACCGCCGGGAAGAGCGGCATCGACCGCATCACCCGGTTCGATCCCTCGGCCTTCAAGGCGCAGATTGCCGGCGAAGTAAAAAACTTCGACGTCACCGCCTACCTGTCGGCCAAGGAAGCGCGTCGCATGGACACCTTCATCCATTTCGGCATGGCGGCGGGCATCCAGGCCCTGCGCGATGCCGGGTTGGACACTCCGCAGGTTGATGCCGAGCGCATCGGCGTGAATATCGGTTCGGGCATCGGCGGCCTGCCGATGATCGAAGACACGCACAACGACTATCTTGCCGGCGGTCCGCGCAAGATTTCGCCGTTCTTCATCCCGGGTACCATCAGCAACATGATCTCCGGCAACTTTTCGATCATGTACGGCCTCAAGGGTCCCAACATCGCCGTGGTTACCGCCTGTACCACGGGCCTGCACGCCATCGGCCTGTCGGCGCGCATGATCGAGTACGGCGATGCCGACGTGATGGTTTGCGGCGGTGCCGAGGCGACGATTTCGCCGCTGTCGATCGGTGGTTTTGCCTCGGCGCAAGCCTTGTCCACCCGCAATGACGATCCCGCCACGGCCTCGCGCCCCTGGGACAAGGACCGCGACGGCTTCGTCATGGGCGAAGGCGCCGGCGTCATGGTGCTCGAGGAATACGAACACGCCAAGGCGCGCGGCGCAAAGATCTACGCCGAGCTCGCCGGTTTCGGCATGAGCGGCGACGCCTTCCACATGACTGCGCCGGATACCGACGGGCCGCGTCGCAGCATGGTCAATGCCCTGACCAACGCCGGCGTCAATGCCGACCAGGTGAATTACGTCAATGCCCACGGTACCTCCACCCCCTTGGGCGACAAGAACGAAACCGAAGCCATCAAGCTGGCCTTGGGCCTCGATGCGGCGAAGAAGACCGTGGTTAATTCCACCAAGTCGATGACCGGGCACCTGCTGGGCGGCGCCGGCGGACTCGAGTCGGTTTTCACCGTGCTTGCCGTGCACCACCAGGTCTCACCGCCGACCATCAACATCTTCAACCAGGATCCGGAGTGCGACCTGGATTACTGCGCCAACACGGCGCGGTCGATGAAGATCGACGTCGCCCTGAAGAACAATTTCGGCTTCGGCGGCACCAACGGCTCGCTGGTGTTCCGTCGCGTCTGACCCAACGGCGCGGCGATGAAGCCGGCCGCGCCACTGTCGATATCCCTCAATCCCTCGCGTCGCCTGCTGGCTGCGCAGCTGACGGCGCATCTGCTGGCGGCGTCAGCGGTGATGCTGAGCGCAATTCCGGGCTGGCTGGCGGCGCTGCTGCTGGCGGCGGTCGGTTTTTCCCTGGCCCGAGTTCGTAAGGCGGCATTGCCATCCGGACTGATCCTGCATGCCGATGGCCGTTGCGAGAAAGTCGGCGCTGACCAGACGGCGATTGAAGTCGAAGTACTCCTGCAGACCGTGGTTCTGTCCTGGCTGTTGGTGCTGCTCCACCGCCACCAGGGACGCGTCGCCGCCTGGGTGCTGGTCGGAGACAGCATGTCGGCCGAGGACTTCCGTCAGCTCAGGATCTGGTTGCGCTGGCGCGTGGCTGGGGCACGGCCGGCCTGAGGCGGCTTACGGCTGGCGCGGATGCAGCACCGTTTCCAGCGCCCGCGGCAGGGTTTCCGGATAGTCCTGGCTAAAGTGCAGGCCGCGGCTTTCGTGGCGAAACTGGGCGCTCTTGACGATCAGATGCGCCGTCAGCACCAGGTTGCGCAGCTCGATCAGGTCGTTGCCGACGCGATAGTGGGCGTAGTACTCGTCGATTTCCCGCTGCAGCAGGTGGATGCGGTGCAAGGCACGCTCCAGGCGCTTGTTGGTGCGCACGATGCCGACATAGTCCCACATGAAACGGCGCAACTCGGCCCAGTTGTGCGAGATGACGATTTCCTCGTCGGGGTCGCGCACCCGGCTTTCGTCCCACTGCGGCAGGTGGGGCAGGGGCGTGACCGGCGCGGCGAGGATGTCCTTGGCGGCCGCCGCGGAAAACACCACGCACTCGAGCAGGGAGTTTGAAGCCAGGCGGTTGGCGCCATGCAGACCGGTGAAGGCCGTCTCGCCGATCGCATAGAGGCCGGGCAGGTCGGTGCGCGCGGCCAGGTCGGTGACCACGCCGCCGCAGGTGTAATGCGCCGCAGGCACCACGGGGATGGGTTCTCTGGTGATGTCGATGCCGAGCTCGCGGCAGCGTGCCTGGATAGTCGGGAAATGTTCAGCGAGGAATTCCGGCGACTTGTGCGTCATGTCGAGGAAGACGCAATCCAGGCCGTGGCGCTTCATCTCGAAGTCGATGGCGCGGGCTACGATGTCGCGTGGCGCCAGTTCAGCGCGGTCGTCGTGGGCCGGCATGAAGCGGGTGCCGTCGGGCAGGCGCAGCAGGCCGCCTTCGCCGCGCAGCGCCTCGGAGATCAGGAAGGATTTCGCATGCGGGTGGTAGAGGCAGGTCGGGTGGAACTGGATGAACTCCATGTTCGCCACCCTGCAGCCGGCGCGCCAGGCCATGGCGACGCCGTCGCCGGTGGCCGTGTCGGGGTTCGTCGTATAGAGGTACACCTTGCCCGCGCCGCCGGTGGCGAGCGACGTGTGGCTGGCACCCAGGGTCAGCACCCGGTCGCTGGCAACGTCGAGAACATAGGCGCCCAGGCAGCGGTTGCGCGGCAGGCCCAGCTTGGCGGCGGTGATCAGGTCGATCGCGATGTGGCGTTCCAGCACCGTGATGTTGGGGTGCTGCCTGACCTGCTCGGTGAGCGTGGCTTGTACCGCGCTGCCGGTGGCGTCGGCCGCGTGGATGATGCGACGCTGGCCATGGCCACCTTCGCGCGTCAGGTGAAAGCCCAGCGGCGTGCTGTCATGGGTGAAGGGCACGCCGCGTTCGATCAGCCACTCGATGGACTCGCGTCCATGCTCGACGACAAAGCGGGTGGCCGTGGGGTCGCAAAGTCCTGCCCCGGCCTCGAAGGTGTCGCTGACATGGGCCTCCACCGAATCGGCAGGGTCGAGCACGGCGGCAATGCCGCCCTGTGCCCAGGCCGACGCCGAATCAGCCAGCGACTTCTTGGTTACCAGGGCGACCCGCCGCGTTTCTGCCAGGCGCAGGGCCAGCGACTGCCCGGCCAGTCCGCTGCCGAGGATGAGCACGTCGAAATGCTGGATGGTGGCGGGTTTCATGGGGCCGGACTATATCACTGCGCACGACGGAACTATTTCACGCGCTGCGGGTCATTGAGCGCATCCGGGACGATGGCGGCAGGCCCCGGCGATCGGAAGACGGGCGGAGCGGCTTGTTATACTCGCAGGCGGTGATTGCAATCCGTGCGGCATTGCGGGCGGGAACAAAAAGTAAAGCTCATGGGAGATCGCGAGGCAGACCGGTTGCTGGTCGAGCGGGTGCAGGCGGGCGACAAGCAGGCCTTCGGTCTGCTCGTTGCCAAGTACCAGCGCAAGCTCGCTAGGTTGGTATCGCGCATGGTGCGCGATCCGGCCGAAGTCGAGGACATCGTCCAGGACAGTTTCATTCGCGCCTATCGGGCGCTACCGGGCTTTCGCAACGACAGTGCTTTCTACACATGGCTGTATCGAATTGGCGTCAATACCGCAAAGAACTGGCTGGTCACCCACGGGCGAAGGCTGTCGGCGACCGATCACATGGATGGCGAGGAGTCCGATTCGGGGGGCGATGCCGGGTTGTTGCACGATACCGATACCCCGGAGCGCCTGTTGATGACCCGGCAGATCGGAGACACGGTGAACGCGGCAATGGAGGCATTGCCGGAGGACTTGCGCACGGCGATCATGCTGCGCGAAATCGATGGTCTCTCCTACGAGGAAATCGCACAGGTGATGGACTGCCCGATCGGTACCGTGCGCTCGCGGATCTTCCGCGCCCGCGATGCGATATCGGTCCGGCTGCGCCCTCTGCTCGACGCGGCCCCGGACAAGCGATGGTGAAAACATGAAGACACGAATCTCGGCCCTGATGGATGGCGAACTCGAAGATCACGAAATACCGGCGAGTTTCGATGCACTTCGGCGCGACGAGGGATTGCGCGGACAGTGGCAACAAGCCCAGCTGATTGGCGACGCCTTGCGTGACGAAGGCCACCTCGATTTCGACGTTACTGCGCGCGTCATGGCGGCGCTGGACGCCGAGCCCGTGGTGCTGGCGCCGAAGCCGCGTGCTCCACGCGATTGGACCCGTCCGGCGATGGCGCTGGCGGCAACCGTCGCCGGGGTAGCGGTAGTAGCCTGGCTGGGCCTGGGCGCGGAACCGGATACTTCGACCATCGCCCACCTGACGCCGTCGCCGGCGAAGGCCGCTGCGTCCCAAGTACAGGCGCCTTCGACACCACGCTTGCAGGAATACCTTGTCGCCCATCAGGCCTATGCCTCGGTCGGGCCGATGGCCGGCGGAGCGCGCAACATCCGTACCGTCGCGGTGGCCGAGGCGCGCTGATGAGGGAGCTGGCGTCCGCTGCGCTGTTGGTGTCGGCCCTGCTGGCTGGTGCCCCCGCCCGTGCCGACGACGCGCTCGCCTTGCTGCAGAAAATTGCCCAGGGATCGCGGCAGCTGACCTACAGCGGAACCTTCGTCTATCGCAGCGGACAGCGCGTCGACACGTCCCGCATCGTGCATTCGCAGCGCGATGGCATGGAGGTCGAGCGTATCGAGGCGCTGGATGGCAGCCCGCGTGAAGTGTTGCGCGCCGGCAATGAAGTCAAATGCTTCTTTCCCGACGAGAAGCTGCTGATCGTGGAAAACCGCCCCGGCCAGCGCGGCTTCCCCGCCCTGTTGCCGGCGGGATTGGGAACCCTGCCCGAGTACTACACCATACGCAAGGGAGATGCAGCGCGGGTTGCCGGCATTTCCAGCCGCGCGGTGCGGCTGGAGCCACGGGATGCGATGCGCTACGGACACGAGTTCTGGATGGACGATGCCAGCGGCTTGTTGCTCAAGGCCAACCTCATCGGTGAACGCGGCGAGACCCTGGAGTCCTTTGCCTTCACCCAGGTAAGCATCGGCGGAACCTTGGAGCGCGGCGCGCTCGATCCGCGCTTCCATGGCGACCGGGTCAAGGTGCAGCAGGTGCGTACCACGGAAATAAAAGGCGAGGACCTGGCTTGGGTGTTTCGCAACAGCCTGCCCGGCTTCCGCAAGCTGCACGCGGTCAAGCGTCAGGCAGCGATGGATAAGCCGGAAGGCCTGCACCTGGTGTTTTCCGACGGTCTGGCCTCGATTTCCGTATTCATCGAACCTGGCGGATCATCCGGTGAAGCCGATACGCTGGCTGCCATGGGGCCGGTCAATGTCTATCGGCGCCAGGTCGGCGATCATCGCGTGGTGGTGATGGGTGAAGTACCCGTCCTCGCCGTGAAGCGCCTGGGCGATGGCATCGAGCGGAGGCGCAAGTGAGTAGGTGCGATGCCGTGGTGGTCGAGGTCAATGGCGACGACGCGGTGGTCGAACTGCCGGCGCGCGCGGCCGCCTGCGGCAGCTGCAAGGACTCTGCGGCGTGCGGCGAGACATTCCTTGGCGACGGAGGCATCCGCCGTTATCGGCTGGCAAATCGGATCGGCGCCCGGGTTGGCGACCACGTGCAGCTTGGCATTGCCGATGGAATGCTGTGGCAGGCATCCCTGGCGTCGTATGTATTCCCGCTGCTGCTGGCCCTGGCGGCCGCCTGGGTGGGGCAGGGCTGGGGCGGCGACAGTGCGGCGGCGGCCGGTCTCCTGCTCGGGTTGGCCGGCGGCCTATGGCTCTTGCGGCGCCGCGAGTTGCGGGCGCGACGCGATCCGGCAATGATTTCCCTGCAATTCCCGACACAAGAAATTCGATTCGAGGACATGAAATGAGAAGACTTTTCGTCGCCCTGGGGCTGATTGCCGGTGCCATCCTCTCGCTACCCCTGGCGGCAAATGCCAGGGACTTGCCGGATTTCACCGAGTTGGTCGAGAGGCAGGGCGCCACGGTGGTGAACATCAGTACCACCCAGGTGATCAAGGGCCGTCGAGGCATTCCGGGGTCTCCCTTTGGCGATGACGACGCAGCCCAGGAACTGCTGCGGCGTTTCTTCCCCGGCCAGATTCCGAATATTCCCGGAATACCCCAGGAGTTCAAGAACCGCTCGCTGGGTTCGGGTTTCATTGTCGGCGCAGACGGCCATATTCTGACCAACGCGCATGTGGTCGAGGGTGCCGACGAAGTCATGGTCAGGCTGGTCGACAAGCGCGAGTTCAAGGCCAAGGTGCTGGGTTCGGACAAGCGCACCGACGTCGCACTCATCAAGATCGAAGCCAGCAACCTGCAGGTGGCCAGGCTGGGTGATTCGGCCAAGCTCAAGGTAGGGGAATGGGTGGTCGCCATCGGCTCCCCATTCGGCTTCGAGAATACGGTCACCGCCGGTATCGTCAGCGCCAAGGGGCGATCCCTGCAGCACGAAAACTACGTCCCCTTCATCCAGACCGACGTCGCCATCAATCCGGGCAATTCGGGTGGCCCCTTGTTCAACATGAAGGGGGAAGTGGTGGGCATCAATTCCCAGATCTATTCGCGGTCCGGCGGCTCGATGGGGCTCTCCTTTGCGATTCCGATCGACCTGGCGATGGACATCCAGACCCAGCTCAAGGCCAAGGGCAAGGTCAGTCGTGGCCGGCTCGGCATCGGCATCCAGGAAGTCAGCAAGGAGCTGGCCGAATCCTTCAGCCTGGGCAAGCCGCAGGGCGCGCTGGTAGCCTCGGTGGAGAAGGGTGCCGCGGCCGACAAGGCCGGCATCGAGGTAGGGGACATCATCCTGAAATTCGACGGCAAGACGGTTGGCGAATCCAGCGATCTGCCGCGCATGGTGGGCTCCACCAAGCCCGGCAGCAAGGTCACGGTCCAGGTCTGGCGCAAAGGTTCCACGCGTGAGCTCTCCGCCGTGGTCGGCGAGATACCGGACGAGGAAGGCGCCACGCGCAGCGCTCGCGCCAAGCCCGCCGATACCGCAGCCAATCGGCTTGGCCTGGTGTTATCGCTGCCCAATGCCGAGCAGCGCAAGCAACTGGGCGTCCAGCACGGCCTCATCGTCGAGGATGTGCGCAATGCCGGCACCCGCACCGAACTGCGGCCCGGCGACGTGATCCTCTCGGTGATGAACAGGGGCAGCCAGGTCGATGTCAAGACGGTGGCGCAGTTCAACGAGCTGCTGCAAGGACTCGACAAGACGGCCACCATCATCCTGCTGGTGCGGCGCGGAGACTCGCAGACCTTCATTACCATCAAGGGCCTGTCCGATAAGTAAGCTGCCGCAGTTGCGGCTCTACGGCCGCAACTATTGCCATCTTTGCCACGACATGCTCGCCGCGCTGGAATCCATGCGCGGCGAGCCGGGTCTGCCCGATTTCGAGCTTGTGGTGTTCGATGTGGATGCCGATCCTGAGCTCGAAGCCCGTTACGACGAGCTGGTGCCGGTGCTGGCCGATGGCGACGGTCGCGAGCTGTGCCATTACTTCCTAGATGCCGCAAAAGTGCGTGAGTATTTGGGCGCGATCCGTTAAAATCCCGACCCTTGCTTCCAGGTCTCCAGGGTGCTCAAGCGTTTGAACGAGCGCCTTTTTTATTGCCTCTGGACCACATTCGCAAGTGTTTTTTGAATGCCCCACAGCGCAAGGCTTTCCGGGGGATTGCGGAGTTAGCGAAATCGAATCTACCCGCATTCCTACCCGCATTTGTTAGCTGGCTCGCGTTGGGGCGACTTGATATAAAAAAAGCCGCCCGAAGGCGGCTCGAATTGCAGCGTGTGGAGGCGTCACCCTATCGCAGCAGCTAGAAACTTCCCTGCGTCAAACCGATCATTGCTCGCCCTTAGTGCCGGTATCAGGGCTTCGGCGACAGCGCGCCGCGCTTGTTGGTCGGCTACGTTGTTACGGATCGCAGCTGCGATCAAGATGAAATACTTCCTTGTCATGGCGTCATGCTCCAGTTAACCGCGGGGTTGCGGTACTGGAGGGGCGCTGTTTAGCTGCGATCCGGTGGGGGTAACAGGGTCAGCGAAAAAAGATGGGGGGTGGGGGTGTGACCGGGTGGGGTGGGGAACGTGCGAGGCAGGGGGTGGGGGGCTTGACGGGGTGCGCTCACGACAAGACCAATTTTCAGGTTCCCGAAAATCCCTGTTTAGGATTTTTTACAGGCTCATCTGGTGAGCCATCAACCCGCGATCATGGCAGCGTGAGAGAACGCGAGGGAACGTGAGAACAGCCCCAGCCCTATTGGCCAGCGTCAGACAACAATTCGCTCAACCGAAGGTCAAGACAGGTGCAGATGCGGGACAGGTTGATGATGGTTACGTTGTGCTCGCCACGCTCGATTCCGCCCATGTAGCTGCGGTCGATTTCAACTTCGTGCGCGAGCCCTTCCTGTGACAAACCACGCTCTAGCCGTCGATCACGAATTGCCCTCCCAATCGCAAGGAGGATCGGATCGCCTGCATGGTTCGGTGAAGGCTTTGCCATGCCGCAATCGTGATTCGTTGCGGAACATGGAACCACGGGATAGGATACCCATAGCGATTGAATACGCAAGGGGAACCTGATGAACCTTGATAATGAACAACTCGAATTTATCCAACGCCACGGAATATATTTGAGCCGTGTTCTAGACGCACAGGGCAAGCCCCCTCGGTGGTACAGGCCAATCATGAAAGCCGGAGGGTACGAGGTGGCCGTTGGGGTTACGCGTTGTATCCGAGGCCACAGCCTCCGAACTAGGGGGGGGCATTGCGTACAGTGTAACCCCGCATCATTGGCATTCCAACGCAGGCATGACGTTGAGGCCTATGTCTACGTCGCATATCCTAGGGACGGGAATCTAATCAAGATTGGATTTACTGGGGACTTAGAAGGTCGAAAAAAGAGCCTGAACAGTTCAGCCTATGCTGGCTACACGGACTGGCTAATCGGGGAATCGGTGCTCTGCGAAAACGCAGGAAGCATTGAAGCAAGGCTTCACAGCGCACTTGAGCTTTATCGCGTATCCGCTGACTATTTCAAGCAAGGAGAGTATGTAGATTGCCGCGAAGTGTTCGACTGCAGCTTCGAACGGGCGATTAGCGAATTGCGTGCGATAGTCGGGCGAGCAACTGCTGATCCCGACCCAATTGCGAATTTGCTATTCGATATGATTGAGCTTGACCGTGACCTATTGCCTCAGGACGGCAGTTCCCGTGAACAACTTACAGCGTTGGTTATGGATACCGTCGCACGGCTTCCAGAAGAATCAGCGAAACTAGTATCGGCCTACTACGGGTTGGCTGACAATGAGCCAACACCCCTGATATATATTGGCGTTAGGACAGGGCAAACCGAACGGGCGACCAAATTGATATGGGAACGCGCCCTTGTCGCCATGTTCCATTGGTCGGGCGAGTCGGGACTCCAGAAATTTATTTTGGAAAGCGTACTGCCGAAGGGATACCCCAATCTGTTCGAACTCACATTCCTCAAGATCGTTTCGAATTATTCGCTACTGAGGCTACAAAAAAAACGTCGATGAGCCACGCCCTTTATAACGCCGCAACTCAGGAAAGGTTACCAGTGCCCTCAACAAAACCGCTACCACTGCCAATCATGGTCAAGCGGCGGAAGCCCTCGAAACCATACAACACGAGATTCTTGGACATTTCGGATTGGATTTACTTAGACCCGCCGACAAGCAGCAGATTCTGGACACCGTTAAGGCTGCTGCTAAAGTCAATCCGAAATTGGCGGAATCGCTAACCAACCCACAATTCGAAGTCGGAGGGTAACTGATGGGGCATAGCTGTACCCTACGCTGCGACAACTGCGGACTTACTGGCCTTGTGGATGGTGGAGACAGTTGCGGGAGGATGGCCTTCACGACGACGGTGTACTGCTCCGCGTGTGAGAGCCTTTCGGACATAACGACGGGATACCGTGAGGGCTACGCTGAGGGGCGCGAAGCCCCTCAATTTGTTTGCGGGAAATGCTGTAGCGGAGCGATTTCCAAGTGGAGTCGTAAGCAGCCGTGCCCCCGATGTGGCGGTGAGATCGGCATTGATCCGAACGGGGAGTCACTCCTGTGGGATTAACGCAATCTGAAGAGGCAGCACGTTGGTTGGAGGTGTATCCCGAGCGACGATTTCGCTGGTTGATGTCGGGAAACAAACGTCACTCAATGGTGAACGCAATGCGGCCGTGGATTAAGCGAATTCGTGGCCGAGTGGTGAACGGCATGGCGAGAATCCAACCGCCCCCTTCGGATGCTGAAATGAAACAGCACCCCGTGTCCAGCCGGTTGTTTCGGTCTTGCGTGCTTATATGTCGTCCGCCCCTCGACGTGCGCACACTATGGGGACTGCGAACGTAGCGCCACTGGCCTACGCATGCAAGGAAAACTGCAGTCAATGAAGCCAACACCCAAACAGCAGATTTTGGGCACCATCAAGGGAGTGGCTTAAGTCATTCCGCGACTTGACATAACTCGATCCTGTTCTACCCTGTGATTCGTCCCACTCTAAACTTCAAGCCTTCAGGCCACAGGGGAAACGCATGGAACAGCCGAGTCGTGCCGCGCAGTACGTTGAAATGCTGAGCCGCGAAGGTTATGGGTTGCCGACCGCTACCCCAAGGGAACGGTTTGGTCATCGTGCAAGGCAGGTGTTAATCATGCGTTACCTGCACGACATGACTTTGGAGCAGGTTGGTCAATCGATGGGCCTTACCCGTGAGCGGGTACGTCAGATCGAAGCAAAGGCAATCAGGATGATCCGCGCGAAAGCTGATCTGCGGGAGAAAATTCGGGATACGCTGAAAGGGTTGGATGAACGCTAAAAACAAGGAAATTCGCCTGACTGAACCGGCGTAGTCGATGATTTGCAGAGTAGAAATTGGCGCCGACAGCAATGAAGCAACTATCGTCCCAAAACGATCCCACCTAACTGCCATTGCCATCGAATAGGATGTTGCGAAAACCCCCCTCATTGCTGAAGCCGCCGCGGCCATTGAGAGACGACGGCAACAGAGACATCAAATCAAGGGACACAGGCGGCAGCGCAACTAAGCCTCTTACCGAGGCAGAGCGGTTTCGAGCACAGAAAATTTCAAACGCGAATGAAAACTCCCAGATAGCGCCCGCCCAATCAAAGAACAGCTCCAGCGGTCGCCACAAAACTCAATCCCAACAAGCTCTCGCTTCGAGTTCTGCTTCCTCAGATCGATCTGGCCAAATACAAGTCGTAAATCTGGCTGCTCAACTAGGAGTGCCCTCAGAGAAGGTCATCAGAGTGTGTAGAGCACAGGGCTTTCCCATCCAAAAAGGGGAGGACTGGCTAACCCAGGATCAAGTTTGCAAAATTAGGGATTTCTATCGCCAGGTAGGTCTAATTGGCAATTCCCCTCAACCAAAGCCGGTCGTGGTAAGCCTTCCACCAGTCAAGTCCAATCTCATTTTTAATTGGCCGGGGAAGGTCCGCCCCTTTGCTCACCAGGTTGCCACCACTGAATTCCTGGTAGCGAATCGTAGAGCCTTCTGCTTCAACGATATGGGCACTGGGAAAACATTGTCCGTGCTATGGGCCTTTCACTACTTAAAGCAGCAAGGCTTAGTTAAATCTATGCTTGTTGTTTGCCCACTTTCAACATTGCAACTGACGTGGGCGAATGAAATCAGGACGCACTTCAACCGCACTCGGTTTGCGATACTTCATGGACCAGCGTCTGAACGGCGCAAGCTGCTTCGGGAACCTGCAGATATCTACCTGATTAACCATGATGGCATCAAGGTCGATGGGATCGTCGATATCCTAGCCTTGCGGGCTGATATTGACCTCGTGGTGGTTGACGAGATTGCACAGGTAGGTCGGAACGCTGGCAACGAACGGTATTACGAGCTGACTAAGGTCATCAACCGCCAATCGCCGCGAATGGCATGGGGCCTAACAGGAACGCCAACTCCCAACGCTCCAACCGATGCGTGGGCGCAGTGCCGCCTCTTGGTGCCCGAGCGCGTGCCGCCGTACTTCAACCCATTCAAGAATCAGGTGATGCGGCAGATCAACCAGTTCCTCTGGATTCCCCGCGCCGAGGCGTTGGACGTGGTGCACAATGCCATGCAACCTCAGATTCGATACATGCGCGATGAGTGCATTGATCTGCCCGACTGCATGTATGAAACTCGAACGATAGAGCTAACCGAAGAACAATCCAAAGCATACCAGCAGATGCTAACGACCCTACGGGCTAATGTACGCAATCAGATCATCGATGCCCAGACGTTGCTAGTTATGACGGTGAAGCTGCTGCAAATTGCTTGCGGCGCTGCGTATTCAAAAGCAACAGGCGAACAGGAAACCGTGTTTATTCCTGCAACCAACCGGCTCAATGAATTGTTGGCGGTTGTTGAAGAGGCTTACGCCAGCGTCATTGTTTTTGTCCCATTCCTTGGCGTCCTGGAGCACGTCATCGAATTCCTACGGTCGAAAGAAATACCCTGTGAGGCAATTCATGGAGGGGTCAGTCAAGCTAAACGAAGCGCAATCTTTGAGCGTTTTCAGAACGACCTAAGAACTCCGATCAAACAACGTGACATCCGCGTCTTGGTAGCTTCGCCCAGCGCCATGGCACACGGTCTCACCCTGACGGCGGCCAACACCATTGTCTGGTTCGGCCCCATAACAAAGAATGAAATTGTTCAACAGGCTAATGCGCGCATTAGCCGTCCTGGCCAAAGATACAAGCAGTTGATCGTCCGTCTCCAAGGAAGTCCAATCGAGGAACTTATTTACGAGCGACTAATCGACAAGCAGCGCTTTCAGGAATCACTGCTGGAACTTTTTGGCGCAAAAGGACTTCAACCGGATGCCGGCTGACTGCTTGAGCTATTTTTCCCTCGCAGTGCTTCATACAACTGAGCCGGCCCCAGCAGAATAGCTTTCAACCCGTGCCTGACCTTCTCTGAATCGAGTGCCTGTTTGCTCATCGTAGTGTGTGCGGCAAAAGCATCCATGATGGCGTTCATCAATTCGTTGGCTAGGTCAGGAGAGTTGGCGAACTGCTCTTTGGTGTTGTTGGCGGCTTGGGTGACCAGAATCTCGGACTCCAGTAGTTTTCCCTTGAGGACGTTGTTCACATAGACCAGCTTGTCTTCGTCGGTCAGGTCGCCCTCAAAGAGCGTATTCACCTTGGAGATGATCTCGTTCAGCAGTGCCTTTTCTTTCTGCTGGACTTGCCCGCTACCGGTTTCGGTCAAAGGTTGAAGCGGTTCCGGTTCGCCAACGCCGAGCGGGTGTCGGCGCGCGTTTAAAAGTACCCAGCGGTGCGCGTTGAAATTTACCCAGGGACTTTAGCTGCCCGTCATGTTGGCAGCTGCGAAGAAGTTTAGCGCAATC
>CAIVQO010000010.1 GCA_903908065.1 uncultured beta proteobacterium | reverse complement strand
TCGTTTGACCGCGTGCCGGAATTGATGCGCAAGGCCTTGCGCAAGAGTTGGGAGGGGCGGCCCGGCGTGGTGCACCTCGACGTGCCCGAGACCATCATGAACGGCAAGGTCAAGGCCGAGGTGGCCGTCTGGCCGCCGGCGCAGTACCGGCCGATGGAGCGCCTGACGCCGTCGCCGGCTCAGGTGCAGCAGGCCGCCGACTGGCTGGCCGGCGCGAGCGCGCCGATGATCCACGCCGGCAGCGGCATCATCCATTGCCAGGCCTACGAGTCGCTGCGCCGCGTGGCAGAGCTGCTGCATGCGCCGGTGACCACAAGTTGGGCGGCGCGCGGCATGTTGACCGAGGAGTCGCCGCTGGCCATCACCATGCCCCACGTCAAGCTCAACCACAAGGTGCGCAACGACGCCGACGTGGTGCTGATCCTCGGCTCGCGCATCGGCGAGACCGACTGGTGGGGCAAGCCGCCCTACTGGCGCCATCCGTCCGAGCAGAAGACAATCCAGGTCGACGTCGATGCCGATATCATCGGCCTGAACAAGCCGGCCGACCTGGGCGTGGTGGCTGACGCCGGGCGTTTCCTCGAAGTGCTGGCGGCGGAACTGGAACAGCGCAAAGGCGAAATTCTCCTCGAAGCGCGCCGCGCCCGCGTCGCCGGCTATACAAAAGCGATGCAGGAGGACCGCGCCGGCTGGGACAAGGCACTTTCCGACATGGCGACGCCGATGCACCCGGCGCACATCGGCGCCGTCTGCCAGGAGCTGTTCCCGGCCGATTCGGTGTTGGTGGCGGATGGCGGCAATGCGACCATCTGGGCCATGTTCTACCACCGCGTCACGGTGCCCAACACGGTGATATCCACCTTCAAGTTTGGCATGCTCGGCGCCGGGACCTCGCAGGCGGTGGCCGCCGCGCTGGCGCGGCCGGGCAAGCCGGTGTGCTGCATCATCGGCGACGGCGCCATGGGCTTCCATGCCCAGGAAGTCGAGACGGCGGTGCGCAACAAGGCGCAGGTGATCTACATCGTGCTCGCCGACAAGCAGTGGGGCATGGTCAAGATGAACCAGCAATTCATGCTGCGCCCGATCAAGACCATGATCTTCAAGCACCTCGATCCGGACGAGACGATCAAGGCCGACCTCGGCGAAATCGAGTTCGACAAGCTGGGGCAGAGCATGGGGGCCCATGGCGAGCGCGTCGCCGATCCGGCGCAGCTGAAGCCGGCCTTGCAGCGCGCGCTGGCCACCGGCGGCTGTGCCGTGATCCACGTCGATGTCGATCCGGTGAAACACATGTGGGCGCCGGGTCTGATACATTTCAAAAAGATGCACGAGGAGCCCAAGGCCTGACAAGGAGAGAGCGGCATGAACGGTATCGATCTGGTCCGCCTCAACTTCAATCCCGAATCGCTCTGGGGCCTTAACGCCATCATCGGCCTGGTGATGTTCGGCGTCGCGCTTGACCTCAAGATCGCCGACTTCAAGGCCGTGCTGCGCATGCCGAAGCCGGTGCTGATCGGCATGGTCGGACAGTTTGTCCTGCTGCCGGCCTTCACCTTCCTGCTGGTGCTGCTGATCCGTCCGGCGCCGAGCATCGCGCTGGGCATGATGCTGGTGGCAGCCTGCCCAGGCGGCAACATCTCCAACTTCCTGACCCATTACGCCAAGGGCAATACGGCACTGTCGATCACCATGACCGCCTTGTCCACCGCCGTGGCCATCGTCATGACGCCGCTCAACCTGTCGCTGTGGGGAGGTCTGAACCCGGAAACGGCGGCGATCCTCAAGGTGGTCGCACTCGATCCCTGGGACATGCTGCTGGCCGTGTTTCTGTTATTGGGCCTGCCGATGATCGTTGGCATGTGGGCGGGCTATCGCTTTCCGGTCTTCGTCGAGCGCGCGCACAAGCCGGTGAAGATCTTTTCCATCGGCGTCTTCGGCCTCTTCGTGCTCGGCGCGCTGGCCGCGAACTGGCGCTACTTCCTCGATTACGTTGGCTTCGTCGTCATTGCCGTATTCCTGCACAACGGCCTGGCACTGCTGACCGGCTACTACGCAGCCAAGTTCAGCGGCCTGCCCGAGCGCGACCGGCGTGCCGTGTCGATAGAGGTCGGCATCCAGAACTCGGCGCTGGGGCTGATCCTGATCTTCAACTTCTTCGACGGGTTGGGCGGCATGGCCATCGTCACGGCCTGGTGGGGCATCTGGCATATCGTTTCCGGCCTCACGGTGTCCACGATATGGAGCCGCAGGGAGCCGGCGTGAAGGTTCTGGTTACCGGCAGTTCCGGTTACCTCGGCAGCCAGGTGGTGGCCGCGCTGGCGGCACGCGAGGGCATGGAAGCGGTCGCGCTCGACCTGCGTGAGCCCGCCCGGCGCCTGCCCGGCGTGGCTTACGAAACGGCCGACATCCGCAGCGCCGAGGTCGACGCCATCGTCGGCCGCCACAAGCCGCGCGTGGTGGTGCACCTGGCCTCCATCGTCACGCCCGGCAAGGAGAGCAAGCGCGAATTCGAGTTCAGCGTCGACGTCGGCGGCACGCGCAACCTGCTCGAAGCCTGCCTCACCCACGGCGTCAGGCGCATCATCGTCTCGTCCTCGGGGGCGGCCTACGGCTACCACGCCGACAACCCGGAATGGCTGAGCGAGTCCGACCCGGTGCGCGGCAATTTCAGCTTCGCCTATTCCTGGCACAAGCGCCTGGTCGAGGAAATGCTGGCCGAGTACCGCGCCAGCCAGCCGCAACTGGAACAGATCGTGTTCCGCATCGGCACCATCCTCGGCGCCACGGTGCACAACCAGATCACCGACCTGTTCGAAAAGCCGCGCCTGATCGCCATCCGCGGCAGCGACAGTCCCTTCGTCTTCATCCACGACCAGGACGTGGTGGGCGCCATTGTGCGCGGCGTCGATTCGCCGGTGACGGGCATCTTCAACGTCGCCGGCGACGGCAAGCTGTCCATCCACGAGATCGCCGCGCGCCTGGGCAAGCGCTGCGTGGTGTTGCCGGCCGGCCTGCTGCAGGCGGCCCTGTGGCTGCTCAAGCCGCTGGGGCTGACGCAATACGGCCCGGAGCAGGTCGATTTCCTGCGCTACCGGCCGGTGCTGGACAACCGGCGCCTGAAGAAAGAATTCGGCTACGTGCCGAAATTGAGTTCTGCCGAGGTGTTCGAGCAATGGCGGGCGTCGCGCCCGCAGCGCGCCGCATGAGGCGAGATCTGGCGGGCCGGGTGGTGCTGATCACCGGCGCTGCCGGCGGTCTCGGGGCCGCGCTGTGCCACCGCCTCGCCGTCGCCGGGGCGCGCATTGCGGCCCTGGATCTGGAGGCTGCGCGGCTTGCGAGCCTGGTCGGCGACCTGCAGGCCGCCGGAGCCGAGGCGCTCGCCATCCCCGCCGACATCACCGATCCCGCGGCCTGCGTCGAGGCCGTGGGCAAGACCGTGGCGCACTTCGGCGTGCTCGACGGCCTGATCAACAACGCCGGCATCAGCGCCCGCAGCCTGCTGGTCGACACCGATCCGGCAGTGATCCGCCGCGTCATGGAGGTCAATTTCTTCGGCGCCGCCAACCTGACCCGCGCTGCGCTGCAAGCGATCATCGCGCGGCGCGGTTTCATCGTCGCGGTTTCCAGCGTCGCCGGCTTTGCCCCGCTGACCGGACGTACCGCCTATGCCGCCAGCAAACATGCCTTGCACGGCTTTTTCGACAGCCTGCGCACCGAGGTGGCGGGGGCCGGGGTCGGCGTTACCGTGGTCTGCCCGTCTTTCATCCGCACGGGCATCGGTAGCGCCGCCACCGACGGCAGCGGCGCGCCGGTCAGCGGCCCGCGCATCACCACCGGCGGCGAGGCCACACCGGAGGAGATCGCGGCACGCATTGTCGCTGCAGTGGCGGCGGGGCACGAATTGCTGCTGCCGGATGCCACGTCGCGCAAGGCCTGGTGGCTGAGCCGGCTGGCGCCGCGGCTGTACGCCCGCATCATGAGGCGCCGGGTCGGCGTGGAGTTTGCCGGGCTGGTTTGACAGGTACTGCAAGAGTCGGCGCGGGTGACACGGCGACGAAGTAAGATGCCTGCCACTTTCGCGGAGGACATCAGGCCATGGGTATCGAGTCGGTGAGCAAGGAACAGCGGATCTTGCGCGTGCTGCGCACGGTGCTGGGGAATATCGTCAAGGAAACCGCGCCGCGTCCCGGCGTGCCGCGCCCGCTGAGCGACCAGACGGTGGCGGACATTCGCGACCTGTTCGGCCTGATCGCCGAGCGCGAGGCCGAACTGGCCGATGAGGCCGGGCTGGATCGCAACGAGCGGCCGCATTTTTCGGACGAGCCGCGCAGCACGCATGCGGTGAAAATCCACCGCACACCCAAGAAAGCCAACTGAGGGGATTCCATACATGGCAAGCATCGCTTTTCTCGGCACCGGCCTGCTCGGCGCCGCTTTCGCCGAAGCCGCGGCCAAGCGCGGCGACCGCGTCACCGCCTGGAACCGCAGCGCCGACAAGGCGCGCGCATTGGCAAGCTTCGGCATCGGCGTGGCGGGTTCGCCGGGCGAGGCGGTGCAGGGTGCTTCCCGGGTGCATCTGGTGCTCAAGGATGACGCCGTGGTGGATCAGGTGATCGACGCCGCGCGACCGGGCCTCGCCGCCGGCGCCGTGATCTGCGACCACAGCACGACGCTGCCGGCATTGACCACGGAACGGGCGCAGCGCTTCGCACGCGAAGGCATCCCTTTCCTGCATTGCCCGGTGTTCATGACGCCGCAGGCGGCGCGTACCGTCGCCGGCTCGATGCTGGTCTCGGGACCCCGCAGCGTGTTCGACACGGTGGCCGCCGACCTGGCGGCGATGACCGGTCGGCTCGAATACCAGGGCGAACGCGCCGATCTCGCGGCAGCCAAGAAGCTCTTCGGCAACGCCCTGATCCTCAGCCTCTCGGCGACCATGGCGGACATGCTGACGCTGGCGCAGGCCAGCGGCGTCGAGGCGCAGGCGGCGATCGATGTCGCCAAGCTGTTCGACCTCAATGCGCTGGTGGCATCGCGCGGCGGCAACATGGTCAAGGGCAATTTCGCGCCCAGCTTCGAATTGGCGATGGCGCGCAAGGATTTCGGCCTGATGCTGGCGACGGCCGGTGAACGGCCGCTGGCGGTGCTGCCGGGCGTCGCGGCGCGCATGGACCAGCTGATCGCCGCCGGCCATGGCGCCGACGATGTCAGCATCTGGGCGCAGCACGCCCTGGCGCGCTGAGGAGCGGTCATGGTCCTGCTCGAATTTTCCATGTCGCCCTCGACCAAGGGCGAAAGCCTCAGTCCTTACGTGGCGCGTTCGCTCGACATCATCGACAAGAGCGGCCTGCCCTACCAGCTGACGCCGATGGGCACCATCATCGAAGGCGAATGGGACCAGGTGATGGCGGTGGTGACCGCATGCTTCAAGGCCATGAGCGCCGATTGCGAACGCATCGGCACCCACATCAAGATCGATTACCGCGCCGGCCCGGGCGGACGCATCAAGGCCAAGGTCGCGTCGGTCGAGAGCAAGCTAGGGCGCAAGCTGGCGACCTGAGCGCCGTGACCTGAGCACGGCAACCTGAGCGCCGGCCTTCAGCCCGGAGGCGGTGCGCCGAATTCCGCGGCAAGGGCGTCCACCGTGGCGCGGTCACCGCGCAAATGCAGGATGGCTCCGGCTTCGTCGGCGCGCTCGGCCAGCACGTCGCAGCTGGCGAAGATGCGGCCGCGATGCTGCTGCGCTGACCAGGGCAGGAGGATCTCGGCTTCGGCTTGGTCGCGGTGGAAGAAGGCGATGATGGCCTCGCGCAGACTGGCCACGTCGTCGCTGCGGCGCGCGCTCATCACGATGCAATCCGGATAGGCGGCGCGCAGTTCGGCCTCACGTGAGGCTTGTGCGGCCTGTGCAGTGACGTCGCCATGCGGTTCGAGGTTGTCGATCTTGTTGAAGACGCGCAGGCGCGGCACCTCGCCGGCGCCGATCTCGGCCAGCACGCGGTCGGTGACTTCGCGCTGGCGCTCGCAGCCGGGGTCGCTGGCGTCGATCACATGCAGCAGCAGGCCGGCATCGATCGCTTCTTCCAACGTGGTCTTGAACGAGGCGACCAGACCGTGCGGCAGGTTCTTGATGAAGCCGACGGTATCGCTGACCAGCACGCGCGGCCGGCTTTCCGGTTGCAGTGCGCGCACCGTGGTGTCGAGCGTGGCGAACAGCTTGTTCTCGACCAGCACGTCGCTGCCGGTCAGGGCGCGCATCAGCGTCGATTTGCCGGCATTGGTGTAGCCGACCAGGGCTACGGTGGCCAGCCCCTGGCGTTCCTGGCGGCGCGCGCGCTGGGTCTTGCGCTCGACGTCCATGGCATCGATTTCCTGCTGCAACTCGGCGATGCGGTCACGGATCTTGCGCCGGTCCATCTCGGTGTGCGATTCGCCGGCGCCGCGCCCGCCGGTGCCGCTGCGCTGCCGCCCCTGCGGGCCGGCCAGCTTGGCCAGTTCGCGCAGGCGCGGCGCCATGTAGCCGAGGCGCGCGATCTCGACCTGGGCCCGTGCGGCGCGCGAACTGGCGTGGCGGTGGAAGATCTCGAGGATCACCATGGTGCGGTCCATCACTTCGGCGCCGACTTCCTTTTCCAGGTTGCGCGCCTGCGAGGGCGAGATCTCGTGGTCGACCAGGATGGCTTCGATGCGGCCGGCCGCCGGGTCGGCGGCGTGATGGGTACCGGTATCGAAGCTGCCGGGCAGGGGTTCGCTGTCGACATAGGCGCGGATTTCCTCGCGCTTGCCGCTGCCGAGGTAGGCGCCGGCGTCGAAGCTGGCGCGCTTCTGGGTGAAGGTGGCGCTGATGCTGTAGCCCAGCGTCTTGGCCAGGTCGCGCAGCTCGGCGAGCGATGACTCGAATTCGGTGTCGCTGACGTTGGGCAGTTGCACGGCGGCAACAACGGCGAGACGAGGTTTTTCCTTGGCTTCCTGGCGCATGCGGTGGGCTTCGTGATCGGGTGAGGACGGATGGTAACCGGCAAGGTCTGCGCGGCTGGCTGGAATTATCGCAGTGCGGCGGGTAGCATGCGGCGTTGGGGAAAAAACAGGGAGCGGGACATGGTCTGGCAGGATGTGCAAGCGATACGCGCCCAGGCGCCGCTGGTGTTGAACATTACCAACTACGTGGTGATGAATACCACCGCGAATGCCTTGCTGGCGATCGGCGCTTCGCCCGTGATGGCGCATGCCATCGATGAAGCCGAGGACATGGCGCGCATCGCGCAGGCGCTGGTGATCAACATCGGCACGCTCAGCGCGCCCTGGGTCGAATCCATGTTCAAGGCCGGGCGCGTGGCGCGCGAGCGCGGCATCGGCATCGTGCTCGATCCCGTCGGTTGCGGCGCCACCGCCTACCGCACGCGGACGGCGCAGGAACTGCTGCGCGAGATCCGGCCTACGGTGGTCCGCGGCAATGCCTCCGAAATTCGCGCCCTGTTCCGCTCCGGCGGCAACACCAAGGGCGTGGATTCGCGCGACGATCCTGATGACGTGGTCGCCGATGCGCAGGCGCTGGCGCGCTCGGCCGGCTGCGTGGTGTCGGTCAGCGGCGCAGTGGACCTAATCACCGATGGCGAGCGGGTGGCGCGGGTTGCCAACGGCCACGTCCTGATGCCGCGCGTGACCGGCATGGGCTGCACCGCGAGCGCGATCACCGGCGCCTTCCTCGCCGTCAATGGCGACGCCCAGGCCGCGGCGGCCAATGCCATGGCGGCGATGGGCATCGCCGGGGAAATTGCCGGCAGCACAGCGGCCGGGCCTGGCAGTTTCCAGATGAACTTCCTTGACGCGCTCTACCACTTTGACGAAATGCAACTGAGCACGCGACTGAAGCTGGCCTAGTCGTCGTACTGCTTGCGCAGGCGATTGAGGCCCTGGCGGAAGGCTTCCGCGTCGCCGTAGTCGAAGAAGTTCGGATAGCGCTCGTGGGCGCCCTTGATGCGCCGGGCATACTTGATCGGGCACCAGTACTGCTCGGTGCGTGCCGCAACCTCACGCGTGTAGGCGGCGACGCCGTTGCTGTAGGAACAATAGAAGCAGTTGAACTTCTCGATCAGGTTGAGGTAGGGCAGGTCTTCGCGGTCGAAGACGATGTAGTCCGAGCGTTTGACCCTGGGGATGCGATAGATCGGAAAGCAAACTGCTTGGTACAGGCTGACGAACAGGTCCATCAGCAGGAAGGGCACCCAGCCGAGGTAGATCACCGGCGCGGTTAGCGCCACCAGCAGGCGGCTGCGGACCAGGAAGCGCAGCAGGCCGACCTTGTAACGGCGCTGGGTGCGCAGGAATTCCTCGGCCAGTTCGGCACGCCGGCGATCGAACTCCTCGCGGCGCTGGCGGTATTCCTCCTCGACTTCTTCCTGCAGGCCCTGGATGCGTTCCAGCAGTTCGTTCAGTTGATGTCGCATGGCGTCTCCGTGACGGATGTGCGGACGTTTGCCGCGAGTTCAAGCCCACAGGCCATCCCAGGTCAGCTTGGTGCCTGCGGCAAGCAGGGTCCAGGCCGTGACCAGGTTGAAACCGCGCATATCGACGGCCTTGAGCAGGCGGTAGCCCAGGTAGTAGCCCACCGGTATCACCGGCGCCAGCAGCAGCGAGACGCCGAGGTAGGAAAGGTCCACCAGGCCGAGTTGGGCATAGGGGCCGAGCTTGGCGAAATTGACCACGGTGAAGAAGATCACCGTGGTGCCGACCAGGCGCATCTTGTCCATGTTCTGCGGCATAAGGTACTGCATGATCGGCGGGCCGCCGGCGTGCGAGACGAAGCTGGTGAAACCGGCGATGCTGCTCCAGACCAGTCCAGGCACAAGAGTCGGCGCTGAGGGTACGGCGATCTGGCGGCTGCGCGCGGCGCGGAAGCGGTCCAGCGCGAACAGTATGGCCTCGATGCCGATCAGGAGCTTGATCCAGCGCGCATCGACCAGGCCGAAGGTGAGCCAGCCCAGCGCGATGCCGAGCATGGCGCCGGGCAGGATGATGCGCAGGTTGGCCGGGTCGGCGCGGCCGCGAAATACCACCATGCCGATCAGGTCGATCACCAGCAGGATGGGCAGCATCACGGCGGCGGCAAAGGGCGCCGGCACCACGAGTGCCATCAGCGGCACGCCCAGGCTGCCGGCGGCGCCGCCGAAGCCGGCCTTGGACATTCCGAACAAGAGGGTGGCCGCGAGGGCCAGCAGCCAGAAGACCGGTGGCAACTGAGAGGCGTGTTCGAACACGGGCGCGCTCAGGGCGGGTTTTCAAGCCATCGACCGAGGGTGGCGAAGAGTCGCTCGGGGTCGGCAGGTTTCGCGATGTGGTCGTTCATCCCTGCTTCGAGGCAGAGTTTGCGGTCGTCGCCAAAGGCGTTGGCGGTCAGGGCGATGATGGGGGTGGCACGGTTGGCCGAGTCGGCTCGGATGGCCCGTGTCGCCTCGATCCCGTTCATGACCGGCATGCGCATGTCCATCAGGATGACGTCATAGCGCTGGCCACGGGCAAGCGCCAGGGCCTGCGCGCCGTCCTCCGCAAGCGCGACCACCAGGCCGGCCTCCGCCAGCAGCACGCCCGTTACTTCGCGTCCGTCGGCTTCGTCATCGACTAGCAAAATGCGGGCGCCGGCGTGCCTGGCCCGCACCTGCTGTTCCGTTATGCCGGTCGCGTCTGGGTCCGCTTGAAGATCCGTCGTCACCAGATCGAACCGGGCCGTGAACCAGAACGTGCTGCCCGCGCCCGGCGTACTTTCGACCCCGATCTCGCCCCTCATCAATTCGACCAGCCGCTTGCTGATGGCCAGCCCCAGTCCGGTACCCCCATAGCGGCGGGTCATCGAGCCGTCGGCTTGTTCGAAGGCGAGGAAGAGCCGGGGCAGGCTTTCCGGTTCGATGCCGATGCCCTGGTCGCGCACCTCGAAGCGCAGGAACGAAGGGTCTTCCTGCACCACGCGGCAGACACGCAGGGTGATCGCCCCACGTTCCGAAAATTTGATTGCGTTGCCGACGATGTTGAGCAGGACCTGGCCGAGTCGCAGCGGGTCGCCTTCCAGCCTGACGGCGGATCCGGCGAGGTCGAGGTCAACCAGGAGTTGCAGGCCTTTGTCCGCCGCCCGATTGCCGACGAGGTTCAGCAGGTCGCGCAGCACGTCTTCGATGCGAAATTCGACCCGCTCCAGGTCGAGCCTGCCGGCTTCGATCTTGGAAATATCCAGGATGTCGTTGATCAGGGAGAGCAGGTGGTCGGCTGCCTGCTTGGCCTTTTCAAGTTGGGCGAGCGCTTGCCGATCGCCGACGCGCCGGCGGGCCAATGCCATCATGCCCATGATGGCGTGCAGGGGCGTGCGCAGTTCGTGACTCATGCGCGAAAGAAATTCGCTCTTTGCCGCATTGGCGCGCCGGGCCTCGTCCCGGCTGGCGATCAGCTCCGCCTTGGCGCGTTCCTCCGCGGTGATGTCGCGGAAGCTCCAAACGCGGGAGAGCTGGCTGCCTTCCGAAAGCGGAACGCTGCGTCGAAACAGTACGCGGCCATCATTGAGCGGAACCTTGTCCTCATGTACAACGCCCATCGCCAGGATGTCGCGGATGCGCTGCACACCCTGTTCGGGGTCGATGAGCAGCCTGCGGGCGGCTTCGATGATGTTCGCGCGCGTGGTTTCAGTGCCTTTTTCCGCTGGCATCTTCCAGATCTCGAAGAAGCGGTCGTTGGCAAACAGCACGCGGCCGCTGGGGTCGCTGCCGTCGTAGCCGAATATGCCGACATCGGTGGCCTCGAGCGTCCGCCTCAGGTTGTTAAGGCTGTCCTTGAGGGACTGGTCGGCGGCTCGATGGATCGTAATGTCCTGGAAGGCGCCGCACAGCCGCGTGACCTTGCCGGCTTCCAGCTGCGGTTCACCGAGGGCACGCACCCATATGTTGCGTCCGGCCGCGGTGACCAGGGGCAGTTCAAGGTCATAGGCGCGGCCCGTTTCGATGGCAAGGCGCACCGCTTCTTCTACCTTAGGCCGGACCTCCGGCGGGTAGTAGCCGATGGCGCTTGCAAGGTCCGGCATGGGGCCGGGTTCGAGGTCATGGATGCGGAAGGTTTCGTCGGTCCAGGTCAATTGCCGGCTCTCGATGTCATAGTCCCATCCGCCGACACGGGCGAGCCGCCCGGTGCGATCCAGCAGGTCCTTGTGCCGGCGCAGGGTCTCGGCCGCGGCGGCCTCGACGCGCTGCCGTTCGAGGCTGGCGCTTAGCGCGCTGACGTCGTCAAGGTGGCGGCGATGCGCATGTAGAAGGTAGATGATGACGCCGCCGGAAAGCGCGAAAACCACGACGTCGGCGATCAGGTAGAGGAAGGGCGAAGTTGGCCACTGGCTAGGAAGGCTGCCGGTCGCCTCCGCAATTGCCACCGCCAGCGTCGTCAGCGCGCTGAGGCCGGCCAGGATGAGCGCACTGCGCGATCCGAGCAGCCAGCCGCCCATGATGATGATCAGGAGCAGGCTGATGACGGTGGTAGCGCGCACGCCGCCGCTGAAAACCATGATGCCGGCGGCGATCAGCCAGGCACCGTAGGTCGATACCGTGAGGTAGGCGCGGTCATGGCCGCCGGCAAGCAGGGCCCAGCCGAGAACGCCGATGAGCACGAAACCGGCCGGGGCGATCAGTCGCGGCATCTGCTGCTCGTGCACCAGCAGGATCATTGCGGCCATGCCGAAGCCGCCGGCAAACAGGGCGAAAAGCCCTATCCGCAGGAAGGAGCGGGTCGCACGGTCGAGCACCAGCACGCCATCGCCGGTCATCCCGCGCCGGATGTTGCGACCGTCCTCAGGGATGTTTGGATTCATGGCAGATGAGCGTGGGACCGACCGCGGCGGATTTCGCAAAAATTCCGTTGGCCGGGATTGTGGTTCGGTGACCTCGGATCACCGGCTCATTCTAGTCTGTCGGCCGGTCCTGAATCCATTCCACAGCCGCCAGCAAGGCGGCGGCAAGATGTTCCCTTGCCGCCGCGCCGAGCCCTTCGCCAAGCTCGAAGTGGAGGCCGCGTATCGCGAGCAGCCAGGCGGGTGGCGGCTCGTCTTCGATATCGGTGAAGACCCTGAGCACCGCCTGGGGGCTCATGGCATGGGTGGTGAAGCTGGCGTCGCGGGCGGCCTCGATGCGCGTCAGCGAATAGGGCGCTGGTGCGTCGATGCTGGCATCGACGAACAACACGCGGCGGCGGCCCTGCAAGTCCAGCGCATGCTCGACCTGCAGCTGGAAGTCGGTGAGGCATTCGACCTCGCCCCATTCCGGGTGGCGGCGCGCGAGTTCGGCGAAATGCTCGACGAACAGCGGCCCCAGCGCGTCGTCGCCACGGCTGGGATTGCCCCAGCCGAAGATCAGCGTCGGCGCGGTCAAGCGACCACCTTCCCCCCCGCCCCCCTTCCCAAGGAAGGGGGTGACGGTGGTTCGAGAGCCATGCTCGCTCCGTGTGTTTGGCGGCGCCCCCCTTGGGGCGGCCCGGCGGGCGGCGCTCAAGTTTCGCGCGTCAGGCCGCGATGGTCGCGCATGACCGAGTCGATCACCGAACCGTCGGCGCCGACTATTGCGGCTTCCAGCGGCATCTGGCCCAGCGCATGGGTGGCGCAGGAGAGGCAGGGATCGAAGGCGCGGATCGCGACTTCGATGTGGTTGAGCAGGCCTTCGGTGATCTCGCGCCCGTCGAGGTATTGCTTGGCGACTTCGCGCACCGCGGTGTTCATGGCCTGGTTGTTGTGCGTGGTGGAGACGATCAGGTTGGCGCGGATCACCTGGTCGTTTTCGTCCACCCGGTAGTGGTGGATCAGGGTGCCGCGCGGCGCCTCGATCACGCCGACGCCGCGTTCCTGGCGTTCGCCGGTGGCCATCAGCTCGCTGCCGACAATGTCATCGTCGTGCAGCAGATCCTTGATGCTTTCCGCCGCGTGCAACATCTCGATCATGCGCGCCCAGTGGTAGCCGAGCGTGGCGCCGGCTGCCGAGCCGCCGTCGTAGGCGAGGAAATCCTCGCGCTCCTTGTCCGCCAGCGGGGTCGGGATGCTGTCGCACATCGTCACGCGACTGAGCGGGCCGACCCGGTAGGAACCGTCGTCCGGCCCCAGGCTGTTGAAGAAGGGGAACTTCATGTAGGACCAGGGTTTGACGCCTTCGCTGATGACTTCCCAGTAGCGCGAGTAGTCGAAGTGGTCGAACAGCGGCTTGCCGTCGATGTCGCGCGCGCGCAGGCCGCCGTGGTAGAGGTCCATGGCGCCGTCGGCCCGCACCATGCACATGCTGGCGGAGCGGAAGCGGCCGAAGGCGTTGTACTGCGCCAGGTTCTGCTCGAACAGGCCGCGGATGATGGCTACCGCTTCGCGGCTCCAGGCCACCATCTGGTAGGCATCCTTGAGCAGTTCGGCGCGCTCCTCGGCGGACAGCGACTTGTTCACGCCGCCAGGGATGGAACCCGTGCCGTGCACGCGCTTGCCGGCCGTCATGCGGATCACTTCCTGGCCGTACTTGCGCAGCAGCACGCCCTTCTTTGCCACCTCGGGATGGGCGGCGGCGACGCCGACGATGTTGCGCGAGGCGACATCCGAGCCGAAACCGAACAGCAGGTCGGGCGAGGAAAGGTGGAAGAAGTGCAGCGCATGCGATTGCAGCATCTGGCCGTAGTGCATCAGGCGGCGCATCTTTTCCGCCGTCGGCGTTAGCTGCTTCACGCCCATCACCATGTCCAGCGCCTTGGAGGCGGCGAGGTGGTGCGACACCGGGCAGATGCCGCACAGGCGCTGCACCATCACGGGCACTTCCCAGTAGGGCCGGCCCTGGATGAATTTTTCGAAGCCGCGGAATTCGACGATGTGCAGGCGCACTTGGTGCACCTTGTTGTCGTCGTCGAGCAGGATGGTGACCTTGCCGTGGCCCTCGACCCGCGAGACGGGTTCGATGGCGACGCGGCGCAGCTGTTCGGGGTGGGTGGCGGTTTCCAGTTCGAAGGTCATGGCATGTCTCAGTCGTAGTGCATCAGGCCGTGGCCGAGGCTGGGCGTACGGCCGGCAAGCAGGTCGGTCAGCAGCTTCCAGATGGCGTCGGCCGGCGGCGGGCAGCCGGGCAGGAAGTAATCGACCTTGACCACTTCGTGGATCGGATGCACCTTGTTGAGCGGCAGCGGCAGTTCCGGGTCATTGGGGATGATGCCGTGCGAGACGCCGGCCTCGGTCTGGTACACCTCCTCGAGGATGTCACGCAGGTCGAGGTGGTTGCGCTGCGCCGGCAGGCCGCCGTTGATGGCGCAGGCGCCCATGGCGATCAGTACCTTGCAGTTCTTGCGGAACTCGCGCAGCACGTGCACGTTCTCCGCATTGCACAGCCCGCCCTCGATGATGCCGAGGTCGCAGGGTCCGCAATGCTTGATGTCGGTGATTGGCGAGCGGTCGAACTCGACCAGTTCGACCAGCTTGAGGATGCGCTCGTCGATGTCGAGGAAGGACATGTGGCAGCCGAAGCAGCCGGCCAGGCTGGTGGTGGCCACCCGCAGCTTTTTCGCCACCGGCTGGGCGGCGTTCATCGGGGCGTTCATGCGGACTCCTTGACCTGGGCGCTGATCGGCGCCTTGTCGTACTGGCGCTCGCCGATCGGTACGGCAAAGCCCTTGCGCTTGGGCAGGATCACGCCGACCGGGCAGATGTGCGCGGCACGGTCGGTGATGGCGAAGTCGGTATCCGCCAGCCTGCCCGATTCGCTGTTGATGTGCACCTTGCGGCCGAGGATGCCGCGGCCGCCCATGGCAAAGACGTTCTTCTTGTCGACCTCGCGCGAGGCGGTGACGCACAGGCTGCACATGATGCAGCGGTTGAAATCGAGCAGCACGTCGGGGTGCGAGGCGTCGACCGGGCGATCCGGGTAGAACATGTCGAAGTGCGGCGACATCATCTTCAGTTCGTAGGCCGTCGCCTGCAACACGCAGTTGCCGCTCTTCTCGCACGACGGGCAGAAATGGTTGCCCTCGACGAAGAGCATCTGCAGCAGGGTGCGGCGCTTGTCGTCGATCTCGGCCGTGCGGTTCTCCACCTCGGCGCCGGCCTGGGCCTCCAGGGTACAGGCCGAGCCCAGCCGTCCATTAACCTTGACCGTGCACAGCTTGCACGAGCCGTGCGCGGGGAAGTCGGGATGCCAGCACAGGTGGGGGATGTACACGCCGGCGGCCTTGGCTGCCTGCATGATGGTCTGGCCGGGGGCGAAGGGAATCTCTTCGCCGTCGATCTGGAATGTCTGTGTCGCGCTCATGCTTCGGCCTCGTTGGTGAGGTGGGCGCCGGCATCGTCGCGGCCGGTCAT
>CAIVQO010000009.1 GCA_903908065.1 uncultured beta proteobacterium | reverse complement strand
TATGGGAATCCGTGATGCCGGCCTTGCAGGCGATGCTGCCGGAGCTGTTTCTGCTCGGCACTTATACGCCTGAACAGCGAACTGGCCCGGCGCTGTGGCTGCGTTGTATCGATGCCCGCCAGGTGGAGGGTGCCCCACCGACTGGAACCGCACCACTGTTTTACCTGCCGGGCATCAGCCGCGAGCAGTTGCGTGCCGCCGAGGATTGCCCGCCGGAACTTGCCGCTCTGGTGGAGTTGCAATATCGCGGCGCGCTGTGGCTGCATGTGAATGGCAAGGACTGGACGCCCTACGCGTTCATGGTGTCAAAGCACGGTGGTCTCGATCTGGATGTGGCAAAGGATCAACCGACCCTCGACGCACTGATCGGGGCCTTGCCGTCGCTCCTGTCGGTGCCACTCACCCAGTTGCAGGGGCGACTGGACTCGGAGTTTTTCAACGCCCTGGTGGCGCCGGACGCAACCGGCCTGCTGCTGCGCTGGCTGAACGACCCCGATGGCTTCAAACAGCGCCGATCGAGCGCGGAATGGAAAGCATTCTGTCAGCAATGCAAAGCTGATTTTGGTCTTGATCCGGCCAAGGATGGCCCATTGAAGGCAGCGCAGCGACTGGCGGCGCGGACAAACAGTTGGCAGATGGTATGGCGACGTTTTGCCGAGGCGCCGGCGAATTATCCAGGCATCGTGGGATGGCTGAATCGGGCTGCGCCGCAAAGCCCGGGGATGTTTGATTCCGCCGAAGTCTGGCCAAGCATCAACGAAAGCGAAGAAAGGCAATTGCAGCAGGCGCTGGAATTGCTGAACGACCGGCCGCAGGACGAAGCGACTCGCCGGGTGGCCGAACTGGAAACGCGGCATGGCGGACGCCGTTCGCACCCCTGGCGGACGCTGGGTCTGAGCCCGCTGGCCACCGCGCTGGCACCACTGGCGCAATTGGCCGGGCTATGCCAGACCAGCCCCGGCGCGCCAACGCCGCAGGCTTACGCCGAGTTCTACTTCACCGAAGGCTGGCGCGTCGATGGCGCCGCGCTGGCGACGATGAGCACCATTGCGGCGTGCGGCACCCCGGAGCAGCAGAGTGCGGTATTGGGCTGCTTGCGGGCGATCTATCTGCCCTGGCTCGACGCCACGGCGCGGCACTTGCAGAAATTGGTTCATGACCATGGGCAGGCAGTTGCGAAGCGAGCCCGATCGTTTGGACCGGCGGCAGGACGCTTGGTGCTGTTTGCCGATGGACTGCGGATGGATGTTGCACAGCAGTTGGCGACACGCCTGGCAGGTGAAGGGATTGAATCGACATCGGACTGGGAGTGGTCCACGATTCCAGCGGTGACAGCCAGCGCCAAGCCGGCCGCATCACCGATGGCGGACGGAGTGCAGGGCGGTACGGCCGAGGACGAGTTTGCGACGCGACTGCGTTCCACCGGACAACTGCTGACGCAGGACCGATTCGTCGCGACGCTGAAAGAGCGAGGCTGGCAATTCCTCGGCGCGGATGAGACCGGCGATCCGACAGGCTCTGCCTGGACCGAGGCCGGCACGCTCGACAAACGCGGCCACAGCGAGGGCTGGAAACTGGCGCGCAGCGTGGAGACAGAAGTGCGCGACTTGGCCAGCCGGGTGTCTGCGCTGCTGAAAGCGGGCTGGGGGGAGATCATCGTGGTCACCGATCACGGCTGGTTGCTGTTGCCGGGTGGTTTGCCCAAGGTTGAATTGAAGGCATTCCTCACGGAAACCCGCTGGAGCCGCTGCGCTGCCTTGAAAGCAGATGCCCAGATCGACGCGCTGACGTTCAGGTGGTACTGGAATCCGAGCGTGATGATGGCCAGCCCGCCCGGCGCAGGCAGCTATCGCGCCGGTATCGAGTATTCGCATGGGGGCGTTTCCTTGCAGGAAATGGTGACGCCGGTATTGCGAGTGAAGGCCACGCAGCCTGCCGGTGGCGCGGCGAGGTTGCTGGAAGCGAAATGGACTGGCGCGAAGTGCCGCGTGTCAGTGGGTGGAAACTGCCATGGTGTGCGGGTCGATGTGCGCAACAGCCAATCCGATCCCAACACTTCGCTGCTGACGGACAAGCAGGCACGCGAGACCACGGCCGATGGCAAGGTAACCGTCTTCCTGGAGAACGATGCCGACATCGGCAACACGGCTGAGATTGTTTTGCTGGATTCTTCCGGGCAGGTGATTCATTCCCTGCCCACCACATTGGGACAATGAGCTTATGAGCCAACAACTGGACCCCATCGATACGATTGCCACCAAGGCGTTTGAGGGCTATGTGGTGCGCAAGGACCTGGTGCGCAAATTCAAGGGGCAGTATCCCGTCCCGACCTACGTCGCCGAATTTCTGCTGGGCCGCTACTGCGCCTCGGTGGATGAAGACGAAATCGCTGAGGGTCTGAAAATCGTCGAGCGACAGCTTGGTGAAAGGACCGTCCGTGCCGGCGAGCATGAACTGTTCAAGGCGCGCGCCAAGGAAAAGGGCCACGTCAAGCTGATCGACATCATCACCGCCCGGCTGGATGCGGGCAGTGATTCGTTCGTGGCCACATTGCCGAGCCTGCAACTGAAGGATGTGCGCATCGAGGAGGCGAGGGTTCACGCCAATGAGCGAATGCTGACCGGGGGGTTCTACGCCGAGGTAGAACTTGCCTACGACCCGACGATTGCCCAGGAAAAGAATGGGCGCCCATTCGGGATAGATTCGCTGCGCGAGATCCAGTTGTCCAAGCGGGAGGTGTTGCCATCGCTTTACCGAGGCAGAGAGGCTTTTGCCACAGAGGAGTGGAAGGATTTTCTGATTCGCAGTGTCGGGATGGAGCCGGAAAAGCTCACTCCGCGCGCCCGCGACATGGCGCTGTTGCGCATGGTCCCTTTTGTCGAGCGCAACTACAACCTGGTGGAACTCGGCCCGCGCGGCACCGGCAAGAGCCATCTGTTCCAGCAAGTCTCGCCCTATGCCCACCTGATTTCTGGTGGCAAGGCGACGGTTGCCCGGATGTTCGTCAACAATGCCAATGGCCAGCGCGGTCTGGTTTGCCAGTACGACGTGGTCTGCTTCGACGAAATCTCCGGCGTCTCCTTCGATCAGAAGGACGGCGTGAATATCATGAAGGGCTACATGGAGTCGGGCGAGTTCAGTCGCGGCAAGGAGAGCATCCGTGCCGATGGCGGCGTGGTTATGGTGGGCAACTTCGATGTCGATGTGCAGCACCAGCAACGGGTTGGCCATCTGTTCGGCCCGCTGCCGCCCGAGATGCGCGATGACACGGCGTTCATGGACCGCATCCACGCTTACCTGCCAGGCTGGGATTTGCCCAAGGTAAGCCGCGACCTGCTGACCGATCACTTTGGCTTGGTCAGCGACTTCCTTTCCGAATGCTGGAACCAGTTGCGGCGTCAAAGCCGGCAGAGCGTTCTTCAGGGACGAGTTCATCTGGGTGGCGCCCTGAGCGGACGGGACACGACAGGTGTGCAGAAGACCGTCAGCGGTCTCATCAAACTGGTATCGCCGAACCCCGACATTCCGGTGTCTGACGAGGTGCTGGAGTGGGCACTGCGCCTCGCCTTGGAATGCCGCAGGCGAGTGAAGGAGCAACAAAAGCGCATCGGCTCCGCCGAGTTTCGCAACACACAGTTCAGCTATTCAATGGGGGAAGACGGCGTTGAGAAGTTTGTCCCCACCCCGGAGCTTTACAGTGAGAACAGCATCGGCAGCGACCCTCTGCCACCGGGACAGGTATGGGCCATATCCACTGGTGGCGGCGATGAAAATCCGGGCCTGTATCAGATCGACATCGCAGAAGGACCGGGCAGCGGGGTGAAAATTCTGAATCAACCGGCGCCGCCGCCATTTAGGGAAAGTGTCCGTTGTGCCGAGCAGAACCTCTATGCGCGGGCGAAGGAGCTAGTCGGCGACCGCGAGCCACGCCAGCATGAATTCTCGGTTCAACTGCGGGCATTTGACAGCGCAAAGAGCGGCTCTGCAGTTGGCGTCGGTGTGCTACTCGCGCTGTGTTCGTCGCTCTTGCAGAAGAGCATCAAGGGGGGCCTCGCGGTAACCGGCGGATTGAATCTCGGCGGTTCTCTCGAGACGATCTTCAATCCCGTTGCCGTGGTTGAGACCGCGATCGAGAAAGGCGCGGGAAGTATCCTGATGCCCATCAGCAGTCGGCGGCAATTGAACGACTTGCCCGACGACCTGGCTGCCAAGATCACTATTCACTACTATCTCGATGCCCGGGATGCGCTGTTGAAGGCGCTGGCAATTTGAGCAGAAGTACGGCCTATCGAAGTAGGAAGCAACGGACTACATCTCCCGCAGCTGGCGGGTTCGCCGTGGCGGCATCCAGTCTGAGTTACCGAAATCTGCTTACATAGATGCTTACATGACCCAGCGCAAAGACAAAGGGCTCACAGATCGAAACCTGTGAGCCCTTGTCTTTATTGGTTGCGGGGGCAGGATTTGAACCTGCGACCTTCGGGTTATGAGCCCGACGAGCTGCCAGACTGCTCCACCCCGCGTCGGAGAAAAGCGATTATAGACGGGATCGCGTCCTTGCGCAACGGAATTGCTCGAAACAGATATAATGCTCGGCTTCCGAGGAGCGCTGCAAGGGTATCTGCCGTACCCCCCAGGCTCGGACATCTTCAAACTGCGCTCACCTAACCCGTACCGGGCAGGGTGAGTTCGCATCCCTCCCGGTCACAGTTCAAGGAGCCAACATGAACGCCGTGACTGAGCAAAAAGATTACGCCATCGCCGACCTCGGGCTTGCCGCCTGGGGCCGCAAGGAAATCCGCATCGCCGAAACCGAGATGCCGGGCCTGATGGCGATCCGCGAGGAATTCGCCAAGAGCCAGCCGCTGAAGGGCGCGCGCATCACCGGATCGCTGCACATGACGATCCAGACCGCGGTGCTGATCGAGACCCTGACCGCACTGGGCGCCGAAGTGCGCTGGGCCTCGTGCAACATCTTCTCGACCCAGGACCACGCCGCCGCCGCCATCGCCGCCGACGGCATCGCCGTGTTCGCGATCAAGGGCGAGACCCTGGTCGACTACTGGGATTACACGCACCGCATTTTCGAGTGGCCCGACAACGGCTACAGCAACATGATCCTCGACGACGGCGGCGACGCCACGCTGCTGCTGCACCTCGGTTCGCGTGCCGAAAAGGATATCTCGGTGCTGGCCAATCCGGGCAGCGAGGAAGAGCGCATCCTGTTCGCCGCGATCAAGGCCAAGCTGGCAACCGACAAGGCCTGGTACTCGACGCGCCTGGCGCAGATCAAGGGCGTGACCGAGGAAACCACCACCGGCGTGCATCGCCTGTACCAGATGCACGAGCGCGGCGAGCTGAAGATCCCCGCGATCAACGTCAATGACTCGGTGACCAAGTCGAAGTTCGACAACCTCTACGGCTGCCGTGAATCGCTGGTGGACGGCGTCAAGCGCGCCACCGACGTGATGATCGCCGGCAAGATTGCCGTGATCGCCGGCTATGGCGACGTCGGCAAGGGTTCGGCGCAGGCCATGCGCGCCCTGTCGGCCCAGGTCTGGGTGACCGAGATCGACCCGATCTGCGCGCTGCAGGCGGCGATGGAAGGCTACCGCGTGGTGACAATGGAATATGCCGCCGACAAGGCCGACATCTTCGTCACCTGCACCGGCAACTACCACGTCATCACCCACGACCACATGGCGAAGATGAAGGACCAGGCGATCGTCTGCAACATTGGCCACTTCGACAACGAGATCGACGTCGCCTCGATCGAGAAGTACGAGTGGGAAGAGATCAAGCCGCAGGTCGACCACGTCATCTTCCCCGATGGCAAGCGCATCATCCTGCTGGCCAAGGGCCGCCTGGTCAACCTGGGTTGCGGCACCGGCCATCCGAGCTACGTGATGTCGTCCTCCTTCGCCAACCAGACCATCGCGCAGATCGAGCTTTACACGCGCAATGCCGACTACCCGGTGGGCGTGTACACCCTGCCCAAGCACCTGGACGAAAAGGTGGCGCGCCTGCAATTGAAGAAGCTCAACGCGCAACTCTCCGAACTGACCGACCAGCAGGCCGCCTACATCGGCGTGCCCAAGGCCGGCCCGTACAAGAGCAACCAGTACCGCTACTAAGCAAGGCACCGGGCCGGCATGCCGGCCCGGTGACGTCGAGGAACGCCGATGCGCCTGCTCGCTGCCTGGCTGATCAATGCCGTGGCCCTGCTTGCCTTGCCTTTTCTGTTGCCGTCGATCCAGGTGGCGAGCTTCGGCACGGCTCTGCTGGTGGCCGTGGTGCTCGGCCTGATCAATACCCTGATCCGGCCGCTGCTGGTGCTGCTGACGCTGCCGGTTACCCTGCTCTCGCTGGGCCTGTTCATCTTCGTCATCAACGGCCTGATGTTCCTGCTCGCCGCGAAGCTGCTCGACGGCTTCGCGGTTGATGGCCTGCTGGCGGGCATCATCGGTTCCACGCTCTACAGCGTGATTTCCTGGCTGCTCTCGAAGCTGCTGCTGAGTCCCAAGTCCTGATTCCTGGAACGCAAATGAGTCTTGAACTGTCGATCGAGTTCTTCCCCCCGCACACCGAGGAAGGCGTGGAAAAGCTTCGCGCCGTGCGCCAGCGGCTGGCGGTTCTGAAGCCGGAGTTCTTTTCCGTCACCTACGGCGCCGGCGGTTCGACGCGCGAGCGCACCCTGGCCGTGGTCAAGGAAATCGCCGCCGACGGCTTCAGCGCCGCGCCGCACCTTTCATGCATCGGCTCGACCCGCGCCGGCATCCGCGAACTGCTCGCCGAATTTGGCGCCAGCGGCATCCGCCGCATCGTCGCCCTGCGCGGCGACCTGCCCTCGGGCATGGTCGATGCAGGCGAGTTCCGCTATGCCAATGAGCTGGTCGAATTCATCCGCGCCGAGACCGGCGACCGCTTCCGCATCGAGGTGGCCGCCTATCCGGAATGGCACCCGCAGGCGAAGAGCGCGCGCGAGGACCTGCTGAACTTCAAGCGCAAGGTCGATGCCGGTGCCAGTTCCGCGATCACCCAGTATTTCTACAACGCGGACGCGTACGAGCACTTCGTCGCCGAGGCGCGCGCGCTGGGCGTGACCATCCCGATCATCCCCGGCATCATGCCGATCGCCAGCTTTTCCAAGCTGGCGCGGTTCTCGGATGCCTGCGGCGCCGAGATCCCGCGCTGGATGCGGCGCAAGTTCGAGAGCTTCGGCGACGACGCCGACTCGATCCGCGCCTTCGGCCTCGATGTCGTCACCGAACTGTGCCAGCGCCTGATCGCGCTCGGCGCACCGGGCCTGCACTTCTACAGCATGAACCAGTCCGGCTTGACGCTGGAGCTTTGCCGCCGCCTCGGGCTGTCGCCCGCGGCCTAAGCCGCAACCGGCAGCAAGGTACTTAGTGCCGCGCGCAGGCGCCCCGGGGGCAAGGGCTGCTTGAGCAGCGGAAACCCGGCAGCACGCGCAGCGCCCTGGGCTTCCTCGCTGATGTCGGCGCTGACCAGCAGCACACCCATGGCCGGATAAATACGCTGCAGTTCACGCGCCAGTTCCAGGCCGGACTCGCGCCCCGGCAATCCGAGGTTGCAGATCGCCATGTCCGGTCGCATGCCGCCTTCGCAACAACGCCAGGCTTCCTCGCTGCCCGCCGCCAGAATGACCTTGGCACCCCAGCCGCTGATCGCCGTTTCCATTCCCGCACGCACCATCGGATCGCCGTCGACTACCAGCACGGTGCCGCCCAGGCGAGCAACATCGTCGGCGGGCTCGCCGATCACGGTGGATTGCGTGGCGGTGTCCGGTTCGGATGTGGCGGGCAGCCGGATCCAGAATACCGAACCCCGGCCCGGTCGCGAACGCAGGCCGATGGGGGCGCCGAGCAAGCCCGCAAGCCGGCGACATATCGCCAGGCCGAGCCCCAGGCCCTTGGCCCGGTCGCGTTCGGGATTTTCCAGCTGCGTGTATTCATCGAAGATCACGTCACGCGCATTTTCAGGAATGCCGTTGCCGGTATCCCAAACCTCGACCACCCAGTGGTCGCCGCGCCGGCGGCATGCCAGCAGCACGCCGCCGGCGCGGGTATAGCGCAGTGCATTGCCGACCAGGTTGAGCAGGATGCGTTGCAGCATGTCCCTGTCGCAGCTCACCCATGCGTCGCAAGGGCGGATCCGCAGCTTCAGGCCCTTGTTCTCGGCGATCAGCGACAAGGCCTGTTGCGTATGTTCGAACAGCGGCCCGATCGCGGTCGGCGCGATGCGCGGCACGACGTTTCCACTGTCCAGCCGCGACACGTCGAGTATGGCGTCGAGCAGGTTCTGCAAGGTATCGGTCGCCGAGCGAATGTTCCCGACCAGGGCCGGTTCGCGGCGGGCGGCATCCGACTGCGCCAGCGCCGACACAAACAGGCCCAGCGCATGCAGCGGCTGGCGCAGGTCGTGGCTGGCGGCAGCGAGGAAATGCGACTTGGCCTCGGTGGCGCGCTCGGCGGCGTCCTTCTCGCGCTGCAAACCCGCGGTCGCCTGGGCCACGCGCGCGCGCAATTCCTCCTGGCCGAGGCCGATTCGCGCCGCCATGCGATTGATGCCGATGGCCAGCGAATGCAATGGCCCGGCAGTTTCGGCCGACATCCTGGCGCCCAGATCGCCGCCACCGATGCGGGCAACCACTTCATTGGCGGCCAGCAAAGGCAGGGTCACCGAGCGTGCGATGCGCCAGGCCAGCCAGCCGCCCAAGGCCGCGCCAAGTCCGGCGACAAGCATGGCAATCCATGCCAGGCGGGTGATGCGTCCCGCAATTTCGCGCGATGACAATTCGATTACCACGTAGCCGAGCAGCCTGGCCTTCTCGCCGGGCGTCTCGACCCCGCCGTAAATGTCGTCCACCGGCAGGCTGAGCTGCCGCACCGGCTCGACGAACAGGAGCGCGTCGACGCCGATGCGTCGTCCCTCGACCGGGCCGAGCTGGGGCCAAAGCGCCGGATTGAGGTCGCCGCCGCGGGCGAGGACTTCGCCCCGCGTGTCGACAATCGCGGCGCCGCGCACGTCGGGGTCGATACGCATTGCCGACTCGGCCAGAGTGCTCAACACCGTGCGCTGCCCGGAAAAGATGCCAAACTCGGCAAAGCCGGCGACCTGGCGTGCAATCGCCTTGCCGCGCGTACGCAGGCCCTGGTCGATGCTGTCGACCGAATGCACAAGGAATATTCCCGTCAGCAGCACGGCTACGAGGGTTCCCGGCAGCAGCGCCAACCAAAGTATCCGGGTCCGCAGGTTGCCTTTCACGGCCGCTCTTTCAGCCGCAGTTGCTGAGCCAACTGCGACTCGACCAGGTTTAGTTCGAGCGAGCGGGAAACATCCGGATTGACGCTGACGACAAAGTCGCGCGGCCATTGCGGCGGCGGCAACAGCCGCCCGGCAAAGGCCTGACGCAGAATTTCGCCCGCGCGGGTACCGACCTGGGCCGGCGTCGAGTACAGCGACAGCAAGGCACCGGCACGCGTGTAGGCCGGCGAAAAGCCGATCATGGGGATGCGCCGGCGGTAAGCGGCGGCCAGGATGTTGGCCGCCGTCTGGCTGTTGAACACGGCGGGATCGGGGACCGCAAGCAGCGCATCCACGTCCGGCAACAGGCTTTGCAGCGCCGGGAACAAGCCGTCACCGGCAACGACCTGGCTGTTCAGCTGGATACCCTGTTCGCGTGCTGCCTTTTCGAATGCTGGAGCAAGTCCGCGCGACTCGGCGCCGAGGAGAATTCCCAGGCTGCGCAGCCCGGGGAACGCCAGTTGGGCCAACATCAGCTGGCGCGCCGGCGGCTGATCGAGATACACCGCCGACTGCAAGCCGGCACGCAGCTTCCCGACGTCGGCAATCCGCTCGAATGCAAGGCGCGGCACCAGGATGGCCAGCATGGGCGGCGGTGTCGGATCATCTGCAAACTGTTCTTGCATCGCACGCTGGGCGGAACTGCCAACCGCTACCACCCAATGGGGTTCTGGCCGCGCCTGGCGCAATTCGGCAGCATTCGCGATTCGCCATTCGACGCGGCCAGGATGAACGCGTTCCACCTCGGCGCGCAAGGCCTCGGCGGCCTCGGCATAGACACCGCCGGGCTCCGACAAGGCGATCCAGACCGATACCGGCGCCGCCTTTGACCCATATGTCATCAGACATAGGAATACGGCGATCAGCAGTCGGTACACCGCTCGGCCCATGGTTCAAAAATCCAGCCGGAGCGTGGCGAAGGCGCGACGGTTGAAACGGTTGGCACGCACATATTCCTGGTGGCCGCCATTGAGCGCCTGGACCGTGACCGAGGCCTCGCCCCGCGTCGCCCCCATGGCAAATGCCCAGCCCAGGCGCGCATCCAGCTGGCGCGGCGTGTCGAGGACATTGTTGGTACCCGACCAGGAGAATGGCGTTGTAGCGTGGCTGATCAGGCTGAGATCGACACCGCGCATCAGTTGCTGGATCAGGGTGAGCGTGGTGCTGCGATGGGGGGCTTCGATGACCTCATCCGCGCGCCCGCTCGCGGAACGCAGATGTGCCTCCGCCAGCAGGATCCGCGTTGTCGCCGTTGGCTGCCAGTCGAACTGGTATTCGAAGCCGTGGATATGCGGCCCCGGCGTATTCACCGCATCGTTGGGCACCCCGGCGCCGGTGCGCCCCGCGAATCGGATGCGATCGTTCATGCGTTCGACGAAGGCCCGGCCATCGACCGTCAGGCCCAACGAGCGAAAGCGGCCGAGGTATCCAATTTCCTGGCTGAGCAGACGTTCGGCCTTGACCTTGCCGCTGGAACGGAAAGTCCAGTCGGCCAGCGCCGCGCCGTTGAAAAAGCGCGTATCGCCACGCAGTTCGTAGAGTCCCGGCGCTCGCGAGGCCGACGTCATTCCTGCGCGCAGGGTATGGTCGGTGGCGAAATGAAAATTGGCCATCAGGCGCGGCGCAAAACTGTCGCCAATGATGTTGTGGTTTTCATACAGCCCCCCGGCATTGACCACCACTTGCGGATGGGGGCGCCACTCGTAGTTCAGGAAGCCGCGAAACCGGTTTGCCGAAAAGGTGGCATTGCTGAAAAAGAAGGGCTGCGACTGCGCGGTTTCGCGGCGCCATTCCAGGCCCCACACCAGTCGGTCGCGCCCCGCCAGCCTGAGCGTGTGCTGCAGGCCCAGCTCCATGCGGTCGCCGTTGCCGCCATTGTCTATGGTGACGGTCGGAATCGTCGCATACGGGAACCGGTCGCCATAGGCGTCGCGCTCGTAGCTCGCATGCACCGCCACTTCCTCGCCGTCGCCCAGATCCCTGCGCCAGGAGGCGTTCATGTACACGTCCTCCCAGTCGATCATGCGTTCGATGTTTCCCGGGTTGGTCGCCGCCGGGCGCGTACCTTCGCCGAAGCGCCCGCGCATCGATCCCATGTTGAGCCGCACTTCGTCGCTGGGACGGGGGTTCCAGTCGGCACGCAAATGGGCCTGGGCCAGCAGGCTGTCATCGTGCAGGTCATCGAGGCCGCGATCGCGTCGATGCGAGGCCGTCAGCCGCAGGTGGATGTCGCCTGCCGCCCAGCCTACCCGCGCAACGCCATCGTCGATCCCCTTGTCGCCGCGGGTCAGGGAAACCATGCCGCCGCGGCTGTCGGCGGCATGACGGGTGATGATGTTCACCACGCCGAGGAAGGCATTGGCGCCGTACGACGCAGAGTTCGAGCCGCGCAGGACCTCGATGCGCTCGATATCCTCGAGCACGATGCCTTGCAGGCCGCGATGGGTATCGCCCAAATAGAAACTCGAATACACCGAGCGGCCATCGACATACACCTGCATGCGGGCGCCATAGATGTCCTGTGCGCCGTGATAGGTCGCCAGGGGATTCGCGCCATTGCGCCGGGTGACCAGAAACCCCGGAACCAACCTGAGGACGTCGGCTACTTCGCGCGCGCCGGAACGCCGGATCAGTTCGCGGTCGATGACGGTGACCGCCCCCGGAACCTCGTTGAGGGGCTGCGCCAGACGGCTGACCGAAAGCACCACCGGAAGGTCTTCGAAATAGTCACGCTCGGATGCCTCGGTCGCCGAGGCCTGCTGCGCCAGCGCTCCCCCGGCCGCCAAGGCGGCGCAACAGATTGCGAGCAGTGTGGGGAGTTTTGCCATGCTCAACGGCGGCGCCCGCCGAGGATCGACCCCAGCACGCCGCGCACAATTTCGCGCCCGAGCGAGGAACCAATGGCACGCACCGTGCTAGTCACCGCCGCTTCCACCACCGTCTGCCGGCCGCGGCCGCGCGTGGCACCGCCGCCCAGCATGCCGCCCAAGGCATCGCCGAGGCCACCGAGCAGTCCGCCAGACTCTCCGGCAGCTTCCGCCGGCGCCGGATTGGACGAATTCGCCGTGGTGCCAGCGCCGACTTCTGTGGCGCCTGCCGCGGCGTCGCGTCGTGTCGCCGTGCCCTGCAATTTCTCGTAGGCGGATTCCCGATCGACCGCCTTTTCATAGTGCCCGGCGATCGGCGAAGCATCGATCGCCGCACGTCGTTCGTCGGCGCTGAGCGGCCCGATGCGCGAGGAGGGCGGTAACACCATGGCACGCTCGACCACGCCGGGTCGACCGTGGTCGTCGAGGAAGGACACCAGGGCTTCGCCAACCCCCAGTTCGGTGATCACCGTTGCCGCGTCGAAAGCCGGATTGGCGCGCATGGTCTCGGCCGCCGCCTTGACCGCCTTCTGGTCGCGCGGGGTGAAGGCGCGCAAAGCATGCTGCACCCGATTGCCAAGCTGGGCGAGTACCGTGTCGGGTATGTCGAGCGGATTCTGGGTGACGAAATAGACGCCGACGCCCTTGGAGCGGATCAGTCGCACCACCTGCTCGATTTTCTCCAGCAATGCCGGCGGCGCATCGGAAAACAGCAGGTGGGCCTCGTCGAAGAAGAAGGCCAGCTTGGGCTTGGGCAGGTCGCCCGCCTCCGGCAACTGCTCGAAAAGTTCCGCCAGCAGCCAGAGCAGGAAGCAGGCATACAGGCGCGGCGCGTTCATCAGCTTCTCGGCGGCCAGGACGTTGATCACGCCGCGGCCGTCCAGGGTCTGCATCAGGTCCTCGATATCGAGCATGGGCTCGCCGAAGAAACGGTCGCCGCCCTGCTCTTCGATGGTCAGCAGGCCGCGCTGGATGGCGCCGATCGAGGCGGCGGAGACATTGCCGTACTTGGTCTTGTAGTCGGCCGCGTTTTCGCCGACGTGCTGCACCATGGCGCGCAAGTCCTTGAGGTCGAGCAGCAGCAGGCCCTGGTCGTCGGCGATCTTGAACACCAGTTGCAGCACGCCGGCCTGGGTGTCGTTGAGGTTCAGCAGGCGCGCCAGCAGCAAGGGACCCATGTCCGACACCGTGGCCCGCACCGGATGGCCGGCAGCGCCGAAGACATCCCAGAACATCACCGGGTTGGCGCGCGGCTGCCAGTCATCAATGCCAAGTGCATCAAGGCGCTTCTGCAGTTTTTCCGAAGCAACGCCCGCGGCGCCGAGGCCCGAGAGGTCGCCCTTGGCGTCGGCGAGGAAGACCGGCACGCCGACATTCGACAGTTGCTCGGCGATGCGTTGCAGGGTCACCGTCTTGCCGGTGCCGGTGGCGCCGGTGATCAGGCCGTGGCGGTTGGCAAGCGGCGCCAGCAGGGCCAGTTCACTGGCGCCGGCCTTGGCGATGGGCAGGGTCTGGGTCATGGCGGGAAATCCCCGGATGCTAAAATTGCCGATTCTAAGAGCAATCAGGGAACCCACCATGGCCGGACATTCCAAATGGGCCAACATCCAGCACCGCAAGGGGCGCCAGGACGCCAAGCGCGGCAAGGTCTTCACCAAGCTGATCAAGGAAATCACCGTTGCCGCCAAGATGGGCGGCGGCGATCCAAGCGGCAACCCGCGCCTTCGTCTTGCGATCGAAAAGGCCAAGGCGCAGAGCCTGCCCAAGGACAACATGGAAAACGCCATCAAGCGCGGCACGGGCCAACTCGAGGGCGTCAACTATGAGGAAATCCGTTACGAGGGCTACGGCATCAACGGCGCGGCGGTGATGGTGGACTGCCTCACCGACAACAAGACGCGTACCGTCGCCGAAGTGCGCCACGCCTTCACCAAGCATGGCGGCAACCTCGGTACCGACGGCAGCGTCGCCTTCCTGTTCACCCACTGCGGGCAGATGATCTTCGCCCCGGGTACCGACGAGGCGGCACTGATGGATGCGGCGATCGAAGCCGGCGCCGACGACGTGGTGACCAACGAGGACGGCTCGATCGAAGTCTTGACGCCACCCAACGAGTTCGCCACGGTCAAGGATGCGCTGGAAAAGGCCGGTTTCAAGCCCGAGTTCGGCGAAGTGCTGATGAAGCCGCAGAACGAGGTCGAGTTCACCGGCGACGATGCCATCAAGATGCAGAAGCTGCTCGACGCCCTCGAAAGCCTGGATGACGTGCAGGAGGTGTACTCCACGGCGGTGATCGACGAATAGCGTGAACTCGCCGGCGATCACGCGTTTCGCCCCGCTGCTCTTCGTCGGACTCTGGAGCACGGGCTTCATCGGCGCCAAGCTCGGCCTGCCGCACGCTGAACCGCTGAGCTTCCTCCTCACCCGCTACCTGCTTGTCCTCGGCCTGATGAGCGTGGTCGCCCTGGCGACCCGTGCGCCCTGGCCGCGCGATGCCCGTCAGTGGTTCCACATCGGGGTTTCCGGCCTGCTGGTGCATGCGGTGTATCTGGGTGGCGTATTCGTTTCGATCTCGAAGGGGCTGCCCGCCGGCGTATCCAGCCTGGTGGTGGGCATCCAGCCGCTGCTCACCGCCGTCGGCGCCGGCTGGCTGCTGGGCGAAACGGTACTGGGGCGGCAGTGGTTGGGACTGGTGCTGGGCTTTGTCGGCGTCGCCATGGTGGTCTCGGGCAAGTTGGGCAGCGGCTTCGGCCTCGACGCCCTGTGGCCGGCGCTGATTGCCCTGGGCGGGATCACCGTCGGCACGCTCTACCAGAAGCGCTTCTGCCCCAGCTTCGACTGGCGCACCGGCGCCATCGCCCAGTTCCTGCCAACCGCGGTGGCCACCGCGATCGTCGTCAGGCTGACCGAAAACTACCGCATCGAATGGGCACCCGACTTCATCTTTGCCCTCGGCTGGCTGGTGCTGGTGCTTTCGCTCGGTGCGGTGTCGCTGCTCAACTGGCTGATCCGCCACGGCAGCGCGGTGAATATCGCCAGCCTGTTCTACCTGGTGCCGCCAACCACGGCCTTGATGGCCTGGGCCCTGTTCGGCGAGACGCTCACCGGCATGGCCCTGGTCGGCATGGCCCTCGCCGTTTGGGGTGTGTATCTGGCGCGGAAATGACCAAGGCCGGCCCGACTTCGATCCGCATCCTTGGCATTGACCCCGGCCTGCGCTCGACCGGCTTCGGCGTGATCGACACGGCGGGCAGCAGCCTGAGCTATGTCGCCAGCGGTTGCGTCAAGACCGACGCCGACGGCAGCCTGCCGCAGCGCATCGCCACCATCCTCGACGGGCTTGCCGAGATCATCGCCACCTACCGGCCGCAGCAGGCAGCCGTGGAAATCGTCTTCGTCAATGTCAATCCGCAATCCACCCTGATGCTGGGACAGGCACGCGGCGCGGCGATCGCGGCGCTGGTTGCGGCCAAGCTGCCAGTCGCCGAGTACACCGCCTTGCAGGTCAAGCAGGCCGTGGTCGGTCACGGCAAGGCGGCCAAGGAACAGGTGCAGGCCATGGTCGCGCGCCTGCTCAAACTGCCCGGCGAGCCCTCGGCCGATGCCGCCGACGCACTGGCCTGCGCCATCGCCCACGCCCACGGCGGCCAGGGCCTGGGTGCCCTGGCCACGCTGGGCAAGCGCGTGCGCGGGGGGCGCATCGTCTGATGGCATCGATTCTGTACGCCTGGGAATTCGGCGCCAACCTTGGCCACATCGGCACCTTCCTGCCGATCGCCCGCGAACTGCGCGCGCATGGCGCCACTGTGCACTGGGTGGTCACTCAGCCCTACCAGGCATCGCGCCTGTTGCCCGCTGCCGGCTTCGACTGGCTGCAGGCGCCGGTGATGCCGGAACAGCGGCGCGAGGGCCCGCCACTGAACTATGCCGACATCCTGTTGCGCTTCGGTTATGCCGATGGCACCGACCTGCTCGGGCTGGTCGTGGCCTGGCGCGAACTGCTGCGCCTTACCGACACCAGGGTCGTGATGGCGGACCACGCCCCGACCGCGATCCTCGCCGCACGTACGCTCGGAATACCGGTGATGCTCTTCGGCAGCGGTTTTTTTGCGCCGCCGCAGGTTCATCCGACGCCCAACATGCGGCCTTGGTCGCCGGTTCCCGCGGAGCGCCTGCTGGCCGCGGACCAACTCGCGCTGAAGAGCATCAACGCCGTGCTGACCCGTTTCGACTGCCCACCCCTGATCCACCTCGCCCAGCTTTTCCAGGTGGCGGAGGACAGCCTGTTGAGCTTTCCCGAGCTTGACCACTATCCATCGCGCGGGCCCGCCCGCTACTGGGGCATGCTGCCCGCGGCAGTGGCGGAAGGCAGCACCTGGCCGGAGACGGACGGCCCGCGCGTGTTTTCCTATCTGCGTCCCGATACACCCCATGTCGAATCCGCCCTGCACGCCCTCCACGGCTTGCCGGGGAGCATCCTGATCTATGCCCCCGGGCTGCCCGGGGACCTGATTCGCCGCTACACCGCGCCGCATATCGTGTATTCGTCGCGCCCGGTGGATCTGAACAAGGTCGCCGCCGAGGCGGACGCGGGCCTGACCTATGCCAGTCCGGCAGCGACGGTTGCCTTCCTAATGGCCGGCAAACCGGTATTGATGATGCCAGGGCACCTGGAGCAGTTCCTGTTCGCCAAGCGCGTCGAGGAGATGGGGGCGGGGCTGATCCAGAGCCCCGAGGAGGCCCCGACCCATTTGCCGGCGATGCTGCGGCAAATACTGTCCGACCCGGTGTTCCGCGCCAACGCGGCCGCCTTTGCGCGCAAGTACGCCAACTTCGACCAGAATGCGGTGGTATCGCACATGGTCGCGCGAATCCAAGAACTGGCCGCCTCAGGCCACCCGCCGGGAGCTAACCCATGATCGGCCGCATTTCCGGAATCCTGCTCGAAAAGAACCCGCCCACCCTCACGGTCGATGTGCAGGGCCTCGGCTATGAAGTCGACGTGCCGATGAGCACCTTCTACAACCTCCCGGCCACCGGCGAGAAAGTCTCATTGCATACCCACCTGATCGTGCGTGAGGACGGCCATCTGCTGTTCGGTTTCGGCACCGAAGGCGAGCGCACCGCGTTTCGCCAGCTGCTCAAGATCAGTGGCATCGGCGCGCGCACCGCGCTGGCGGTGCTCTCCGGCATGTCGGTGACCGAGCTGGCGCAGGCGGTCACGCTGCAGGATGCCGGCCGTCTGACCAAAGTGCCCGGCATCGGCAAGAAGACTGCCGAGCGCCTGCTGCTTGAATTGCGCGACCGCCTGCCCAAGGCCATGCCCGGCGGCACCGTAAAAGTCGGCGCTGGCGACACGGCGAGCGACACCGCCAGCGACATCATGAACGCACTGCTGGCGCTGGGCTACAACGAGCGTGAAGCCCTCTCGGCAATGAAAGCGCTGGCGCCCGAGGTCTCGGTTGCCGACGGCATCCGCCAGGCGCTCAAGCTGCTGTCGAAGAGCTCCTGAGCCGTTAAACTAAAGTCATGGCCATCCAGACCGACAAGTTCGCCGCCGAGCCCGAACGCCTGATTGCGGCAGGCAAGGAATCGAGCCAGGAAGAAGCGCTGGAACGCGCCCTGCGGCCGCGAAAGCTAGCCGATTACGTCGGCCAGCAGAAGATTCGCGGTCAGTTGGAAATCTTCATCGAGGCCGCCAAACGGCGCGGCGAATCGATGGACCACGTGCTGCTGTTCGGCCCGCCCGGCCTGGGCAAGACCACTCTGGCCCACATCATCGCCCACGAGATGGGCGTCAACCTGCGCCAGACCTCCGGCCCGGTGCTGGAACGTGCCGGCGACCTCGCGGCGATGCTGACCAACCTCGAACCGCACGACGTGCTGTTCATCGACGAAATCCATCGCCTGAGTCCGGTGGTCGAGGAAATCCTCTACCCGGCGCTGGAGGATTACCAGATCGACATCATGATCGGCGAGGGCCCCTCGGCGCGCTCGGTCAAGCTCGACCTGCCGCCCTTCACGCTGATAGGCGCCACCACCCGCGCCGGCATGCTGACCAACCCGCTGCGCGACCGCTTCGGCATTGTCGCCCGCCTGGAGTTCTACACGCCGGATGAGTTGGCGCTGATCGTGCGCCGCTCGGCACACCTGCTCAACTGCGCCATCGTCGAGGACGGCGCGGTCGAGATCGCGCGCCGCAGCCGCGGCACGCCGCGCATCTCCAACCGTCTGCTGCGCCGCGTGCGCGACTTCGCCGAAGTCAAGGCCGACGGCAGGATCACGCGCGAGATCGCCGACGCCGCGCTGACCATGCTCGACGTCGACCATCTCGGCCTCGACGTGATGGATCGCAAACTGCTCGGCGCCATGCTGGAAAAATTCGGCGGCGGCCCGGTCGGCGTGGACAACCTCGCCGCCGCCATCGGCGAAGCGCGCGACACCATCGAGGACGTGCTGGAGCCCTACCTTATCCAGCAGGGCTACCTGCAGCGCACGCCGCGCGGACGTGTCGCCACGGCCAGCATCTGGCGCCACTTCGGCCTGGCGATGGATGCCGGCGCGCGCGATTCCATCGGACTGTTCGACGACCATGGCGACCGCTGATGCCGCGCAGCCGCCCGTGCTGCGCGCCACGGTCAATTCCTTCGACTTGTTCGACACCCTGCTGGTGCGACGCGCCCTGGTGCCAACGCGCGTCTTCGAGGACGTGGAGCGCGCCACTGGTGCGCGGGGCTACGCCCAGGCACGGCAGCTGGCCGAACAATCGCTGATCGCGCGCAACATCGACTACGACCTGGCTGCCATCTACCGCGAAATGGTGCGACTGGGACACTGCGACGACGCCACCGCAGCCCTCCTGGAGCAAGCCGAGATTGAGGCCGAGTTCGACCACGCCCTGCCGATCACCGAAAACCTTTCCCGTATCGGCGAGCACGACATCGTCGTTTCCGACATGTATTTGCCGGCCGACATCCTGCGGCGCCTGTTGCGTCATGTCGGACTCCAGCGCCACGTCCATATCGTCGCCAGCAACGCGGGCAAGCACCACGGCACGATCTGGTCCGAACTGGAACGGCACTGGCTGATCCGCGAGCACATCGGCGACAACCTCCATTCCGACGTCACCGCGCCCCGCGCGCGCGGCATACCGGCTACGCACTACGGCAACAGCCAGCCTTCGCAGATCGAGCGGCTGCTGGCGCAGCATGGACAAATCGAGCTGGCTGGCCTGGTGCGCGGCCTGCGCCTTTCCTGCCCCCATGCGGATAGCAGCGAGGAGGGGCAACTCTGGCAGTTCTCGGTGCAGCTGAACCTGCCGCTGCTGTGCCTGATGGCGGGCGTGGTATTCCACCATGCCCGCGATCGGCGACTCGGCCCGATCCTGTTTTCGGCGCGCGACTGCTACCAGCTCGCCGACATCTTCGGCATCCTCCATCCGACCGTAGCCGCCGAATACGTCCATGTCTCGCGCCGCGCACTACGAGAGGATCCGGCGGGCGTCGCCGAGTTCCTGCGCAGCCGGGGGCCGGCGGCGCTGGTGGTAGACATTGCCTCCACCGGGCACTCCTGGTACTGCCTGGCCGAGGCGCAGGGCATTCCGGTCCGGCTGCTGGCGCTGGTGCGCGTCGACCATCACGCCTACCTGCACAACGTCAGCCAGGAGCAGATTAATGCCAGTCGCCATCTCACGTTCGACAGCCTGCTGCGCAACTCCGAGTTCCCGGGCTACAGCAATGCGATCGAGGTGCTGAATACCGCGCCGCATGGCTCGGCAACGCGCCTGCAGGGCGGGCGGCGATTCGCTGCGCCCGAGTTCGACGATGCCGCCGAGCTTCCCCCGGCCGTGGTCGCCACGGTCGATGCCGCGCATCGCACGGCGATGGCGCTGGTGCGCAAATCGGCGCGCCGCCTGCGCGAGGAGCTGCCGGCCCGGCCCGACCCTGCGCTGCTGACCAGCCTGCTGCAAACCATCACCCTGAATCCCCAACTGCGTGAAATCGGTAAGGTGCTGCTATGACCATGGCCGACGCCACGCCCTTGTCTCTTGCCGAACGCAGCTTGCGCGAGTTGGCCAATGCGTATGGCTCGGACAAGGGCGACCGGATCAATTGCGCGCACGACTTCGTCCGCATCTATCAGCGCATTCTTGCCAGCTGCCGCGAGGCTCCCTTGCGGATTGCCGAGATCGGGCTGATCCACGTCTACACCCAGGCCGAATACGCCGGACGCCTGGACCAGACCGGATGCCCCAGCCTGCGCATGTGGGCGGATTACCTGCCCAAGGCCGAAGTCTACGGCCTCGACATCGCCGACCTCGTCGCCCTCGGCGGCGGAAGGATTCACATCGCGCGCGGCGACCAGGGCAATCGCGCCGACCTGGAAGCCTTTGCCCGCAGCCACGGCCCCTTCGACATCATCATCGACGACGGCTCGCATGCGTCCCACCACCAGCAGATCACTCTGGCGACCCTGTTTCCCCACCTTGCCCCCGGGGGCCTGTACGTGATCGAGGACCTGCATTTCCAGCCGTCCGAACTCGAAGTCGAGGGCATCAGCAAGACCCGCGACGTCCTGCGCCGCATGGCCTTCCCCGGTCAGTTGCTGAAGCTGCCGATCACCCAGGCGGAATACGCCTACCTGCTGGCGAATGTCGCGGCCGTCAGCTTCTTCGACAGCCTGTCGCCCAAGTGGTCCGCGCAGCAGGCGGAAGATGCGCTGGCGGTGATCCGCAAGCGCGGCGAGCACGGCCTCCTGCCGGTACAGTGGTAGGGCCGGACATGGAAATCAGCTTGCGGGTTTACTACGAAGACACCGACGCCGCGGGCATCGTCTACTACGCCAACTACCTGCGCTTCATCGAACGCGGACGCACCGAGTTCCTGCGTGCGCTGGGCCACGACCAGCACCGGCTGATGGCCGAAGGCGTGGCCTTTGCGGTGCGCTCGGTGCAGGCGGACTACCTGAAGCCGGCGCGGCTCGACGACCTGCTGACGGTGGACACCGAAGTCGCCGAACTGGGCCGCGCCCAGCTGGTATTCGCGCAACGCATCCGGCGCGGCGACGAACTGCTGCTTGATGCGAAAATACGCATTGCCTGCATCGACCCCGGGCGCGGCAAGCCGATACCCATGCCGCGCGCCATCCATGCGCAGCTCGCCACCCTGTCGAAAGCCGCTCAATGAACATCACGCAAGACCTGTCCATCGTCGAACTCGTGCTCCACGCCAGCCTGGTGGTCAAGCTGGTGATGGGATTGCTGACCCTGGTCTCGCTGATGTCCTGGTACTGGATCTTCCGCAAGGCCTTCGCAATCCGCGACGCGCGCGCCAAAACCGACAAGTTCGAACGCGATTTCTGGAGCGGTGGCGACCTCAACGCGCTTTACCAGAGCGCGGTCAACGACCGCCACCACTGCGGCGCGCTGGAACGCATCTTCGAGGCCGGCTACCGCGAGTTCGCCAAGCTGCGCGCGCAAAAGACGCTCGATCCCGCCACCGTGGTCGACGGCGCACGGCGCGCCATGCGCGCCACCTACCAGCGCGAAATCGACGACCTCGAGGCGCACCTCGCCTTCCTCGCCTCGGTCGGTTCGGTCTCGCCCTACGTTGGCCTGTTCGGCACCGTATGGGGCATCATGCACGCCTTCCGCGGCCTGGCCAACATGAGCACCGCCACCCTGCAGGCGGTGGCGCCCGGTATCGCCGAGGCCCTGGTCGCCACCGCCATCGGCCTGTTTGCCGCGATCCCGGCGGTGATCGCCTACAACCGCTTCGCCCATGACGTCGATCGCCTCGCGGTGCGCTTCGAGAGCTTCATGGAAGAGTTTTCCAACATCCTGCAGCGCCAGGTCCGATGAGACAACGCCGCCTCGTCAACGAGATCAACGTCGTGCCCTACATCGACGTGATGCTGGTGTTGCTGGTGATCTTCATGGTCACCGCGCCGATGATCCAGACCGGCAGCGTCGACCTGCCCAGCGTCGGCAAGAGCAGCCAGCCGCCGGTGGCGCCGCTGGAAGTGATCATCAAGGCCGACGGCTCGCTCTCCTTGCGTGACCGTGCCAAGGGCAGCGCCGAGCAGGTGGTCACCCGCGCCGAGCTGCCGGAACGGCTCAAGCAGGCCCAGGCGGCCAGCCCGCAGCAACCGGTGCTGATAGCTGGCGACCGCAGCGTCAAATACGAACTGGTGTTGAACGTCATGGACGAATTGCAGAAGCAGCAGGTGGCCAAGATCGGCCTTCTGGTACAACCGGCGGCGGGCAGGTAGTTGTCAGGCGAAGCGCCGATCCGGCCGCCGTCCAATCCGGCGGGCAAACGCATTTCGATTGCCCTCGCGGTGGCAGTGCATTTGTTGCTGGCCGCCTTCCTGTTCTACGGCGTGAACTGGCAGACCAAGGCGCCGGAAGCTGTCGAGGTCGAACTGGTGCGGGCCGCACCCGACCCGGCGCCGGTACCGGTCGCCGTACCGCCAGCGCCGACTCCTGAACCGCCACCGCCTGCGCCGGCACCCGAGCCGAAGCCGGCGCCGCCGCCGCCCAAACCCGAAATCGCGATCAAGGAGAAGGAAAAGCCCAAGCCGCCGCCCAAGCCGGTGCCGGCGCCGACACCTCGCGTCGATCCCTTCCAGGAACAGCTCAAGCGCGAGGCCGAGCAACTGACCCAGCGCAAGCAGGCCGAGACCGCGGCCCAGGAACTGGCGCAGGTCAAGGCCGGCCAGGCCGCCGCCGCGCGTAACAAGGCCATCGCCGATTACCTCGGCCGCATCCGCGGCAAGATCCGCGGCAACATCGTGCTGCCGCCCGAGATCAAGGGCAATCCGGAAGCCATCTTCGAGGTAACGCAATTGCCCAGCGGCGAGGTGATCAGCGTGCGCCTGAAAAAATCCTCGGGCAATGCCGCGCTCGATGCCGCCGTGGAGCGTGCCATCCTCAAGTCGAGCCCGCTGCCGAAACCCGAACAAAGCGACGTGTTCGACCGCCTGCTGAACATTCCCTACCGTCCGCGCGAAGACTGAGGGGCGGCGGTCCGGGTCGGCCCGGGCGAGGCGGTATAATTCGCCCCATGCGATTCCAACGCCTCGTCCTGGCCTGTGCCGCCGGCCTGAGCTTTGTCTCCGTCACCGCCCATGCCCAGCTCACGGTGGAAATCACCGGCGCCGGCGCCAACCGACTCCCTGTCGCGATTGCCGATTTCAGCGGCGAACGCATCGTCGCCCAGGCCCTGACCTCGGTGGTGCGCGCCGACCTCGAGCGCAGCGGCCTGTTCCGCATGGTCGATGCCGGCGCCCCGCTGGCCGACAACACGACGCCCCCCTACGACGACCTCAAGGCGCGCGGCGCCGATGCCGTCGCCGGCGGCAGCGTGACCGTCGCCGCCGAGGGCCGTTACGAAACCCGTGTGCGCCTCTCCGACATCCCCAAGCAAGCGGTGCTCGGTACCCCGGCCTACCTGCATACCGGCGCACAGCTGCGCGCCACGGCGCACCGCATCGCCGACTACATCTACGAAAAGCTCACCGGCGAGCCGGGCGTTTTTTCGACGCGCATCGCCTATGTCGTGAAAAGCACGGGGCGCTACGAACTCAAGATCGCCGACGCCGACGGCAGCAACGACCAGGCAGCGCTCGCGTCGCGCGAACCGATCATCTCCCCGGCCTGGTCACCCGACGGCAGCAAGCTGGCCTACGTGTCCTTCGAGGCCAAGAAGCCCGTGGTTTACGTGCACGACCTCGCCAGCGGCCGCCGCCACGTCGCGGCCAACTTCAAGGGTTCCAATTCCGCCCCGGCCTGGTCGCCCGACGGCAAGCAGCTGGCGGTGGTGCTGACCAAGGACGGGTCTTCGCAACTCTATGTGGTGAATGCCGACGGCAGCGGCGTGACGCGCGTCGCCACCTCCTCCGGCATCGATACCGAGCCGCGCTGGTCACCCGATGGCCAGCACATTTATTTCACCTCCGATCGCGGCGGCAGCCCGCAGATCTACCGCATCGCCAGCGGCGGCGGCGGCGGCAATGCCGAACGCGTCAGCTTCGAGGGCAGCTACAACGTCACGCCGCGCCCATCCCCGGATGGCAAGAGCCTGGCCTACATCACCCGCAACGGCGGCCGTTTCCAGCTGGCGCTGATGGACCTGGCGACCAAGCAGGTGCAAATCCTCACCGATTCGACCAAGGACGAATCGCCCAGCTTCGCCCCCAACGGCCGCATGATCCTCTATGCCACCGAAATCGGTGGCCGCGGCGTGCTGGCGGCGGTCTCGGCCGACGGCCGGGTCAAGCAGAAATTGTCGGTGCAGGCCGCCGACGTGCGGGAACCCGCCTGGGGCCCGCTGGTCCGATAGACACGAAACCCCGCCGCCCTCATTCAGGAAGCCACCATGCGCGCACTCCTCAGCCTTTCCGCCCTGACCCTGCTGCTGGCCGCCTGCGGCTCGCAACCCCCCGCCCCGGAACAGAACCCCGCCGGCGTCGAGTCGCGCACGCCATCCGGGATCAAGGTCGAAACGCCGCCGGTCAAGGAAGTCAAGCCCGAGGCGGCCTTCGATCCGAACAGCATTGCCGCGCTGAAAGACCCGCGCAGCCCGCTGTCGAAGCGCAGCGTGTATTTCAACTATGACAGCTACGTGGTGAAGGACGAGTTCCAGTCCCTGCTGACCGCCCACGGCAAGTTCCTCGCCGCCAATCCCAAGATGAAAATGCTGATCCAGGGCAATGCCGACGAGCGCGGCAGCCGCGAATACAACCTGGCCCTGGGCCAGAAGCGCGCCGACGCCGTGCGCAAGGCGCTGACGCTGCTTGGCGCCCGCGATGACCAGCTCGAAGCGGTCAGCCTTGGCGAAGAAAAGCCGGCCTGCAGTGAATCAACGGAAGACTGCTGGGCCAAGAACCGTCGCGGCGACATGCTGTATTCGGGCGAATTCTGAACGTGAAGCTGCGGGCATCGCTGCTGGCGGCGCTGCTGGCCGCCGCAACCCTGTCGCTGCCGGCCGGCGCCGGCGTGTTCGACGACGATGAAGCGCGCGCCCGCATCGAGGCACTGAAAAACGAGCACGCGGAACTGGCCAAACGGGTTGAACTGATCAACCGCAACCAGGTCGATTTCGCCAACCAGATCGAGGCCGTTAAGGCCGACATAGCCAAGCTGCGCGGGCAAATCGAGGTACTCGGCTACGAACTGGAAGCCACGCAAAAACGGCAAAAGGATTTCTACGTCGATCTCGACAACCGCGTGCGCAAGCTGGAAACCGCGCCACCGCCCGAAGCCAAGCCCGAAACACCCAAGCTCGACACCGCCCAGGAAACCCGCGATTACGAAGCCGCACTGGCCAGCCTGAAGGCGCTCAAGTACAAGGAAGCTGGCGCCGCCTTCCTCGCCTTCATCAAGGCCTATCCCAATGGCACGCTGGCGGCCTCGGCCCACTACTGGGGTGGCTACGCCCACGCCCAGGCCAAGGATCACGCCACAGCCGCCGACCTGTTCGGCAAGTTCGCCGCCGGCTGGCCGGCGGATGAACGCGCCGCGGGCGCACTGGAAAGCCGCATCGCCAGCCTGGAAGCACTGAAGGATGCGAAGGCGGTACGGGCAACGCTGGAACTGCTGGCCGACAAGTACCCGGCCACCGATGCCGGCAAGCGCGCCAAGCTGCGGCTGAAGCGCAAATAAGCCCCGGCGGCAGCGACGCCGTGCTGCGCGTCAGCGAGATCTTCCATTCCCTGCAGGGCGAAACCAGCCGCGTTGGTTTGCCGACGGTCTTCGTCCGCCTTACCGGCTGCCCCCTGCGCTGCACCTGGTGCGATACCGCCTATGCCTTCAGCGGCGGCGAAGCGATGGCACAGGACGAGATCCTGCGCCGCGTCGCCGCCTTCGGCTGTCGCACCGTGTGCGTCACGGGCGGCGAACCCCTGGCGCAGAAGGCCTGCACCGAGTTGCTGACCGCCCTGTGCGCGGCGGGCTATTCGGTATCGCTGGAAACCAGCGGCGCGCTCGACATCGGTGACGTCGATCCGCGCGTTTCGCGCATTGTCGACCTCAAGGCACCGGGGTCCGGCGAGTCGGCAAAAAACCGCTGGGAGAACCTCGACCTGCTGACACCGCACGACGAACTGAAGTTCGTCCTCGCCTCGCGCGAAGACTACGACTGGGCGGTATCGGCGTGTCGCCAGCGCCGACTCTTCGAACGCTGCCCGGTGCTCTTCGCCCCGGTGCAGGGCCAGCTCGATCCGGCGCGGCTGGCGCAGTGGCTGCTCGACGACAGGCTGCCGGCGCGCTTCCAGCTGCAACTGCACAAGGTCTTGTGGGGCAACACCCCCGGGCGCTGAGGCGCGCCCTCAGGTCGGCAAGGGCGGGCAGAACGGCCGCTTGGCGGAGATTACCCGCGTATTGACGCCGGCATAGTTGAGGCCGCCGAACAGGCGCGCGTATTCGATCTTCACGCAACGATCCATGACCACGTCGAGCCCGGCCCCGGCAGCGAGCGCGGCGGCCTCGGAATTGATCACGCCCAGTTGCAGCCAGAGGCAGCGCGCGCCTATCCGTACCGCCTCGCGGGCAATCGGCAGCGCATCCTCGGGTTTGCGGAATACATCCACCATATCCACCTTGACCGGAATCGAAGCGAGGTCGGGGTAGCTTTTCTGGCCGAGGATCTCGGGCGCGGCGGGGTTGACCGGAATTACGGTGTACCCATGCTCCAGCATGTATTTCGCGGCGAAATAGCTGGGGCGGTTCCAGCTCGGCGAGAGGCCGACCACCGCGATCACGCGGTTGCCCTGCAACACCCGGCGCAGGCCGGCAACATCATCGACGAGCATGGCGAATCTCCTTGGCGGACCGATTATGCCACCGTGGCGGAAACGGTCGCCGGGCCGCGCGGCACCTGCTGCAGACGCCAGTTGGCGCCGGCCCAGGCCCAGAGTTCGGCCACCGTGCCGCGCCCCAGGTCGGCCGGCGGCCGCTGACCGAGGAAGTCCAGCGCCGCATGCAGCGCGAGTACCGGGCGAGTGTTGTCGATGGCCACCGCCAGGGTCTGCTTGGAAAGCTTTTCGCCGGCCGCATTCACCGCCACCGGCAGGTGCGCGTAGGCCGGCGTCGGCACGCCCAGGCATTGCTGCAGGTAGATCTGGCGCGCGGTCGACAGCAGCAGGTCGGCGCCGCGCACGACATGGGTGATGGCAGCGTCGGCGTCATCGACCACCACCGCCAGCTGATAGGCAAACAGGCCGTCGGCCCGACGCAGCACGAAATCGCCGGCCTCGGCGGCGAGATCGCTCTCGATGCGGCCCTGCACGGCATCATCGAAGCCGATCCGCGCCTGGCCCACGCGCAGGCGCCAGGCGCGTGCTTCGCGACCCGGCGCCAGGCCGGCCCGGCAGGTGCCAGGGTAGATCGCGGCGCCATCCGGCGCCAGCGCCGAATCCGCCAACTCGCGACGGGTACAGGCACAGGGAAAAACCGTCCCGGCGTCCTTCAGTCGCTCCAGCGCTGCGGCATAGGCCTCGCTGCGCCGACTCTGCCACAACGGCTCGCCATCCCATTCGAAGCCGCAGGCCGCCAACGTACGCAGGATTGAATCGGCCGCCGCCGGCGAACACCTGGGTGCGTCGACATCCTCGATGCGCAGCAACCACTCGCCGCCATGGCTGCGCGCTTCCAGATACGAGCCCATGGCCGCCACTAGCGACCCGAAATGCAGCGGGCCGGTCGGCGAAGGGGCAAAACGCCCGCGATAAATGCCAGTCCGCGGGTTCATTGCGTTCCGTGATGGCATGGGAAGGCGCAAACCGGTAGCATTCGCATCACACTGATCGGGGAAACATACATGGCCACGCTGGAACTCACTGCAGAAAACTTTCAACAAACCATCACGAGCAACGCCAACGTGATCATAGACTTCTGGGCGCCGTGGTGCGCGCCCTGCCGCGGCTTCGCGCCAACCTTCGAGGCCGCCTCGGAAACGCGGCCCGACATCGTGTTCGCCAAGGTGAATACCGAGGAACAGCAGGATATCGCGGCCGCCTTCAATATCCGCTCGATCCCGACGCTGATGTTCTTCCGCGACCAGATCATCATCTACTCCGAGGCCGGCGCGCTGCCGGCACAGGCCTTCGGCCAGCTGGTGGATCAAGCCATGGCGCTGGACATGGACAAAGTGCGCGCCGAAATCGCCGAACAGGGCAACCAGGCCTGAGCCAGCCGGCATCAGGCGTGGCCGTTCCAGGCCCGGTCAGCCCGGCACTGCAATGAAACGCTTCTTCGGCAAGCCCCTGGGCCCGGATGCCAACATCCGCCGCATCCGCATGCTCTACGGGCGCCTGCCCTCGGGCCTCGTCTCGGCGCTGATCGGCGTCTTCCTGTGTTTCGTGGTGCTGCTCGACAGCGTGAACCTGAACTTGATCAAGGCCTGGTCGGTGTACATGGTTTCGGCCATCGCCGCGCGTGCCTGGATCTGGTACATGTTCAGCAATGCCGATCTGAACGGGGCATCGGTACGGCGCTGGGAGTGGCTGTTCGCCGCCGGCGCCCTGCTCACCGGGCTGGGCTGGGGAGCACTGTTCGGGCCAATGCATCCGCCGGCCACCCACCCCGAGGCGCGCATCATGATCGTGCTGCTGGTGATCGTGGTCAGCTTCGCCGGCGGTGTTTTCCTCTCGCTGAGCAACCTCTCGTTCTGGCTGTTCGTTGCCGCCGCGCTGGGTCCGGCCCTGGTCCACTACACCAACACGCTGGGGCGCCAGCTGCAGTGGCCGGTGGCCGCGGCCGTCAGTTGCATCGTGGTGCTGGTACTCCTGCAGCGCACCCTGCATCGTTCCGAAAGCCTCAATCTCGAACGCGGCACCGAGGCCGAAACCCTGCTCGACGAACAGCATGCAATTTTCGATTCCTCGCCGCTGGGCATCGCCATGATCGAGGACAAGCGCATCGTCAAGTGCAACGTGCGCCTGGCCGAACTGCTGGGACGCCGCATCCAGGACCTCAACGGCAGCACCCTGCAGCTCCAGTTCTTCAGTCCGAGCGAAGCCGAACAGTTTTTTGCCGACGCCAAAACTTCATTCGACAAGGGCAAGCTGGCGCAGGGCATGTACCGCCTGCGTCGCGCCGACGGCACGCAATTCTGGGCCGAGCTTTCCGGCCGCCGCGTGGCCGGCGGCGTGCAACACAGCGTGTGGACCATCGCCGATGTGACCCTGCGCGTCGCCAACGAACGCCGCGCCCGACCGCGCTCCGCAGCACCGGACACTGCGGCCCCAGCCGCCGTGTCGGCGGCGCCGACTTCCGGTAGCGGGTCCGGCTTTGCTTAGACGTTGAACCGAAATAGAAGGCGGAAGGCCGTCTTTGTACTGGCCCCCAGTACTTTCTCTTCCTTTTTGTACCCGGTTTTCTACCCGGTTTTATCAGTCGCTAGCCTTGCAGTTCAGAGTGCCTTACTTTAAGGCGAATACTCATTCATGAAATTGCGGAACCGCAATATCGTTCTCTCTCAGCCACTCCCTCAAATTAGCATCCCCTTTAGCGCGCTCGATTTCCATCTTGGCTTCTAAGGACGAACTCTTCCACGGTTCGAACCGGTGTGAGTTGCTAGACAAAGCTGTTGCAGAGTACTTTGCAAGCTTCTTGCTGACATCCGCAAGCGTCGAGCGCTCGTCATCATCAAGCTCACTACGTACCAAGTCGAGATCTACGTTATCGCCACGGGTCTGGTAGTCGTACTGATAATAGAGCGACATCACACGCGTCTGCTCAGTGAGAAATTTCAAGCCCACTAATGTATTTCGAGTGGCATCTACATGCCCGGGCACAGGTCCGAATTGGCGCTTGAAGTAATCATCCCCAGAAATTGTGTGCTCATGCTTTAGGAAATGGACGGTATCCGAGAAGAACAGGAGTTTGTTTAGCTCGGTTCGGGTGACCTTACGACTCTCTGCTAGTAGCAGAATCATTGCGCCCAATTTTCTGTGGAAATCACTACTCATGACCTTTCCCCCATTTCTTTCTGACATTATCTGCTTCCAGGGGAGCTTCCGAAGCCCCGATCTGGTCAGATTTCGCTATGTAATAGCGAAAAAGCTCGGCCCGTACATCGTTCTCGTAAGGGGATGCGGGTAAATACTCGATTGTTTCGCGGATCATGTTTTGGTCCGTTAACAGCCAGAATGGTTCTGGTTGCTCCCATCCCTTGATCCGCTTTTTGCATCGAATACCGTCAAGTCGCAGACGATTGTGCTCTTGCCAAATTACCTCAACTGATTCCTCGACCATCGGCAATGATTCGTAAAGCCAATCATTGACAACAATATGACTTGCATCTCCAAAGGTTTCAAGTCGATGGGCAAAATCAATACCTCGACCCAGCACATCATAACCTTGGCCGTGGCCAGAGTCACCGTCACCTTTAATCGACACCGGATAGATACCGGTCAAGTAAGTCAGCACAGTCTTTAGCCTCATATCACCTAGCTCATCGGCTCGACCTATGTGGACTTCGCTCCGAAACTCAAGCGCCGATCGAAGCAAACTCAAACTCGCTTCCGATGGCGCACGTTCATCCGCTGCCTTACGACTGGCGTCTGAGCTTTTGAAAAATGCCATCAATCCGTCACCTCGGAACTTAATGTTCAACAGTTCTAGCGAGAGCTCTCGCGACACGTCTACGCACATTGCCGTGAAGGCATCATATAGCGCACCGGTTTGAGCAACCCATCGGTCCTTGTATTCGCGCTTACGGGCTGTCGAATCTTTTATGTCAAAAAGGATCAGGAAACCATTGCATCGCTTCTTAGCTTCATTCTTGAGCTGGTCGAGTGTGTCACCTGAAAAAAAGTCAGCCATAAAATCATTCCCCTTCCTGCGCCGCCACGATCCAAACGCGCTTCAGCGGCAATTCGACTTTCAGCTCTTCACCAAGTTGGTCGTATCCTCGAACAACTGCTCAAGCAACTCCTTCCGCGAGGCAGGAGAACTGCGTCGATAGCTCTTTTACACGTTGCTCTTGAAGCCGCCCTAAGCCAATCATGGTGTATGCAATCGAGTCGTCATTCTATAGTTTCAGCAGGCCGGTCAACTCGGCCATACCTCCGCCGCCAGCGGTAACTCATTCAATTCTGCGCGCGCTTCCCGCCACGTCGGGTAGTGTCGTTCCAGCAGCGCCACGAATCGCTCGCTGTGCTTTGGTTCGACTAGGTGCAGCATTTCATGCACCACGACATACTCCAGCAAATCCTTGGGCTTCTTGACCAACTCGGTGTTCAGGCGGATGTTTCCCGCGCGGTGATTGCATCCGCCCCATCTGGTTTTCATGCGCTGCAGAAAATAGCCCGAGACCTTCACGCCAAGCTTCGCTTCCCACTTCCGGATCAACGCCGGCACTACTGCATGCAGCAGGCTCCGGTGCCATTCCTGCACCACCTCCTCACGCTTCGCCAGCGTGCTGCCGGGGCGCACGGTCAGCGTGATGCGGCGGTGATCGTGCTTCACTGACGGTTTTCCATCTACCTCCACCACGGAAAGCAGATAGCGGCGGCCCCAGAGGTAATGGCTTTCCCGCTCCACGAACTGGCGCGGCGTTTCCCGTGCCTGGGCTCGCAGTTTGGCCTGCTGGTTGCGGATCCAGCCGAGCTTGGAAATGGCGTAGGCGCGGGCCACTTCCAACCGAGTGCCGGTGGGCGCGACCAGCGTGACGTTTCCTGACGGGGGATGCACCGAAAGATGGACATGCTTGACCGCCTTGCGCGTGACGGCGATCTCGATGTCGCCAAGGTGGATTGTCCCGGTCACTGATACCCCGGCTGATTCTTCACCAGCTCGAACATGGCAAGCGTCGCTGCGCGGTTTCGGCCAAGCAGGGGAAACAGCGCATTCAGCACCTGCGCCTCGCGTGCCTGGTCACCCTTCCAACCCGCTGGCGCACGTTCCCGCATTGTTCGATCGATTTCGAGCGCCAACGCCAGGTGCTCGTCGGCATGTTCGGCAGGCGTTTCTGCCACCTTGAGGGGATCAAGACCCGCCGCTGCGAGAATATCGGGCAGGTTGTTGTAGATCACGGTCGCCTCGGTCTTGCCATGCAGCGCTGCCGGAATTCCTGCTTCGGGCTGCTTGGCCGCCAGACGTTTCACCAGGTCCTCGGCCTTGCGCAGAAATTCCTCATAGGCCGCCGCATCCGTGCGGCTCTGCTTGATCAGATCGTCGAGAAGCTTGGACATCTGCGCATAGAACCTCGGATCGGTAAGCTGGTCACGGATGATGGTCTTGCGCACGTTGTTGATGATGCCCTCGGCAATGGCGTTTTTCGTGAGCTTGCCCTTCTCGTTCAGCTTGCGGGCGATCGCGTCATGGATGCCTGTCTCGATGATCAGCTCGGTCAGCGGGATATTGTCCAACTCACCCAGATCCGCGGCCGGATCGGCCTGGATGTAGGTGTTGATGAGGTGGCGCATGTCCGCCTCGAAGGGCTTGATGTCCAATTCCTCGCCGGAGTGTTTCTTGATCGCCGCCCGAATTTCGGCGTAGAACTCAACTTCCTTTTGCAGCGTCGCAGCCTCGGCGTCGGAGTAGCCGGCCTCGGTCAAGTCCTGGGCCAGATCGGCGAAGGCCCGCGCAAACAGCGCCACCGCCTTATAGAAGGAAATCCGCAGTGCCTCGGTTTCATGCAGCGCATTGGCGTTGGCCGCATCGCCGCAGAAGTAATGCAGGAACTGCTCCACCTCGCGCGGCAAGGCCACCGGCTCGCACAGGTAGACGAGGGCCTGGCGGGCGCTGTCGAGCTGCTTCCTACCCTCCTCCAGCCAGTTCTTGAGGCGCACGTTGTTATCGCCGCCGTTGCCCTGGTCGATGTCCAGCTCGTCTGAGCTATACACCGCAATCGCCTGCTGCACGTCGCCGAAGAGTTTCTTGAAATCGACGATATGGCCGTAGTCCTTGTCGTCACCATCCAGGCGATTGGTGCGGCAGATAGCCTGGAACAGGTTGTGGTCGCGCAACTCGTTGTCGAGGTAAATGTAGGTGCAGCTCGGCGCATCGAAGCCGGTCAGCAGCTTGCTCACCACGATCAGGAGTTTCAGGTTGGCGGGTTCCTCGATGAAGCGTCGCTTCATCTCCGTCTCGTACTTCTCGGTCGTCGGGAAACCCTTGAGAACGTGCTGGGTGTAGGTATCAAACTTGTAGCGCTCGTCGCTGTCCGACGGCTCCTTGGAAATCGCGTTGGCGTTTGGCTCGAAGGAGGTGATGATTCCGCAATAGGATCCGAAATTCGTATTCTGGAACAGCCGGAAGTAATGGCAGGCATCGTAGATCGAGGCCGCCACCAGGATCGCCGTGCCCCTGTCGTTGTTCAGGCGCGGCTTGAGGGCGAAGTCGGCGATGATGTCGGCAATGATCTCGCGCTTGCGTCCCGCCGCGCTCATCAGCTCTTCCATGGTCGCCCAACGCTTGCGCACCAGTGCTTTCTGGAAGTTGTTGAGGGTCTTGGTTCTATCCTCGAACCATTCGTCGATCTTCGCCTGCGAGGACAGCCGCTCCGGCACGTCGCGGGCCTCGTACTTGAGGTCCAGCACCACCTTGTCGGCCACCGCTTGGTGGAACTTGTAGGTGTGTATATAGGTGCCGAACACGTCCCGCGTCATCACCCTGTCTTTGCGCAACAACGGCGTGCCGGTAAAGCCGATGAATATGGCGCCTTCCAGCCAGCGTTTCATCTGCTTGTTCATATCGCCGCCCTGGGTGCGGTGGCACTCGTCCACGAACACATAGAAGCGGCCATGTACCGCCGGCGCCGGGCCTTTCAGGTCGGCCACGTCGAACTTGTGGATCAGCGCACAGAGCAGTCGCGGCGTGGTCGCGCCCAGCTTCTCGACAAACTCCGCCCGCGAGGTAATGCGCGGTGACGGCGAGTTCTCGCCGATCACCCCGGCATTGCGCATTACGCCCTCGATCTGCTTGTCCAGTTCGTCGCGGTCGGTAATGACCAGGATGCGTGCCTCGGAGTCGTGTTCCAGCAGCCACTTGGCGATCAGCACCATCAGGATGCTCTTGCCGCTGCCCTGGGTGTGCCAGATGACGCCACCCTCACGCCTGGCGATGCGCTCCTGCGCCGCCTTCACCCCGGCATACTGATGCGGGCGCGGCACCTTCTTCTGGCCGGCGTCGAAAATGATGAAGTTGCGGATCAGGTCGAGCAGCCGGGCCTTGTTGCACAACTCGGCCAGGGGCCGGTCGAGCAGCGCGCCGGCCTCGGGTGCTTTTGCCGTACCGTCAGCGCCGACTTTCTCGCTCTTCCAGTCCACGAAGAACTGCTCGGGCGTGCCCGTCGTGCCATAACGCAGCCCCTGCGAATCGCTGCCCGCCAGCACCAGTTGCACGGTACTGAAAAAGCCCTTGTTGAAGATTTCTTCCTGGTTGGTGATCAACTGGCGCACACCGTCCGCCACCTCGACTGAACTGCGCTTGAGTTCGAGTACCGCGATGGCAATACCGTTGAGGTAGAGCACGATGTCCGGCCGCCTCTCGAAGCCACCCTTTAGCGTCACCTCTTCGGCGAGGGCGAAGTCGTTGTTCTCCGGATGCTCCCAGTCGATCAGATGCACCGTCTCATGGGCCTTGCCGGCGGCGATCTGTACCGGCACGCCGTAGCGCAGCAGTTGATAGGTGCGTAGGTTGGCCTGGTAGAGTGTGATACCGGTCGCGTCGGCGGCGGTTTCCAGCTTTTGCAGGGCGGCGGATATATGGGCGGTGGAATAGCCGCGCGCCGCCAGATTTTCGCGCAGCAGCGCCGTTTCAATGGGACGATTGTTCTCGCACTTGTTCCATTCATCGAGGTAGCGATAGCCCAGCCAGTCCGGCCGCGTCTTGTCCGTGAACAGGTCGATGACGCGGTTCTGCGTCTTGCGTTCGGAGCGTGGCAGTTCGACCATGCCTAGACCTTGATCAACTTGAAGCTGATTTGGTAGCGGTAGAACTCGATGCTCGGCGTGACGGCCAGCGCCCGTCGGATCCGTTGGTCGTCTTCGAGCGCGATGATCACGCCGCGCACCTTCTGGCTTTCCTCGGCGAGTTCCTGCGCGGCGTAACCCATGTAGCGCAGGGTCTGGCCGACCACCACGTCGCTAGCGCGACCCTTCTTCAACTCGACTACCAGTAGTTCGGACTTGTCTTTCCTGATCGCCAGGATGTCCATCGGCCCGGTATCGGTCGGGTATTGCTGGCCGACCTTTTCGCCGTCCTCCGCGTAGATGTCGTAATCCTTGCCAAGGTCGGTCTGCGCCCAGTTCTGGACGAGGAAATCTTCGAGGTGCTTTTCCAGGGCAAAGGCCGAGGCGTCCTCGACCGTCTCATCAGTGGATAGGAGTTTCGGTGCTGCCTTGCCGCCGATAAAGGCTTCGAGTTCGTCGCGATAGCCTGAAATATTGGCCACGGTGCCAATCGAGCCGGTCGAGCGTTTCAGGGTGTCACTCATGCTTGCACGCTCAATCGACACATCGAGCCAATGCACGGCGCGCCGAAGTGGCAGATCCTGGCCGGGCTGGAAGTCGTAGTCGCCCGTGATCTCGCCAATCCGATACGTCCCTTTCCCATCGGGACACAACACGATGTCGCCCTTCAAGATGCCCTTGCAGACCGTCCATGTCACGCCACAGGCCAGACCGGCAGCAATCTTCGACTTTGACGGATAAAGCCTCAGGTATTCCGGCACCATCTTGGCATTGAACTGCCGCCAGTCATCCGTCAGATACGGCTCAATATCGATTTGGAGATCGTTATCGATGCCGATGTAACCATTGGCGAAACAGGTCGCAGCATGAACGCTCTGTTTTCCCAGCATCACGCGGTAGTAGCTTTTCATATCGTCGATTCCTTGGGGTTCATTCCATCCTTCGGCACCCAGATCCATCCTTCCGACATTGGCACCGCCGGCTCCGGCGCAAGCAGCGCCTCGGGCTGGTTGACGAATAGATAGGCGATCAGGGCGCAGGTCAGCGCATCGTCCTGATCGCCATTTGCCAGTTTCCCAAACGGTTCCTGCAGCGCCCGAACGGTAGGGGACGTCTTGCAGGCGGACGGGTAGGCTTCGATGGCTGTCAAGCCCCCCTCGCGCCAGACACCGCAGCGGATTGCCGTCGGGGCGAATCGGGCCAGGACGTGCATGCCCTTGGTGGCCTGGCTGCCGATCATGTCCTTGATGGCAGATAACGGTTTCAGGCCGTACTCGAACAGCCGCCGCTCGGTCTGTCGGAACAGGTAGGGATTGGTGTCCGAGCGGCCCACTCCCCCGACCGCTTGCAGCCCGGAGACCAGCCGGGTGAATTCCGCCGAAAAGCCAAGTGGCGTATCGATCGCGAGAGCGACAGGTACAGCGCTGGCCTTTGTCTGCACTTCGCAAAGTGCGAACAAGGCAGCGGCAAACGCCTCCGTATTTGCCGCTGAATTGATGGTTGCTCGCAGATTGCCACGCCACGGCTTGCCGGCGACCGTTCTGTTGGCGTCGAGAATCACTATGGCGTCGCGGCTTTTACTATTCTTGTCGCAGTTCCACCCACCGACATCCCAGCCGACATACCAGGCGGCGGAATCTCCCCGGTGACTCATACCAGGCGCGTCCTGCCGGTCAGCAGTTCCTGCATCATCGCCTGCTTGAGGTTGCGAGTCTTGTCGCGGCGTGCCACCAGCGCCGACAGCTCGGCATCCATGTCGGACAGGACGGCGGCGATGGCAATTTGTTCAGCACGCGGAGGAAGTTTGATTGGCGTTCCATTGATAAGCCCTGTGTTCAGGTTCATCTGGGAGCCTGTTTGTCCATGCTTCAACCAGTCTGGCTCGATCCATTTGAGAACGTAATACATGAACAGCTGATCCGGTTCGAGATCGTCGAACACGACGAATCCGTCGTGAATGCAAACATCGATCTTGGTAATAATCGGCCGCCCGACCGTCGCACAGATGCTCATGATCAGACTACCAGCAGCGACAGGACGGCTGTGTCGCACGCCAAGTTGTGAAAGTCGCTGAGTCGTCTCGTGAAGGAACATCCCCGAGCTGGTTACGTCTGAAATTCGAACCCAACCAATTGAGGAATTCTCATTAAACCAAACAGGGCTATTAATCGGGCGAGGTGACGCACCACGCTGAATCTTCGCAAGCGTCCCCAACCGCTTCACCTCCCACCCCCCGCTAAACCCCGGCAGGCGGGTTTGGCCGGTGAGGAGTTGCTGCATGGCAGCCTGTTTGAGGTCGCGCTTCTTGGCGATAAGCCGCTCCAGCCCGCCCAGCAGCGCATCCACATCGCTCAGGGCTGCTGCGATGGCGAGTTGTTCGCGGAGGGGAGGTAACGTTACGCTGACACCGTTCAGTATCTGTGTGTTTAACGAAGCCATCGTCTGGCCCACAGCCACGCTTCGAACCAAAGCTTTGAAAGGGTTGCTGTGAAATTGGAAACTCAGGAAAGGCGCATATGCTATCTGCTTATTTGGGCGGACGCGCAACAAGCGACCAGAGAACAACCATCCTGCCTCTGCAAGGCGAATCAGCGCGTTTCGGTCCACAGAGTGTTGCGGCCGACCGAAATATGAGCCGGGTATGAAGGAACTGCCGATGTAAAAGTGAGCCGGGTGTTCAACCTAAGCTTGCCGCTTTTTTGGCGGCGAGGAAGCAGGAGTGATCACCATGGCCATGATTGGCAAGATAAGGCGGATGCATCACCGCCAAGGGAAGTCGATCCGCGAGATCTCGCGGATCACGAGTCTGTCGCGCAATACCATCCGGAAGTGGCTGGATGCCCCGCTCAATGGGGAGCCGAAGTATCGGCGCGAACCGAGGGCGATCAAGCTGACGCCGTTCGAAGAGGCGCTGACGCACGCGCTGAAAGTCGATGCTCGGCGAGCGAAGAAAGAGAGGCGTACCGCCCTGGCGCTGTACCGGGAGCTGAAAGCGGCGGGATATGCGGGCTGCTACTCACGGGTCACGGACTTTATCCGTGGTTGGTGTCAGTGTCGGATGAATAATCCCCAAAGTGGTCGGATGAAATTTCCCCAGTTTTTGACTTGAAGCGGCGGCGGGAAGCTTCCCGCCGCCGCTTCGCGCAATCGCCGACGATAGGCCCTCGAGTGGAATCGTGGGGAGCG
>CAIVQO010000008.1 GCA_903908065.1 uncultured beta proteobacterium | reverse complement strand
TACCACACTGGCCGTCGGGCCAAGGGCTTTGACGAAGCGCAGCACTTCCAGCGACGCCGGCCCCCGATTCACGAGATCGCCGACGAACCAAAGGCGGTCGGCCGCCGGATCGAAGCTGATATAGTCGAGCAGGCGCCGCAGAGGATCGAAACAGCCCTGCAGGTCGCCGATTGCATAGGTAGCCATAGACGCCGAGTTTACCTTGAGCCCCGATCCCTCCCCCAAGATACTGATCATCCGTCGCGACAATATCGGCGACCTGGTGTGCACCACGCCGCTGATCACCGCATTGCGCCAGCGCTTTCCACGAGCATGGCTCGGCGCGCTGGTAAATAGCTACAACGCGCCGGTGTTGGACGGAAATCCGGACCTCGATGAGGTTTTCGTGTACACCAAGGCCAAGCATCGTGCCAAAGGTGAATCACTGATCGGGATCCTGTGGCGGCGACTGATGATGATGCGTCGGTTGCGTGGCATGGCGATTGACGATGTGATTATCGCCACCACATCCCCGCAGCCACGTGTGGTCAAACTGGCGAAGTGGCTGCGACCGAAGCGCATTGTCGGCTTCGGTGACGTATCCGGGCTGGACGTGGCACTCCCTCTCGATACCGATTCGCGACATGAGGTGGAAGACGTTTTTCGCGTGGCCAAGCTGTATGGTATCGAGGGTCCGCCGCCACGCTGCCGAGTATTTGCGGAAAGGGCAGCAACTCAGGAAACATTCACCATCGGCGTGCACATCAGCGCGCGCAAGCCATCCCAGCGCTGGCCGGCAGAACGTTTCGCCGAAACCATGTCGGCGATAGCTGCTCGGAGCGCGGTTCGCTTCCTGTTGCTCTGGTCGCCGGGGGGCAACGACAACCCGCTTCATCCAGGAGATGATGCCAAAGCATCCGACGTAAAACAGAAAGTCGGCGCCAGTGCCCCGGTGGTTGCACGGCCGACGCAGTCGCTTTCCGATCTGATTACGGCACTGGGGGAATGTCAGGCAGTGATCTGTGCCGACGGCGGCGCCATGCATCTTGCGGCGGGCCTTGGCCTGCCGATTGTCTGCCTGTTCGGGAACTCAGGCGCCACACGCTGGCGCCCTTGGGGCGTGCCTTATCGCCTGTTGCAAAAACCGTCGCTCGACGTCGACGACGTTTCCGTCAATGAAGTTGTCGCGGCCTTCAGCGCACTGCGGGACGATCTGCCGGGGTCCGGCGTCGGAGGCGCTACAACCACTGAAGCCCAATCCACCGCAAAAGCACAGGATTCACAGCAGACCCCGCTGGCGGGCAGCCAGGGTAATCCGCTCTAGCTGCAGCGCAACAACTTTTTTCTCGTCGTACAACTGTAGCGCCCGCTCCCTTCCCGCTTGGCCAAGGCGACAGGCCCACGCCGGATCGGCCACGAAACGCTCCATTGCTGCCGCGAGCGCCTCGGGCGCCCGGGTCGGCACCAGCAACCCCGTTTCCTCTGGCACCACTTCCTCTCGTGAACCGCGGATGTCAGTGGCTAACACAGGCCTGCCCATCATCATTGCTTCGATGATGGTACGTGGCATCCCCTCGCGCCACGATGGCAGGCAGAACAAGTCCATTGCCGCGAGTAGATCCGGCACATCGGAGCGCGGGCCGGGGGCAATAAGGCGCTCACCCAGCGCGGCGCGCGCATTGGCAAACTCGGCTTCAATGCCTGCCGCGTGATCGCTGGCGAGGCGCTCACCGACCAATAGAAACCACGTCTGCGGATAATTCCGCGCTACCATGATGGCCGCGGTAAGGAACTCGGCAATTCCTTTCTCACGCACCTGGCGACCGATCATCCCGATTACAACGGCGTCAACGGGGATACCCAATGCGGCGCGCACCTTGTCAGCGCGGATAGCTTTCTCCTGATCGAACCGGGTGATATCAACCCCGTTTCCGATCGCCAGAACGCGCTCGCGTGGGGCAATTCCCTCTTTGACTGCATCCTCGGCGTCTTCGCTGCTTTGGCAAAAAAGCAAGTCCGAAAAGCAGCCACCAAAGCGCTCTAGGGCGACGAACAGTGCCCGCTTCCAACGCGGCATCTCGTCGTGGAAATAGAAACCATGGGCGGTGTAAACCACCAGTGGAATGTCCGCGATGCGCGCAGCGATGCGTCCGATCAGTGCAGCTACCGGTGTATGCACATGCAGCACATCGAAGCGTTCGCGACGAAACAGTTTCATCAGCGCAAACACCGAGCGTAGCGCTGCAAGCGGGTTCATACTGCGTGCGATGGTCACGGTTGTGATTGCGTAGCCTTGCGCGCGCATGGCAGGCACAAAGGGTCCATCCGAGCAGACCGCGGTCACCTGCCAGTCGGCCGCCTGCATGCCGTCAATCAGCGGTAGCAGAAAAGTCTTCAGGGTGAAATCGACGGCGCAAAGTTGGCAGACTTTCACAGCCAGCGCTCCTGCCAGGCCTGAAACATCAGCACATTCCACAGCCAGTGCTGCCAGTTGCGCCGTCCGGAGAGGTGTTCCGACCATTTGCGTCGCACCAGCGACGCATCAAGATAGCCCTCGCCGCGCAAGCGCGGTTCGTCCAGCAAGGCTTCCGCCCAGTCCCGCAGCGGCCCGCGCAGCCAGGAATCGAGCGGAATGCCAAAACCCTGCTTGGGTCGTTCGATCAAGTGCTTGGGTACATAGCGATACAGGACCTGGCGCAACAGCCACTTGCCCTGCCCGTCTCGGATCTTCATGTGCAATGGTAGCGACCAGGCAAACTCCACCAGTCGATGGTCGAGCATGGGAACGCGAGTCTCCAGGCTGCAGGCCATGGCCGCGCGATCGACCTTGGTCAGGATATCGTCGGCCAGGTAACCCGCGAGATCGTGGAACATCATTCGCTCGGTAAAGTCGCGGCCCCGGACGTGGCCGGCAAAGGCAGCGGCCTCCTGATCGGCCCAGATCGATGGCTCGCTGCCGCCAATCACCAAGCTAGCCGACTCGCGATGCTGCGAAACCAGGCGGCGATACAGTTCGTCGGTATCCGCCACATCGATTACGTCCGCCAGTTTATGCAAGCGATCGCCCAGAGTTGGCTGACGCAGTCGATCGGGCAAACAGCGTCCCAGCCGGTCCCAGGCCCGGGGCGGCACTGCGACGATTCCGCGGCCGGCCAGCCCCCGCAAAGAGCGAGGCAGTGGTCCGATCCGGCGCCAAATCGCACGCCCCAAAAAATAGCGATTGTATCCACCAAATAACTCGTCGCCGCCATCACCGGAAAGACTGACCGTAACGTCGCCACGGGCCATCGCTGCAACCAGGTGGGTAGGAATCTGCGATGAGTCGCCGAAGGGTTCGTCAAACATCTCGGGCAGGCGCGGAACCACGGCCAGTGCGTCCGCTGGGGAGACATAGAGCTCGGTATGGTCGGTACCCAGATGGGCTGCGACAGTCTTGGCATGAATCGCCTCATCGTAGTCGCTCTCGCTGAAGCCCACGGAGAAGGATCGTACCGGCCGGCTTGATAGCTGCTGCATCAGAGCAACGATGGTGGAGGAATCCACCCCGCCGGAAAGAAATGCGCCTAGCGGTACGTCCGCGACCATCTGTCCAGCGATGGCACGACGCAACTGCCCGTCCAGTTGCTCCACCGCGCTCTGGTCATCAAGATCGGTGCGCAGGCCAGCGAGTGCCGCATCTCGTGCCCGCCAATAGAAAGTCGGCGCTGGCAGCACGCCGAGGGACGTATCAAAAGAAATTGTCAGGTAGCTTCCCGGCAGCAGCTTGCGCACCCCGCGCCAGATCGAGTGCGGCAGCGGCACATAGCCGTAGCGCATGAAGAGCGCCAAGGCATCGCGATCCACTTCGGCGCGCCAGGCCGGGTGCGCTGCGAGTGCTTTCAGTTCGGAACCGAACAGGAAGGTATCGCCCTGCCAGCCGTAGTAGAGGGGCTTTTCGCCCACCCGATCGCGGGCGAGAATAAGCGCACGAGTTTCGCGATCCCACAGGGCTATGGCGTACATCCCGACCAAGCGCCGAAAAGTTGCGTCAACACCCCAAGCTTCGAACGCAGCAAGAATGGTTTCCGTATCTGAATGGCCGCGCCAGGCGTACCCAACCAGCTCTTCGCGCAATTCGAGATGGTTGTAGATCTCGCCGTTGTAGGCGATTACATAGCGCCTGCTCGCCGAATGCATCGGCTGGGCGCCTGCCGGGGAAAGGTCGAGAATTGCCAGACGTCGATGGCCGAGTGCCACACCGGCATCGACATCACACCAGGCATCGCCTGCATCGGGACCACGCATACGCAACGCATCAGCCATGCAGCGCGCTACGGAATCCATATCTTCCGCAAGGGCTCCCGCCGCACGACTGAGAACTCCGGCTATCCCGCACATCCCCGCCGCTCCGATGCATCAACTAATGCCGGCGGCCGCCAGCATCTCAGCTCGTCGCACTCTCGACGCGACGTCCTCGTATCTTCAGGCGCAGCCACTAAAGCTCCGATAAAACGCGACATAGTCGTCCACCATTCGGTTCAAGCTGAAGTTTTCCAGAATACGGGCACGGCACCGCGCAACCCTGATCGCCATATCCTCGGTAGTTGCCGACGACAACGCAAGAACCGCGTCAGCCATGGCGCCGGCATCAGCTACCGCGACAATGCTACCGGTATCACCAACGATCAGGCCCGAATCGCCAACATCCGTCGCAACACATGGCACGCCTGAAGCCATCGCTTCGCCGATCACATTGGGAAATCCTTCTGTCGTGGAACTCGAAACCAGGCAGTCGAGGCCGTTCATCACCCGAGGCATATCGTCTCGCTCGCCGAGCAATAGCACGACGTCCTCCAAGCCATGACGTTCGATTTCGCTGACCAATGCAGTATTGTCCCAGTCAATGCCTGATCCTGCGAGAACAAATCTACACCGCTCGCTCCTCATATGGACCAAGGCTGCGGCCGCAAAGAAGTGCGGATGGTTTTTCATTTGATGGAAACGCGCAGCCATGCCGACGGCGAAATCCCGATCATTCAGCCCTAGTTCCGCACGAATACTCGCTCGTCGATCGGCATCCGGCCGCCATCTCTGAGTATCGAAACCATTCGCGATAACTACACTGCGACGCGGTCGATAGCCCATTTTGCAATGCGCGGCAAAACCAGCATTGGAATTGAAAACAGTGGCTTCCGGTTGCGGTGAAAGACGCGCGAGAAGCGATATTAGATAGTGTGTTGAGGTCGGCAAATTTCCTGGCGCCACTTCGGCACCACGAATGTTCCAGGCAACTGCGCCGCCACCAGCAAGCCGCGCCGCAATCAGGCCAAGAAAATCCGCGTGATAAAGCCATGTCTGAACAATGGCCGGCTTGAGCCCCGCGATTACTCGATACAAGCGCCATAGTGTGCGAGGCACGGTAGAAAATCCAGTCATGCCCAAGGCATGAACCGTAACACCTGATGCTTCAATGAGTTGCGCAAGCACTCCGCGATCGGTTAAGGAAACCACGCATTGCTGAAACTCCTGGCGCTCCAGACCAGCCACAACGCTCGCCAATACTGCCTCAGCGCCGCCTCGCTCCAACCCGGTGATGACATGAAGAACTTGAACCATGCATCAGTGTGATACAAATCGACGTGCTATGCGGCGGTAGATGAAACCCGGAAGATTGATCGCTTGCTTGAGGACAACCAGGGATGCAGCGTAGATTCCGAGCGGCACGCCAGCAGCGTCTTTGCATGCCTTATAGGTTGCCGCCACCAACCCGGCGACGCCTATTGGCAGGGAAAACCTCGCTCCATAGTCCTGTCTCTTCACGCGATCCAGATTGTTCTTGGAGACCTCGAAGTAGTTGAAGCGGGTACCGGGAACGTGGACAAAGGTCCCGATGGTGGCGGCCGCGAGCATCATCGGTAAATCCGGCCACCAGGCGCAGTAGGCATAGGGCACCCGCCGGATCGCGACGGTGCGCCACACACCATAGATGTAATAGCACTGCAGGCGCGACAGCTTCGCCATGCGCCCCATCCGACCCTGGTCTGCCGTCTGAAAGGGGAACGCCATGACCTTGCCACCAGGATCGTCCGGCGTGACGATGTTCAGGTCGCCGAAAGCGAGCACCGCATTGAGATCGGCCTCGAGCGCAACCACCAGGCGCTCGACAAAGTCGGCGTCCCGCGTATCGTCATGGGCTGCCCACATGAAATACTCACCTCGTGCCTGGGCAAGCACGAAGTGAAAGTTATCGTACGCCCGAATTGCCGGATCCTGCCGAAAATAGCGAATCCGGCAATCACTATTCGCGACGGCTTCGAGAAGTTCCCGGCTGCCGTCGTCCGAGCAATTGTCGGAAACAATAATCTCGATTCCTCGCTCGGTCTGGTTCTGCACCGAGCGCAGGGCTGCGGCAAGCATGTCGCCGCCATTGCGAATCGGGAAACCAATGCTTACCCTCGGCACACCCGGCTCAGGCTTAGTAAACATCAGCCAATCCGGCGCAGATAACCATCCGGCGCAACGGTAATCAGAAGCTTGTGCTGGATTGTCTTGTCAATCTTAAACTCGGGATGTCTCTTAAGGTATTCCCAGACTGCTGTCTTGGGATTATCTCCAAGCCCCCACAAACGTTCCTGGAACATATCCCTCGGCATGTCTTCGATGATGGTATCGAAAACTACGCAATAACTGTCTACGCTGGTTAGCGGGGCATAGGCTTCCAGTTCTGCGAGCACATGCTCATGAGTGTGATTGGAATCAAGGTAGACAAGAATGGTTTTGTAACTTTGAGCTACACGCTTCACTTGCGCGACAACTTCTGGCGCGACGCTGGAGCCCTGGATCATCTGGATACGTGATGCCATTGGATGAGCTTCAATGGCCGTACGGTTATGAGCACGGATGTCGATATCGATGCCGAGTACTTTGCGCCTTGATTCCTTGGGATCGATGCTCACACCAGCCGCTATCGCTTCTGCCATGTCAAGCAGCGCAAGCATCGAAGCACTCAAGATGAGTGAACCACCACGAGCAATGCCGGTTTCGATTACTAGATCGGGCTTGATCTGCCAGATGAGTTCCTGCAATGCAACGATGTCTGGCGGGTACTGGATGATGGGACGCCCCATCCAGTTGAAATTGTACGAATAGTTGTGCCTCGCAGAATCGCGAATCCAGGAAATGGAAGCGTTCTGTAGGTCCGCATCCAGACCCAACGCGTTGATGCTGGATGCGACTTGTTCTTGATGATTCATAACTTGGTCCTACCTCTTCCTAAAGGCAATTAGTCGCACCGGCCCAAACTCTCCGCAAAACGGCAGTCCCGCGGCATATCGATGATGCGCGTCGAAGTAGTCTGGGTGAGTGCCGGATTCCTGGCAGATTTTCGAGTACACAATACGGCTGACCAAATAATATGCGCTGCTGATATTTGTTTCTTCAGTAACGTCAAATATCGCGGTTGCGTAGTCGAGAAGACGCTGACGCTGGAAATAATAGTTGTGCTCTCGTATTGGAATTTCCGGCAAATCAAAGCTTCGCCTTACTCGATTGAAGTTTTCCTGACCCTCCAGGAAGTTTTCAATCATCAGGTAGATTCCGCCGGGCGTCAGAGCCCCGTGAATATTTCGTATCGCGTCCTTCTGAATGGCCCATGCTGGTAGATTTATCAAACATCTGGTCGTGTAAATGAGGTCATAGGAATCGCTCAATCCATTGCAAATATCGCGTTGCTCAAAAGCAGCATTTTGGATTCCTTCGCTAGCGAGAACCTCTCTGGAGTTGTCGACCATTGATGGAGAGTAGTCAAATCCAAAGAACTGGATATTTGAAAACTTTCGGGCCAGTCCGATGGTTGTCCGACCATCTCCGCTGCCAACGTCGGCGACACGCCTAGGCGAGAACGCTCTGATCCTATCACTCAGCGTATTGAGCTCAATTTCACGCAAGAAAACATCTTGCGTAGTCGACTGCACGCTGGAATCTCCAGCTGCACGCCCTTCCCAGTAATTTCTGATTTCCTCGAAACTCATCATGATGCCTTCTCCAAGCAACTCTGCAAAACGTCAACCACGCGCGCCTGCTGCAGCTGCGTCATGTCATGAAAACTTGGCAGGTTGATCGCGCGGCCAGGGATATCCCAGGCAAAAAAGTTGCCTCTCTGCGCTTCAAACATCGGCAAGCTCGACAACGGATGGAAGAACACGCGGGCGTCAATATCCGCCGCCGCAAATGCCGCTTGCAGTGCTTCGCGCGAAACACCCGTTTGGGTTTCGAAGACAGCTGTTGGCATCCATGCGCCAATGATCATATCTTCGCTTTCAGAATTCATGCTTACACCAGGCAGGCACTCCAGGTGCCTCCTGTAATAGGCGAAAATCTCTCTCTTGCGCGCGATTAGTTCTTCTACGCGTTCCATTTGCCCGCATCCGATGGCGGCCTGAACATTCGACATCTTGTACTTGAATCCCACCCTATCCGGCCAGAATTGCTTGATTTGCCCTCTGGCACGGCCATGGTTGCTCAAAGTCAGAACTTGTTCGTAAAAAGCGTCGTCATTGGTGACGAACATGCCTCCTTCGCCTGTCGTGAGCGTCTTGGTGCCGTGGAAAGAAAAAGCACCAAACTTTCCGATTGTTCCCGCGCGTTTGCCACGATAGATCGAACCGATCGCTTCGGCCGCATCCTCGATCACGGGAATGCCGCACTTGGCGCCAATGGCCGCGAGCTTATCCATTTCGCACAAGTTGCCATAAAGGTGCACGGCAATGATGGCTTTGGTCCGGGGAGTAATGGCCGACTCGACCAAGGCAGGATCGATGCACCAAGTACCCTGGAGAATGTCGACGAATACTGGTTTTGCACCCAGATAAGTAATCGGTGCGGCACTCGCGATCCAGTTTGTATCAGCCAGGATGACCTCGTCGCCCGGACCTACACCCAAGGCTGCGAGCCCCATGTGCAATGCCCCGGTACAACTGGAAGTGGCAATCGCGTATTTGGCCCCCAAGTGCTGCTTGAACAGTTCCTCGAAACGATTGATGTACTCGTAACAGCGATCACCCCAACCGTGGCGTGCGGCATCGGTGGCATATCCGACCTCCAGGTCGGTTATCGACGGTTTTGTATAGTGGATGCGAGATTTCATCAAATCTTGCTTCGCTCCATAAAAGTCGGCGCTGGCGACACGGCGGTCAATCGATAACTCCGAGCGAGGGTACGGCGACAACAAACCTCCCGCCCCACTTTCGAATGAAACCATTTTGTTGGCGAATCTCATCCGCCAAGTTCCACGGCAGGATCAGGACAAGGTCCGGCTGGACATCCCTGAGGATTGCCGGCGGCAAGATTGGGATGTGGCTGCCGGGCAGAAATTTGCCTTGCTTTGATCCCGCGGCGTCGCAAACATACGGCAGCAGGTCAGACCTGATACCAGCGTAGTTAAGAAGCGTATTACCCTTTGCCGCCGCACCATAGGCAGCGAGTTTCTTACCCGCGCGTTTCTGCTCGATCAGGAATGCGACAAGATCGTCCTTGACGCGATCGGCACGTGCCTGAAATTCGCTGTACGGATCCGGCGTCAGCAATCCGCGTCGCTGTTCCTCGCCCTGCAGAGCCACGACATTCGCGGAAACGGGGCGATCGTCACTTGCATGACAGCCGAAGACCCGCAGGCTGCCACCGTGCGTGGACAGCTCGTCGGCGTCGAAGATGCGCAGGCCCGCCTGCTCGAAAATGCGGCAAACGGTAAAGAGCGACAAATAGGAAAAGTGTTCGTGGTACACAGTGTCGAACTGCACAAATTCAATCAGCCGCATCAGGTGCGGAAACTCAAGTGTGATTGTGCCGCCGGGTTTGAGAGCGGCTTTCAGGCCGGCGGTGAAGTCATTGATATCCGGCACATGGGCATACACATTGTTGCCAATAATCAGGTCGGCCTGACGTCCCTCGTCGGCAAACCTCGTGCCAAGCACTTGTCCGAAAAACTCGCGGAGAACCGGCACGCCAAGCTTCTCGGCGGCTACGGCAGTGCTTGCTGTCGGTTCGACGCCGAGGCAAGGAATACCGGCGGCAACGAAGTTCTTCAGCAGGTAGCCATCGTTGGAGGCGACTTCGATGACGAAGCTCCGGGGGCCAAGCGCCAATTTCTCCGTCATCGCCCGCGCGTAGCGAGAAGCATGATCCAGCCAATTGGTGGAAGTCGAGGAAAAATATGGATAATCGGGATTGAACAGTTCATCGGCGCGGGCGTAGACCTCGGTCTGCGCAAGCCAGCAGCGGGTGCAGACCAGCACCCGCAGGGGATACCAAGTCTCCGGCGCATGGAGGGCGGCCTCGCTCAGGTAGGCATTCGACGGCGGCGCGCTGCCGAGATCGATCAGGGGCAGCGACAGCGCCGCGCCGCAATGACGGCATTTCATTGGGCGATTCCTTCGTAGTTGCCGCCGAGCATCGAGTGATTCCGGTCGCGATCGGAAAGCTCTCCGATCGCAAGCGGCCAGGCGATGGCCAGCCTCGGGTCGGTCGGATTCAGGGCGCCTTCGGCCGCAGGAGTATAGGGCGCCGAATGCAGATAGAGCAATTCGCAATCGTCCGTCAGCGCCTGAAAGCCATGCGCAAAACCTTCGGGGATGAGTAGGCTGCGCTGATTGGCGGCAGAGAGAGCTGCGCCATGCCAATTGAGAAATGTCGGCGAACCCTTGCGCAGGTCAATGGCAACGTCGAATATCTCCCCGCGCAAGCAGCTTACGAGCTTGATTTCGGCGTGCGGCGGATGCTGAAAGTGCATGCCGCGCACGGCGCCCCTACGACGCGTCAGCGTATGGTTGATCTGGGCTATTGGCCTTGTCCAGCCGACAACAGAAAATTCGTCTGCACACCAGAAGCGAGCAAGGAATCCCCGCTCGTCGACAATGGGCTTGCGCTGCACCAGCGTCAAGCCGGGCAGCGGGGTAGAGATGAAATCGAAACGCACCATGGGTTGTCTATTGCCCGGTCAAATCGGCGTAGGCGGCAATCTGTTGCATACAGACTGCACTCATGTTCCCGCCATTCAGCCATGCCCGATGCCATTCAACGGTACGATCCAGCGCCGCCGTCAAATCCCAGCGCGGCTGCCAGTCGAGCCTGTTTCGCGCCTTCGAGATGTCCAGCTTGAGATAAGCCGCCTCGTGCGGATGGGATCCCTTGTCCGTTGCCCAAGCGGCACCATCGCCCCATGTGTCGGCCAGGCGGCGGACAATCCACTCAACCTGGCGCGCATCTCTATCGTCCGGGCCGAAGTTCCAGCCTTCGGCATAGGCCATGCCGGCATCGTACAACCGCTCAGCGAGCACGAGGTAGCCGCTCAGGGGCTCAAGCACGTGCTGCCACGGGCGGACGGACCCGGGGTTGCGGATCATTACCTCCCGGCCTTCCCCAAAGGCGCGCAGGATGTCGGGCACCAGGCGATCCACCGCCCAATCACCTCCACCGATGACATTGCCTGCCCTGGCGCTGGCAACTGCCACACCGGCACCTTCGAGAAACGAGCGCTGGTAGGCGGAGGTGACTAGTTCCGCACAGGCCTTGCTGCTCGAATAGGGGTCGTGGCCACCCATGGGTTCGTTTTCACGATAACCCCATATCCACTCGCGATTTTCATAGCACTTGTCGGTTGTGACATTGACAACCGCGCGTATGCTGGCCATCGCGCGCACGGCCTCGAAGAGATTCACGGTACCCATGACATTCGTAGCGTAGGTTTCAAACGGCTCGGCATAGGAAAGACGCACCAGCGGCTGGGCGGCGAGATGGAAAACGACGTCAGGCTTGGCAAGTTGCATGGCGCGGGACAAGGCGACAGGGTCCCGAATGTCGGCAATAGTGCTCGACGCCATGCCGTCCGCAATCCGCGCCACCTCGAAAAGGCTCGGCGTGGTGGACGGTGCCAGGGCATAGCCATGAACCTCGGCCCCCATGTCTTGCAGCCAAAGGCTCAACCAACCACCCTTGAATCCGGTGTGACCGGTGAGGAAGATCCGACGCCCCTGCCAGAATGATGGCGTCACAGCCACTTCTTCCATGGCGCCTGGCCGGACTGCCAGAGCTCTTCGAGTTGGGTCTTGTCGCGCAAGGTGTCCATCGGTTGCCAGAAGCCGGCGTGCTCAAAGGCCATGAGTTCACCCTCCGCAGCCAAACGAATGAGTGGCTCCCCCTCCCAACTTGTCTGATCGCCCTCAATGTAATCAAGGCAGGTGGGCGCCAGAATGAAGAAACCACCGTTGATCGAGCCGCCATCGCCCCTTGGTTTCTCAGTGAATCCCAGAACACGTCTCTGGTGCATATTGAGCGCGCCATATCGACCGGGAGGTTGCACCGCAGTAACGGTCGCCTTGCGGCCATGGCCGCGATGGAAGGCGACAAGAGCCGTGATATCGACATCGGACAAGCCATCACCGTAGGTGAAACAGAAGGCATTCTCGCCCTGCAGGTAGGGACCTACCCGGGCAAGACGCCCGCCAGTCAATGTGTCTTCCCCCGTGTCCACCAGCGTCACGCGCCACGGCTCGACATTGCGCTGGTGCACTTCCATTTGATTGCGCTCCATGTCGAACGTGACATCGGACATGTGCAGAAAGTAGTTGGCGAAGTACTCCTTGATAATGTAGCCCTTGTAGCCGCAACAGATCACGAAGTCATTGATGCCGTGGGCCGAATACAGCTTCATGATGTGCCACAGGATCGGCCGGCCGCCGATCTCCAACATCGGCTTGGGCTTGAGGTGGGTTTCCTCCGAGATGCGCGTTCCGAGGCCGCCTGCCAAAATCACGGCTTTCATTTTGTGCTCCCTCTGTTGGGCAACGGATCAAGTCGCATCTCCTCTACCAGTGCCCGGCCCCACTCGGCCATCTGCCCAGGCAACGGAAAGCAGGGAATCAGGCCATCAAGATAGGCCATCAAGAAACGATGAAGCCTTTCTTCCCGATCGGTCTGACGCGAATAGTCGCCGTCGATCAATATCCGCGCAAGCGTATCCGGGAGGTCCTGGATATCACGCACTCGATAGAACAGATCGGAGAACTCGAAAAAGTTTCTTCCAAGAATCACCGTGGGCTTGTCGAATACCAATGCTTCCATCGCCACGGTGCCCGATACCGCAACTACTGCATCGACGCGCTGAATGATCTCCTTTGCCGGCGCATCACAAAATATCACATTGTGGAACCCGGCCATATGATCGTACTGCCAGCGGGGTCTGTTTCCGCGACCCCAAGGATGCTCCTTGACCACCAGCGTATAGCCAAGCGGCAGGGACTTGGAAAGATTCTCGACGAGTGCCACCTGATTTACGTGCCAGATCCCCTGCGCCAGAGTCGACTGTTCCGGCTGGTAGTGAAGCGCGTAAAACACGCTGCGCTCCGGAATTCCCGCAACGTCGAGTGTTCCATAAGTATGGCGTGCAGATAACTTTCTGAAGGCACGCAGGAGATTCGCTTGAATCTTGCGGGCCGGATCAATTTTAATGTACTCGACGTACTTGTCGCGCCTCGAGTTTTCGACTAGGTACTCAAGCAAGCGGCGCCAGTTGGGAGTAAGGGCATTGCGTCCGGCTGATTTGCCCTTGGATGTCGTGGCATGAAATGCGGTCTTGCCGGAAAAGCCCCGAATCGAATGGACCAAGGCATCCGTGCGCGATCTCTCGTCATCAAGAAGCGCGGTTCCCTGGCGTCTTTCGAATGACCTCACCATGCGCCGACATTCGAGATATTCATTGTTCGCCAGGAATCCGCCGCCCTTCTCCGGTTCAAGCAACCAGGCCGGTGCAATCGCATAAGCCGGGACGCCGAGATGGCTGGCAACCTTGAACACCGCCAGGGAAAAAAGCGTGTCCGCCGTCTGGCATACGACCGCTGCGCAACCCACCAACTCATGCTCCAGATAGCCAACGATCGCAACGACCAGTCGCTGAACGTATTCCGGTCCTTCCCGTCGCTCCCCTGCCGCACCCAACAGCATCGAGTAATCGGTGAATGCCCGCTCGGCGGCAACGACCTCAGACCAGCAAACGTCCCGGTATCTCCGAATCAACTTCTCAACCGCAGCGGCATTCGGTACAGGAAGAGCGCGGACATACTCCTCGAAGCTCTCGACCTCGGCTTCCGGCGCACCGCACTCTGCCGGCATCGCCTTTTCCCTGTCCAGCCACAAGGCGAACCGTACCTCCGCTCCGAACTCGTCAATCAGCGTACGGGCCATGTCCGCGTACAGCGCTATCACATCGCGTCCGCCCTGGTTGCCAATAAACGCAATTCTCATCGCCACTTGCGCTCAGGCTCCGTGGCGGAAATCCAGCGTTGCCAGCTCCGCCGCAATGCGTTGGCTCGTCTGACCATCGCCGAACCGGCGATCCGGTTCGTGGCGGCCATGGGCCAACTGCGCCTGCAATTGCTCGGCAATATGGTTCTGGTCGTAATCGGCAAAGACCACGTTGTTGCCGTGTTCGCGCCCTTGTTGCCTGTCGCCTACGATCACCGCCGGAACGCCGAGAAAGGCAGCTTCGCGGATGAACGAGGAGGAGTTCCCGACGCAGCACACGGCATTGTTGAGCACCCGTGCATAGTCTTCGGGAGAAAAATTCTTCACGTAATAGATCGGCTCACTCATGTGAAACTCGCGAAAGTGCCTGATACCCCGAGAAACATCGTCACTCCCGGCATCCACATTTGGCCAGAGTACGATCTTCTGGATGTCCCTGAATCGGACAGCCGCCATCAGCGTCTCGGTTACCTCGGCGCGGCCATGGCCATAGCTTGTTGTCACCGGATGCTGCATGACCAGCATGTAGGGTTTGCTCCAGTCGATGCGCTTGCCAACGCCGAGATAACGGTCGAGCGCGTCCGGCTCCAGGCTCAGGTCAGACTTTGCCAGGACGTCCATTGCGGGGCAGCCGTAATTGAATACGAACTGCGGGTCTTCGCCCATGTCGATCACCCGCCGGCGGGATATCTCGGACGCAACGAAATGGATATCGGCAAGCTTGGTGATGGCGTGGCGCACACGGTCGTCGATGTTGCCGCTGACTTCGCCCCCCTGCAGGTGGACCAGGGGAATATTCAAATACGTGGCTGCTATTGCCGTGGCCATGGTCTCGAAGCGGTCGGCGACCGTCACCACGTAGTCCGGCGCCAGGTCCTCGAAAGCGGTGGACAACTCCACGATCCCCAGCCCCGTCGATTTGGCCTGGGTCGCCAGAGTCTCGCCTTCGATGACGTAATGAATGGACCGCAGAGGTTCGAATCCGTCGGCGCGAATTACGCTGATCGCCTTGCCGAACCGATCCAGCAGCGTGGAAGCCCCGACGACCAGTTGCAGTTCCATGTCTGAATGTTCCTGGATCGCCTTCATGAGGTACTTGACCCGACCATAATTGGCCCGGCTGGCAACGACTACACAAATCTTCTTCCGCTTCATTCCAAGTCTTCCTTCCGCAGGAACTCCCATTTCCGTTTGGAGCGGTTCAGGCACCGGCCGAGCACATGCTCAAGTTCGCCAACCGCAATTCCGCCATCCGCGGGTTTCTTCCCTTCCAGGTCAGAGGTGCTGAGCGTTTCGCCTGCCACCATCTCGCGGTTCACCGCCAATGCCTTGCCGAACATACGCCGCAGGTTCTCTGTTTCTTCGGTCATTACTTTTTCGACCGTATCGCGGCGGGCTGCCTCGATAAACCGGACCCCTTCCACCAGGTGCGCCAGTTCATCGAAGGTCAGCGATGCCCGACTGTCCGGCCCGAACATGCGACGGTCGAAGGTGACGTGGACCTCCACCAGTGCAGCACCCAATGCGGCCGCTGCCAGTCCTGCGTATATCTTTCCCGAGTGATCCGACAGTCCGACCGGGCAACCGTAGCGTTCCCTCAGCCTGCCAATCCACGGCAAACCCACATCGTCGGCCACCGTCGGATAGCGTGTCGTGCATTGAAGCACGGCAATCGGCACTGAATGCCTCGAAAACAATTCTACGGCACGGTCGATATCCTCAATTGTGCCGAGGCCCGTCGACAGGATAACCTCCTTGCCCGTGGCCACAAGACGCTGCAGCAGGAGCGGATTAGCAATATCGCCAGAGCCAACTTTGTAGCGCCTGATGCCGACGCGCTCCAGAAGATCGACCGCTGCGTTGGAGAAGGGCGTGGCCAGGAATTCCACACCCAGCGTGTCGCACCGCTCCTTAAGGCGACGCCATTCGTGTTCGGGCAGCTCCATTCGCTTCCAGTAGTCGAATCGAGTTGCGTCCACCGGCGAGAAACGAACACGGAAGGGCTCCATTGGGCTGCTTTCTGCGTCTGCAATGTGGACCTGGAACTTCACCGCATCGACCCTGCAGGCAGCCGCTACATCCACCATGGAATGCAGAATGCCAACGCTGCCGTCGTGGCCCTGACCGATCTCGGCCACCACCAAAGTCCGCCCCGCCCCTGCCGTGTCGCGCAATGTTTCACTTTTCATCTTGTCGCCGCTTGTTCCAGTTTTTTCATGAGCTTTTGTGCAATGAACTCTTCCGTGGCAGCCATGGAAGACCACGTCGCCCCAGCGATATGGGGCGTAACGATGACATTCCGCCCAGTTGCCGCATCCAGCCATTCGTCAAGCCGATTCGGCCCATTCTCGTTGGCAATTACGTCAGTCGCCACGCCCTTCATGCTTTCCTGCCTTACCAGTTCAAGCAGCGCCGCCTCGTCCACCAACTCGCCGCGCGCTGTATTAACAAAATATCTCCCGGCCAGCAAACCAACGAGTTCCCTGTCCATGACGGGAGGCTGACCGTCGGCATAGGATGCACACATGACCACCAACTCGCTAGCCTCGATCAGCGCCGCGAGCGAACCACAACGCTCGCAGCCGTCACGACTAACTTCGGGCCGGATATCCACGTAGGCAACGCGGGCGCCAAGCGCACGAAGATATTCCGCCACGATCCCGCCGACGCGTCCGAGACCAATGATTCCGACTCTCATGCCGAACAGTTCGTCGCCGCGACAACGGTCACGGTCCCAATAAGGATGATTTGAATCGAGGAAAGCGATCCGGTAGTTTCGCAGCAGGGCCAGCATCAGTCCCAAGGTGTGTTCGGGAGTCGCCCGTATGCACTGCAGAAAGGTACGCTCGCCGCGCAGGCTGATCAGCTCGATCCCCCGCAATGACAAGTGGACTTCATCCAGATGATTGTGCCCGGTGGTGGGGCTGCAAAGCAGCTTGAGCCGCGGCGCAAGATCCAGAGTGGCGCGATCGATCCTGTATCCCAGCCGGACGAAAAGCACCTCCTTGTCGGCAAGGAATGCTTCGAGCATCCCGCCATCGAAAACCTCGACCGGGCCTATGTTCGCCAGCATCGTCCTGGCCCGGGCAGAAAAGTGATCTCCCTCTAGGATGCCGATCCGCACATCGCGCTCCTTAGCAGGATCAGGTCGTCCGGAACATCTAGGTCGATTGAGTGCCTCTTGCTCATGCGCATGAGCATCGGCCGATCACAGATAAGCTGCCCGGTATGCCGCAGGTAATCGACGCGCGTGAGATAGACGGCGCCGTTGCGCACCATGGTCGGACCATGCTCCTGCCGACGCACTCCCTTGTTGTGCAGGGGATTCCTCGGCTTCAGATAGCCGGTGCCCTCGTCCTCGTACATCACGAGATCGTTGATGTAGTCTTCCTGGTAGCAGGAAATCAGGGAATCGGCTTCGTTCTGTGCAAAGAATTTCCGGATGGCATCCGCAATGGCATCGACATCCCGTTGCGGAGATGTCGGCTGCAGCAGCAACACGGCATCGAAGCTCTCGCCGCGCTCGGCGAACCAGTCCAGGGCGTGCAATATGTAGCCGATCGACTTCGCCTGATCGGTCGCCAGTTCCACCGGGCGCATGAAAGGAACATCACCGCCGCAGCTCCGGGCGACCCTGGCGATCTCGACATCGTCGGTCGACACCACCGCACGGGCAACGGTTCCGGTCTCGACCAATTGGCGGCCGGTGGCGATGGACCATGCGATCAGAGGCTTGCCGCAGACGTCGACAATATTCTTTCGAGGGATGCCCTTCGACCCGCCGCGGGCGGGAACGATGGCCAGAACACGACCGCTGCTCATCGCACACCCCCGATCAGCGGCAGAAAATCCTCCCGCACCGCGCGCGCATGCTCGCGCAAGGATTGTAGCGCGGTAGTTTCCGGACGGTCACTCAGGAACGACTGCATCTGTCGATATAGTCCGGGTTTGAAACGGGTATCGAGATCGTCGAGCGGAACATCGGTGATCGCGAAACTCCCCAATTCCTGAACCTTGAGGGATTCCATCGGCTGCAGGATCAAGCGCCGTTTCGTGGATCGAACCTCGACCCCCCAGCGACCGGGCGCGGCCCAATCGGCGAGATAGGCGAAGAGTGCGCCGGATTCCGTCTGGCCGCTGCCGGCAAACGTCGCGCCTGCCGGGTGCCATTCCAGCCTGCCTTTGACGCGTGCGTCAATCACGCTGGGCCGGCCGCCCAGATGAAAGGCCAGGTCCACGACATGACTGCTGTTCGCCAGGAACCAGTTATTCAGAACGTCCGGCCCCCGTCCCGGCACGACGGTCCGTGAAGCTATTTCGGTGAAATCGAAAAAGAAGCTGGAGACGCCGCCGTCTTCCATGATCATGCGCCGTGCCGCCTCGGTCGCAGCGTAGAAACGCCGGTTATAGGCCAGGTAGATCGACGCTCCCGCCTTGCGAGCCCCCGCGTCCAACTCCTCGATTTCCGTCAGGGTGAGTGCTGCCGGTTTTTCCACCAGAATGCGCTTGATTCCGGCATCCACCAGCGTCCGTGTCACCGTGCCGAGCTCGGTCAGGCTGACGGCAACCACGGCGGCAGTCACCGCTGGCCTCTCCGCTTGTGCGAGCCAGTATTCGATGCCACCAGCAAAGGCCGTCATTCCCGTTTCGGCCTTGAAGCGTTGCGTGCTTTCGGCGCTGCGGCCAACACAAAGGTATGAATGGCCCAGTGCCTTCAGCACCTGGGCATGGGCAACGGCCATCGGCCCGGCACCGGCGAGGAGAATCACGTGATCGGACATTCTGTCAGACTCGGGTCCAGGGATTGAAAGTGGGGCATCAGCACGTCCAGCAAGGCAAGATGGAGCTTCGCCGATTCCTCGTAGCGCGGCAAGGAAGGCTCGCCTCCGGCCAGAATGGCTGCAACATGCCAGGCGGTGGCTTCGCTTTGCATCGCGAAGGGGTAAGGTTCACGGGCAACAATCTGCCCGTCTTGGCGAACTACGAGATCCTGCGACACCTGCCCGATAACGAACTCGGTATTCTCGCAACGGATTGTAATCGTTCGGTCTCCGGCTGGCCGGGTAGTTTGACCACGGACGCTCAGCGCCTCGAAGGTATGCGGTCCGGCTTCACCGCTCATAGCACCAAGTACCTCGAAATATCCGTTCCGGCGGGCCGGAGGCAGTTCCGGTTCGAAGCAGCCGGTCAATATGAACTGTTGCGCCCGACTCAGGAACATCCATTCGTCCAAATGATGGATTGCGTTACACGCCAGCCCCCAGTCCGGGCCTTCCACTCTATATGAGATAGCGCGTCCCGCAGTCAATTCCTGAAGGCGATGAAAGCGGGGCGCTGTACGGCGGGCACAATTCACCCACACCTTTGCGCCTCCTGACAGAATCATCTGGCTGGCGATCTCATATTCCTCTCGCCTTGTAAATAAGACCTTCTCGAGGATTAGTTTGCGGCAACCACTGCTAATCAGTTCTCGAAGAATCGCAAGCCGATCGCGAGAATTTGTGGCAACGATAGCGATATCGGGAACAGCAGAGAGGCTGGTCACCTCGGAAACACAATTCACCGGGCCCCGCACCCCTCCGGCATGCGAACATATCGAAAGTGCTTTCTGTTGCGCATCGATAGAAGGATCCACCAGATCGACGATCAGCGGAGCTTCCAACCGCGCCAAGGCTTGAAGATGGCGGGCTCCCAATGTTCCCGCACCGATTACTGCAATTCTGGTCATGTTTTCGTTCTACTCAATCAAGAAAGTTTCTCGCCCACAATTCTAAATTTAGCCACTGCCATAAAAAGAAGGAGTTGCCCTTCGCGCCCACCAGATAGTCCTGATAAAGATGTCGTGCTATTTCCGGGTTTATCCATCCACGCGCAGCAAGGCTATCGGAAGAAAGGGTGGTTTCAACCAAGCCCCGCCACGGGCCGGCCAGCCATTCCCGCTGCGGCGACTGCACCGAACGCTTGACTGCAGCAGCGACTTCGCCGGGAATCCAGCGGGCGGCGATACGCCGGAACAGGGCCTTGGAGCCGCTGGCATCGAGAAGGTAGCGACTGGGCACGGCAAAGCCGAACTCGACCAGACGATGATCCAGAAACGGCACGCGCAATTCTTTGGAGCGTGCCATGGACATGCGATCGTTGAAGCGCAGTCCGCGTGGAATCTTCGCTGCCAGCAGATCCTGCGCGGCCATGGCGCGGATCGGATCGGAAAAGTTGCCCCCGACTTCCGGCAGCGGCAACAGCGACGACCCACGACGAAGCGCATGCGTAATGGCTGCAGGCCGTGCTCCTTCGCTACCGTCGATGGACTGGCCCCGGAAATCGACCGTCCCGCGTGGCGGCGGCTCGGACTGCCAGAAATGTCGATAGCCGGCGGCGAGCGACATCCACTCGGCCTCGTCCTTGGCGAGGCGCACGGCAGCGGCATGGTATTTCTTGTACCCAAGGAAGACTTCGTCCACGCCGTTGCCGTCCAGCAGCACGGTAACGCCGGCGCGATCAGCCGCTTGGTACAAATAGTCGTATCCCGCAACCGTAACCCCGCCGAACGGCTCGGCCTGCAGGCGTATGGTTCTGTCCAGCACCTGGCGAATGCGGCCCTCGGTCAACTGCGCCAGATGAAGCGGAGACTCGCCCGCCACCTTCCTGACCCATTCCGCCTCGCTGTAGGGCGGTTCGTAGTCCTGGGTGAACAGATGGATATCAGCGACATGCCTGCGCGCAACGCCGACGAGGGTCGATGAATCGACGCCACCTGAAACATTCAGGCCAGTACGCACATCGGCAATCAGGTGGTCCGCTATTGCCCGTTCAATTCTGCGCGCTCCCTCCTCTATCAGTTCCGCCTCGCTCGCATCGGACAGGTCTGGCAGATGTTCGGCGAGCTTGTACCACTGCTTTTCCATCCACGCCCCGCTGACGAGATCGATTTCGATAGCCGAGCCCGGGGCCACGCTTTCGATCCCCGAAAAGAAGGTGCGCCGTCCCGTCTCGTACAGCGTCGTCTCGAGATAGGTGCGGATGACGTCAAGATCCGCTTGCACTTCCCGCTGGAGTTTCAGCAGCGGCGGGATCTCGCTGGCAAATGCCAGGCCGCCATCATCGAGTCTCGTGACGTACAGGGGTTTGATGCCAAACCGGTCGCGCACCAGCGTCAACCGTCGCAGCTTCGTATCAAACAAGGCAAACGCGAACATGCCGACGCACTCGTGCAAGGCGTCGGTGCCACGCTCGGCTAACAGCGCAAGGAGCATTTCCGTATCGCCGTTGGTGGCGAAATTCCATGGGCCCCGATAGGCCGCCCGCAGGTCGCGGTAGTTCACCACTTCGCCGTTATAGACGAGGACAAAGCGGCCGTCGGGGGAACACATCGGCTGGTTGGCAGCATCCGACAAGTCGAGGATCTTCAGCCGGCGATGACCAACAATCAGCCGCCCGTCGGCACTCTGCCAATACCCCTCGGCATCGGGTCCGCGATGCGCCAGCATGTCGAGCAGGCCCCTGGCTTCTGCCCTATCCGCCCCGCCGGGCCTGACTATGCCGAGGATGCCGCACATCAGGCCTTCTCCAACACGCGGAACTCGCCGCGATCCCAGCGCGAACCGGCATAGGTACCGGCCACCATCGCTCGAAGACAACGTTCGATTTGCTCGCCACGCGCCGCCAAGGAATGATTCGTCATCGTCACCGCCTGTCCTGCACTGGCAATTTCCTGGGATCGAGGATCCACCAGCCATTTGGCTAGCGCATCCACGAGGCCATCCGGCTCGACTGCTATATAGTGCCGACCGTCCTCGAAGCCGAGGTCCGCGTATCCGTTACAGGGACTGCATAGCACGAGTGCGCCGGCAGCCGGGATTTCAAAGAATTTCCGGATGGGCATGCCGAACCCGCCGCGCGCCGTATATACGCAGCGCGTATCGGCGAGTGTGCGCTGGAAGAACTGGTTGTACAGGCGCAAAGCGACGGGATGTGAAAACACGGGCAAACCAAGCCGGTTTGCCAGACGGTAGAAATGGAAATAGGCCTTCGAAGCACTCCGCCACCGGGTTCCGGAAAGCCGCTTTACGGCCTCCTTTCGCAACTGGTATTCAACCCCCGGCACGGCAACGTCAAAGGGCCTGGCATCCAGTGGTTCGAAGATGAACTCGGTGGCCGCCACGAAGTGCACGGCCGTCACCACGCGTTCGGGATGCCGGACCAGAAAGTCATACCAGGCATTTGAAAGGCGCTCGACCTTGCGAACATAGTGTTTCTCACGGGTCGCGAAACTAGGGAGATCCTCCAGCCGAAGGGAAAACTGCTCATTCGGCCCAAGAACCCCGACGTCTTGTTCGAGGAGATGATCGATTTGCGTCTGTGTAGTCGCGTAGTAATCGAAGTTCAATACGGAAACCAACTTGACGGGAACTTCCAGGTGCCCGAACGACTGGCGGACATCGGCAAAGAATTGGACAAGCGCGTTTCCGGAAAGCCGGTGCGCCGTGTACTTCATCAAGTATCCGACTGCGCCTTCTATTGCATCCGCGCCGTCGACCAGGAAGGGTGTATTTGGCCCAAGCACCAAAACATCGAACGGCCCCCTCGCCTCGATAAAGCGACGCAGGCCGCGCTCCAACTCATCCCGACTCGAAAATCCCGGCCCATAGCAACACGTGCCGCAGAAGCGCTCCCTGAAGAGCAGCGCCTGCAGATTTGCCGTCGGATTGAGGTGCCAGACGTTGGCATCAACATAGAGGACCTTCACGCGCGCCTGCCTCTGCTGCGGTATGCGGCTACGGCGGCTCTTATTGGAGCGAGACCGTACTTGGCGATGCCGTACAACACGGTAAAACGCAGGTCGTCGCCGAACAGCGAGCGCCCTATCGAGTAATCTATTCGTCGCAACTCAATGCCGGACGCGGCCAGAAATGCATCATCCTGATAACCATCAGCGCCCTGCCCGCACAAGTAGATCCGCGACCCCAGCAAACGGCATCGCTGAACAAGGCGGTCGTTGCGATGAAAGGCATCGAGTCCCAGTTCTGTTCCTCGCCGGGCGACTGTTGTGATATCCATCAACGCCGCGAGGTACCGGTTCATATGGATATTGAGGTCGGCAATCGTTTGGAATTGCCAATAAGCCTTCTGCAATTCATCGATAACCAGATCGATGTCGCCGAAATGGGGCAGACCACCGAAGTTCAGGCGCAGCGTCTTTATCAACCGCGTACATGTCGGTTCGTCCTGCAAATGCTGCTTGTCGGCGATGCGTGCATCGCCCCCCTTCTTGACAGGCAGCGTGAGGTATCCCGCCACGTTGCCAACCGGCATCTCCACCCGATTCGTATAACACTGCTTCGGATACTGGACGTCATCGGAATAGACGAAAACGTCGCATTTCAGCATCTTCTCGAAGTAGCCGAACCACGGAAGGAAATTTGGCTGATGGCCTGCCACCACGGGGCCCCCACCCGGCTCGGTCACTTTTCGCCCTTTCGGCCTACGTTCGGCCGGCCGTGCTCTTCAAGCAGCCCATCATAGTATCGGCTGCAGAATTCCGCGCGTCCATCAATACAGCGCCTGATGCGTTCCCGTGGCGGCATCGCTACGTCCTGCCACCACTCAGGGTGCGTCAGCGCGTAGATATTGCGGCTGTCCGCGTCCTCGATCACCTCGACCAGGGAACGATAACGCCACAGACCGTTGCTGTCCGAACAATAGACGAAGTCGTGGCGCCAGACCGGGGCGCTGGCGTTGAGCAGCCCCGCCACCTCGTCCGCCTCGAAACGCGCCGCGTCATAGGTGGTCGGGTTGTGGAGCGAAAACACTCGAATCGGGACGTTCAGGGCGCTTTCCAGGGTACGTGCCTCGAAGGCTAACTGCTCCTCCGATGCATCGCTGGACGGCTCGAAGTGGATGCCGATATCGTGCCCAAGGGCCGCGATTCGCCGAAGGCGGGCGCTGATCCCGGGCTCCAGCGCGTTATAGAAAGGTGAAGTCAACTGCACGAAGTAGCTCGCTCGCACACCGCGCACGGCTTCAAGTTCCGCCATGGCGAGGGCTCGGTGCGGAGAAAAATCGATATCGTGCCGCCAAAGCGCGCGCCCGTCGGCGGCGGAGATATCGCCGAAACGGACGAAACGGTATCGCGCCGCCGCCTTTTCCAGCAGGGCAGCGTATGCGTCAAGCGTGAAGTCGGAGAAGTTGCGATTCATCGTCTATGCAAGCTGCTGGGCCGCGGCCAGGGATTTCAACACGCTGTCGCGCCCCAGCAACTCCTCCCAGGTTCCGACTTCCACCACCGTGCCGTCCCGCATGACCAATATTCGATCGGCACCGCGCACCGAGGAAAGCCGGTGTGCCACGGAAACGATGCAGATTTCCTGTCTCAAATCCTGCACCGTCTGCAGTACGGCCTGCTCGGAGGCCGAATCGAGCGCGCTGGTGGCTTCATCTAGCAGCAGTACTTTGGGCCGGGTGATGAGCGCCCGCGCAATTCCAAGCCTCTGACGCTGTCCGCCCGACAAGCGCATGCCCTGATCGCCGATCACCGTATCGTAGCCGTGAACCAGGGACCCGATGAACTCCTCGGCATGGGCACGGCGCGCGGCCTCGTGGATCTCATCGATCGTCGCGTCATCCCTGGCCCAGGCAATGTTTTCCCTGACCGGGAGGTGGAACAGAATGGTCTCCTGCGGCACATAACCGATCGCCCTGCGCCAATCCGCCAGCGCTATGGCCGACATGGGCCGGTCGCCCATCCGTACGTCCCCGTCCGCGATTTCGCACAGTCCAAGCAAACAGTGCACCAAGGTCGATTTGCCGGCGCCAGACTCGCCGACTATGCCCACAAAGCCTTTGGCCGGCAACTCTATGCGCAGGTTTTTCAAGACATCAACCCCGGCATAGCCGGCACGACGGATATCGATTTGCAGCGATGCGCCTTCGGGGACAACGAGTCCCTGTACCTTGGGAACCGGCTCCTGCTGCAGTGCGGCCTCGCGCTGCAGATCGTTCAGATGGGTCATTGCCGGCACATAGGTCGCCAGAAGCTGCAGGTTCTGCTGCAGCCCATTGAAGCGGGGCAGCAGCCTAACGAACAGCGCGAGGACAACAAGCATGTGCGCCGCCGGTATCTCGAGCAGTCGGTGGCCGAACACAAGGACCACGCACAGCGCCGCGATCGACAAAAACTCGAACAGGGCGCGAACGAGACCGGGCAAAAAGGTGGCCCATGTGTGATGCTCGCGCAAGGACTCGACGACACTGCCAACCTGGCGGATGGCCTTGCCCTCGGTTGCCGTCGCCTTGACGAGCTTGGCGCCGCCGAGGAATTCGTTGAGAAGTACATTGAGTTGCGCATTCAACGGGCCCAGCGCAATGCCGATGCGGTGGTTCTTCACGCGAATGCCCCGCACCCCGAGAAAAAGTATCAGGCCGAATGCGAGCAGTGCGAGCGTGGCCGGCAATGACAGCGCGCCGGCAATCACGAGATAGACAAGGGCGACCACCAGCGTCGACAGCAGCTGGAGCAGGACGTAGAGCGCCCCGGCCAGGCGGCCCGTTTCGTTGGTAATGGCATTGAGGAGTTGCCCTTGCTTGTGCCCGGAAAAGAACGTCCAGCGCGCATGCATGAATGCCGCGAACAAGCGACGTTGCCAGATAGCCCCGTATTGACGCTGAAGGGCGGCCACCCACCATACCTGCCAGAGATTGAGCAGCCCCTGGATCAGCAGCACCACAATGACCAGGCTGAGGATTCCATAGACCGAGAGATGATCTCCCGCCAAGCGCAGCATGCTGGAAATGGCCGCCTGGACCGGCCCGGTTCCGCCCATGCCATCCAGCCCGATCGCCGCCAGCAACGGGAGCAGCAGGGCCATGCTCAAACCCTCGCCGAGTGCCACAAAAACCATCAGCACAAGCAGGGACGGCAATTGCCAGCCGAACGTTCCGCGCAAGTCACGGACGAAGACGCCGAGTTGCACTGCGAGCGTTGCGTGGTCCTGTGTTCGCTCAGGACACGGCATCGGTAACAATCCGGACATCCTTGCCGTCACCGATGACGCGACCGATAAGCCGCGCCGGCGAACCTGCCACCACGGTGCGCGGCTCCACATCCTTATTGACGAAACTGTTGGCTCCCACGACGCAGTGATCGCCGATGCTGACACCGGCCACAATCACGCTCTGCGGGCCAATGTAGACGCAGTCGCCGATGGTTACTGGCGCCGTCCGCCGGTCCTCCAGTCCGCGGGACAATGCCCAGAGCACGGTGTCGTGGGTATATATGTGCACGCCGCTCGAAATCGAACAGTAGGCGCCGAGCGCCAGAAGACCGCCGCTACCGTCGAGAAGGGTATTCGGGCCGATCCATGTCTGTTCGCCCACCCGCACGTCACCGTAAACCAGTGAACTGTTGTAGATGCTCGCGCCTTCACCAAACCCGAGGCGCCGAGCCCTTTCCCAACGGTCGAACGCGCCGTCCTGAAATGGCAGGCTGCGGTCGAAACGCTGGCGCAGGTCGTGGTCCTGTTCTGCATACAACTGCTTCAGCAGTTCGGACAGGTCATCGGTATTCATGTCCGCCCCAGTCATCCGTGTCGCTTATGTTTAGCCATTCCTCGAGATTGAGCAGCGACCAGATGAGCAAGCGCCGGTTTTCCCGCCCTTCGAGGTGATCCCCGACCATGCTCTGGACGGCGGACCGGTCCAGGTATTCGAATATCCGGGCGTCGCGCCCCATCAGCCGGCGGCGCACGTACTCAATGCTTTCGCCCCTGAACCAGCTGGCATCGGGCGCGGAAAAGCCCTGCTTGACGCCATCAGCCACGTCCTTGGGTACGTAGCGCTCCATCACGCGGCGCAACAGCAGCTTGCCGTCCCGCGTCTTCTCGAAATAGCGTGCAGTCTTCGGTCCGGGCTCGTTTTCATTGAGGCGCACCACCTCGCTCAGGTTGCCGAGCTTGAGGTGCGCGGGGACGCGCATGGCGAAATCGACAAGGTCGTTGTCGAGGAAGGGCACCCGCATTTCCAGCCCGTGAGCCATGGCAAGCTTGTCCTCTACGACCAGCAGCCCGTGCAGGAAGGTCTTCGCCTCGAAGTAGAGCGAGTGGTTGATGTAGTCCTCGGGGCGCGTCAGGCGATGGGCATGCTCGTGGAACACGTCGCGGAAGATATCCCGCGTTGAGACGTGCTTCACGCGGTTCCAGATCGGTGCAAGCACGGCCGCAGCGCTGTCCGCCGGCAACAGCCGCTGCCAGAACTGGAAGTACTTGTCGGAATAGTGCTCAAAATCATCGTTTACGACCGCGCGGTAATAGCGCCATGGATAACCGGCGAATAGTTCGTCGCCGCCTTCGCCGGACAGGACCACCTTGCAGAACTTGCTGGCGAGCTGGGCGGCGTAGAAGTTGGGGTAGCTTTGCCCTACCCGCGGCTCCTCGATGTGCCAGGCCAGGCGCGGCATCACCCGCTCCATGTCGCCGGCTTTCAGCACCATCTCGTAATGTTCGGTGCGGAAGAGGTAGGACATGCGCTCGGCCTTCTGCCGCTCGTCGAATCCCAACTCGATGCCCGAGGCCGAACTCAGGTCAAAGCCACAGGTAAATGAGCGCATGTAGGGGAGATCCTGCGCCGCCAGCGCGGTGATCGTGCCCGAATCCATGCCGCCACTGAGATAGGCGCCCACTTCCACGTCGCTGACCAGTTGGCGCCTGACGGCTTGCCGCAGCAGGCGGTCCAGTTCCTCGCGGTAGGCCTCGTCCGACTCGGGTTGCTCGGGTTCGCTGAAATGAAAATCCCAGTAGCGCACGGTCTCGCCGGTGCCGCTTTCCGCAACGCGCAGCCAGCAGCCGGGCGGGAGGAGGCGCACGCCGCGAAACAAGGTGCGATCGGTGAAGAAATTCTGGAAGGTGAGGTACTCGTACAGCCCCTCTTCATCCATCCCGGCGCGACAGGCAGGATGGCGCAGGATCGCCTTGACCTCGGAGCCGAACACGATGCGCGAGCCGTCCCGCATGTAGTACAGGGGTTTGATGCCGTAGCGGTCGCGCGCGAGGAAAAGGGTGCGGGCAACCTTGTCCCAGATGGCGACGGCAAATTGTCCGTTGAAGCGGGAAACGGCAGCCTCGCCCCACTGGGCATAGGCCTTGAGCACGACTTCGCTGTCCGTACGCGAATGGAACCGCCAGCCCAGCGCCTCCAGTTCTATCCGCAGTTCCTGAAAATTGAAGACCTCGCCGTTGTAGGTGAGAACAAAGCGGCCGTCCTCCGTCGCCATCGGCTGGTGGCCCGCCGGTGACAGGTCGATGATCGCGAGCCGGCGGTGCACCAAGCCGCAGGCCCCATCGCTGTAAACGCCTTCACCGTCCGGTCCGCGATGCGCGATAGCCTCGCCCATACGGCGCAGGAGCACCGGCGATGCGGGTTCGCCGTCAAACTGGAGGTAGCCTGCAATGCCGCACATATGGGACCGATCACCTATAAATGGCCGACAGCCGGCTCATTTCTTCCAGGCCACAAATCGGTGGTGGCCCTGTCCTATGGCAAGCTCGCGCGCTTGCTCCGGTGTCATTCGTCCTGCATCAGCATCCTTCACCAGTTGATCCGCATATCCGGCCGCAGCGGCACACAAGTCGCGACCGTATGTAACCAACCCGGACAATCGATGTGACTGGGATGCCAAGCGTGAAGCGGCAGCTTCGAACACTTCGAGAAAACCACGGAGATCCCGGGCATACGACTCGATATTTTCCTCGTGATCGAGCCGCCCAGCGGACCACCGCGCAACGTCGGTAAAGCCGGCCTGACTGAGAACCCCCTGAAGGCATTGCCACGAATAGAAATCGATGTAGGGCACGAACATGTCGTCCAAATATGTCCGACGCCGATTTACCGGCAAACCTGCTTCCGCAACTGCCGTATCCATGACGCCAAAGCCAATGGCCTGCGCCAACGGACGCAGCATCTGGACTAGCGGCCACCGCAGGCCTTCGGTCGCATATACCAGCCCATAAACCATCCCGCCCGGCCGCAATACACGAAACAGTTCGTCTATTACTCGCAGTGGCGCCTTGGTATGCATCAATACACCACTGTGAATAACACAGTCGAATTCGGCGTCGCCAAACGGCAGGCTTTCAACGGATGCCGTTTCGAATGTGACATTCTGGCAGGACAAATCGCCAGCCCGGCGTCGGGCATCCGCAATACCTTCGGCACTAAGGTCTACGCCGACAACGCTCGCCGCACCAAGCTGCGAAAGCGCTATGGCGTAGCGGCCACCGCCGCATCCGGCATCGAGGCACTTCTTTCCCTTGAACCAACCAAGGTCGAACCCATTCTGGAGAAAGCGTTTTGCAAACAATGCCACCGAACTCTTGAACGCTTCGTCATCGTAGGCCGCAAATAGATTGCCGAACAGATTGCCTGTCTGAAACTCCTTGTCGTTCAGATCGTTCAACTCTCTCTCCCAATTTTTTTGTCCGAACGGCATTTGCGTGCAATCACGGTGATACCAGCATCCTCGACCACCTCGCGCTCCACTTCAAGGCCGGCCTCGGCGCACCAGGCACGGACCTCTTCCGGTGACTGGCGGTGTGCGTTGGCCGGTGCATACCAGTCGAAATTGATATGGTTCATTTCGTCGAAGGTGAGGTCGGGGCGGTAGAAGGCCTTGGCGACATGCCAGTAGAACAACCGCTGAACGTTGATGCGCCCGGCCGGAATGCCGAGCAGGTCGATCGGCGCCGGAATCTCGATCTCCGCATCGAGTTCGCCGAGGGAGATGCCCAATTGCGTCAGCGGCTCCATCGCCCGCCACGCCTCCTCCGATGACATGGCCTGCAGCTTTTCCCGAATATGGTCGTCGGTGAACTCGCGCAAGGGCCCTTTGCGGCGATACACGTAAAACATGAAGCGACCGCCCGGCTTCAGCAGGCGGGCAAGCGACTTGAGGGCGCCTTCCGTCGAGTTGGTGTGGTGCAGTACGCCTTCGGAGAAAATCAGGTCGACGGAGCCCTCTGGCAAAGGCAGGTCACTGATGTCCGCCTGCAGGAAGGCGCCGTGCAGTCCGCGCTCATGGAATCGCTGGCGGGCGACGTCTACAGCCTCGGAGACGTCAACGCCGAGATAGTGCAGGCGCGGGACCAAGGGTCCGAGCAGTTCCAGTCCCGACATCCCGGCGCCACATCCCGCGTCGATCAGGAGGGGTTGCTCGCCGTGCTCAGCCAGCCAGGGCGCTGCGGCCAGATTGCCATAGCGCTCCACCAGCCACTCACGCATGCGCGCCAGTGAGGCCCCGGAATCAAAGGTGTCCCGCTTCTTCCATTTGAAGCCGAAAGTTTCGCTTGTCTGCGCCTGCGCTTGGGAAATCAAGCGCCGAACACGCGGAATGCCATCCCTGACCACGAACTCCTGGTCCCTAAGGCTAAAAGCCGACCCCTCCGGACGGGGGGGTGTTCCCAGCACCTCCCACAGCCAACCTGGCGTCTCAAGCGGCGATTTCATTCAGGCTTTGAACCACGTAGTCATAGTCCTCGTCGCTCATCCGGTTGTGCAGCGGGATGGCCATCGTATTCGCGTCGCAGTCCCGCGCGCCGGGATAGTCATCAGGCGCAAGCCCGAAACGATCGCGATAGTAGTTGAGTATGTGCACGGCGTGGGTGCCGGGACGGGTCGCGATGCCTCGTTGTTGCAGGCGCTCCATCAACTCGTTGCGGGGCATCGGCGCGGTGGCGGGATCGACACGGGTTACGAAAGCCTGCCAGGCGTGGTTTCCCGTTTCAGGAAACACCGGCATGCGCAGCCAACCCAAGGCAGACAGGCGCTCGCGGTAGAATTCGGCCCACTGCTGGCGCTCGGCGATGAAGCGGTCGAGCTTGCCCAACTGCACCAGCCCGACGGCCCCCTGCAGATCGGTCATGCGGTAATTGAAGCCGAGCAAGTTGAAATCCGGAAGCAGGTAAGGCCGGGGGCCTTTGTGCCGCTGTTCCTCGGAAATCTCTGCGCCGTGGTTGCGCAGCTTTTCCATCAGACCAGCGAGGTCCGGATCACGGGTGGTGACCATGCCACCTTCGCCGGTCGTAATGGACTTGCGCGGGTGGAACGAGAATGCCGCCACGTCACCAAGGCCGCCGGCCGGCGTGCCCTTGAAGCTCGCACCCGCGGCACATGCTGCGTCCTCGATGATCTTGACGCCGGCAGGAAGCGCCGCGCGCAGTGCGTCCATGTCTGCACACAGGCCGAAGAGATGCACGACTATAACCGCCCGGGTGCATTGGGTCAGGCGACGGCGTACGTCGGCGACATCGATGTTGCAGGTCACCGGATCGACGTCGGCAAAGACCGGGGTCGCGCCGCAGTAAAGCACAACGTTCGCGGTCGCCACCCAGGTGAAGGCCGGGACTATCACTTCGTCGCCGGGGCCGATGCCCAGACCGACCAAGGCCAGGTGCAGGCCGGTAGTGCATGAGGTCACGGCCAGCGCGTGCGGCACCTGGTGGCGCTCGCCGAAGGCCTTCTCGAAGGCCGCGACCTTCGGGCCCTGCGTCAGCCAACCGGACATCAAAGGCTCGCGTGCCGCCTGCCACTCCTCCTCGCCCGTGCTGGGCAGGGAAATCTGGATCTGTCGATTCATGCCTGCGCCCTACGCAGGCAGGCCGACGGCCCGCCGACGGGCCGCAACCTCGGCTTTGTGGCTGGCGCGCCATTCGATCAGACTATTGAGTCCTTCCGTCAAGTCAATCGTGGCTTCGAAACCTATCTCCTGCTTCGCGCGCTTCGGACAGCCAATGCGATTGCGTACCAGAGTGGCCTGGCTGCGTGGCGCATAGTTGATCGGCTTTTGACAACCGGTGATGCCAACTATCATTTCAGCGAGTTCCCGAAGGGATGTCCGGATGCCAGTTCCCACGTTATAGAAGCGATCCGTAGCTACGGCCTTCAAGGCACAGACATTGGCCTTGCCGCAATCCTCGACTGCCACGAAGTCGAAAGCCTCGCTACCGTCACCCAGAATGGTAGGGCCTTCTCCCTTGTCAATGGCATCCAGCATTTTCATGATTACAGCGATATAGGCGCCATGGTAATCCTGACGCGGACCATAGACATTCATATAACGAAGACCAGCATAGTCAAGACCATAGCGGTGGTGGAAGGCGCGCAACATGGCTTCGCCAGCGATCTTGGTTGCCCCGTAGAAATTCTTGTTGTTGAAGGGATGTTCTTCATCCATCGGCTCACGTTCGGCATCTCCATATACGGAAGCCGACGAAGAATAAACCAGCCGCTTGATGCCCTTTTTGACGCAAGCCTCGACGACATTGAATGTACCGCGAATATTGACGTCAAATGCGCTGCGCGGAAACTCGTGGCACTGGAGCAGCCAAAGAGCCGCAAAATGGCACACGCCATCGGCGCCCTCAAGCGCCGCTTCCAGAATATCGCTCTGCATAATGTCACCCCCGACATCAAAAATCTTGACCCGAGGATCCTTCAGCGCACCTTCAAGGTTTTCGGTTCGACCACGCACAAAATTGTCGTAGATGAGGACTTGCCCGACATCTTCGGTCAGCAGTTGGTCCGCAGTATGTGAGCCGATCAGGCCGGCGCCACCAATCAAGACAATCTTCTTTCCTGCAATGTCCATCTTGAAGCCACTCCTGAATAATGTGATCAGTAATCAAGCGGAAGATTGATCTTCCGTCCATCTCGTGCAGAAAGGTACATGGCAATCAAGACCTCCAGGGACCGGAGGCCTTCTCTACCATCCGTTTCGGCAACCGCCTCACCGCGCAGGTTCTTGATTACATTGTCATAATACAGCGGATGCCCGAAACCGTATACCGAGGTGGTCTGGTAGCTGGCATCTTTGGCTCTTTCGTCATCCGGGCTCGATTCGGCAAACTCCCAGTGCTGGATTTCATTTACTGCTACGCCGCCGATCCGCACAGTTCCTTTTTCTCCCAGAATTGTTATGGAGCCTTCCAGATTCTTGGGATAAGTCAGCATGGTGACGTTGACGGTTCCCAGTGCACCATTGCGCCATCGAATTGTGGCCACTCCCGAATCCTCGACTTCGATATTGCGGGCCAAGGTACTCGTGTAGGCCATTACGCTTTCGATCGGACCAACAAGCCAATCGAGAAGATCGATGTAATGGCTGGCCTGGTTCATGAAGGCGCCACCATCGAATTCCCATGTTCCTCGCCATTTTGCAGAGTCGTAATATTCCTGCGGGCGGGTCCAGAATACATTGATGGCCACAGAGTAAATGCGCCCGAATCGTTTGTCGTCTATCGCTTTTTTCAGCAGTTGCAGGGTAGCGTTACGGCGATTCTGCTTGACTACGAACAGCCTCACACCGGCTTCGTCACAGGCCTTGACCATACCTAGCCCGTCTTGCCAGCGGGTGGCCATTGGCTTTTCTGTCATGACATGCTTGCCCGCTGCTGCTGCGGCAATCGTCTGTGCTGGATGAAGCCCGCTTGGCGTTGCCAGTACCACGATGTCGGCAGAGCAGGCGGCAAGCAGCTCCTTATGCGAGCGGTAACCCTGTGCACCGGTCCGCGCAACAGCCTTCTCCAGCGCAACAGGATCATTGTCGCAAACGCCGACAAGTTCCACCCGGCCAGCATGCTTATCCAGCGCAGCAAAATGGTTGGCTGCAATTCGTCCACAGCCAGTAAGCGCAAAACGGATCTTTCGGTCAAGTATCGGGGTGCTGGGATGCATGGCAGATACGGCCGTCAATGAAGCGCTGCAACAAGGGCTTCGACAATTCGTCGCTGGTCGTGTTCCAGCAGGTCGGGGCCCATGGGCAAGCTCAGAACGCGCCGGGAAACGGCCTCGGCAACGGGAAAGTCGCCATCCCGATAGCCGTAAGCGCGGAACGCCGGCTGGAGATGGAGCGGTACCGCATAATGTATGGCGGTCGGGATGCCATGGTCGTTGAGTGCCTTGGCGATGGCATCACGGTTGTCGACCTGGATGGTGTATTGGGCGAAGACGCTCGTGTTGCAGTGCTCGATGCAAGGAACAACAACGTCCGGTGTACGTTCTGAAAACATCGCCGTATAGCCAGCACCGACCGCCCGACGTTGCCCCACCTCCCAATCGAAACGTTCCAGCTTGGCCAAAAGGATCGCCGCCTGCAAAGTGTCCATGCGCCCGTTGATACCGATTCTCTTATGGTGGTAACGGCGAGCCTGTCCGTGAATACGTATTTCGCGCATAACCTCTGCGAGTTGATCATCATCAGTGAATAATGCGCCGCCATCGCCATACCCCCCTAGAGGTTTGCTCGGGAAAAAGCTTGTCGAGCCAATGGTGGATAGGGCACAGGACTTTCGCCCTTTATAGGTGGAGCCAAAGGATTGGGCCCCATCTTCAATCACTGGAAGTTCATGTCGGCCGGCAATCTCATTGATTGAATCCATGTCTGCGCAATGTCCGTAGAGGCTGACGGGCAGGATGGCGCGAGTCTTGGAGGTAATAGCACTTTCTATTTTTCTGGGGTCGATGTTGTAAGTCCGCGGGTCAATATCCACGAAGACGGGCTTGGCACCCAGTAGCGCGATCATCTCCCCGGTAGCAATGAAGGTGAAGGGTGTAGTTACAACTTCATCACCGAATCCGATACCCAATGCCATCATTGCGATCAGGAGTGTATCCGTGCCGCTGCTGGCTGTGACGCAGTGTTTGGTACCGACTAAAGCTGCGAGTTTGCCCTCAAGTTCATTGACCTCTGGCCCCATGACATACTGGCCGTGTTCAAGAACACGGTTTATCCGCTCCAGTATTTGCGGTTTTAGGTCCTGATACTGTGCCTTAAGATCGTTAAAAGGAATCATTTGCCGGAACATGAGCAAATACCTTCCTGGAGTTTGTAACGAACTCCGGTTGCGCTGCATGCTGCTTCGGCTGTGCCGTTTAGTGGCAGTTCAAGCCGATCGCCATGCTGGCTCATCCATCCGATATGCCGTGCCGGTACGCCAGCCATTATCGCGTAAGGCTTAACATCCCTGTTAATAACGGCCCCCGCAGCTATAAAGGCATATTCGCCGATGGTAATGCCGCAAACTATGGTCGCATTCGCGCCGATGGTCGCCCCACGCTTGACCAAAGTGCGGCGATATTCATTTTTCCTGGTCACGGCAGAGCGAGGATTGTAAACATTGGTAAACACCATGCTGGGACCGCAAAAAACATCGTCTTCCAACACAACGCCGTCGTAGATGCTTACATTGTTTTGTACTTTTACGTTGTTACCAACAATAACGTCGTTGGCAACAAACACGTTCTGCCCAAAGGAGCAGCGTTCGCCTATTCTGGCGCCGGCGCAGATATGAGTCCAGTGCCAGACCCGGGTGCCATCGCCGATGTTCGCCCCTTTATCGACGATTGCCGATGGATGGATTGTTGCTGACATTTGGGCGGAATTTTACAAGCGCCAGACGTGGAAGCCACGCCCCACGATAAGCCTTTCATCAAAGGCTGATTTGATATCGGTAAAGATCCCGCCCGGTTTCAACAACCCCAGAATCTCATCTAGCGGTTGTTCAAGATACTGCCGATGAGCAACGGCTGCTACCACGGCATCAACATTCCGCGGCAAGGCGTCCCATTGCGTAAGTTCCAATCCGTATTCTCGTCGCGCTTCATCAGCATCAGCGATAGGATCGTGAACTAGGATAGTTAGACCGTAACTCTGCAGACTGGCAACTAGATCAGCAACCTTCGAGTTCCTTAGATCTGCGCAGTCTTCTTTGAATGTCAAACCAAGGACTACAACGGTATCACCTTTATTGCAGCCCCCTTGCCGGATCATCCTCTGTACCGTTTTTTTGGCAATGTAGCTCGCCATGCCATCATTTATCCTGCGGCCGCCAAGAATCACCTGCGGGTGGTAGCCCAGCATTTCGGCCTTGTGGGTTAGGTAGTAGGGATCGACGCCTATGCAGTGGCCACCGACGAGACCGGGTTTGAAACTCAGGAAGTTCCATTTGGTACCTGCGGCTTCCAATACCTCGGAAGTATCAATGCCGATTTTGTCAAAGATGATCGCCAGTTCATTCATTAGGGCGATATTTAGGTCGCGCTGGGTGTTCTCTATCACCTTTGCTGCTTCGGCCACCTTGATGCTGGTGGCCCTATGTACGCCAGCAGTGATGATGCTGGCGTAGAGCGCAGCCACCTGTTCCAGAGTCTTGGGGTTGTCACCGGAGACAACCTTGAGAATTTTTGTCAGAGTGTGCGCTTTATCGCCAGGATTGATGCGTTCCGGCGAGTAACCGACGTGGAAGTCTTGCTTCCATTTGAGGCCGGAATTCTTTTCCAGAACCGGAATGCAGATTTCTTCCGTAGCGCCGGGATACACGGTGGACTCGTAAATCACGGTCGCACCCTTCTTCATATGCCGACCAACTGTCGTGCTAGCACCAACAAGTGGTCTGAAATCCGGAATATGTGCTTCGTCTACCGGTGTCGGAACAGCGACAATCAGAAAGTCGGCGCTAGCAAGACGGCGCGGGGCAGTCGTCGGCTCCAACCCACCGGACCGAACTGCGGCTTTAAGCTCGTCCGCACTAACTTCGCCGGTGGGATCGATATGGGAGTTGTAAGCGTCAATTTTTGTTTGGGAAAGATCGAAACCAATAGTGGGATATTTTTTGCCGAATTCGACGGCCAGCGGAAGGCCTACGTAGCCCAGGCCAACCACGGCGACAACCGGTCGGGATTCCAGCTCGGCCTCACTCATGCCGTAAACTCTTTGCGCAGTTGCTCTATTTCGCTTCGGATAGCCTCGTATTCGGCTTCCTTCATTGCCAGATATTCGCGCGTCAGGCGCAGTTTTTCAGATACACCCCGGGGCGTCAGCAGGTAGAGATACGCGAGTTTGTTGCCGTGACGGCGAAACGCCTCGGCTTTGACCAAGCCTTTTCCCAGCAGCGCACGCAACAAATAGTGAGTCTTGCCCAGGCTTGCGCCCAATTCACTGGCCAACATGCGCTGGGTGATCTCGGGGTTCGCCTCAATGATTCGAAGCAGCCGGAGGTGATTGTTGTCGGTGTCCACTATGGTGAAATTGATCTGGTTGCGCGCAAATCCAACAATTGCGCGAGAAGCGTTCATTCAATGAACAGGTATTCTAACATCGTCTGATGACACTCGGTCACCGGCCGGTTTGGCCGCCAACAACTACTCACGCTGCAGCCCTTGCCGCCAGTAGCCTATCTCTGTGGAACGGCGGCATGCTTTTCCTTTTGCGCCGAAGTACCAACCAGCAGGCCCACAATCAACGTAAACAAGGCAAGACGCCAACCACTAAAGTGCCCATCAAGCAAGCAGCGCAATAAATATCCAAAAACAGAAACAGCCAGTAGAAATCCAAAACCGTCATTGAGATAACGAAATCGTCGCCAGCCTGCCACAACAGTTGCTACACCAAGCGTAAGCAAGAGTGCAAGGCCAGGGACACCTATTCCAAGCGCTACGTCAAGCCAGCCGCTATGACTGCTGCCCATCCCTTTGTGACCATACTTCTCTGCGATTGCGCGCCCAAAGGCATCGTGGCCATAGCCTATGCCCAGCGGCTTTCTCGCAATCGCTTCTACTGCTTGCCTCGCCCAGGCAGCACGCGCGTATGCGGATTGTTCCAGAGGATTTCCGGAAAGCGTCGAAGGCAACGAATTCGGATCACCCGTCATCCAGAAGAGACTGCTTGACTCAAGACCAACGACTACAGATTCGCTGAAGCCCGCCCAACGGACGTCGTTGCGCACCGACATCCCTCCTAGAAGTGCGGCGAATCCAATTGCCAATACTATGCGCGGGCCCCAACGCTTTCTGCAACGGGAGTCCACGAGCAAAATAGAGACTGCAACTATCAAGAAAGCAACACTTACCACGGTCCCGTTGCGCGCCCTCAACAGGACATCGGCGCTCAGTGCAAAAAATAGCAGACCCCAAGTAACTCCTGCTGAAAGGTTGAGCGGCGCGCTGCCGGAAATCAGCGACGACAGGCGATCCGCCAGCAGCAGGGCAATCAAGAATCCGTTCAGAGTACTTTGATAGTCGCGCTCTGCAAACGGCATCACACCTAATGGCCAGTGTCCCAGTGTCAGCCATTGCCAGAACTGGAAAATTGCGACCGAAAAAATGTGAAGGAAAAGAGCAATCACGAGGCCGCGCACTGCATCTTCGTTGCGAGACCGGATCGCAACTGTAGCGCCAATCGCCAATAGGAGTAACGGAATTAGCCAATCTGCTCGGGCCCTGTCGAAAGCCATTGCGGGCTGTACCGCGATGAATAATGAGTGGATAACAATCCACGCGGACAGCGCTGCGAGCAGCCACGCAGAAACGGTGAGCCAGGCCAATCGCCGCCGCAACGTCGATAGTGCGAGTAAGGTCACACGCCACTGCCACGCCAAACCCAGTAAACCCATCATCAGCAGCAGGTTGCGCAATGCTACGGTATGAGGAACAGGGTAAATCGCCACGAGCAGAAACAGCCAAACTGGCCATATCCTTGATCCGGAGTCAAATTTTTGGGCCTTCATCAGTGGGGTCTCGGTCATGATCGCAGCTCAGCTCGTCTCAAAATCGATACCGTACCCGCAGATACCTCGGAAACCCTGGCATGCCATGCGGCGTCAGTTCGCGATAACGATAGATAATCAGCGCGCGCACCGGCAGCGGCGTTTGCATCAGTTCGTCGCTCAGGCCGCTGCCGAGCGCGAAGCGACGACCGTCCAGCATTTCCTTGCGCAGCGCACCGAGCTTGCCGAAATATATTCCCTTGCCGGGCAGATGCGCGACGACGCGCGCTTCGGCGTCCAGCCAGGGCGTCAGCTTGGGCAGGGCATCGCTGCAGCTGGACCTGATGGGATGCATCGTCACGATGCAGCATGAGTCCTTCGCCGCCGCTGCGGACAATGTCTCGCAGCTTTATCTGCAATGCCGCCGCATCGGCCAAGCGGAATTGGGCAACGGCCTGCAACCAGGGCAGCTTCGCGGCTTCAGCAATGGCCCGGATCCATTCATTGGGTTCGGTGAAGCTACCAGGAACATTCTGCAGTTCGAATATCATGTGGGATACGCGTCGCCATTCGCCATCGTTGGGTGACTGGCGGCGAATGATCGACGAAGCCGATCGAAGTTGCCGCGGCCAAGCCAGAGTTCGCCATCCAACGGCTGTCGCAGCAAGGCCTCGACGAACCACGGCGGGGCGGGAACCGGATTGCCGATACGAAAGCGGAGGACCTTGCTGTCCCACACGGCACGCACGCCTTCAAGCCTTTCGCTGCCCCTGTAGCGCGAAACATCGATATCGTCGCGATAGCGTTCCGCCAGCAGCAGGGGCGGCGATTCGGCGACCGCGGCCACGTACGGACTTGCCGAGGCTGCCAGGACAAGAAGCGATAGCGCGATATCAAGAAGCTGACGCCACGAACACCTATGGAAACGTCGCTCAGCCGCCATAGCGCGCGATGAAATCCTGGAAGGCCAGCGCGATGCCGTCGCGCAAAGGGATGCATGCCTGCCAGCCAATGTTCCGCAAGCCGCTCACATCGAGCAATTTGCGAGGTGTGCCGTCCGGCTTACTGCTGTCGAAGGTGATGCGTTCGGCGAATCCGACGACGGACATGACGGTCTCCGCAAGTTCGCGGATGGTAACGTCGTCTCCGGTACCGATGTTGTAGATACCATCGCTGACGTCGTATTCCATGAGAAACACGCAGGCGTCCGCCAGATCATCGACGTAGAGAAACTCACGCCGCGGGGTGCCGCTGCCCCACACTGCCAGTTCGCTGTCACCCCGCTGTTTTGCCTCGTGCGCTTTGCGTATCAGCGCCGGCAGCACGTGACTATTGGCCAAGTCATAGTTGTCGTTGGGGCCGTAGAGATTGGTGGGCATGACCGAGAAATACCGGGTGCCATACTGCCGGTTGTAACTTTCGCACAGCTTGATTCCCGCGATCTTCGCAATCGCATAGGGCTCGTTGGTCTGCTCCAAGGGCCCGGTGAGCAGGTATTCCTCCTTGATCGGCTGCGGGCAATCACGCGGATAAATGCAGCTCGATCCAAGGAAGCAAAGACGCTCTACACCGGCCTGATACGCCCCATGAATCAGGTTGGCCTCGATCATCAGGTTCTGATAGATGAAGTCGGCACGCAGGGTATTGTTGGCGTGAATGCCGCCGACCTTGGCCGCTGCTATGAAGATGAAGTCGGGCTTTTCCCGTTGCAGGAACTCCTGCGTCGCGGCCTGGTTGAGAAGATCCAGTTCGGCATGCGTCCGCGTCAGGATATTCGTGTAGCCGCCCTGGTTGAGGCGGCGAACCAGTGCCGAGCCGACCATGCCACGATGACCGGCGACATAGATCTTTGCCGTGCGATCCATTATTCGTGACGGTCCATTGTCTGATAGCCGTGCTTCTTGACCAGTTCATCGCGCTCGGCGGCCTTGAGGTCCTCGCGCACCATTTCGGCGACAAGCTCGGCAAAGGTGGTTCGCGGCGTCCAGCCGAGTTTCTCCCGCGCCTTGGTCGAATCTCCCAATAAGGTTTCCACTTCCGTCGGCCGGAAGTAGCGCGGATCAACCTGGACGATGCACTTGCCCTGGGCGTCGTAGCCCTTCTCCTCGACGCCCGCACCCTTCCAGGTGATGGTGATGCCGATTTCCTTTGCGGCGGCATCGACGAAGTCGCGCACGCTGTATTGCACGCCGGTGGCGATCACGAAATCGTCCGGGGCGTCCTGCTGCAGCATCAGCCACTGCATTTCGACGTAGTCTTTGGCGTGGCCCCAATCGCGCTTGGAGTCCATGTTGCCAAGGAACAGGCAATCCTGCAGGCCGAGCTTGATCCTGGCCAGCGCCCGGGTGATCTTGCGGGTGACGAAGGTTTCGCCGCGGATCGGGCTTTCATGGTTGAACAGGATGCCGTTGCAGGCATAGATGCCGTAGGCCTCGCGGTAATTCACCGTGATCCAGTAGGCGTAGAGCTTGGCCACGGCGTAGGGGCTGCGCGGGTAGAAGGGGGTGGTCTCCTTCTGTGGGGTTTCCTGCACCAGGCCGTAAAGCTCGGAGGTACTGGCCTGGTAGAAGCGGGTCTTCTTCTCCAGACCAAGGATGCGGATGGCTTCCAGTACCCGAAGTGCGCCCAGGGCGTCGGAGTTGGCGGTGTATTCGGGTTCCTCGAAGCTGACGGCGACGTGGCTTTGCGCGGCCAGGTTGTAGATTTCGTCGGGCTGAACCTGCTGGATGATGCGCACCAGGCTGGAACTGTCGGTCATGTCGCCGTGGTGCAGGACAAACTTCCGGTTCTTCTCGTGCGGATCCTGGTAAAGATGGTCGATACGATCCGTGTTGAATAGCGAGCTGCGGCGCTTGATGCCATGCACCTCATAGCCTTTGTTCAAGAGAAATTCGGCGAGGTAGGCCCCATCCTGTCCGGTCACGCCAGTAATCAATGCAACTTTGCGGGTCATGGCTTGCGTCCGTAAGTATCTTCGAATCTGACGATGTCGTCCTCGCCGAGGTAGCTGCCCGACTGCACCTCGATGATTTCGAGCGGGATCTGCCCGGGGTTCTCCAGACGGTGGGTGACCCCGAGCGGGATGTAGGTTGACTGGTTTTCACCGAGCAGGATCACTTCTTCGCCGCGCGTGACCTTGGCGGTACCGCGGACGACGACCCAATGTTCGGCCCGGTGGTGGTGCATCTGCAAGGAAAGCGTGGCGCCGGGACGAACGACGATGCGCTTGACCTGGAAGCGCTCGCCACTGTCGATGCTGTCGTACCAGCCCCAGGGGCGATGCACCTTGCGGTGGAGTTCAGCTTCGCTGCGACCGGCGGCCTTGAGGCGACCGACGATGGTCTTGACGTCCTGGGTGCGCTGTTTGGGAGCGACCAGTACGGCGTCGGCGGTTTCGGCCACGACCATGTCCTCGCAGCCGATGCAGGCCACCAGACGGTGTTCGGCCATGACGAGGTTGTCGGTGGAGTCTTCGAACCAGACGTCACCGGTAACGGCATTGCCTTGGTCGTCGTGCTTGATCGCCTGCCACAGGGCATCCCAGGCACCGACGTCGGACCAGCCGACATCGAGGGGAACCACCTTCGCGAGGATGCCCAGCTGCGGGGTAGCGGGAAGCTTCTCCATGACGGCATAGTCGATCGAATCCGTTGGGCTGGCGGCGAAGGTCTCGGCATCGAGCCTGACGAAATCACCATCGTCCTTGGCTCGGATGACGGCATCCCGACAAGCGGCAAGCATTCCGGGGGCGAAATGGCCGATGGTCTTGAGCCAGACCGAGGCCCGCAGCAGGAAGATGCCGCTGTTCCAGAAGTGCCGGCCACCGGCAACATAGGCAGCGGCGGTGGTGGCATCGGGCTTCTCGCGGAAGGCGACGAGGTCGCGTGGGGCTAGGTTCGCCGAGTCATCAGCGCCGACTTCAATGTAGCCATACCCGGTTTCGGGCCGATCGGGAACGATGCCGAAGGTCACCACGGCGCCTGCCTCTGCCTCCGGCAGGCCACGCAACACGGCAGCGCGGAAGGCCTCGGGGTGACGCACATGGTGGTCGGCGGGGGTGGTGAGCAGGACAGGATCGCTGCCGTCACGGCTGGCGTACAGCGCGGCGACGGTCAGTGCCGGAGCGGTGTTACGGCCGACGGGTTCGAGCAGCAATGCCCAGTCGGGCAGGCCGAGCTCGCGCAATTGTTCGGCGGTGATGAAGCGGTATTCGTGGTTGCTGACGACGATGGGCGCGCCCAAGGGCAAGCCTGTCAGCCGGCGCAGCGTGTCTTGCAGCAGGCTTTCGCCGCCCAGCAAGGGCTGCAACTGCTTGGGGTGCTTCTCGCGCGACACCGGCCACAGGCGTGTGCCGGAACCCCCGCTCAGCACCACGGGGAGCAGTCGCGTTTCAGACATTCATGTAGCTCCGATACCAGTCGACAAAGCGCTTGACGCCCTCAACCACAGGGGTCTTCGGCGAAAACCCGGTAACACGGTTGAGTTCGCTGGTATCGGCATGCGTGGCCGGTACGTCGCCATCCTGAAGCGGCAGGAAGTTCTTCTCCGCGGTCTTGCCCAAGGCGGTTTCCAACGCTTCGATGTAGGACATCAGTTCCACCGGCTGATGGTTGCCGATGTTGAACACGCGATACGGCGCCCAGCTTGTCGCCGGATCCGGCATTTGCTTGTCGAAAGTCGGCGTTGCCTCCGGCGGCCGGTCGAGGACGCGGATCACGCCTTCGGCGATGTCGTCGATATAGGTGAAGTCGCGGCGCATCCTGCCGTGGTTGAAGACGTCGATCGGCCTGTCCTCGATGATCGCCTTGGCGAACAGGAACAGCGCCATGTCGGGACGACCCCAGGGGCCGTACACGGTAAAGAAACGCAGGCCGGTGGTCGGCAGATTGAACAAATGGCTGTAAGTGTGCGCCATCAGTTCGTTGGACTTCTTGGTCGCCGCGTAAAGGCTTACCGGATGGTCGACATTGTCGTGCTCCGAAAACGGCATGCGCTCGTTGCCGCCGTAGATGCTGGAGCTGCTGGCATAGACAAAATGCTCGACACCGACATGGCGGCAACCTTCGAGGATATTGACGAAGCCAACCACGTTGCTATCGACATAGGCATGGGGATTGACCAGCGAATAGCGCACCCCCGCCTGGGCCGCGAGGTTGATCACGCGCTGCGGCCGTTCGCGCTCGAAAAGCTCGGCGATGCCGGCGCGATCGGCGATGTCAAGGCGCGCCAGCCTGAAGCGCGGATTCGGCGCCAGGCGTGCCAACCGCGCCTCCTTGAGGGTGACGTCGTAGTAGTCGTTGAGATTGTCGACGCCGATGACTTCGTCGCCCCGGGCAAGGAGGCGCTCGCAGACATGCATGCCGATAAATCCGGCGGCGCCGGTGAGCAGGACTTTCATGCGCGGTTCTTCTGAAAAGCCAGCATTTTCGCATACTTGGCGAAGCTGGCCGTGCAGCCGATGAGGATGTGGACCAGGCCCGGCACGCCGTCGAGCAGGCCCAGGCGCAGGAAATAGAACTTGATGAAGCGAAGCAGGGGCGACATCAGCAACGCCGTCGCGCCGGCGCGCTTGCCCTGCGCCAGGGCCGCTTCGGCTGCCAGCGTGCTGTAACGGTTCTGCTTCGCCAGATAGGTCTCCAGCGACTCCGCCGAATCGTGCAGCAAATCGCCGGCCAGGGTCCCGACTTCACCCTGCGCGATCACCCGCTCATGCACCGGATCATCCGACCACCTCGCACGGCGGCGATCGAAGAGGCGCAGGCTCCAGTCCGGATAACCTTCGCCATGACGCAGGTAGCGGCCCATGAAACGGTTGCGGCGGGCAAAACGATAGACGCCAAGAGTCGGCGCCAGCAGGACGGCGGCGATAGACTCGCGCAGCTCATCGCTGACCCGTTCGTCGGCGTCGATGCACAGCACCCAGTCGTTCGCCGCCAGCTCCACCGCAAACTGCTTTTGCGGTCCGAAACCACGCCATTCGCTATCGATCACGCGAGCGCCAGCCTTAGCGGCAAGCGCTTGCGTGCCGTCGCTGCTCCCGGAGTCAACCACCAGGATTTCGTCGCAAAAAACCAGGCTTGCCAGGCACTCGGAAAGCTGTCCGGCGGCGTTCTTGGTAATCAGTACGGCAGAAATCGGCTGCCGGAGCTCAGGCATCTTGGCCGGATATAATTCGCATACTTCGCATTCTACGGCGCAAGGCGTCAGCTCCCGCCTCTCCGATGCGCATTCTCCTGATCAAGACATCCTCGCTCGGCGACGTAGTGCACAACCTGCCGGTCGTCACCGATTTGCGCCGCCACTTCCCGACCGCCCGCATCGATTGGGTGGTCGAGGAGGCCTTCGCCGACATTCCGCGACTGCACCCGGGGGTCAACGAAGTCATCCCGGTGGCAATGCGCCGCTGGCGGCGCGGACTTACGAGTCAGGCCACGCGCAACGAGTTCGGCGCATTGCGCAAACGCCTGCGCAGCGCACGCTACAACCTGGCGATCGATACCCAGGGCCTGATCAAAAGTGCCTTGATCACGCATCTGGCGCAGGCTCGCCGCTGCGGCTACGCCTGGCGCTCCGCACGCGAACCCCTGGCCAGCCGCTTTTACGACGAACGCCACGCCGTATCCAGGGAGCTTCATGCCGTCGAACGCAATCGACGCCTGGCAGCGCTGTGCGCTGGCTACGCGGTCGACGGCCCGCCCGACTATGGCATTGCCATTGCCGGTACGCCAGCTACTCTGGCGGGGACGGGTGACGGACCGGACACATCCGGTTCTCCATACGCCGTGCTGCTCACCGCCACATCGCGCGACGACAAGCTGTGGCCGGAATCCTCCTGGGTCGCGCTTGGCCTCGCCTTGCGCGCACGTGGAATAGCCAGTCGCCTGCCGGCCGGCACCCCGTCCGAACTCCAGCGCGCGCAACGCATTGCCGCGCAAATCCCCGACGCAGCGGCCCTGGCGCCCTCGCGCCTGGGCGACCTGGCTTACCGAATCGCCGGCGCCGCCCTCGTCGTCGGCGTCGACACCGGCCTAGTACACCTCGGGGCCGCCATGGGTCGCCCCACGCTGGCCTTGTTCGCCGCATCCGATCCTGCGCTCACCGGCGTTCTTGCCTCGACGCCCACGGTCAACCTGGGCGCGCGCGGCCAGCCGCCATCGGTCGACGCAGCCACGGCGGCTGTCGGCGAACTGCTCTGATGGCCCGTTGGCTGTATTCGGCGGCAATACTCGCCCTCCTGCCTTGGGCGCTGGTCCACCTCCTCTGGCGTGCCCGGCGTCAGCCGGCTTACCTGTCGCACTGGCATGAGCGCTTTGCGCGCTACGGCGGCAGGGACGAGGGTCGCAAGCCAACCATCTGGCTACACGCCGTATCGGTCGGCGAAACCCGGGCGGCGCAACCGCTGGTGAGTGCCCTGCGCGAAGCCTACCCAAGCCATCGCATCCTGTTCACCCACATGACACCCACCGGGCGCGAAACCTCGGAATCGCTGTACGGCGACAGCGTAAGCCGGGTCTATCTGCCGTATGACACCCCCGGTGCGATGCGCCGCTTCCTCCGCCAATTCCGTCCCAACTTCGGCCTGATCCTGGAAACCGAACTCTGGCCCAACCTGATCGCCGCCTGTCGCGCCGAATCGGTGCCCTTGTTGCTGGTGAACGCCCGCTTGTCCGAGCGCTCGGCGCGGCGCTATGCGCGCTTTTCCACCCTGACTCGGCAGTCCCTGGGCAGGCTGACCGCCGTCGCGGCACAGGCGCCAGCAGACGCCGGGCGGCTGGCCTCCCTCGGGGCGGTCGGCGTTACGGTCACCGGCAACCTGAAGTTCGACATTCTCGTGCCGCCCTCCCAGATCGAACTCGGCAGGGAACTGCGTCATCGTTGCGGCGATCGCGCCGTCTGGCTCGCCGCCAGCACCCGCGAAGGCGAAGAGGCTCTGATCCTGGAAGCCTGGCGCAAAGCCTTGCCCGAAGCACGAACGGGAGCGGGTGGGAGCGCCAGGCCCTTGTTGGTGATCGTTCCACGCCATCCTCAGCGCTTCGATGACGTGGTCCGCCTCGCCGGCGAACGGGGGTTCCGCGTGCAGCGGCGCAGCGCAGGCGAAGCGGTGAGCGCAGATACCGACATACTGGTGGGCGACAGCATGGGCGAAATGTTCGCCTGGTACGTCTCGGCGGACCTCGCCTTTATCGGCGGCAGCCTGCTGGATTACGGCAGCCAGAACCTGATCGAGGCCGCCGCCTGCGGCACGCCGATTCTCATCGGCCCTTCCACGCGCAATTTCGCCGATGCGGCGCGGGAAGCACTGGCATGCGGCGCGGCCCAGGCGATATCCGATGCGGATGATTTGATCAGCGCAGTCACCGCATTGCTGTCGAACCCGGCGGCGCGTGCCCGCATGGCCGCCGCGGGAAAGGATTTTGCCGGGCGCCATCGCGGCGCCACGGCAAGGACCATGGAATTGATCAGTCGAGCAGTGCGTTGATCGCGGCGACGTCTTCTTCGCCCAGCGTTCCCGCCGCCGCCTTGAGCTTGAGCAGAGCACCCAGGGTATCCAGCCTGGCCTTGGCCAGTTTCTGCCGGGTGTCAAACAGCTGGCTTTGCGCATTCAGCACATCGATGTTGATCCGTACGCCGACTTCGTAACCCAGCTTGTTCGAATCCACCGCCGACTGCGAGGACGTGATCGCCGCTTCGTAGGCCTTGACCTGGGCCAGGCCGGAACTGACGCCAAGATAGGCCTGGCGCGCGTTCAGTGCCGCGGTACGGCGCGCGTTGTCGAGGTCGGCCGCCGCCTTTTCCTTCAAGGCAACGGCTTCGCGATCCTTGGAAACGGTCGCTCCGCCGGCAAACAGGGGAATCGACAGCTGCACGCCGATGGTGCTGCTCTTGCTGTCAGTGCCGCTGCCGGTGGTGGAACTGAAGCCGCTGCCGCTCTTGCCATGGGTCGCGACCAGGTCCAGTGTCGGGTAGTGGCCGGCACGCTGCTTTTCGACTTCACGCTGCGCGATCTCGCTCAGCGCCTGGTAGATCTGCACCGAGGCACTGCCGGCTTCCGCCAGTTCCACCCACTTGTTGATGTCGGCCGGCTGCGGCCCGGCCAGCTGCACGCCGCTGCGCAGGTTCTTCAAGCCTTCGGGCTCCTTGCCAATGACGCTGCGCAAGGCTTGTCGCTTGACTGCCAGATCGTTTTCCGCCGCGATTTCCTGGGCCGAGGTCAGGTCGAAACGCGCCTGGGCTTCGTGCGTATCGGTGATGGTCGCGGTGCCGACTTCGAAATTGCGCTTTGCCGATTCGAGCTGCTCGGTGATCGCGACTTTCTGCGCCTTGGCCGTGGCCAGCACGTCCTGCGCCAGCAGGACGTCGAAGTAGGCCTGGGCGACACGCACGATGAGGTCCTGGCGGGCGGCAACGAACTGGGCTTCGGCCTGCGCCACGGCGAGTTCGGACTGGGTATAGCCGACCCAGTTCTGCCAGCGGAACAGGGGTTGCGTCAGCTGCACCGTCCAACCGTTGCTGTTGTATTGGGTAGTCGTCGTGGCAGCACCGTTCAAGCGCCGCGTGGTTTCGATGTCGTTCCATGTCGAGTTGGCGGACAGTCCGATCGTCGGCAGCAATCCGGAGCGGCCTTGCGGCAGCTTTTCCTGCCCGGCCGCCAACGCGGCGCGGGCTGCGGCAAACTGCGCGTCGTAGGCAACGGCGTCCCGATATACTCCCAACAGGTCGGCGCCATGGGCGAGGCCAGTGGCAATACAGCCGGCGAGGATCAGGGGCAAGGTCTTCTTCATAAGTACTCCACGGCTCGATTCAATACGTTGGCATTTTCGGATCGACGTCCCTGGCCCAGGCGGCAACACCGCCATGCAGGTTGATGATGCCGGTGAAACCCATTTGCTCCAGGAACATGCCGGCCTGGAAGCTGCGTGCGCCGTGGTGGCAGACCATCACGATCTCGGCGTCCTTCTTCAACTCGTGGTAACGCGCCGGAATGCCGCGCATGGGCATCGAAAGCGAGCCGGCGATGCGGCAGGTTTCGAACTCCCAGGGTTCGCGCACATCGAGCAGCACCGGCTTGGCGCGTTGGGGGTCCGCCAGCCATGCCTGCAATTGCGTCGCCGACAGCTGGCGCATCAGAACACGAATTTCTGCGCCGGCTCGGCCTCGCGCAGGGCAGCGACTTCGATCTCGAACACCGCAACCCGACGGAAATCGTCGCCGACTCGGGTGTAAAGCACCGCCTCCTTGGCCGGCGACTCGCCCTCGATGGCGAACAGGCGACCGCCCGGCTTGAGTTGATCGAGCAATACCTGCGGCACCTTATGCACCGAGCCCGACACCATCACCGCATCGTAGGGAGCGTGCGCAGCGAGTCCGGCCAGGCCGTTGCCGACCTCGACCACGACATTGCTGACGCCGGCGCGCTGCAAGTTTGCGCGTGCGGCATCCGCCTGCTGCGCATCGATTTCCACCGACCAGACGTGGTCGGCATGCGCGCCCAGCAGGGCCGCCATGTAACCCGATCCGGTGCCGACTTCCAGCACATTTTCATGCTTCTTCATCGCCAGCGCCTGCAGCGCATGGGCTTCGACCTTGGGGGCGAACATGGCGGTGCCGTTATCCAGCACGATTTCGGTATCGGCGAAGGCCAGGCGACGATGCGCGGCCGGCACGAACTCCTCGCGCTTGACGACGTGGAGAACATCCAGCACATCGGGGTCGAGCACCTTCCAGGGGCGCAGTTGCTGCTCGATCATGTTGTAGCGGGCCTGCTCGAAGTTCATGATTTCTCCTGAGAATCTATATTAGCATAGTCTAATGCACGGCCAAGCCGGCGGACCGTGGATTCTACGCCTCCACCGCCGTCGCATCGGGCTCGCGCACCCGGAACCAGGCGGCGTAGAGCGCCGGCAGGAACAGGCAGGTCAGCACCGTTGCGACGATCAGGCCACCCATGATCGCCACCGCCATCGGCCCCCAGAACACCTGGCGCGTCAGCGGAATCATGGCGAAAATTGCCGCCCCGGCGGTCAGTACGATGGGCCGGAAGCGACGCACGGTCGAGCCGACGATGGCATCCCATTCGCTCTTGCCGGCCTGCTCGTCCTGTTCGATCTGATCCACCAGGATCACCGAGTTGCGCAGGATCATGCCCATCAGGGCAATCACGCCCAGGTTGGCAACGAAGCCGTAGGGCACTTGGAACACCAGCAGCGCCAGGGTGACGCCGATCAGGCCCAGCGGCGCCGTGAGCAGCACCATGAAGGTCCGCGAAAGGCTTTGCAGCTGCATCATCAGCAGGGTGATGACGCCGACGATCATCAGGGGCACGACCGCCTTGATCGAGTTCTCGCCCTTGGCCGACTCCTCGGTCGAACCGCCGAGTTCGATGCGGAAGCCGGGGGGCAGCTTGGCACGCAGCTCCAGCAACTGCGCATCGATCTGCGCCGAGATGGCGGCCGGCTGCATGGCACCGATGGCGTCGGCGCGTACCGTAATAGTCGGCAAGCGATCGCGGCGCCAGATCAGGCCCTCTTCCAGCACCGGCACCAGCTTCGCCACCTGCGCCAACGGGATGTGACGCCCGCTGGCGGAAACGATGTCGAGGTCGGGCAGGCGCGTCAGGCTGCGCGGATCCGCAGCCGCCTCGCCGCGCCCGGAATCGGCGCGCCAGACCACGTCGATCAGTTGGTCGGCCTCGCGATACTGCGTCACCGTGGCGCCCACCAGCCAGCCCTGCAGCATCAGTGCCACATCCTGGCTGGAGACACCGAGTGCCCGTGCCCGCTCCTGGTCGATCTCTACGCGCACCGACTTGACCTTGTCGTTCCAGTCGAAATTGACGTTGCGCAGATTGGGATGTGCCCGCATCACGGCAGCAATGCCCTCCGCGTTGTCGCGCAGGGCGGCAAGGTCTTCGCCAAGCACGCGGAACTGCACCGGATAACCGACCGGCGGGCCGTTTTCCAGGCGCACCACGCGCAGCCGCAGATGCGACCAGGCGCCGTCGGCCGACTCGAAGGCCTGCTCCAGGCGCTGCTTGACGATCTCGCGCTCCTTGAGCCCCTTGGTCACGATCACCATCTGGCCAAAGTTGTCGGCGAACAGTTGCTGGTCGAGCGAGAGGAAGAAGCGCGGCGCACCATTGCCGATGTAGGACGACCACGAGGCGATGTTGTCGTCCTTTTCCAGCAGGGCTTCGACCCGCTTGACTTCGCGCGCCGTGGCTTTCAGCGACGCACCCTGCGGCAGCCAGATATCGATCATGATTTCGGGACGGCTGGCGGCCGGGAAGAACTGCTTCTGCACCCCCTTGTTGAAGGCCACCAGCGACAGGCCGAAGACACCAATGGTGGCGCCGATCACCAGCCAGCGGTGACGCAGGCACCACACCACCAGGGCGCGGAAGCGGCGGTAGAAGGGGGAATCGTAAATGTCGCCGCCGTGCTTCTCGCCGATCGCACGCAGCTTCGCCGGGTCCAGCAGCTTGTAGCCAAGCCAGGGCGTGAACACCACGGCCACGATCCACGAGGCCAGCAGGGCGATCGTCACCACCTGGAAAATCGAGATCGTGTACTCGCCCGCACCGGATTTGGCGAAGCCCACCGGCGTGAAGCCGGCGGCGGTGATCAGCGTTCCGGTCAGCATCGGGAAGGCCGTCGAGGTGTAGGCGAAGGTGGCGGCCTTGAAGCGATCCCAGCCTTGCTCCATTTTCACCACCATCATTTCCGCGGCAATGATCGCGTCATCGACCAGCAGGCCCAGGGCTATCACCAGCGCGCCCAGCGAAATGCGTTGCAGGTCGATGCCGAACACGCTCATGGCGAGGAAGGTCATCGCCAGCACCAGCGGAATCGACAGCGCCACCACGGTGCCGGTGCGCCAGCCGAGACTGAGGAAGGACACCGCGAGCACGATCACCATCGCCTCGCCGAGGGTGCTGACGAACAGGTTGAGCGAGGTCTTGACGATCTGCGGCTGGTCGAACACGGTATGGATGTCCATGCCCACCGGCAGATCCTGCTTCAGGCGGTCCATGGTCGCGGACAGGTTGTCGCCCAGCGCGATCACGTTGCCGCCCTTGGCCATGACGATGCCGAGCCCGATCGCATCGCGCCCGGCCACGCGCATCCGCGGCTGCGGCGGATCGGCCAGGCCGCGCGTGACGCGGGCAATGTCGCCAAGGCGGAAACTGCGTCCGCCGACGGAAAGGCTGGCTTCACGCAAGGCCTCGACGCTGTCGAACGGGCCGCTGACGCGCAGGCGCACGCGATCGGTCTCCGTTTCCACCTGGCCCGCCGGCACCACGGCGTTCTGCCGCTGCAGCGCATCGAACACCTGGGTCGGCACCAGGCCCATCGCCGCCAGGCGCGCGGGGCTGACGTCGATGTAGATCTTTTCGTCCTGCACGCCGATCAGCTCGATCTTCTTCACGTCGTTCACCCGGCGCAGTTCGCGCGCCAGGCGGTCGGCCTCGCGGCGCAGGTCGCCCATGCCGTAACCGGTCTTGTCATCGCGCGCGACCAGGGCGAAGACCTTGATCTGCACGTCGCCGAACTCGTCGTTGGGGAAGGGGCCTTGCACGCCCGCCGGCAGGGTATGGCGGATGTCGTCGAGCTTCTTGCGCACCTGGCGCCAGGCCTCGGGAACCTCGGTCTTCGGCGTGTAGTCCTTGAGGATCACGATGGTCAGGGATTCGCCCGGCTTCGACGCGGTGCGCAGCACGTCCACCCACGGCGTCTCGGCCAGTTTCTTCTCGATGCGCTCGGTCAGCTGCTGTTCCACCTGCGCCGCGGAGGCGCCCGGCCACAGGGTACGTACCACCATGACCTTGAAGGTGAAGTCCGGGTCTTCGGCACGGCCGAGCTTGAGGAAGGAAATCACCCCGCCGACCATGAACACGATCATCAGGTAGAGCACCATCGACTGGTGCCGCAGGGCCCATTCGGAGAGATTGAGCTGCCTCATTTGGCGTTGGCCTGGGCGATGCGAACCTTTTCACCGGTGGTCAGCAGATTTACTCCCGCCGCGACGATGGTCTCGCCGCCGGCGAGCCCTTCACTGACCACTGCGCCGGCATCGGTGTAGGCCGCGACGGTAATCTTCTGCAGATTCACCGTACCGTCAGCGCCGACTTTCCATACCGCCGCCTGCTCGCCCTGCTGGAAGATCGCGCTCAGCGGGATTAGCTGTCGGCTCGCACCGGCCGCTTCGCCCAAGGGGAAACGCACGGTGGCGGTCATGCCCAGCGCCAGACGCGGGTCGGCATCCTTGAGTGCAATGCGTGCGGCAAAGGTTCGGGTCACCGGATCGGCGGCGGGTGATACCTCGCGCAAACGGCCCTGGATTGCCTTGTCGGCGCCAGACCACAGCTTCACCTCGGCGGGCTGGCCCAGCTTGAAGCGGCCGACTTCGCTTTCCGGTATCGAAATCGCGATCTCCCGTTCGCCGTCGGGTGCCAGCCGAAACACGGCCTGCCCGGCGCCGACCACCTGTCCCGGCTCGGCCAGCACCTGGCCGATCACGCCCGCGCGATCGGCGGCCAGTGTCGTGTAAGTCGATTGGTTGCGCGCCAGCGCCGCCTGCGCTTCAGCCGCCTTGAAGGTGGTTTCGCGCGCATCGAGCGCCGACGCACTGATGAAATTCTTTGCCTTCAGATCCCGGTAACGCGCCAGGTCGGCCGCTGCCAAGGCGCGCTGCGCTTCGGCTTGGGTTGCCTGCAGCGCCGCATCCGCCGGGTCGAGGCGCGCCAGCACCTGGCCAGCCTTCACCGCCTGCCCGGCGTCGACCAGGCGCTCGACGATCTTGCCGCCGATGCGAAAGCCCAATGTGGTCTCGATGCGGGCGCGTACTTCACCGCTGTAGGCCCGATCCAGCGCCGAATTCGCCGTCCCCTCAGCGCCGACTTTCAAGGTGCGCACCAGTTTCAGCGGCGGCGCCGGGGGCTCGGGCACGCTGCAGGCGGCAATCAGGGGAAGCAGGAAGACCAGGGTGGCGGTTCGCATTGCAGCTCCTTCAGGCGTGCGGCTTGGGCAACAGGCCCTGCACACGTTGGATAAGGTCATCGACGTAGGTGAATACCACGGGGATCACCAGCAGGCTGAGAAAGGTCGAGGTGATCAGGCCGCCGATCACGACGATGGCCATCGGCGCGCGAAAGCTCGGGTCGGTACCCAGGCCAATGGCGATCGGCATCATGCCGGCGCCCATCGCCACCGTGGTCATCACGATCGGCCGGGCACGCTTGCGGCAGGCGTCGAGCAGGGCGTGCCAACGGTCGAGGCCATGCTCGCACCGCGCCAGGACCACGTAGTCGATCAGCAGGATGGAGTTTTTGGTGGCGATGCCCATCAGCATGATCAGGCCGATCATCGAGGGCATCGACAGCGCGGTCTGCGTCACGAACAGGGCGAGGAAGGCACCGGGCACCGAGAGCACCAGCGCGGCAAGGATCGTCACCGGCTGCACGAAGTCGCGGAACAGCAGCACCAGCACCACGTAGATGCAGAGTACGCCGGTGAGCATGGCCAGGGCAAAGCTCTCGAACAGTTCGGCCATCGCCTCGGCATCGCCCACCGTGGTCTGCAGGATGCCGGGCGGCAGGCTCTTCAGCGAGGGCAGCGCCAACGCCTGTTTCTCTACTTCACCCAGCGGCTGGCCGTTGAGTTCGATTTCGAAATTGACATTGCGCAGGCGGTCGTAGCGGTCGATCTCGGCTGGCCCGCCGGTGATCGACAGGTCGGCCACCGTGGCAATCATCACCGGGCCGTTCTTGCCCGGCACCGTCAGGCGCGAAAGCAGGCCGAGGTCCTGGCGCGCCGCGACCGGCAGCTTGACCACGATAGGCACCTGGCGCTGTGCGAGGTTGAGCTTGGGCATGCTCTGGTCGTAATCGCCGGCAGTGGCGATGCGCAGCACGTCGGCAATCGCCGCCGAACTGACGCCCAGGTCGGCCATGCGGCCGAAATCGGGTTTGACCACCAGCTCCGGCCGCGTCAGGCTGGCCGTGCTGGTGACGGCCCCGATGCCGGGGATGCGGCGCAGGTCCCGCTCGACCTTGGGCGCATGCTCGGCCAGCAGCGGGCCGTTTTCGCTGGCCAGCACCAGGATGTACTTTTCGTTCGAGCCGCCGAGGCCGACCTTGTACTGGACCCCAGGCAGGGCCAGCAAGGCATCGCGCAGCTGCTGCTCCACCGCCTGTTTGGTGACGCCGCCGCGCTCCTTGCGCGGCGTCAGGTTGATGGTCAGCGTCGCCTTGCGGACCTCGGCCGCACCGCGCGGCATGAAGGGATCGCTGCCCGCGGCGCCGCCGCCGATGGCGGTGTACACCATCTTCACGTGCGGGTTGCGGGCGACGATGCTTCGCGCCTGTTCCGCCGCCGCGTAGGTATCGCGGAAACTGCTGCCGGGTGGCAGCGAGAGATAGACCTGGGTCTGCGACAAGTCGTCAGGCGGCAGGAAGCCGGTGGGCAACAGCGGCACCAGGGCGAATGAGCCGACGAAGAAGACAGCCGCCGCCAGCAGGGTAGCTATGCGATGCCTGAGGCACCAGCTGACCCAGCCCGTATAAATCCGCATCCAGCCCGGTTCATGGTGTTCACGCCGCGGCGGGCGCAGCAGATAGGCCGCCATCATCGGCGTCAGCATGCGCGCCACCACCAGCGAGAAGAACACCGCGATCGCCGCGGTCCAGCCGAACTGGACGAAGAACTTGCCCGCCACGCCGCCCATGAAGGCGGTCGGCAGGAAGACCGCAATCAGGGTGAATGTAGTGGCGATCACGGCGAGGCCGATTTCGTCGGCCGCCTCCATCGCCGCCTGGTAGGGCGATTTGCCCTCGCGCAGGTGGCGCATGATGTTTTCGATCTCGACGATCGCATCATCGACCAGGATGCCGACCACCAGCGACATCGAAAGCAGGGTCACGACGTTGAGCGTGAAGCCCATCAGGTACATCACGGCAAAGGTGGGAATCGCCGAAAGCGGCAGCGCCGTGGCCGAAACAAAGGTGGCACGCCCGTCGCGCAGGAACAGCCAGACCACCAGCACGGCCAGCACCGCACCTTCCAGCAGCAGCGCCATCGAACCTTCGTAGTTCTCCACCACCGGATCAACGAAATTGAAGGCTTCGGTGACCACGATGTCGGGGTGCTCGTGCTTCAGCTTTTCCAGCGCGGCGCGGGTGCCTGCCGCCACATCGACCTCGCTGGCGCCCTTGCTGCGCGTGATCTCGAAACCGACCACGGGCTTGCCGTTGAGTAATGCCGCCGAACGCTGCTCGGCCACCGTATCGCTCACCGTTGCCAGTTCGCCGAGGCGGACGCGGCGGCCGTCGGCGAGGGCAATCTCTATCTGCGCCACCTCGGCGGCGGTCTGCACGGTGGCAATGGTGCGCACCGACTGCTCGGCACCGCCGACATCGGCGCGGCCACCCGAAGCCTCCTGCTGCACCTGGCGCAGCTGGCGCGATACCTCGCCTGCGGTGGCGCGCAGTGCCAGCAAGCGATCCGGATCGAGCTCGACGCGAACTTCGCGCGTGACGCCGCCGACACGCGCCACGGCGCCGACGCCACGCACGCTGAGCATGGCCTTGGCGATGCTGTTGTCGACGAACCAGGACAAGGCTTCCTCGTCCATCCGCGTCGAAGCCACGGTGTAAGTCAGGATCGGCGCGCCGGCGACGTTCATCTTGGTGATCACCGGGTCCTTCAGGTCCCCCGGCAGGTCGGCGCGAATGCGCGACACGGCATCGCGCACGTCGTCGAGCGCTTCCTGCGAGGGCTTCTCGATGCGGAACTCCACCGTCACCAGCGCCGTGCCGTCCTGCACCTTGGTGTAGATGTGCTTGATGCCCTGCAGGGTGGCCACGGCGTTTTCGATCTTGCGTGCCACCTCGGTTTCCATCTGCGCCGGCGCGGCGCCGGGGAGCGTGGCCGTCACCGTTACGGTGGGCAGGTCGATGTCCATGAACTGCTGGATGCGCATGTACTTGAACGCCAGCAGGCCCGCCAGCGTCAGCAGCAGGAACAGCAGCACCGCCGGGATGGGGTTGCGGATCGACCAGGCGGAAACGTTCATTCCGCCACCCGGCCGCCCCAAGGCGGAAGGCGCCCCCCCCCAGGGGGGCAGCGGGCTGGGTTTGCGCGCGTAGGGGGTAATCATTTTCCGGGCTTCGCCTCGCCGTCGACGACGCGCACGGTGTCACCATCGGCGAGGAAGCCGACGCCACTGGCAACCACCCGGCTGGCCGGGTCAAGCCCGGAAATTTCGACCCTGTCATCGACGCGGCGCCCGGGTGCCACCTTGATTTGCTGCACCTTGCCGCCCTCGACTCGGAATACGTAGGCGAAGCCTTCGCGCAGCAGCAGCGCCGACTGCGGCACGGTCAGCGCCGGCTTCGGCCCAAGGCGAAACTCGCCGCGCGCGAACATGCCGGCGCTGATCCGCTTCGCGGCATCCGCCGGCAGATCCACATACACCAGCGCAGTATGCGTGCGCGTATCCACCGTCGGCGCGACAACGCGCACCTTGCCCTCGATGTGCCCGCCGGCGGGTGTCGTAAGCAGGGCTGGCGTGCCGGCCTTGAGTCGCGACAGGTCCGCAGCGCCGACTTCGGCGCGCCATTCGAGGCGCCCGCCGCGAATCAGGCGAAACAGTTCCTGTCCGGGTTGCACGGTGGCACCGACCGTCGCATTCCGCGCCGAGACGATGCCGGCGTCCGGCGCCAGGATCTCGGCCTTGGATTTGCGCAGGCCGGCGGTGTTCTGGCGCGCCTTGGCCGCCGCGACGCGCGCGCCGGCAGATTCCGCTGCCGCCTGGGCCTGCGTCAGCTGCTGGGCACTGTAGAAGCCCTTATCGCGCAATTGGCGGGCACGCTCCAGACTGGCCCGCGCCTCGGCCAGGGCCGCCTCGGCTTCGGCTACGCCGGCGCGGGTCTCTGCCAGTTCGCTTTCAACCGTTTCAGCCGCGATGCGCGCCAGCACCTGCCCGCGCGCGACAGTGTCGCCGACGCTGGCGCGCACTTCGACGATGCGCTGGTTGGCCAGCTCGGGGCCGATGACGGCTTCCTGCCAGGCCGCGACATTGCCGCCGGCGGTAAAGGTCTGCGGCCAGTCCAGGGTTTGCGGCAGGACCGTGCTCACGCTCAGTGCCGGCTTGGCCGGCGGTGGCATCTTGGCGTCGCGTGACGACTCGCCGCACGCGGCGAGCGTGACCAGCAGCGCCAGTACCGAGAGTTCCCGCTTCACGGCGCGGACCCCGCGATGCCATTCAGCACAAGGTCCAGATGCGTTTTCAGGTAAGTCGCCGGATCGTGGCTTCCGCAGCCGCAGGCGCCCAGCGAATAGCGCCAGATCAGCATCATGATTACCGGCGCGAAGATCACGTCGATCGCGGTTTCAACCTCGATGGCGCGAAACTCGCCACTGGCCATCCCGCGCAGCAGGACGCGACGCATCAGTTCGCGGCCGCGCGTGATCACCGTGTCGTGGTAGTAATTGGCGAGTTCCGGAAAATTCCCCGACTCGCTGATCATCAGTTTGGGCACACCGCCGAGCGAGGTGCTGCCGATGCGCTTCCACCATTCGAGGATCAGCCCGCGCAGCAGATCGGCGCTGGAGCCCGTGAAGTTGTCCACCATGCCCGCGCCCTCATCGAGGATGGGCAGGATGCCCTCGCGGATAACCGCCTTGAACAGGGCTTCCTTGCTGTCGAAATACAGGTAGAGGGTGCCCTTCGAGACCCCGGCGCGAGCCGCCACATCATCCAGGCGCGTGCCAACAAAGCCTTTCTCGACAAAGAGTTCCAGCGCGGCAGCGGTAAGCTCGGCGGGGCGCGCCTCCTTGCGGCGCTGGCGGGTGTGGGCTAGGGCTTCCATGGGTTTTATTAATTACTGACCAGTCAGTCAGTATATGGATTCCCTCCGCCCTGTCAAGCCAGGACTTCCTGTTTCGCCCAGCCACTTGCGGTTTATGCGTAATGCGCGAAGGCGGAAGACCCGCTAGAGTGGCGCGCGCTAGAACCCGGTGAAGCGCCGCAATGAATCAGAATTTTCTGTCCCTGTTGAATAAAAGGCAGCCGGACGACACGGTCAGCAAGGCCATCGAAGTGCCCTTGGGCGGCACCTGCGTCTCGCGCAAGGAAGCCCTGTACTGCGTGGTCGGCGCATCGGTGGCGGTCTGCCTGGTCGATACCGAAAGCGCCTGGTGCAGCCTGCGCCAGGTGATGCTGCCATCGCTGGCGCGTGGCCACCGCCAGGACGCCATGATGCAGGCCGATGCCGCCATCGAGGACGCCGTAACCCAACTCTTCGCCCATGCCGGCATCGACGCCGGCACCCTTGCCACCCGGCGCGTGAAGGCCAAGCTGTTCGGCGGCTCGGACCTCAAGGCGACCGGCATTTCCTATTCCGACGGCGAACAGAGCACCAGTTTCGTTCGCTCCTGGCTATCCACGCGCCACATCGCCGTGACGGCCGAAAGCCTGGGCGGGCACCAACGCAGGGAGATCGTCCTGTTGCCCGGCAACGGCGTGGTGTATTGCCGCAAGCTAGAACTGGACGACGGTTTTCTCGATGCCGAGCGCAGCGGACTGCTGGCAGACCGCAAGGACGAGAGCAGAATAGAGCTTTTCTGATCTCCCGCCGCCGGGCCTTCCCCGGCGCGGTACTCGCAATGCGCATCGAAGAAGACTTCAAGCTGGATTTCCAGGACGTCCTGATCCGCCCCAAACGTTCGACGCTGACGTCGCGCTCGGAGGTCGATATCTCGCGCGAATTCGTCTTCCGCCATTCGGGACGCAGTTACACCGGCGTGCCCATCATCGCCGCCAACATGGACACGGTCGGCACCTTCGAGATGGCGCGGGCGTTGTCCCGCCACCGCCTGGCCACCGCCCTGCACAAGCACTACGACGAAGCCGCGCTGGCGGCATTCTTCAGCAGCCTCGGCGACGACACCACCGTGTTCTACTCGATGGGCATCACGCGCGAGGACTACGACAAGTTCCGCCGCGTCAAGGAGGTCGCGGGCGATGCCATCTCCTGCGTCTGCGTCGACGTCGCCAACGGCTACACCAAATCCTTCGTCGATTTCCTGCACAAGCTGCGCAGCGCGTATCCGGGCATCACCCTCATGGCCGGCAATGTGGTCACCGGCGAAATGGCCGAAGAACTGATCCTCGACGGCGCCGACATCGTCAAGGTCGGCATCGGCCCCGGCTCGGTATGCACCACGCGCAAGATGACCGGCGTTGGCTACCCGCAGCTCTCCGCCATTATCGAATGCGCCGACGCCGCCCACGGCCTGGGCGGGCTGATCTGCGCCGACGGCGGCTGCACCTCGGCCGGTGATCTGGCCAAGGCCTTCGGCGGCGGCGCCGATTTCGTCATGCTCGGCGGCATGCTTGCCGGCCACGACGAGTGCATGGGCGAAATCGTCGAGCAGGACGGCCAGCGCAGGATGCGCTTCTACGGCATGAGTTCGCGCGCGGCGATGGACAGGCATGCCGGTGGCGTCGCCCACTACCGCGCCAGCGAAGGCAAGGAAGTGCTGCTCGACTGCCGCGGCCCGGTCGACGCCACGGTCCAGGAAATCCTCGGCGGCGTGCGCTCGGCCTGCACCTATGTCGGTGCCCACCGTTTGCGCGAACTCTCCAAGCGCACCACCTTCGTCCGCGTCGCGCGGCAACTCAACAACGTTTTCGGCCAATCGTGAAGGCTGCCGCGCTGCTGCGCCTCGCCGTCATCACGCTGCTGCTGGCGCTCGCCGCCTGCGGTGGCAAGCCCAAGGAACCGCCGCTGCCTGCAGGCGCCAAGGTGCTGGCGCTGGGCGACAGCCTCACCGCGCCCCACGGCGTCAGGCCCGGCGAAGACTGGCCGACGCTGCTCGCACAAAAGACCGGCTGGCAGGTGATCAACGGCGGCGTCAGCGGCAACACCAGCGCCGACGCCCTGGCCCGCCTGCCCGCCCTGCTTGATGAGCACCAGCCGCAACTGGTTCTGATCACTTTGGGCGGCAACGACATGCTGCGCAAGCTGCCGGCCGGCCAGACCGTCGCCAACCTGGAACGCATGCTCGACATGGCGCGCAGCAAGGGCGCCAAGGTCGTACTGCTGGCGACGCCGAAGCCCAGCCTCGCCGGCGCCGTGTTCAACAGCCTTTCGCCACCCGAGTTCTACGCCGAGATCGCCAAGGACAAGAAAGTGCCCCTGATCGACGAAGCCATCCCCAAGGTGCTTTCCGACACCAACCTCAAGGGCGACCAGATCCATCCCAACGCCGCCGGCCACGCCAAGCTTGGCGAACTGATCCACGCAGATTTGAAGAAGATCGGCTTCGCCGGCTAGCGTCGGCGCGAAATGCCCGGCGCGTCGCACCTCCGGTCCACCATGCTGGACGGATACTTGACGTTCGCGTGATCTGGATCGCATGTCGTGGCTTAGCGAACGCCACAAGCCTTTGACCTTTTGGCTGCTGGTGTGAGCGTATGAGGTGCGAATGGGGACCGGTTTTCCCTTTCGATATCGTTTTCAATTGCCGCTCAAAGAGTTGGCGTCCCCAAATTCTTCGATCGCATCACAAAAGGCGTTGTTGTACCAATTCCATCCCCGATTCCCGATTGCCAATGGATGTGTCGAACCGATTAGCTCTCCCAAGTGTTCAGTTGGTGGAGAAAACAGTTTCCCTCGATTGGTAACTGGAGGAATAGAAGGATCTCCAGGTTCTATTGATAGCACTGGTGCATGTAGTGATCCGGGCGTTCGGTCAGCATCGACGCTATAAGTCCCGTCTTGGAAGATTCGAACGTCGCCGATATGGCCATTGAATCCTGGCGAACCAATACGCAATCGTGGAGAGTTCCAAGTGAGAGACAACCGACCATGCTGATTCTGGTGGCGCGCGTTTCTTAGGTAGTTTAAGAGTGGGTCGGCCTCTATCAGGGTATTCCTGTCCTTGACCCAGCCAGGAAACTCATCAAATTTCTCTTTCCCCTCTTGGTAGAACCGATGCCAGAACTCCTCGAGCGAATCGACGAATCTAGTCCATCCATCCTCACATTCGTTTCGGTCTCTTGCCGCTTCCATTGCACGAAGCGCTTCGGCAGCTTCATCAAGTTTTCGTCTTGCCGATCCCCAAAGCGTGTGAGGCACGGGCGTTATTGCCCCCGGGGGTATTCCAAGTTTTCCAGTTTCCAAGACCAAGACAAACCCCTTCCATGCCAAGGAAGCCATTTTCCCCGAATGACGCGGTCGCGTGAAAATGAAGCAATACGACAGCAAATATTGCGGCAAATATGGGACAAACCACGATTTCCCGCAGCAAACCGTTGCGCCAGCCAGATTGATGTACTATCATCAACGCATCACATCATCAATTTATTTCAATGCGCACCACCCTCGACATCGAAGACGACGTGCTGCTCGCCGCGAAGGAGCTTGCCCGACGTAGCGGCGGCAGTGCCGGACAGGTGATCTCGCGCCTGGCGCGGCAGGCGCTGACGCAGGCGCCCGCGCCCTCCGTTTCCGGCGTCAAGGAACCCGAAGCTACCTACGGCTTCCGTCCGTTTCCGGCGCGCGGCAAAGTGGTGACCAACGAGCAAGTCGACACGCTGCGCGACGACGAAGGCCTTTGATGCGGGCGCTGCTTGACGTCAATGTGCTGATCGCACTGCTCGACAGCGCACACCTTCACCATGCGCGTGCGACGGATTGGCTGCGAGAGCACATTCGCGCCGGCTGGGCTTCCTGCCCGCTGACGCAGAACGGCTGCATCCGCATCATGTCGCTACCGGGCTACCCGAATTCGGCCACCGCGGCCGCGGTGGCAGAACGTCTCGCCGCCGCCACGGCAACCCGCCATCACGAGTTCTGGCCGGACGCCGTCAGCCTGGTCGATGCCGGCAGAATCGACTGGAACTCGGTGCTCGGCAGTCGCCAGGTCACCGACGTGTATCTGCTGGCGCTGGCGGTCGAGATGAATGGCTGCCTTGCCACCCTGGATCGGTCCGTGCCACTGCAGGCGGTACGGGGTGCCAAACCCAAGAACCTGGTCGTGATCTGACCCCACCGCCGCTGGCAACCCTGCCGCCTGCCGGGTTGCATTCGCCCCCCCTTTCCAGTACTTTCGCCGTTTCACCCGGCCCCACCGGAAGCGAGCCAGACCCATGAACGCCAACGAAAAATTCATTGCCGCCGACGCCCACGTCGATGCCGCCGCGATCGCGCCCCTGCCCAATTCGAAGAAAGCCTACGTCACCGGCAGCCGGCCGGACCTGCGCGTGCCGATGCGCGAGATCGCCCAGACGCCGACCGGCGACACGCCCAACCCGTCCGTGACGGTCTATGACTGCTCCGGCCCCTATACCGACCCGGCAGTGAAAGTCGACATCCGCAAGGGCCTGCCCGAGCTTCGCGCCGCGTGGATCGCCGAGCGCAACGATACCGAGCAGTTGCCCGACCTTACCTCCGACTACGGCCGCCAGCGGGCCATCGACGCGGAGCTCGCCGGCCTTCGCTTCGAGCTAGGGCGGAAACCACGCCGCGCCCTGCCGGGCAAGAACGTGACGCAGATGCACTACGCCCGTGCCGGCATCGTCACGCCGGAAATGGAATACGTCGCCATCCGCGAAAACCAGAAACTGGAAGGCCTCGACGAGCAGTTGCGCCGCCAGCATCCGGGGCAGAGCTTCGGCGCCAGCATCCCGCGCGTGATCACGCCGGAGTTCGTGCGCGACGAGGTGGCCCGCGGCCGCGCCATCATCCCCAACAACATCAACCACCCCGAGTCCGAGCCGATGATCATCGGCCGCAACTTCCTCACCAAGATCAACTGCAACATCGGCAACTCGCCGCTGGCCTCGACCATCCAGGAAGAAGTCGACAAGATGACCTGGGCCATCCGCTGGGGCGGCGATACGGTGATGGACCTGTCCACCGGCAAGAACATCCACGAGACGCGCGAGTGGATCGTGCGCAATTCGCCGGTGCCGATCGGCACGGTGCCGATCTACCAGGCGCTCGAGAAGGTCGATGGCAAGGCCGAAGACCTGACCTGGGAACTGTTCCGCGACACGCTGATCGAGCAGGCCGAGCAGGGCGTGGATTACTTCACCATCCACGCTGGCGTGCTGCTCCGCTACATCCCGATGACCGCCAAGCGCATGACCGGCATCGTCAGCCGCGGCGGCTCGATCCTCGCCAAGTGGTGCCTCGCGCACCACAAGGAGAACTTCCTCTACACCCACTTCGAGGACATCTGCGAGATCATGAAGGCCTACGATGTGGCCTTCAGCCTCGGCGACGGCCTGCGCCCCGGCTCGATCTACGACGCCAACGACGATGCCCAGATGGGCGAACTGGCGACGCTGGGCGAACTGACCCAGATCGCCTGGAAGCACGACGTGCAGGTGATGATCGAAGGCCCCGGCCATGTGCCGATGCACATGATCAAGCACAACATGGACGAGCAGCTGCGCCTGTGCGGCGAGGCGCCCTTCTACACCCTGGGCCCGCTCACCACCGATATCGCGCCGGGCTACGACCACATCACCAGCGCCATCGGCGCGGCGATGATCGGCTGGTACGGAACGGCCATGCTCTGCTACGTGACGCCCAAGGAGCACCTCGGCCTGCCGGACAAGAATGACGTCAAGGACGGCATCATGGCCTACAAGATCGCCGCCCATGCCGCGGACCTCGCCAAGGGCCACCCGGGGGCGCAGGCGCGAGACAACGCCCTGTCGAAGGCGCGTTTCGAGTTCCGCTGGGAAGACCAGTTCAACCTCGGCCTCGACCCAGACAAGGCGCGCGAATTCCACGACGAGACCCTGCCGCAGCAGGGTGCGAAACTCGCCCACTTCTGCTCGATGTGCGGGCCGCATTTTTGCTCCATGAAGATCACCCAGGACGTGCGCGAGTTCGCCGCAAAGCAGGGCTTGTCCGAGCAGGAGGCGCTGGAGAAGGGCATGGAGGTGAAGGCAGTCGAGTTCGTCAAGGCGGGCAGCGAGATCTACAAGGCTTCGTAAAAGTCGGCGCTGGCGATACGGCGATTAACGCGGCACTTTCCTGACAATGGACTGCCGGCCCGGCTGCGGCGCCTGCTGCATCGCGCCCTCGATCAGCACGCTGGACAAACCGGCCGGCGCGAGCTGCGTGCACCTATCCGCCGACTACCGTTGCAGCCTGTTCGGCAGCGACCGCCGACCTTCATGCTGCAACGGCCTGCAGCCCTCCGCCGAGATGTGCGGCGAGAGCCGCGAACAGGCGCTGGCCTGGCTGGCGCGACTGGAGGCTGATACGGCTGCATGCTAGACTCCGCGCCCGTTTCCGCCGCATTTCCCACCCCCAGCACATTCCCCTGACATGGATTTTCACCCGCTGCTCCAGGCCCTGATCCTGGGCCTGGTCGAAGGCTTTACCGAATTCCTGCCAGTGTCCTCCACCGGCCACCTGATCCTCGCCGGCGACCTGCTCAAGTTCAACGACGAACGTGGCAAGCTGTTCCTGATCGTGATCCAGGCCGCCGCCATGCTGGCGATCTGCTGGGAATACCGGCTGCGCTTCGGCCGCGTGCTGGGCGGCCTGGGCAGCGACCCCGTGGCGCGGCGCTTCGTGCTCAACATCGGCGTCGCCTTCCTGCCGCTGGCGGTACTGGGACTGATCTTCGGCAAGACAATCAAGGCCACGTTGTTCAACCCGGTAGCGGTGGCCAGCGCCTTCATCGTCGGCGCCTTCATCATCCTCTGGGCAGAGAAGCGCGACCACGTGGTGCGCATTGAGGACGTCGACCAGCTGACGCCGGTCGATGCCCTCAAGCTCGGCCTGGCCCAGGCCTGCGCACTGATTCCCGGCACCTCGCGTTCCGGCGCGACCATCATTGGCGGCCTGCTGTTCGGCCTTTCGCGCAAGGCGGCAACCGAGTTTTCCTTCTTCCTCGCCGTGCCGACACTGATGGCCGCCAGCGCCTACCAGGCCTGGAAGGAACGCCATCTGCTCGTAGCGGACGACCTCGGCCTGTGGGCCGTTGGTTGCGTCGCCTCCTTCGTCTCCGCCTTCCTTTGCGTGCGCTGGTTGCTGCGCTTCGTCTCGACCCACGACTTCACGATCTTCGCCTGGTACCGCATCGCCTTCGGCATCGTGGTGTTGGCGACCTGGCAGATGGGTGTCGTCGATTGGAGCAGCCCGTGATCCGCGCCCGCCGCCGAGCCGCCTCAAGGTGGGCGCAACCAAAACCACGGAGCCGTCGCCAGACGGCGAACCACTGTCACCCCCTTTCCCGGAAAGGGGGCCGGGGGGAATGATCCTCTACCTTCACGGCTTCACCAGCGGGCCGCAATCGCACAAGGCGCAGGCGCTGCGCCAACGCATGCGCGAGCGCGGCCTGGGCGACCGGTTTCTTTCGCCCCAGCTGCCGGCCGCGCCGCGCGAGGCGATCGCGTTGGCCGAGGGCCTGATCCGCGACAATCCGGTGACCACGGTCGTCGGTTCCTCGCTTGGCGGCTACTACTCGACCTGGCTGGCCGAGCAGTTCGACCTCAAGGCGGTGCTGGTCAATCCCGCCGTGGTGGCGCACCTGTCGCTGCAGAAGTACATCGGCCCGCAGACCTGGCTCTACACCGGCGAACGTTTCGACTTCACCCTGGACCACGTCGAGCAGCTGCGCGCCATTGAAGTTCCGGTGCTGTCGAAACCGCAGCGCTTCTGGTTGCTGGTCGAGGAAGGTGACGAGACCCTCGATTACCGTGACGCGGTGCGCCGTTACGCGGGCGCAAGGCAGACCGTACTGCCCGGCGGCGACCACAGCTTCACGCGCTGGAACGACTACCTCGACGCCATCATCGACCATTCGACGTGAGCCACCCCGCACTCACGCCGGAGAACACCCGCATCGGCATCCTCGCCGGCATCAGCGCCTACGTGATCTGGGGCCTGGTGCCGATCTTCTTCAAGCAGATCGTCGAGATCCCCGCGGTCGAGATCATCGCCCACCGCGTGGTCTGGGCCATGCTGCTGATGACGGCGCTGATCGGCTTCGGCCGCGGCTTCGGCGACGCCCTGCGCATCGCCCGGCAACCCGCCCAGCTGGCGCGCATCGCACTGGCCTCGGCGCTGGTGATCACGAATTGGCTGACCTTCGTCTGGGGCGTAAACAACGGCCACATCGTCGAGACCAGCCTCGGCTATTTCATCCTGCCGCTGCTCAATGTCGCGCTCGGCGTGCTGGTGCTGAAAGAACGCATGCGCAAGCTGCAATGGCTCGCCGTGCTGTGCGCCGCCGTCGGTGTGGCGATCGAGGCAACGCGCGCCAGCGGCCTGCCCTGGATCGCGCTGGTGTTGGCCGGCACCTTCGGCATCTATGGCCTGCTGCGCAAACAATTGCCGCTCGACGCGGCCAGCGGCCTGTTCCTCGAAACCGTCTGCATGACACCGCTGGCGCTGGCCTGGCTAGGCTGGCTGGTGTTGAGCGGGCAGGGCCATTTCGGCAGCAGCGGCGCCTTGTCGGGCAGCGATCTTTACCTGATTGCCACCGGGCCGGTGACCGCCATCCCGCTTCTGCTGTTTGCCATTGCCGCGCGACGCCTGCCGCTGTCGATGATGGCCTTCCTGCAATACTTGGCGCCCACCATCGCCTTTCTGATCGGCGTGCTGGTGTACCACGAGCCGCTCGATGCCCAGCGCATGCTGAGCCTGGCCGCGATCTGGGCCGGGCTTGCGGTGTACAGCGTCGATCTGCTGAAAGCCGCGGCGGCCCGCAGCGAGGCGGCGCTGCCATGAGCTTCGACGGTGCCCAGTTCAAGCGCATCGAGCGCGCCGGCTATGATCGTCTCGGCTCGCGCTACCTGGCTGCCGCGACCACGCGCGGTGACATTGCGGTCGCCCTGCTCGACGCCGCGAGACTGGCCCCCGGCCAGCGCGTGCTCGACCTCGCCAGTGGGCCCGGCCTGCTGACGCGCGCCGCCGCCGCACGTATCGGCGATGCAGGACTGGCGATCGCCAGCGACATCAGCCAGGGCCAGCTCCGCTGCTGCCCCGAGCTGCACCGCGTGGTCGCCGACGGCGAGGCCCTGCCCTTTGCCTCAGCCAGCGTCGACCGAGTGCTGTGCGGCCTGGGCCTGATGTTCTTCCCTGACGAGGACGCTGCATTGGGCGAGATGCTGCGCGTGCTGCGTCCCGGCGGACGCATCGCCCTCTCGGTCTGGGGAGAGGCGGCCGACGTGCCGCTGATCGAGTGCGCGCTGTCCTGCATGCGGCGCCTGTTGCCGCCACCCAAGGTGGCGCGCCCGTCGATCTTCCGTTGCGGCGATCCGCAGTGGCTGCAACGCCGTCTCGCCAGCGCCGACTTTCACCAGATCGAAATCCGGCCGCTGGAGTTCAGCGTCACGTTCGCCGATGCCGCCAGCTACTGGCAGGGCTTCCTCGACATCGCCGGCGGCGCCAATGAGAGCCTTTCCCGCTTGCCCGCTGAAAAATTGCAGGCGCTGGCCAAGGGCGTGGCCGAGGAACTGGCACCCCATGTCTGCCCTGAGGGCTACCGACTCACCAGCACGGTGCTGATTGCCAGCGCCCTGCGCACGTAAGATTGCCCCGATGAATATCCTCTTCGAAGAAGACGGTGCCTTTCGCGCCGGCACCGTTCTGGCCGACAACACCACCTCGCTGCAAGTCGAACTGGCCTCGGGCAAGCGCGCCAAGGTCAAGGCGGCCAACGTATTGCAACGCTTCGCCGCGCCTGCGCCCGGCGAACTGCTGGAGCGCGCCGAAGCCGAGGCCGAAGGCATCGACATCAATTTCCTGTGGGAGGTATGTGGCGAGGCCGAGTTCGCCTTCGAGGAGCTCGCCGCCGAATACCACGGCGCCAAACCCGATGCGGTGCAGACGGCGGCGGTGCTGCTGCGCCTGCATTCGGCGCCGATGTACTTCCACCGCAAGGGCCGCGGCCGCTTCCGCAAGGCGCCGCCCGAGATCCTGCAGGCCGCGCTGGCCGGACTGGAGAAGAAGCGCCAGCAGGCCCTGGCCATCGAGCGCATGGTCGGCGAACTCAAGGCCGGCAGGCTACCGGCCGAGTTCGGCCCCATCCTGCCGCAGCTGATCTACAAGCCGGACCGCAACCGCGGCGAAACCAAGGCGCTCGAAGCCGCTTGCGGCGAGACCGGCAAGTCCGTCGCCCGCCTGCTCTTCGATTGCGGCGCGTTGGCCTCGACCCATGATTACCACCTGGGCCGCTTCCTTTTCGAATACTTTCCCGAGGGCAAGGGCGGCACCGGGTTCCCCTCTTACGTCCCTCCTCGTGCAATTGGCGCGCAGCGCCCGACCAGTAGCCCCCTTCCCGGGGAAGGGGGACGGGGGGATGGCTCAGCAAATGGCGATGCTGAAGGGCTTGAACTTGCGCTTGCCCAAGTTCAAGCCTTCAGCATCGACGATGCACACACCACCGAGATTGACGACGCCTTCTCGGTCACTGCAAAACCCGAGGGCGGCTGGCGCATCGGCATCCACATCGCCGCGCCCGGGCTCGGCTTTGCACCCGATACGGACCTCGGCCGTATCGCCCGCGAACGGCTCTCGACGGTCTATATGCCGGGGCGCAAGATCACCATGCTGCCCGAGGCCGTGGTCGAGCATTTCACGCTCGCCGCCGGACATGCCGTGCCGGCGCTCTCGTTGTACCTCGACGTCGCCGCCGACTACCGCCTGCTCGGCCACGAAACCCGCATCGAGCGCGTGCCGGTGGCGGCCAACCTGCGCCATCACGACATCGAACCGGTGTTCAATGCCGCCACGCTCGCCAGCGGCCTGGGCGATTTCGCCTGGCGCGACGAGCTCAAGCTGCTCTGGGAGTTCGCCCAGGTACTGGAAGCCGGACGCGGCAAGCCTTCGGACAACGGCAACCGCAAGGATTACAGCTTCGTCGTCGATTGGACGGCCGACAGCGGCATTGCGGCCGAGCCGGGCAAGGGTCATGTCCTGATCGAGGAACGCCAGCGCGGCAGCCCGCTCGACACCCTGGTCGCGGAACTGATGATCCTGGCCAACGCCACCTGGGGCGGCATGCTGCGCGATGCCGGCATCCCGGCGCTATACCGCGTGCAGACTGCCGGCAAGGTGCGCATGAGCACGGTGGCGGCGGCGCACGAGGGCCTCGGCGTCGATTGCTACGCCTGGTCGTCCTCGCCCCTGCGGCGCTATTGCGACCTGCTCAACCAGTGGCAACTGCTGGCCCTGCTGCGCGAGGAAGCGCCATTCTTCGCGCCTAAGTCGGCCGACTTGCTGGCGGCGATGCGCGACTTCGAGCTGACCTATGCCGCCTACGCCGATTTCCAGCGCGGCATGGAACGCTACTGGTGCCTGCGCTGGCTGATGCAGCGGGGTGCCGAAACCGCCGTCGGCCGGGTATTGCGCGAGTCGCTGCTGCGCCTGGAGGCCATTCCGCTGGTGGCACGGGTGCCGTCGCTCCCAGACATGCCGCGCGGTGCGGCCGTGCGTTTGAGCATCGACGCGATCGACCTGCTGGAGGCCGAAATTCGCCTGCGCTACCTTGAACCGGCGCCCGAATTGGCAGCCAATACAGGCTCTGATGAGCCCTTCGCCGAGGACGGGGAGCAAACAGCGGCAGAGTAAAATTGTCAGGCCCATGCCACGCCTGCCCAGCCTGCCACGCCTTGCCCTGCCCGCATTGCCGGCCATGCCCATGCCGGCCTTCCTGGCGGCCATGGACCCGCCGCGGCGCAACCTGACGCTGGCCTTCGGCATCTCCCTGCTGATCCATGCCGTGCTGCTGGCGGTGCGCTTCACGCCACCAGACTTCATGGACAAGGCGCGCGAACGCGCGCTGGAAGTCATCCTGGTCAACAGCAAGAGCAAGGCGCGGCCGGACAAGGCCCAGGCCAAGGCGCAGACCAATCTCGACGGCGGCGGCAACGTCGATGAGGACCGCCGCGCCAGGACCCCGCTGCCGCCTTCGCCCAACACGCGCGAGGGCAACGAACTGATCGAGGCCCAGCGCCGCGTTGCCGAACTCGAAGCCCAGGCTCAGCAGCAAATGACCCGCCTCAAGAGCGACCGCTCGGTCAACTTCGAACGCGGCAAGCCGGAACCGGCGCCCTCGGCCGAACCGATCCGCTCCGGCATCGACCTCGCCAGCAGCGCCATGGCCATCGCCCGGCTCGAAGGCCAGATCGCCCGCCAGATGGAGGAATACAACCAGCGGCCGCGCAAGAAATTCATCGGCGCCCGCGTCGAGGAATACCGCTTCGCCCAGTATGTCGAGGACTGGCGGCAGAAGATCGAGCGCATCGGCAACCTCAACTACCCGGATGCGGCCAAGGGCAAGCTCTACGGCAGCCTGGTGCTGACCGTGGTGATCAAGTCCAATGGCGACCTCGACCGGGTCGAGATCGCTCGCTCCTCCGGCCAGAACCTGCTGGACGAGGCGGCGCGACGCATCGTGCGCATGGCGGCGCCCTACGCCGCCTTTCCCGAAGCGATCCGGCGTGACACCGACATCCTCGAGATCACCCGCACCTGGACCTTCACCAACGCCGACCGCCTGAAAGCCGACTGAATGACCGATCGTTACGCCGTGTTCGGAAATCCCATCGGCCACAGCAAGTCGCCGCGCATCCACGCCCTGTTTGCAGCGCAGACCCGGCAGGACATCAGCTACGAGGCGATCCTCGCCGAAAAGGACGGCTTCGCCGCGGCGATCGCCGCCTTCCGCGCCCGCCACCACGCCGGCGCACGCGGCGCCAATGTCACCGTGCCCTTCAAGGAAGAGGCGTTTCGCCTCGCCACCGCCCGCACGCCGCGGGCAGAAGCAGCCGGCGCAGTGAATACCCTGAGCTTCGATGGCGGCGAGACTCTCGGCGACAACACCGACGGCGCCGGCCTGGTGCGCGACCTCAAGCACAACCTCGGCTGCGATCCGGCCGGGCGTCGCATCCTGCTGCTGGGCGCCGGCGGCGCGGCACGCGGCGTGATCCTGCCGCTATTGCTGGAAAACCCGGCGGAGCTGCTGATCGCCAATCGCACCGAAGAAACCGCGGCACGACTGGCGCTGGAGTTCGCCCGCCTGCCGGCTTGCGCGGTCGGCATCAAGCCGGACGGCTGCGGCTTTGGCGGCCTGGCCGGACGCAGCTTCGACCTGGTGATCAACGCCACCTCGGCGGGGCTGTCGGGCGCCGTGCTACCACTGCCGACTTCCATATTCGCGCCACGCAGTGTCGCCTACGAGATGGTCTATGGCCGCGAAACTTCCTTCATGGTGCAGGCGCGCGAGGCCGGTGCGCGCATCGCCGACGGCCTGGGCATGCTGGTCGAGCAGGCGGCCGAGGCCTTTTTCGTCTGGCGCGGGGTGCGGCCGCACACTGGGCCAGTGCTGGCGGCCATGAAAGGCGGGCAATGAGGCCAGCGCCGCGCTGGCTCAAGTACGGGCTGGCGGTGGTATTTGGGGTGCTATTGCTTTGGCAGGGCTGGTACCTGGGCTGGGTGCTGTGGTGGAAATGGGCCAATCCCGAAAACACGAGCTTCCAGAACCAGCGCCTGGCCGAGGCGCGCCAGAAGAATCCCAAGGCCGAACTCAAGCGCCAATGGGTTCCCTACGCAAAGATCTCCATGCACCTCAAGCGCGCCGTCATTTCGGCCGAGGACGACAAGTTCGTGGACCACGAGGGCTTCGACTGGGAGGGTATCCAGAAGGCCATGGAAAAGAACCAGAAGCAGGGCAAGGTCGTCGCCGGCGGCTCCACCATCTCGCAGCAGCTGGCGAAAAACCTGCTGCTGTCGCCGACCAAGTCCTTTTTCCGCAAAGGCGAGGAGGCCATCATCACGGTCTGGATCGAACTGCTGTGGGACAAGCAGCGCATCCTCGAGGTATATCTCAACGTGGTCGAATGGGGCGACGGCATCTTCGGCGCCGAGGCGGCGGCACGACGCTATTTCGGCATCTCCGCCAGCCAGCTCGGGGCGGAACAGGCGGCCCGTCTCGCCGTGATGCTACCGGCGCCACGTCGTTACGAGCGCAATCCCTATTCGGCCTACATGAACGGCCGCACCGAGCTGATCCTCGGTCGCATGGGCAACGCCTACGTGCCATGACAGTCTAGAATTGGCCTATGTCGGAAATCCTCACCCCACCCGCCGAAGACGATGCCGAGGCGCGCAGCCGCGCCGAGGAGCAAGAGACCCTGCGCGAGGTCGAGGACCTGGTTCGTCGCCAGGAATGGGCCGCGCTGCGCGCGCGGCTCGAGCCGCTGGCGCCGGAATCGGTGGCGCGCATCCTCGATGCCCTGCCGCCGGACGAGAGCGTCCAGGTCTGGGAACTGCTGGACAAGGAACAGGGCGAGGACGTGCTCGACGAAATGTCGGAGGCGCTCCAGGAATCGCTCGACGAGGAACCCGACGAACCGGCCGCCGCCTCTGCCGGCGACCTGCAGGGCACGCAGCAGGCCAGCGAAGCCGCACGCCGACCGGTGATGATCAACGCCTTCGAGCTGAAGAATGGACGCCTGCGCCAGGTCCAGATCGACAGCAAGGACGACCTCGCCGCCACCGCGCCGATCTGGGTGGACCTGCTGGCGCCGTCGCAGGAGGAAAGACAGTGGGTCGAGGACCTCTTCGGACTTGAGCTGCCGGACGCCGACGACCTGACCGACATCGAGGACTCGGCCCGCTTCTACATCGAGGACAACGGCGACGTGCATATGCATTCGGACTTCCTGCTGGACAAGGAAGACGAATCGCGCAACGTGCCGGTGGCATTCGTCCTGCACAACAACATCCTGTTTTCGATGCGCGACGAGGAACTGCCGGTGTTCCGCCTGCAGCGCCTGCGCGCACGAATCCAGCCGGGCTACGTCACCGACGGCAAGGACGTGCTGCTCGATCTCTACGACGCCGACGTCGAGTATTCCGCCGACGCGCTGGAAGACATCTACGCCGAGTTGGAGAAGGTCAGCCGCACCGTGCTGACGCCGCAGGTCACCGACGACGAGGCCGCGGAAATCCTCTCCGACATCGCCAAGGAAGAGGACTTGAACGGCCGCATCCGCCGCAACGTGCTGGACACACGGCGCGCGCTGTCCTTCCTGATGCGCAGCCGCCTGCTCTCCGCCGAACAGCACGACGACGCGCGCCAGATTCTGCGCGACATCGATTCGCTGGACGGACACACCTCCTTCCTGTTCGGCAAGATCAACTTCCTGATGGACGCTACGGTCGGCTTCATCAACATCAACCAGAACAAGCGCGTGTCCAAGCTGACCACCATCAGCGTGGTCTTCGTGCCGCTCAACATCATCGCCGGCATCGGCGGCATGAGCGAGTTCTCGATGATGACCCAGGGCATTCCCTGGCCCGTGTCCTATGGCGCCTTCATCGCCGCCATGGGCCTCTTCGGCTGGGGCACCTACGTCAGCCTGCGCTGGCTGGAAACGCGCCGGGCGCGACGGCTGCTGGCGGCCAACCGGGCCCGCCGCGAAGCCTGAGCCAGGCAGCTATTTCGTCACCAGCTTGAGGCCGAGGATGCCGGCCACGATCAGGCCGATGCACACCAGGCGCGCCACCTCGCGCGACTCGTTGAACAGGACCATGCCGAGGATCGCCGTACCGACAGCGCCGACTCCTGTCCATACGGCGTAGGCGGTACCCACCGGCAGGGTCTTCAGCGACCAGGCGAGCAGAAAGACGGACGCCGCCATCGCCGCCAGGGTCCATGCGCTCGGGATCAGGCGGGTGAAACCTTCGGTGTACTTGAGGCCGATCGCCCAGGCCACTTCACACAGGCCGGCGACCAGCAGGACCAGCCAGGCAGTGGCGGGGCTCAGGGTCGCCATGGTCGCCGTATCACCAGCGCCGACTTTCGCATCCGAATCCGCTCAGCCCGCGGTAAAAATCGCCTCGGCCGCAGCCACCGTCGCCGCAATATCCGCGTCGGAATGCGCCGCCGAAACGAAGCCGGCCTCGTAGGCCGACGGCGCCAGATAAACGCCGGCATCGAGCATGGCGTGGAAGAAGCGGTTGAAGGCCTCCTTGTCGCTGGCCATGACTTCCGCATAGGAGGTCGGCGGCGTGGCGGCGAAGTACACGCCGAACATGCCGCCCACCGACTGCGCGCTGAACTTCACGCCATGCCTCTGCGCCGCGCCGGCCAGGCCATCGACGAGCGATTTGGTGCGTGCCTTCAGGGCCTCGTAGAAGCCGGGGGTCGCAATCTTCTTCAAGGTCACCAGGCCCGCCGCCACCGAGAGCGGATTGCCCGACAGCGTGCCGGCCTGGTACACGGGGCCGAGCGGCGCAATCTTTTCCATGATCTCGCGACGGCCGCCAAAAGCGCCCAGCGGCATGCCGCCGCCGACCACCTTGCCGAAGGTCGACAGGTCGGGCGTGATGCCGTACAGCCCCTGTGCGGATCCCGGCCCGACGCGGAACCCGGTCATCACCTCGTCGAAGATCAGTACGGCGCCATGCGTCGTGCATAGCTCGCGCATTGCGGCGAGGAACTCGGGTTTGGGCGCGATCAGGTTCATGTTGCCGGCCACCGGCTCGACGATCACGCAGGCGATGGTCTTGCCGTGTTTGGCGAAGGCATCGGCCAGGCCCTGGGCATCGTTGTAGTCGAGCACCAGGGTGTGCTGGGCGAGGTCGGCGGGTACACCGGCGGAGGACGGGTTGCCGAAGGTCAGTAGGCCGGAACCGGCCTTGACCAGCAGGCTGTCGCCATGGCCGTGGTAGCAGCCCTCGAACTTGACGATCACGTCGCGTCCGGTGAAGCCGCGCGCCAGGCGGATCGCGCTCATGGTCGCCTCGGTGCCGGAGGACACCAGACGCACCATGTCCATGCTCGGCACGCGCTGCACCAGCAGTTCGGCGAGTTCGATCTCGGCCTCGGTCGGCGCACCGAAGGAAAGTCCCTTGGCCGCCGCCTGCTGTACCGCCGCCACCGTGTCGGGGTCGGCGTGGCCGAGGATCAGCGGTCCCCAGGATCCCACATAGTCGAGATAGGCCTTGCCGTCGGCATCCCACACCCGCGAACCCTCGCCGCGCGCAAAGAAGCGCGGCGCGCCGCCCACCGAACGGAAGGCGCGGACGGGTGAATTGACGCCGCCGGGGATGGTTTTCTGGGCGCGGGAAAACAGGTCTTCGTTGCGTGACATGGTCGGCTCGTCTTTCGATTCAGGAAATGGCGGCATCACCGCCGGCGAAACAGCGCCGCTTCACTTCGCGGCGGCAAAAAGGTTCTGGTAGGCCTCGGCGCGCGCCTTGATGTCCATGGCATCGAACAGGTCGCTCACCACCGCCAGCATGTCGGCGCCGGCCTTGATCAGCTGCGGCGCGTTCTCCAGCGTGATGCCGCCGATGGCCACCACCGGCAGGCCGAAACGCCTGGCCTGGCCCAGGATTTCGAGCGGCGCGCTGACTGTATCGGGCTTGGTGCGCGAGGGAAACATGCTGCCGAAGGCGACATAGTCGGCACCGGCCTGGGCGGCCTCTTCGGCCAGCGCAAGGTCGTCATAGCAGGAAACGCCGAGGATGCGCTTCGGGCCCAAGGCTTCGCGCGCTGCCAGCAGGGATCCGCCCGGCGCGTCGCCACGCCCCACATGGGCGCCATCGGCGCCGATCTCGACCGCCAGCCAGACGTCGTCGTTGATGATCAGGCTGGCGCCGGCAGCACGGCAGATGCGCAGCAATTCGGCGGCCTGGGCGCGGCGCAGGGCGCGCGGCGCGGTCTTGTTGCGGTATTGGACCCAGGGCGTGCCGCCGTCGAGCGCAGCCCTGACCAGCGCCGAAAGGCGCGGCAACAGCATGTCGTCGAGCGTGACCGCACACAGGCCCTTCAAGCTCACGATATTTCCCCTTTTGCCCATTCAGGCCTGCTTTCAGCCCTTGTCGGCATCGTCGGTTTCCTCCCGCGACCAGAATAGCCGATCCGGAATGAATTGTCCCATGCCCGGCCGGTAGCCCGCGGCCAGGGTGCGCCAAGTGTATTCCTGCGCGCCGTGCGCCGCGTCGCCGATGCCCGCGCCACAGGCCAGATAGGCCGCCACCGCCGAAGCCAGGGTACAGCCAGAGCCGTGATAGCTGCCGGGCAAGCGCTCCCAGCGGTCGCTGCGGATCACGCCGTGGCTGCCATACAGGGTATTCACCACCTGCGCCGTGCCTTCGTGGGTGCCGGTCACCAGCACCTGCTCGCATCCGGCATCGAGCAGGGCGCGCGCGCATTCCGCCAGACCGGAATCGCGCCGGCCATCCTCGCCGACGCCGAGTTGCTGTGCCAGCCGCCGTGCTTCGAGGCTGTTGGGCGTGATCAGCGTGGTCTGCGGCAAGAGCAGGCCGATCATGGCCTCGATCATCTCTTCGTCGGCAAACTGGTCGCCGCGACCAGACGCCAGGACCGGATCGAGCACCAGCGGAATGTCCGGGTAATCCGCCACCACCTCGGCGATGGCGGCGATCACCTCGACGCTGCCCAGCAGCCCGATCTTGAACGCAGCGACCGGCATGTCCTCCAGCAGGGCTCGCGCCTGGTCCGCCACCCAACCCGCATCGATAGGCAACACGCCCTCGACGCCGGTGGTGTCCTGCACGGTGATGGCAGTAAGCACCGACAACGGATGGCAGCCTAGGCTGGCCACGGTCAGGATATCGGCCTGGATGCCGGCTCCGCCGGTGGGATCGGAGGCGGCAAAACTGAGTACGGCAGGCGGGACGGCGGGTACTTTGGCAGCGGCAGTCATTGGGCGCGGAAGTGTTCCGGCATGGGCGGAAAGGGATGAAGCGAATTTTAGCCGATGGCCTTTGTCGGGCCGAAAACCGGGGATTTCGCGTCCGGTTCCGGTCCCTTGCTCGCCAGCGCGGGAAAATTGCCGGAGCCTCACAAAATTCCCACAGGCGGCGCTATTGCCCACGGAATATGCGCCAAGAGTGCTTTGCAAGCGCAAAAATCTAAGTATGATTACAACTTGCAGTGCTTAGCTGAAGAATTTTGACAACATGCGGGCGGGGGGATGAATGGCATATGCCATGGCGGCAACTTGTGACGGCACGAGCTTGCGCCAGCGTGTACTCCCGGTGTTCGAACCGCTGATTCGGCTTGGAGTAATGTGAGCGAGACACCTAAGCTCTCCGGCATCAAGGTGATGGTGATCGACGATTCGAACACCATTCGCAAGACCGCCGAGATATTTCTGCTGCAGGCCGGTGCCCAGGTGGTATTGGCGGAAGACGGGTTCGACGCGTTGGCAAAGATCAACGATCACCAGCCGCACGTGGTCTTCTGCGACATCCTGATGCCGCGCCTGGACGGCTACCAGACCTGTGCACTGATCAAGAAGAATCCGAAATTCTCCGCCACGCCGGTGATCATGCTCTCGTCCAAGGACGGCCTGTTCGACCGCGCGCGCGGCCGCATGGTCGGTTCCGACGAATACCTGACCAAGCCCTTCACCAAGGACAGCCTGCTCAAGACCGTTGCCGACCATGCCGGTGGCGGCTGATCGTTTTCCAGTTTGCGAGGTAAGCATCATGCCCATCAAGAATGTACTGATCGTCGATGACTCTCCCACCGAACGTCATATCCTGACTGAATTGCTGAGTGGCGCCGGCTATCAGGTCAGCACTGCCGAAAGCGGTGACGAAGGCATCGCCCGCGCCAAGCAGATCAAGCCCGATTTGATCCTGATGGACGTCGTGATGCCCGGTACCAATGGGTTCCAGGCCACCCGTGCGCTGTCGAAGGATGAGGAAACCAAGGACATCCCGGTCATCATGTGCACCACCAAGAATCAGGAAACCGACAAGCTGTGGGGCATGCGCCAGGGTGCCCAGGACTATGTCACCAAGCCGGTTGACGGGCCGGCTCTACTGGCCAAGATCGCCGCGCTCGGATAATGGCAAAACGCATCAGCCTGCGCGAGTTCCAGCAGAACCTCTCCGATCGCCTGGTATCTGCCCGGCGCGGCGAGGGTGGCAATGCCCTGCTTGGCATCGAGTCGGGCGCCGATGAACTGACGGGGGGAAGCCGCTGGCTGATCGACCTGGCCGATTCGGGCGAAGTCACGCCGTTGCCTGAGCTCACCCCGGCACCGCTGACCAAGCCGTGGTTCACCGGCATCGCCAACATTCGTGGCGTGCTCTACAGCGTGGTGGATTTCGCTGCCTGGCGCGGCGGTGCGCCTACCCCGATCAATGCCCAGTCGCGCCTGCTGCTGATCGGCGCCCGCCAAGGCATCAACAGCGCGCTGCTGGTGCGTCGTGCCCTCGGTTTGCGCCCGCAGCTGGAAATGCGTGCCACCGGCGAGGTTCGCACCGGCATCGGCGAAACCGCGCCCTGGCTTGGAGGACGTTTCAAGGATGCGCAGGAGGTCGTCTGGACCCAGTTGCGCATTCCTGCCCTGCTGGCGGATCCACGCTACCTAGATATTGCGCTTTGAGCGCACCGGAGAGGAAAGACCATGGCCTTCAAGCTGCCCTTCAAACTGCCAAGCTTTGATCGACGAAAGCCCAGGGACCCCAGAGCCGCCGCCAGCGCGGCACCGCTGATTGACAGGCGCGGTCAGAGCAAGATGCCCCTGATTGGGCATCTGGCCATCGATACGCAGTTCCGCATCCTCGGCAGTATTTTCCTCATCAGCCTGCTGATCTCCATCGCCGCCATATTCATGCAAGTACAAACGACGGCGCGCGGCACCACCTTCCTGTCGGTGGCCAGCCATATTGCGCCCCTGACGCACCAGATCCCGAAGGCAGCGCTGGCGGCCATGGAAGGCCAGAAGGACGGCTTCTCGGAGCTGCGCGAGGCGCGCGATACCTTCGGCAAGCTGCTGGAAAGCCTACTCGAAGGCGGCGAAGTCAAGGGCGTCAAGGTCGCCGCCACCAGCCCCGAGGCGCGCCCCGCGCTGGACGCGTTGCGCGAGGCCTGGGTCAAACAGAACGACGCCATCAACCTGGTGCTGGCCAACGAGAACCGGCTCACGGCGATCAACCGCCTGGCGGTCGAGGCCGCAATTCGCGGCCATGCCATGACCGAGGCCGCGGAAGCCGCCGGCGGTCGCCTGCCCCTGCTGACCGAGCGAATTCTGCGCAGCGCCCACCAGCTGGCCTGGGCGCCGGGCTTCGACGAAGCAACCGCGGTGCAGTTGGCCAAGGATATTCCTGCGGCGCAGGAACTCGCGGCCGCCGATACCCCCCTGGGGCTCGGCCTCAAGGCAATGATGGCTGCGGTGCCAGCCCTCAGCGGCGAGCTCAAGCCCCTGGTCCAAGCACGCAAGACCGGATCGGGACTGCAGAACGGATTTCGCACCATGGCCGGCCACGCCGACGCGCTGGTAAATGCCTACGAGAAGGAAATTGCCGAGCAGCACTTTTCATCCTTCTCAGCGGCAATCTTCGGCTCCATCGCGCTTCTGATGCTGGTACTGATGGTGAAGGCCTTCAACGACGAAGGCGTGCGCCGTTCCAGCGAGGCGGAACAGCAACGACGTATCGCCGAGGCGGAGAAGGATGCCACCCAGGGCGCCATTCTGCGGCTGATGAATGAGATGGGCGACCTCGCCGACGGCGACCTCACGGTACGCGCCACGGTGTCCGAGGACATCACGGGCGCCATTGCCGACTCGGTGAATTACACGATTGAGGAACTCGCCGTGCTGGTGCGCGGCATCAACGATGCCGCCGAACGGGTGACCAGCGCCTCGAACGCCGCTCAGTCGACATCCAACGAGCTGCTTGCCGCGACCAAGGTGCAATCCGAAGAGATCATGAGCGCCAACGCCACCGTTCTGGACATGGCCAAGTCGATGGAAGCGGTGTCATCCTCGGCCCTTGAATCCGCCCGCGTCGCGAATGCCTCGCTGGAAGCGGCGCGCAAGGGATCCTCGGCCGTGTCGAACTCGATTTCAGGCATGAACGACATCCGTACCCAGATCCAGGAGACGTCGAAACGGATCAAGCGACTTGGCGAATCCTCGCAGGAGATCGGTGAAATCGTGGAACTGATCTCGGACATTACCGAGCAGACCAACGTGCTGGCCTTGAACGCGGCGATCCAGGCGGCATCGGCGGGTGAAGCGGGCCGTGGCTTCTCGGTGGTTGCCGAGGAAGTGCAGCGGCTGGCCGAACGTTCCGCCGAGGCGACGAAGCAGATCGCGGCCATCGTCAAGACGATTCAGACCGACACCCATGACGCCGTAGCTGCCATGGAACACTCGACGCAGGGCGTGGTTGAAGGAGCCAAGCTGTCCGATGCCGCTGGCCAGGCGCTGTCAGAAATCTCCAGCGTGTCGCAGGATCTGGCGCGCCTGATTCAAAAGATCTCGTCCGATACGCAAACGCAGGCCGATATCGCCACCAAGGTGGCCTCGTCCATGCAGCACATCTTGCAGATTACCGGCCAGACCACCACCAGCACGCAGCAGACCGCCGTCTCGATTGGCGAATTGACGGAACTTGCTGCGGAGCTGAAGGGTTCAGTCTCCGGCTTCAAGGTTTGATTCACAGCAGCCCGGGTCCTACAAACAACAACTAGCCCTCATGAGCGTGGAACTGGATATCGGCCCGCTGTCCTGGGTCAAGGGAGAGATCGACCTTGCCCTCGAGCGCGCGGGCGAGTGCCTCACGGCCTATGCCGCCGACACGGCAGGCGATGGCCTGACCAAGGCACGTGCCAGCATGCACCAGGCGCATGGCGCGCTGGCCATTGTCGGCCTGGAAGGCATTACCGAATTCGCCGACGCCATAGAACAGCTGCTTGCCGCGCTCGGCGACGGCTCCGCCAAGGATTCCGGTGCCGCAATCGCCGCCGCGCAGTCGGGTTTCCGTGCACTGCGCGCCTACCTCGACGGCCTCATGGCGGGCCACCCGGATCAGCCCCTGAAACTGATCGGCGCGTATTCGGCCATGGCCGTGGCACGCGGATTGGCCGCACCCGGTCCATCCGCCCTGTTCTTCCCCGATCTGACACAACGCCCACCGAAGCGCGAAAAGGATCCCCCGGCCCTTGCTGCCGAGGCGCTGGCGGCGCGAATCAAGGCGGCGCGCCTGGGTTTCGAACGCGGCCTCTTGAAATGGCTTAAGGGCGACCGCAAAGGCGCCGCCGAAATGAAAGTCTCGACCGCGATGATCGAGATGACACGCGGCACGCCCGCAGCGCGCGCCTACTGGTGGGTATCGATCGGCGTGCTGGATGCCATGGCCGCCGGCGGCCTGCCGGATGCCGGCGATGCCAAACGCTTTGCCATGCGCCTCGGTGCCCTGGTCAAAAAGCTCAGCGAAGGGCAAACCGAAGTTCCGGAACAGGCGCTGCGCGAAGCGCTTTACCTGGCCGCATGCGCCACCGCGGGGGGCGACGCCCTGGCGGTGGTCCGCGCTGCCTACCGGCTGGACGGCATGGTGCCGACCGCCACCCCGTCGGAGACCGAACGCCTGCTTCCGGTCATCCGCCGCCTGCGCGACCTGCTGGCCGGCGCCAAGGATGACTGGAACCGACTTTGCGCCGGCACCGCCGCGGCGCTGCCACCGTTCCATGAACGTACCGCGAAAATCGCAGAAGAGGGCGCCGCCACCGGCCAGGCCGATTACCAGCGCTTGACCGCCGCCATCCTCGACAGCGCCGATCGCCTGCGCCGCGATCCGTCGCGCCATAACGAGGTGATGGCGCTGGAAATGGCCACGGCATTGCTGTTGGCAGAATCGGCCCTGGAAAATTTCCAGTCCCTCGACGCTGATTTTGCGCATTCGACGGATGCCGTCATCGAACGCCTGGCGGCCGTCGAGCGCGGCGAGGAACTCGGCATGCTCGAATTGCCGCACCTCGACGCCATGTCGCGGCGTGCGCAGGAACGCCTGCTGCTGGAATCCGTCGCGCGCGAAATCAAGAGCAACCTCGGCACCATCGAAACGGCGCTCGACGCCTTCTTCCGCGACAGCAGCAAACAGTCCGGGCTGGCCGCGCTGGAAAAGCCGATCCGACAGATCCAGGGAGCCTTGTTGGTCCTTGGCCAGGATCGCGCCAACGCCGTGCTGGCGGAATGCGCCAGCGCGATCGGGCGCTTTGCCCAGGCCGGATTCGCGCCCGAGGCGGGCGAGTTCGAGGATGTCGCCAAGAAACTCTCGGCGCTTGGATTCTTCGTCACCCAGTTGCAAGGTGGCGCGGCCGACATCGACGCCATCCTGGCACCGCCGCCGCCTCGCCCGGCCCCGGTACGCGAAGAGCCCGAACCCGTCGCCCCGGCGGTAGCGGAAGCGTCGACACCGGCGCCCGTCCCAGAGGCCGCCACCGCAGCCCCGGTGGCACCCGTGGCGCCCGAGGCGGCCATCGTCCCGGACGCACCCGCCCCCGCACCCACGCCCGCGCCGGAACTGGAACCGGAAGCACAGCCGCTATCCGAGCCGCTGTCGGCGCCAGAGGCAGCCGAAGCGCCAGCGGCAGAGGAAGGTCTTCCCGATTTCGAAGTCGAAGGTTTCGAAGTACCCGCCGAGCCGGAGCCGCCCGTTGCCGTCCCGCCGGTCGTCGTTGCGGCCCCGGCGCCATCGGCAGAGGCCGAACGCCTCATGGAGGCAAGCGAAGAAGACCTCGACGCCGAACTGCTGGGTATTTTCCTCGAGGAAGCCAACGAAGTTCTCGGCACCATCAATGCAAACCTGCCGATGCTGCATGCTGCGCCGGCCAGCAATGAGGTCCTGGTCACCGTCCGTCGCAGCTTCCATACCCTGAAAGGCAGCGGTCGCATGGTTGGCCTTGCCGAGCTTGGCGAGGCCGCATGGGGTGTCGAACAGGTGCTCAATGCCTGGCTGCACGATACCAAGCCCGCCAGTCCTGGCCTGCTGGAAATGCTCGACCATGCCGCAATGCTGTTTGCCCACTGGGTGAAGCAGCTCGAAGGCGGTGGCAGCCAGCACCACGACTACGCTGAACTCGCCCGGCGCTGCGCCGTGCTGAGCGGAACGGCCGAAGAAGCGCCGGCCGCCGTAGCACCAGCGCCGACTCCTGTGGCAGAAGCTTCGCCAGGGCCGGCTCCGGAAGCGCTGCCTAAAGAATTGCCGGTGGAAGCAGCCCCTGCCACGCCCGGGCCCGAGCCCGCGCCCGCGCCCGAACCGACACCAGAGCCAGAGCCAGAGCCCACTTTCGAACTCAGCCTGCCGGACATTGCGGAGCCGATCGCCACAGCGATGGAGCCCGCCCCGTCCGTGCCCGATGCCGGGGTACCGGAGCTGCCGACAATCGCTGCGATTGAACCAGTCGAGGAACCTGCGCCGGAACCCGAGCCCGCCCCTGTGCTGGAACCTGAGCCCGAGCCCGCGCCCGCCCCTGCGCCGGAACCCGAACCCGCGCCGGAGCCCGAGCCGGAATCGGCCGAGGTGGTCAGCTTCCCATCGCCACCGCCGGTGCGCATCGGCGACGTCGAAGTATCGCCGGTGCTGTACAACCTCTACCTGGACGAGACGCGCGAACACGTCGCCACCCTGCAGGCCAACCTGGGCCAGGAAGCCGTGCCGAGCAACGAGGTGATCCGCGCCGCCCACACCACCGCCAGCATTTCAGCCGCCACCGGCATCCTGCCGATTTCGGGCCTTGCCCGCGCCCTTGAGGACGCGCTGGGCCGCCTGGCCTTGATCGGCGCAATGCCCACCGAGGCCCAGCGCTATGTGCTCGCGCGCTGCGCGGGTGCCCTCGAAGGCATGCTTGGCGCCGTAGCCCAGCGCCGCATGCCGGGTGAGGAGCAGGATCTCACCGATGAGCTGAAGGCAATGAATCCGGCCATCGAGCCTGTTTCCGAGGTGCCTGCAGCCATTGCATCGCCTGTCGAGCTCCCGAGTGGCGATGCTGCTCCGGATCAGGCCGAAACACCCGCCGCCGGCGATGTTCCGACCGAAGCGACTGCCCAGCCGGTATTGCCGGAGGTCTCCATCAGTGCAGCCGACCGGCGCGCGGCGCGGATGGAAGACGAGATCGACGTCCAGATCCTGCCGCTGTTCCTCGAGGAAAGCGTCGATCTGATGCGCGACATCAGCGAGACCCTGCGCCAATGGCGAGGCGATCCGAACAACGCCGAGGTTGCAAAATCCCTGCAGCGCTATCTGCACACCCTCAAGGGCAGCGCGCGGATGGCCGGCGCCATGGGCTGCGGCGAATTGCTGCACTCGATGGAAGACCGCATCGACCAGGCCGTGCGCATGAAGTCGGTGCAAACCGCCACGCTCGACGGACTCGAAACTTCCTACGACCGCGCGGCGATGCTGATCGACCGCCTGCGCAATCCGGGCGTGGCGAGCATCGAGCCGGAACCACCCAAGTCCGAAGTTCAGGTGGCCTCGGTGTCCGTCGAAACCGTCACCGAAACGCAAGCCACGGCGGTCGAGGCCCCCACGGCAACACCCCACCCGGCGGCCCCCGCGCGACAGGGCCCAGGCGCAGCGCCGTTCGTGCCGACCGCCCAAGTACAACTGCGGGTACGCGCCGACCTGGTCGACCAGTTGGTGAACGAGGCCGGCGAAGTCGCCATCGCGCGCGGCCGCATCGAAGGCGAGTTGCTGGCGTTGAAGGCGTCGATGCTGGACTTGACGGAAAACATCATCCGCCTGCGCAAACAGCTGCGCGAAGTGGAAATCCAGGCCGAGTCCCAGATGATGTCGCAACAGGCGCTGGCCAGCGAACGCGCCCAGGAGTTCGATCCGCTTGAATTCGACCGCTTCACGCGCTTCCAGGAAGTTACGCGCATGATGGCGGAAAGCGTGAATGACGTTGCCACGGTGCAGCAGAACCTGATGCGCAACCTCGACCACGCGAATGCGGCGGTTGCCGCCCAAGCACGGCTTTCGCGCGAACTGCAGCAGCGCCTGATGGGCGTCCGCATGGTGCCCTTCGAGAGCATCGCCGAACGCCTGCACCGCGTGGTGCGTCAGGCCGCCAAGGACACGGGCAAGCGCGCCAACCTCGACATTCGCCATGGCCAGACCGAACTCGACCGTTCGGTGTTGGACAAGATGGGCGGCCCGCTCGAACACATGCTGCGCAACAGCATCGCCCACGGCCTGGAAAGCCCGGAAAAGCGCAGCACGACGGGCAAGGACCCGATCGGCCAGATCACGCTTTCGCTGGCCCAGGAAGGCAATGAAATCGTGGTCTCGATCAGCGACGACGGTGCCGGCCTCAACCTCGAAAAGATTCGCCATCGCGCCATCGATCGCGGCCTGCTGGCGCCGGATGCGATGCCCGACGATCACACGCTGACGCAGATGATCCTGCAATCCGGCTTTTCCACCGCCGACGAGGTCACCACCCTGGCCGGCCGCGGCGTCGGCATGGACGTGGTGCGCAATGAAACCGCCAGCCTCGGCGGCCGTATCGAAATCTCTTCGGTCAGCGGCAAGGGCGCCACCTTCCGCGTCTATCTGCCGCTGACGCTCGCCGTGACCCAGGTGGTGCTGGTCACCGTCGGTAGTCGCCACTACGCGGTGCCCTCCTCGATGATCGAGCAGGCGACCGAGCACCGCCCCGCTGCCGCCGAAGAGATTCGCAAGGCCGGCAGCACCGAATGGCTCGGCAATCCCTATCCGTACCACTATCTCGGCAAGCTGCTGGGAGACAGCAACGCCATGCCGCCGCAGGAACGCCGTCACTGGATCCTGCTGATCCGGGGCGGTACCGAGCGTGTCGCCCTTGAAGTCGATAGCCTCTCCGGCAACCAGGAAGTCGTGGTCAAGGCCGTCGGACCGCAGCTGGCCCGGATCCCCGGCCTGGCCGGTGCCACGGTGCTGGCCAACGGTGAAATCGCACTGATCCTGAACCCGGTGGCCCTGGCCGCACGCGTCGCGGAGCGCAGCAGCGTTCCGCCGCCGGTGGAGGTCGTCGCCCCCGCTGCCGAGGCGCAGGTCGTACCCGCCGCCTTGACGGCAACCACGGTCCGCACCGGCCCGGCCTCCACGGCAGCGGCGGCCGCCGTGATGGTGGTCGACGACTCGCTCACCGTGCGCAAGATCAGCGGCCGCCTGCTGGCCCGCCATGGCTATCATGTGTTGACCGCCAAGGATGGCGTCGATGCCCTGGAACAATTGGCCGACGTGATGCCCGACGTGATGCTGCTCGACATCGAGATGCCGCGCATGGACGGCTTCGACCTGGCGCGCAACATCCGCGGCGACAAGCGCCTGAAACACATCCCGCTGATCATGATCACCTCGCGCACTGCCGACAAGCACCGCCAGATGGCGATGGAAATCGGCGTCAATCACTACCTCGGCAAACCCTACGACGAAGACGACCTGCTGAACTGCATCCGCCAGTGCATCCCCGGCCAGCAGTAATCAGGTTTAGACCGGAAACACGGACATGAGCACTCAGAATCGCCCCTTCAAGATCCTCGGCATCCAGCAAATCGCCATCGGCGGCCCCTCCAAGGACCGCCTGAAGAAACTCTGGGTCGAGATGTTCGGCCTCTCGGTGACGGGCAATTACGTCAGCGAACGCGAAAACGTGGACGAGGACATCACCGCCATGGGCAGCGGCCCGTTCAAGGTGGAAGTCGACCTGATGCAACCGCTCGATCCGGCCAAAAAGCCGGCAGTCAACGAGCCCCCGCTCAACCACGTCGGGCTATGGGTGGACAACCTCCCCGTTGCTGTCGAATGGCTGACCGCGCAGGGCGTACGCTTTGCCCCGGGCGGCATCCGCAAGGGCGCCGCCGGCTACGACATCACCTTTCTCCACCCCAAGGCCAACGAGCAGTTTCCCATCGGCGGCGAGGGCGTGCTGATCGAACTGGTGCAGGCCCCACCGGACGTGATCGACGCCTTCGCCCGGATGGCCTGAACGCCATCGGCGGGTCGGCCTAGCCGGAAAACATCCGGTAGTTGTTGCGTCCCGCCTCCTTGGCCGCATACATCGCGCGATCGGCGCGCCGCAACAACTCTGCTGCGGTCAGTTCGCCCCCGCCGAACAGGGCCACGCCAATGCTGGCGCTGCATTCGATGGGCATACCCAGCACCCGCATCGGCTCGCTGATGCCGGCCACCAGCTTTTCCGCCATGCGTTCGGCATCAGCGGCGCCGCTGATGCTGGAAAGGACGATGACGAATTCGTCACCGCCGATGCGCGCCACGGTATCCACCTCGCGCACGGTGGCGCGCAGGCGCTCCGCCACTGTGCGCAGCACTTCGTCGCCGATGGCATGGCCACGGCTTTCGTTGATCGCCTTGAAATGATCGATGTCGATCAGCAACAAGGCCACCTGACCGCGACTGCGGCGGGCATGCTGCATCGACTGCTCCAGGCGGGCGTCGAGCAAGAGGCGGTTGGCGAGGCCGGTCAGCACATCGGTGTGGGCCAGCGCCTGTAGCTGGCGCTCGTTCTCGCGCAGCTTGGCATTGATTGACTCCAGCTCACCGGTGCGCGCAGCGACGCGACGTTCGAGATCGACTTCGGAGCGTTGCAACGCGGCGACCAGTTCCTGCCGGGTGGTAATCGCCTCGCCCCGCGCAATGTCTTTCTCGCGCTGCAGGTCGTTGATGCGCTCCGCCAGGGCGAACGATAGCAAGACCATTTCCACCGCCGACCCAATCTGTATGGCATAGAAACTGAGGAAGGTGGTGGGCAGCAGGTCGAGGTTGCGCAGGCCGACCACCACCACCCCGAGCAGCAGCGCGGTCCAGGCCAGGATAAACACGCGTGCCCCCGCCTGGCCGGCGCGCCAGCAGCGCACCCCCGCCACCACGGCAATCAGCGAGAAGCTGACGCCGGTTAGCGAGGTCATGATGGCGGCCAGCCGATATGGCGCCAGCAAGGGCGCGACGGCGCACAGGGCGAACAGGCCGGCGAGGCCGATGATGGCGCCGTCGAGGCGCGGCAGGTTGCGCCGGGTTTCAAGAAAGCCGCGGGTGAACAGGGCGCCGAAGAAACCGGTGGCGGCAAACCCGGTGGAGAACGCCAGATTGCCCCACACCGGCCAATCGGGCCAGAGAAACTGATTGCCGAGCCCATTGAGCGAGAGCTGGCCAACCGCCATGCTGACGGCAAACAGCACATAGGTCAGGTAGTTATGGTCGCGCAGCGAAAACCAGAGCAGCAGGTTGTAGGCCGCCAGTGCCAGCAGCATGCCGAAGTACACCGCGAGCATGGCGTAGCTGGAAAGCGATTCCTGCCAGAAAGCCTCGTGCCGCCAAAGACGTACGGGTATGGTCAGCGTGCCCTCGGACACCACGCGCAACCAGATCACACCGACACCGCTTTCGTCCAGCCGCACCGGAAACACGAAATTCCGGTGCAGCAGCGGCCTTGCGGCGAAGGGCAGGCGGTCACCGGCAACCCGATGTTCGCCACCGGGGCCGAAATACTCGATGTTGTCCAGCGTCGGGAAGGCAATGTCGAGCAGCCAGTCGCGCGCGGCCTCGGGATCGGCGGCAAGATCGATGCGCAACCACCAGGCCGAGGAGGAATAGCCGAAATTGATCGCCGCGTCATCGCGCACGCCGGATGGCCTGAAGTCGGCAGCGCGGCGCTGAACGTCCGCGAGGGTCATTGTGCCACCGGCGTCTTCCAGCACCGTGATCTGCGGCGCAAGCGGCACCGACAGTGCCTGCGGCGTAAGGCGGACAGCGGCAGCACTGGTCCCGACCTGGCCTGCAAGGCAAGACAAAAACAAGATCAGGACAACTAGGCGTGGCACGTCACGCTCCAAAGGAGGCTTGGCCAAATTCTAGCCGATCGCTCACCTGCATCTGCCTCGCCCCCAAGGCCCAATGTTCCCTACAATACCGCGCTCGCCCATGTTTCGCACCGGAAGGAATCCCATGCATCCCCGACTGCTCGCCAGCCTTGTTCTTCTTTTTGCGGCGGCCCCCGCCCTTGCCGACGATGCCATTCCGAATTTCGCCGAGGACACCCTCTCCGGAGACTGGGGTGGAACGCGCAGCGCGGCCGCCAAGAAAGGCGTGCTGTTCGAGGGCCTGGCACGCGTCGACGCGCTGCGCAACCGCGGTGGCATCGGCAACGGCGGACGCCACATCAGCCACCTTGATTTCAAGCTGAAGGTGGATCTTGAAAAGGCCGCCGGCTGGAACGGCGGTAGTGCCATGATCAACGTACTGAGCGATGGCGGCTGGGGCCCGAACGCGCGCTTCGTCGGCTCTCAGATGGGCGTCAGCAATGTCGAAGTTGGCGCGCCGACCACCACCCGCCTGTTCCAGGCCTGGTTGCAGCAAAGCCTCTTCGACGACCGGTTGGCGGTACTGGCCGGCCTGTACCCGATCGACAGCGAGTTCTTCACCGTGGATTCGGCCGGCGTCTTCCTCGGTCCCCAGTACGGCACGCCCGCCGATCTGGCCTTGACGCGCGGCCCCTCGATCTTCAACAACTCGGCCTTTGGCCTGCGCGCGAAATGGAACATCGCCAAGACCGTGTATGCCATGGGTGCCGTGCTCGATGGCATCCCCAACGATCCGGCACGGCCCAAGCGCACGGCGATCCGCTTCGCCAAGGGGGACGGAAGCTTTTCGATCGGCGAGATAGGCTGGCTGCCGGAAGCCGACAACGACAAGTTCAAGGGCCACGCCAAGGCGGCGCTGGGCCTCTGGGGCTACAGCAGCAAGGTGAATGACCAGCGCGACACCGATGCCGGTGGCAACCCCGTGCTGCGTTATCAGCGTGGCGGCTATGTCCTCGGCGAACGCACGCTGCTGCGCCTGGGCGGCGGCGACGAGCGCTTCCTGTCCGGCTTTGCGCGCTACACCTGGGGCGACGGCGACTCGACGGCCGTAAAGAACAGCCTGAACCTCGGCCTGCACCTGAAAGGTCCGCTGGATGCCCGTCCCGACGATGTGCTCGGCGTAGCCTGGACCCGCGCCGGCATGTCGCAAAAGTGGCGCGATGTGCAAACCGTTCCAGGCAACACCAAATCCAGCGAGGATGCGCTGGAGATCACCTGGCGCTTTGCGCTGACACCCTATCTGGCAATCCAGCCCAACTACCAGTACATCCGTCATCCGGGCGGTGCGGCGGCACCCAATGCCAAGCTGATCGGAGTGCGCGTCGACGTCGCACTCTAAAAGCACTACGGCGACCTCGAGGGTCGCCATAGCATCAATGCCTTCTGCAAGGGATACTGTCTCCGGCTCGGCCGGAGACCTGTCCTTTTACTTGAAGGCGATGATCTGCTGGTCGACTGCCAGGCTTTCGCCCGGCTGCGCCAGCAGCTTGTCCACTACGCAGTCGCGCTCGGCCTTGAGCACGTTCTCCATCTTCATGGCCTCGATCTTGGCCAGCACTTCGCCGGCCTTGACCTCCTGACCCGGCTTCACTGCAACGGCGGTGAGCAGGCCGGGCATCGGCGAAAGCAGGAACTTGCTGGTGTCGGGTGCAGCCTTGACCGGCATCAGCGCCAATAGGTCGGCGGCGCGTGCGCTCATCACCTGCACGTCGGCTTGCAGGCCCCAATGGAACAGGCGGTACACCGAGCCGCGACGCTCGACCTGCATGCAGATCGGCTGCCCGTTCAGCGTGCCGCGATAAAGGATGTCGCCGAACTGCCAGTTGGAGCGGATCGCGTAGCTGCCGCCCGCCAGCTCGATGTCCCATCCGCCCTCGGCCGGACGGATGGTTGCGGAATGGCGCTGGCCGTTGAACAGCACCACGTAATCACTGACCGGCTTGTACTCGTGGCCCGGCATCTGCCCGGTGATGGTGGCATTGCGCGCCAGGTACTGGCGATGGATCGCGGCGGCGGTGGCGACCAGCATCAGCGGATCGTCGTGCGGCACGTCGGCGGCGTTGAAGCCCTTGGGATACTGGTCGGCGATCAGTCCGGTATTGAAGTTGCCGGAGGTGAAGCGCGGATGCTGCATCAGCGCGGCCTGGAAGGAAATGTTGCTGGCCACGCCGCGGATCACGAACTCGTTCAAGGCATCGCGCATGCGGGCGATCGCCTGGTCGCGCGTCGCGCCATGCACGATCAGCTTGGCGATCATCGAGTCGTAGAACATCGAGATTTCGCCGCCTTCATAGACGCCGGTATCGACGCGCACGCCATTTTCAGCCGGCGGCGGCACGTACTTCACGAGACGCCCGGTGGAAGGCAGAAAACCACGGAAGGGATCCTCGGCATTGATCCGGCATTCCATGGCCCAGCCGTTGATCTTGAGGTCTTCCTGCTTGAAGCTCAGCTTCTCGCCGGCGGCGACGCGGATCATCTGCTCGACCAGGTCGAGGCCGGTGATCAGTTCCGTCACCGGGTGCTCGACCTGCAGGCGCGTGTTCATTTCCAGGAAGTAAAAGCTCTTGTCCTTGCCGCCGACGACGAACTCGACGGTACCGGCCGACTGGTACTTGACGGCCTTGGCCAACGCCACGGCCTGCTCGCCCATGGCCTTGCGGGTCGCCGCATCGAGGAAGGGACTCGGCGCCTCTTCGATCACCTTCTGGTGGCGACGCTGGATCGAGCACTCGCGCTCATGCAGGTAGAGCGTGTTGCCGTGGGCATCGCCCAGTACCTGGATCTCGATGTGACGCGGCTCCTCGACGTATTTCTCGATGAACACGCGATCGTCGCCGAAGGCGTTCTTGGCTTCCGTCTTGCACGACGCGAAGCCTTCGTGCGCTTCCTTGTCGTTGAAGGCCACGCGCAAGCCCTTGCCGCCACCGCCGGCCGACGCCTTGATCATCACCGGATAGCCGATGCCCTTGGCGATCTCGACCGCCTGCTCGGGCGTGTCGATGGCGTCGTTGTAGCCGGGGATGACATTGACCTTGGCTTGCAGGGCCAGCTTCTTCGAGGCGATCTTGTCGCCCATCTGTTCGACGGAGTAATGCTTGGGACCGATGAAGACAATCCCCTCCTCCTCTAGCCGGCGCGAGAACGTGGCGTTCTCTGAGAGAAAGCCATAACCCGGATGCACCGCCTCGGCGCCC
>CAIVQO010000007.1 GCA_903908065.1 uncultured beta proteobacterium | reverse complement strand
TCAACCCAAGGTCGATAGCACCCGGCTTGCCCTCGAAGGTGTCGAAGCGCTCGCGCGCTGGCTGCCCCCCGGCGGACGAATGATCAGCCCGGGCGAGTTCATCCCCGCGATCGAGCAGCATGGCCTGGCCCTCGACCTGCTTCTGGCCATCCTCGGGCATGCCTGCAACGACATGAAGGAATGGCACGCACAAGGCCACGACTTCAAACTGGCGGTGAACCTCTCGATGGATTGCGCGGTGGATCTCGAGTTGCCGGAAAAGCTCCTCGCCATCCTGTCCCACTATGGCATCGGACCGCAGCAGGTGGTGATCGAGGTCACCGAAAGCCGGATCATGACCGACCGCAAGGCAACCATCGAGACGCTGACGCGCCTGTCCCTCGCCGGATTCCTGTTGTCGATCGACGATTTCGGCACCGGCTATTCGAGCCTCTCGCAACTCGCCGACCTGCCCTTCCGCGAACTCAAGGTCGATGGCAGCTTCGTTCGGCGCGCAGGTAGCGACGGCAAGGCCAACGCCATACTCAACACCACCGTCACCTTCGGCCGCAGCCTGGCGATGGATGTGGTGGCCGAGGGCGTGGAAAACTTTGCCCAGGTTGACCTGCTGCGACGTATCGGCACGCCGACCCTGCAGGGCTTCCTGTTCGCCAAACCCATGGCGCGGGAGGACTTCGACCGATGGCTGGCGGGCTGGCGCCCCGGCACGGTGCATGCGCCTGGATGCCGCCGCACCCGGACACTGCTGGTGGTCGACGACAGCGCGGTACAGCGCGGGGTGATCCAGGCGACATTGGCCGAACTGCTTCGCGACTGGACGATCAAGACCGCCGCCGATGCCATCGAAGCGGAATCGGTCGCCAGGGAGTGCCCGATCGACGCCATGACCATCGACTACCACATGCCCGGCATCAACGGCATCGACCTGCTGCGGCGGATGCGCGACCTGTGCCCGGCCTCCCGCTTCGTGATCCTGACGTCCGACCTTGCCAACGAGGTGGCTGCCGAAGCGACGACCCTCGGCGCGATGTATTGCCCCAAGCCCCTCACCACGGCGCAGGCGCTGCGAATCGCGACGCACTTCGCCATCGACTGACTGCGGCGGCAACCAGGCCCTGCTCGGGCAGCGCGAGGCTTTGCGCTCCGGCTGCGATCCCGGCGCCGGTCAGTGCCCTTCTTGCCCGTAGGCGTTGAGGGTCTGCCGCGCGATGATCAGCTGCTGCACTTCGGTGGCGCCTTCGTAGATACGCAGCGCGCGGATTTCGCGGTAAAGCTTTTCCACCGGATGTTCGCTGACCACGCCGAGGCCGCCCCAGATCTGCACCGCCGCATCGATCACCTGCTGCGCGGTTTCGGTGGCGGTCATCTTCGCCATCGCCGCCTCGCGCGTGACGTTCTGCCCCTGGTCGCGCTGCCAGGCGGCGCGGTAGGTGAGCAGCGCCGAGATGTCGATGCCGGTGGCCATTTGCGCCAGCTTGGTCTGGGTGATCTGGAAATCCGCCAGCGTCTGGTTGAACATCGGCCGCGAGGTAGCGCGCGCCAGCGCCGAGTCCAGCGCATGGCGGGCAAAGCCGAGCGCGGCGGCGGCCACCGAGGTGCGGAAGATGTCCAGGGTCTGCATCGCCACCTTGAAGCCCTGGCCCGGTGCGGCGAGCAGCGCCGACTTCGGCAGCCGGCAATTGCTGAAGCGCAGGCGCGCCAGCGGATGCGGTGCGATGACGTTGATGCGTTCGGCGATCTCGAAGCCGGGCGTGCCGGCGTCGACGATGAAAGCCGACAAGCCTCGCGATCCCGGCGCTTCGCCGGTACGGGCGAAGACGACGTAGAAATCGGCGATGCCGCCGTTGGAGATCCAGGTCTTTTCGCCGTCGAGCACGTAATGCTCGCCCTCGGCGCGCGCGGCGCAGCTCATGGCGGCGACATCCGAACCCGAGTTCGGCTCGGACAGGGCGAAGGCGGCAATCGCCGTGCCGGCGGCGACCCGCGTCAGGTAGTGCTGCTTCTGCTCCGCCGTGCCGTGCAGGGTGATCGCACCAGAACCCAGGCCCTGCATGGCGAAGGCGAAATCGGCGAGGCCGGAATGCCGTGCCAGGGTTTCGCGCAGCAGGCAGATGGCACGTGTGTCGATGACGTCGTATTTGCCGCCGTTGCCGGTGCCGCCCACCGCGTAGCGCAGCCAGCCGGCCTGGCCCAGGCTGGCGACGAAATCGCGGCAGGCCTGGTCGGTGTCGGCATGGTGCTCGTCGCTGACGTTGGCGGCGGCCCAGGCTTCGAGATCGGCCTGTAGTTGGCGATGGCTGTCGTCGAAGAAGGGCCAGTCGAGGTAGGTTTTGTCGCTCATCGTGTTCCCTAATATGTTTCGCCACCGGAGACGGAAATCGCCTGTCCGGTGATGGATTCGCTGCCGGGCTGGCAGAGCCAGAGCACGGCGTTGGCCACTTCGGTGGGCTGCACCAGGCGGCCCTGCGGATTATGCTTGACCAGTTCGGCCTGCGCCTCGGCCTCGCTGCGGCCGGTCTTGGCCTGGATGTTGGCCAGGGCATCGCGCACGATGTCGGTTTCGGTGTAGCCGGGGCACACCGCATTCACCGTCACCGGCTTCTTCGCCAGTTCCAGCGCCAGCGAACGCGTCAGGCCCAGCACGCCGTGCTTGGCGGCGCAATAGGCGGAAACGTAGGGGTAGCCCTTCTGCGCCGCGGTGCTGGCGATATTGACGATGCGCCCCCAGCCCTGCGCCAGCATGCCGGGCAATACGGCCTGGATGCCGAGGTAGGTGCCGGTGAGATTGACGGCCAGCATCTGGTTCCACAAGGCAAGGTCGGTCTTGCCGATCGGCGCGCTGATGGCCTGGCCGGCGTTATTGACCAGGATGCCGACCGGGCCCAGCGCGGCGGCGGCACGAGCGAAGGCGGCCGCCATCGATTCGGCGTCGGCGACGTCCACGCTCTCGCAATGCACCTCGCCCAACGGCCGCAGGCGGGTGGCTTCGGCCTCCAGTGTCGCCATGCTGCGGCCCATCAGCGTGACGCGGGCGCCCTGCGCCACCAGCGCCTCGGCAATCGCGGCGCCGATGCCGCGACCGCCACCGGTGACCACGGCATGTCGGCCGACAAGGCCGGCTCCGGACTGAATCATCTCTGTACCCTTCACTGGGGATGTTTGAGCATTTCACGCAATCGATACCGCTGCGTCTTGCCGGTGGCGGTGCGCGGCAGGTCTTCGACGAAGCGTATGGTACGCGGACACTTGTAGATCGAAAGCGTCGATTTGAACGTGGCCAGCAGCGCCTGCTCCAGCGCCGCCGTGTCGGTAGCGTGGCTGCGCGGCATGACGAACAGCGCAATGCGCGTCAGGCCGTCTTCGTTCGGGAAGCCGACCACGGCGGCATCCATCACGTCGGGCACGGTCAGGGCGCAGGCTTCGATTTCGGAGGGGCTGACCCACTGGCCGGATACCTTAAGCATGTCGTCGGCACGGCCGAGGTGGCACCAGCGGCCCTCGGCGTCGAATTCGAACATGTCGCCGGGGAAGTACCAGCCGTCGCGCAGCGCGCGCGCGCTGAGATCGGGCTGCTTCCAGTAGCCGACGAACTGGCAGCTGGTCTGGATCGCAATCTGGCCCGGGTGGTTCGGCTCCGTGATGTCCTGACCGTCGTCGCCCACGAGGCGCAATTTGGCCCAGCTGACCGGCTTGCCGGAGGACCCGCCCTTCGAGTCGTCGGGCTGGTTCAGGAGGAACAGGAACACGGTTTCCGAAGCGCCGACGCCGTCGAGGATGGGCGTGCCGCAGAGCTCCAGCCAGTCGTCGTAGAGCGACTCGGGCAACTTTTCGCCGGCGGCGACGAAATTGCGGATGGCACGGAAGGCCGGGCGCATCGGCGCGCCTTCGCGCAGCAGGTTGCGATACATCACCGGCGTGCTGAACAACACCGTGGGCCGGTGGCGCTCGACGGTATCGATGATCAGCTTGGGCTCGGGCCAAGCCGGCGAAAGGATGATGGTGGCGCCGCACTGGATGCCGCCCATCAAGGAATGGCCGAGGGCGAAGCCGAAGAATATCTTCGACGTGGTGAAGACCCGGTCGCCGGGACCGACGCCGAGGCATTCGCGCTCCAGGCAATCGGCCACCAGCACCGTGCGGTGCGGGTGCATCACCGCCTTGGGCTTGCCGGTGGTGCCGGAGGAATACAGCCAGAAGCCGACTTCCTCCGGATCGACCATCACCGACGCCAGTTCGGCAGGCTGGCCGGCCGTGATTGCCGCGTAGCCGACCTGGGGCGCCTGCGCCGCTCCTCCGACCTGCACCACCACCGGCGGGACCTTCACATCAGCTGCCGCGCTCTGGTAAAGATCGAGAAAATGCGCATCGACGCAGATCACGCGGCATTCGCTGTGCTCGATGATGTAGCTCAGGTCACGTGCAGCGAGGCGCACGTTGAGCGCCACGGCGACGGCCCCGATGCGCAGCGTGCCGAGGTAGGCGGCCACGAGTTCCGGCGAGTCGTCCATCAGGAACAGGACGCGGTCGCCGCGCTGCACTCCCTGTGCCCGCAGCGCGTGGCCGCAGCGATTCACCTCGGCATCCAGCTCGGCGAAGCTGACGCTCCTGTCCGCGCAAAGAATTGCGGCCTGGTCGGCCAAGCCTTTGCGCAAGGGCCGTCCAATGATTTCGTCGGCGGCGTTCATCACGCCCGCAGGCGCGCTCGATTCAAGTTCCATTGGCGTTCCGTCCTCCCTGGATGGCGCCCCAGGGTCCTTGCCCCGGGGTCGTTGCGCAACGCCAATTACTTCATCATGGCCTTGGCTTCATTGATCAGCTTCTGGCCGTCCATGCCCTTGGCCGATACCTCCTTGATCCAGTCGGCATTGACGACTTCGGCGGCTTTCTGCCAATTGGCCACTTCCGCAGGCGGCACCGAGAAAAAGCTGTTCTTGCGATCGACGGCCAGCTGGCGCGCGGGCGCGGACTGTTCGTCCCAGATCTTGCCGGCCCAGGACGAGGTCTCGGCGCCGCTGTTGGCATCGATGACCTTCTTCAGGTCTGCGGGCATGCTTTCATACTTGGCCGGGTTCATGGCGAAGACGAAGGCCGAGGTGGCGATGAAGGGCGTGCCGGACGGCGTCTCGGTGTGGAACTTGGCGATCTCCTGGATCTTGAGCGAAGGAATCACTTCCCAGGGCAGCACGGTACCGTCTATCACGCCCTTGGCCAGGCTCTCCGGCACTTGCGGAACGGGCATCGGCACCGGGGTGGCTCCCAGGGCGGCGACCAGCTTGGTCGCCATGCGGTTGGGCGCCCGCAGCTTCATGCCCTTGAAATCGGCCATGGTTTTGATCTGCTGTTTGGTGGTGTGCAGTTCAGTGCCGGGGATGACGTGGAAGATCAGCGGCTTGACGCCCTTGTATTCCTCCTTGGCATTCTTCGCCGCGTAGTCCCACAGTGCCCTCGACGCCTTTTCGGCGCTGGCGACCATGAACGGCAGCTCGAACACCTCGGTGGCGAGGAAGCGGCCGGCCTGGTAGCCGGGCAGGGTCCACACGATGTCGGCAACGCCGTCCTTAACCTGGTCGAAAAGCTGCGGCGGCGTGCCGCCCAGCTGCATCGACGGGTAGATCTGGCACTTGAGGCGGTTGCCGGATTCCTTGGCGATCTTGGCGCACCAGGGCTCGATCATCTTGACGTGGGCATTGGATACCGGCGGCAGGAAGTGATGCACCTTGAGCGTCACCGTTTCCTGGGCGCCGGATGGCGCGGCGGCGATCGCCATGACGGCCGCGACGAGTGCGGATTGCAGCGTGCGAATCGATTGCATGAATGCCTCCTCTGGTTGTTTGTTCGGCTGCGGGCGGCACTTGCTTTCGGCGCCCGGCACAAGTCGGCGCTGGCCGATTGCGACGTGATTGAACGCTCATTCATCGGCAAAGTCAAGCGCTTCATGGGGCGTCAAAAATATTTTATGGGGTTGACTTGTCGAACTGACTGAGCAATCATTCAGTCTACAAACGCGACCGGCAGCAACACGGAATGGCCGCCCGGCGACAGACAATCGACAAGGCAAAATCAGGGAGAAATCATGCAGATCAAGGGCAAGACAGCAGTGGTCACGGGCGGCGCATCGGGGATCGGCAGGGCAACGGCGGAGGTGCTGGCGGAAGCCGGCGCCCACGTCATCATCGGCGACCTCGACACCACGGGCGGCGAGGCGGTGGCGGCCGGCATCCGAGCCAAGGGCCAGGGCGCCGACTGCCTGCGGCTCGACGTGGGCGACCTTGCCTCGGTGGCCGAGTTCAAGGACAAAGCCTATGCCTTGCGCGCCGAGATCGACATCGTCGCCAACGTTGCCGGCTGGGGCAAGATCCAGCCCTTCATGGAGAACACGCCGGAGTTCTGGCGCAAGGTGATGGACGTGAATCTGCTCGGCCCTGTGGCGGTGACCCATGCCTTCCTGCCGCAGATGATTTCGCGAGGCTCGGGCAAGGTGGTGACAGTGTCGAGCGATGCCGGCCGCGTCGGCAGTCTGGGCGAAACCATGTACTCGGGCGCCAAGGGCGGCGCCATCGCCTTCACCAAGTCGCTGGCGCGCGAGGTGGCGCGCTACAACATCAACGTCAATTGCGTCTGCCCGGGGCCGACCGACACGCCACTGCTGCGCGCCGTTCCCGAAAAGCACCAGGAGGCCTTTGTCCGCGCCACACCGATGCGCCGCCTGGCCAAACCCTCGGAGATCGCCGACGCAATCCTTTTCTTCGCCAGTGAACGCGCGTCCTTCATCACCGGCCAGACCATCAGCGTCAGCGGTGGCTTGACGCTGGCCGGCTGAACCGATTTACCCCAACCCCCAAAACAAGGAGTCAGCAATGTACAAGCTCAAAGCCGCGGACATGAAGCCGCAACACTTCAAGATGGACGTGGCCGACAACGTCGCGACGATCACCCTGAACCGCCCGGAACGCAAGAATCCGCTTACCTTCGAAAGCTACGCCGAGCTGCGCGACACCTTCCACAAGTTCCAGTATGTTGACGACGTGCGCGTGGTGGTGATCACCGGCGCCGGGGGCAACTTCTGTTCCGGCGGCGACGTCCATGAAATCATCGGCCCGCTGACCAAGATGAGCATGGACGGCCTGCTTGCCTTCACGCGCATGACGGGCAACCTGGTCAAGGAAATGCGGACCTGCCCGCAGCCGATCATCGCCGCCGTCGATGGCGTGTGTGCCGGTGCCGGGGCCATCATTTCCATGGCCTCCGACCTGCGCTATGCCACGCCCGAGGCGAAGACGGCCTTTCTGTTCGTCCGCGTCGGCCTCGCCGGCTGCGACATGGGCGCCTGCGCCATCCTGCCGCGCATCATCGGCCATGGCCGCGCCTCGGAGCTGCTTTATACGGGTAGCGCGATGAGCGCCAGCGACGGCCTGGCATGGGGCTATTTCAATGGCGTCGTTCCCCAGGAGGAACTCATGGCCAAGGCGCAGAAGATGGCCAAGTCGCTCGCCGAGGGGCCGGCCTTCGCCCATTCGATGACCAAGAAGTGCCTTCATCAGGAGTGGAACCAGACCATCGAGCAGGCGCTGGAAACCGAAGCCGAAGCGCAGGCGATCTGCATGCAGACCCAGGATTTCACACGCGCCTACAACGCCTTCGTGGCCAAGGAAAAGCCCAAGTTCGAGGGCAACTGATAGGGCGGCGGGGAGGCCTGGGATGCGCACGGTCCTCCCCCGCCCCGGCTCGCCGTTTCATGGCAGACTGCACGCCTGAATGAATCTTCAATAAGGAATCGACATGGGTTCTGCAGGCGAAGTCCAGGCACTGGTCACCGACCCCAAGCTGGTCGAGGAGAGACGCGGCCAGATCGTGCGCGCCGCGGTCAAGCTCTTCTCCGAGGACGGCTACTACACCACCACCATCCAGCAGATCGCGAGGCAGGCGGGAATCAGCACCGGCCTGATCTACCAGTATTTCCGCGACAAGGACGACATCCTATTCCTCAGCCTGAAGATGGTGCTCGACACCTATGAACACGAAATCCCGTCGCAGCTCGACGGACTCACCGACCCCGTGGAGCGCCTGTGTGTTTCGGTCTGGGCCTATTGCCATATCGTCGACCGCCTGCGCGAAGCGACCGTGCTCGCCTACCGTTCGACCAAATCGCTGCGCGCCGATCGCCGCGTCCTGATCAAGGATGCCGAGACGCGCACCAACCGCCTGATCGAAAAATGCATCAAGGCCTGCGTCGACAGCGGTGCCATGCGCGAGGTCAATGACTACATGCTGGCCTACCAGCTGGTGATGTTCGCGCACTCCTGGGCGCTCAAGCACTGGGTGCTGAGCGAACGCTTTTCCCTCGAGCGCTATATTGGCGAAGGCATCGCCCTGCTGGTCGAACCCTATCTGACGGCCAAGGGCCGTCGCGCCCTCGCTGCCGTCGGCCTGCGCAAACGCGCCTTCACCAGCGAAACCCTGATCGGCGCCGAGCCCAAGGCAGAACCCGCAACGCGGCGGCGCAAGCGAACCGTCACCTGACCACCCCATCCGAGCACCGCTTTAGGCGGAGGAGAAACCCAGTCATGATCGACCTGCATATCGAAGGACCCATCGCCACGGTCACCCTGTGCCGTCCTCCGGTCAATGCCATCAACGATGAATGGGTGAACCGCTTCGACGAGGTGCTGGACACGATCGCGGCAGCAGACGCCGTTGCGGTCGTCTGGTTGCGCAGCACGCAGAAAGTGTTCTGCGCCGGCGCCGATCTCGCCATGATGCGCAACATCCTCGCCAGCGCCGAAGGTCGGGCGCGCATGATCGCCATGACGCGTCGCATGCAGGAAGTGTTCGAGCGCATCGAGACCCTGCCCAAGACCACACTTGCCGAAATTGCCGGTCCTGCGCTCGGCGGCGGCTTCGAACTGGCGCTCTCCTGCGACCTGCGCATCGTTGCCGACAGCGCCCGCGTCGGCCTGCCCGAGGCTGCACTGGGCCTGCTGCCGGCCGGCGGCGGAACCCAGCGCATGACGCGCATTTGCGGCGAAGCCACGGCGCGGCGCCTGATTCTCGGCGCCGAAACCATTGGTGGCGAAGAGGCCGTCAGGCTGGGGCTCGCCCAGTGGTGCGTACCCGGCGCGCAACTCGAGGATTTCGCGCGCGCTACCGCGGCCCGCATCGCCGGCCTGCCGCCGCGCGCGCTGGCCGAATGCAAGGCATGCATCGACGTGTCGGCCAAGGGCGGCGCCGATGGCTACGAGATCGAGCTCGCCGGGAGCGGCGCCTTGCTCGCCATGCCGGAAACCCTGGCCAGGGTGGCACGCTTTCTCGAAGGGCGACGCGGCGCGTGAGCACCGACGGCGGCGCGGCAATTCCCGATCAGCTCGACACACCACGCTTGCGCCTGGCGCGCCCGCGCAGCGAGGACTGGGTCGGCTTGCACGCCTACTACTCGGATGCCGAGAGCGCGCGTTATACCTTCACCAACCCGCTGCCGGAATCCGAGACGCAGCGCATTGTCGGCGCCCTGCTCAAGCACTGGCAGCGCCATGGCTACGGCCCCTATGTGTTGCATGACAAGCTCAGCGCTACTGTGGTGGGCCTGGTCGGGCTGTGGTTCCCCCGCGAATGGCCGGAAACCGAGATCAAGTGGGCCATCGTGCGCGCCCATTGGGGCAAGGGCTACGCCAGCGAGGCAGCGCGCGCGGTTCAGGCCATGCTTCCCGTACACCTGCCGCAGATGCAGCCGATCAGCCTGATCCACGCCGAGAACGAACGCTCGATCGCGCTGGCGCTGGCCCTAGGAGCGACCCTGGAAAAGCAACTCGAATTCCGCAACGCCCCGTTCCACCAATACCGCCACCGCAAGCACGGCGACTGATCGCTCGCCCCGCCCGCCGCTGACGCGGCCTGGTTCTCGCCTCGCTTTACCACGGCCTACCACCCCTCCGGTCGGGCTTTGCCTGCCGGGGAAGGCGCTTCGCGCGCCGGCAACATTCCCCTGGATACCGTCTCGCCCTTTCGGGCGAGACATAAAAGTTTTCGGGGGACCACTTTGATGGCTTGCATTTCCGATTCCCGCCCATTACACTGGGAACGATTGAACGTTCATTCAGTCGCTGGACCTCCAGCATTCGCGAGTGAGCGCATTACACCGGAGAGGAGACCCAGGCATGGCTGATGGATTGTTCGACCAGTTCAAGGACTGGTATGAAAAGCGACACGACTACGCGCGGGCCTGGAAGGCACGCACCGGCGGGCAGGTGGTGGCCACGATGTGTACCTACACCGCCGAAGAACTGCTGATCGCCGCCGGCATGCTGCCGGTGCGCGTGCTCGGCGCCCACGAACCGCAGAACGTCACCGAGCCGCACATCTTCGGCATGTTCTGCCCCTTCTGCCGCGACTCCCTGGCCCAGGGCCTGCTCGGCCGCTTCGACTACGCCGAAGGCGTCACCCTGACCCAGTCCTGCATCCAGTACCGCCAGACCTTCAGCTCCTGGCGCAGCAACGTCCCCAGCGTCAAGTGGGACTACTACGTGCCAATGCCCAACGACGTCCAGTCGCCGCATGCACGCAAGGCCCACTACGCCGAAATCCAGGCCTTCCGCACCTTCCTCTCCGCCCTCACCGGCAAGGAACTCACGGATGCCATGCTGCACGAGGCCACCGACACCATCGACGAGAACCGTCGCCTGCTACGCCAGCTCTTCGACTACCGCAAGGAAGCCAACCCCAAGGTCACCGGCGTCGAAGCCCTCTACGCCTCGCTCACCGCCCAGTTCGTGGACAAGAAGGAGCACAACGAGCAGCTGAAGAAGGTGCTCGCCGCGCTGCCCAGCCGCCAGATGGACCGCAAGGAAGGCGTGCGCTTCATGACCATCGGCTCCGAGAACGACGACGTCGCCTTCATGGCCATGGTCGAGTCGGTCGGTTCCACCATCGTCATCGACGACCAGTGCTCGGGCACCCGCTACTTCTGGAACGAATCGAAGAAGGACGCCGACCCGATCAAGCGTATCGCCGAGCGTTACTGCGACCGTCCCGCCTGCCCGACCAAGGACTACCCCAACCACACGCGCTTCGACCATGTGCTGGGGCTGGCCAAGGAGTACAACGCACGCGCCGCGATCTTCCTGCAGCAGAAGTTCTGCGATCCGCACGAGGGCGACTATCCGGACCTCAAGGAGCACCTGGAGAAGAACGGCATCCCGACCCTGTTCCTCGAATTCGACATCACCAACCCCATCGGCCCCTTCCGTATCCGCGTCGAAGCCATGCTCGAGACGCTGAGCGAAGAAGAGCTGTTCTGACCTGAAGGGAGACAAGAGATGAGTGCACCGAACAAGTATCCGACCGAGTCCCTCAAGCTGTGGGGCAAGGCCAAGCAGCTGCGCGAGCAGTACTACCAGAACTACGCCAAGGCCAAGGAAAACGGCGGCCTGCGCTGGTCCGGCTCGGCCTGGGCGCTGGACGCCGTGCCCGCCGGCCTCGGCGACGATGTTTACTCGCTGACCGGCGAGCCCTATGCGGCCGCCGTGGCGCATGACCGCAAGTTCGCCAAGGAGTGCATGGACGCCGCCGAATCCGTTGGCTTCGCCCGCGACCTGTGCTCCTACATGCGCATCTACTGGGGTGGCATGCACCTCGACAAGTACCTCTACGGCGGCAAGTTTCCCAAGCCCGACTTCATCTTCCAGACCCAGATCTGCTGCTCGCACTCGAAGTGGTACCAGCACGTGGCCAAGGTCGAGCAGGTGCCGCAGTTCTACGTCGATGTCGGCGTCGGCCCCTACAAGGACATGAACAAGGACCGCCTCGACTACGTCACCAACCAGCTGCTGGACGGCATCGAGTTCCTCGAGAAGAACACCGGCCGCAAGTTCGACGACGAGAAGTTCCTCAAGGCGGTGAAGAACGAAATGCGCTCGACCAGCCGCTGGGCCGACATCTGCGCCCTGAACAAGGCCAAGCCGGCGCCGCTCGACGAGAAGACCATGTACTCGTTGTATGTGCTGGCCACGCTGTCGAAGTCCTCGCAATGGTGCGCCGACTTCTACGACGAGCTGTACGAGGAAGTGAAGGATCGCGTTGCGCGCGGCATCGCCGCCGTACCCAACGAAAAGGCACGCATGATGTCCGACACGCAGCCGCCCTGGTCCTTCCTCAAGATCTTCCGCTACCTGGAAACCTACGGCGCGGTGTCGATCGGCTCGCTCTACACCTTCGCCCTCGAAGGCATCTGGGAAGACAAGCCGGATGGCAGCTGGGGCGGCCGCAGCCTGCCCTGGGAGAAGGGCATCGAGATGAACACCCGCGAGCAGATCGCCCGCCTGTATGCCGACTGGAACCTCTCCAAGCCGCAGTGGCAGCACTTCTTCGACCCGCGCCTGAAGACCGAGATGATGCTGCGCATCGTCAAGGAATGGCAGGTCGATGGCGTGATGCTGCACCTGAACCGCGGCTGCGAAGGCCTCTCGATGGGCATCATGGAAAACCGCGGCGGCATCGCCAAGGCCGGCGTGCCGATCATGACCTTCGAAGGCAACATGGGCGACGAGCGCGAGTTCGACGAAGTCCGCACCCAGGCCCGCGTCGATGCCTTCATGGAACAGCTCGGCCTGCGTCGCCAGGCTGCCTGACGTGACGCAACCGGTTGAGTGCCGAGTGATTTCGAGCGCAGCGAGCCAATCAGTAGCCTCCCCGCGAGGGGAGGATGGGAGGGGCGGGCCTTTTTGCCATGCTTCCTCGTCGTGTCCGCGCTCACCAATTGGAATTAACGCCAGAATCGATAGGAGGATGGAAGCATGATTACCGCTGGAATTGACATGGGTTCGCGCAGCATCAAGGTGGTGCTGGTCGAGGAACTGAAGGTGGATGGCGCGCCGCAGCTGAAGTACGGCGTGAAGAAGGCTCACATCATGATGCCGGGCGACCTGGACCAGGACGTGGCGGCCGAGAAGGCCTACGACGAGGCGCTGGTCGCTGCCGGCATCAAGCGCGAGGACGTCAAGACGGTGTTCGCCACCGGCGCCGGTCGCAAGCAGGTGGCTTTCGCCACCGAGGGCATCACCGAGATGACGGCCGGGGCCAAGGGCGCGAACTTCATGTTCCCGATGTCGCGTACGGTGGTTGACGTCGGCGCCGAGGAAGGTCGCGGCATGAAGACCGACGCCGACGGCAAGGCGGTCGACTTCGCCGGCAACGAGAAGTGCGCCGCCGGCGCCGGCTCGTTTGCCGAGGCGATGAGCCGCGCGCTGCAGATGACGCTGAAGGAATTCGGCGACGCCAGCCTGAAGTCGGACAAGTCGATCCCGATGAACGCGCAATGCACGGTGTTCGCCGAGTCGGAAGTGGTGTCGCTGATCCACTCCTCGACGCCGAAGAACGACATCGCCAAGGCAGTGCTCGACGCCGTCGCCAGTCGCGTCTGCGCCATGGTGCGCCGCGTCGGCATCGAAGGCGAGGTGGTGCTGATCGGCGGCATGGCGCACAACGCCGGCTTCGTCCAGTCGCTGAAGACCGCCATGGGTGTGGATTCGGTATCCCTGCCCGACATGCCCGAGTACATCAGCGCGCTGGGTTGCGCCCTGATCGCCGCCGAACGCCAGAACTGATCCAGACCAGGAGAGAGAACATGAATGCAGAAGTGAAAGCCGATACGCTCCCCGAGAAGAACGAATTCTGGCGCTGGCAGGAGAACGTCTGGGTTGACGAGACCAAGGACTGGAAGAGCGCCAAGATCATCACCTGCGGCATCGACGTCGGTTCCGTGTCGTCGCAGGCCGTGCTCGTGGTGGATGGCGAACTCTACGGTTACAACAGCATGCGCACCGGCAACAACTCGCCGGATTCGGCCAAGAACGCCCTGCAGGGCGTGATGGACAAGTGCGGCATGAAGCTGGAGGACATCCATTTCGTGGTCGGCACCGGCTACGGCCGCGTCAACGTGCCCTTCGCCCACAAGGCGATCACCGAGATTGCTTGCCACGCGCGCGGCGCCAACTACATGGGCGGCAACAAGGTGCGCACCATCCTCGACATGGGCGGCCAGGACTGCAAGGCCATCCACTGCGACGACAAGGGCAAGGTCACCAACTTCCTGATGAACGACAAGTGCGCTGCCGGTACCGGCCGCGGCATGGAAGTCATTTCCGACCTGATGCAGATCCCGATCGCCGAGCTCGGCCCGCGTTCCTTCGACATCGACACCGATGTCGACGCCGTGTCCTCCGTCTGCGTGGTGTTCGCCAAGTCCGAGGCGCTGGGCCTGCTCAAGGCCGGCTACACCAAGAACAAGGTGATCGCCGCCTACTGCCAGGCGATGGCCGAGCGCGTGGTTTCGCTGCTCGAGCGCATCGGCGTGGAAGAGGGCTTCTTCATCACCGGCGGCATCGCCAAGAACCCCGGCGTGGTCAAGCGCATCGAGAAGCTGCTGGGCATCAAGGCCATGGACACCAAGATCGACAGCCAGATCGCCGGTGCCCTGGGCGCGGCCCTGTTCGGTTACACGCTGCAATCCAAGAAAGCTGCGGGCTGATACGCTGTCCGGGCGGCCGGCCACCCGCCGGTCGCCCGGAAAGCCAACCTGAAAGGGGAACCAAATGATCGCCAACTACGGATACAAGGACGGCTCGGGCGAGTACTACATCAGCATCGATACGGACAAGTGCATTTCCTGTTCCGCGGATCGCGCCTGCCTGACGGCCTGCCCGAAGCAGATGTTCGAGACCATTACCGACGACTACGACGACGAGGTGACCTGGGTCAAGAAGCCGAACTGCCGCACCCTGGCCTATGACTGCGCCGACTGCAAGCCTTCGGCCGGCTACACCAGCCTGCCCTGCATGACGGCCTGCACGCCGGGTGCGATCAAGCATTCGTGGTAAGCGGGATGATTTCCATGGCTACGACCAAACGCGTGATACCGATTGCCCAGGCCAAGGTGGTCAGCCCGGAAGACGCGCTGCTGCGCGATGGCTGGAAGCGCCAGACCACTATCGGCGAGCCGCGGCTGTCGGAGATCGTCAAGAACTACAAGGCGATGGGCTTCGAAGTCCATGTCGAGGAGTTCAAGGCGGAAGGCGAGGGTTGCAATACCTGCTTCGATGCCGGCCAGGAAATGGGATTCAGCTACGGAACCGTCTATGTCCGCAAGAAGGAAGGCGCGGGCAGCGAAGACGAATTGTTCGAGGATTAGGCGCGCCGCCGGCGTCGCCAAGACAAATTAGCTTAAAGGAGGAATCAAATGCCTGATCAGAAACGAGTCATGCGCGTACTGCGCCAGAGCGACCTGGATGCCATCGTCGCCATCGATGCCTTCGCCACCGGCGAGCCGCGCCAGGAATACTATGAGCGCAAGATCGCCGGGATCCTCAACCGCGCCGCCAACATCAACACCTCCATCGTCTGCGAAGTCGACGGCAAGGTGGTCGGCTTCATCATGGGCTATGTGTTCTTCGGCGAGTTCGGCATTGCCGACAGCACGGCGACCATCGACACCCTGGGCGTGCATCCGGACTTCCGCAACTTCGGCGTCGCCGCCGAGATGCTGGACCAGTTCATGATGAACATGAAGGCGGCCGGCGTGAAGAAGGTCTATACGCTGGTGAACTGGAGCGACTTCGCGCTGGAGAAGTTCTTCTCGCGCAACAAGTTCGTGCCGTCCAAGCGCATCAACCTCGAGTACGAGCTTCCCTGATCCAACGGCGCGGCTCAGTCCATGTGGATCGACACCCATTGCCATACGAAGTACTCGTACGACAACTGGCTCGAACCGCTGGACCTGATACGCCGCGCCAAGGCGCTGGGCCTCGATGGAGCAGTGATCACCGAGCACTATTCCTACGAGGCCTCGCTGCCGGTGGAGCAGGTGGGCCGCGACGAGGGCTTCCTGATCCTGCGCGGGGTGGAGATCGCGACGGACAAGGGGCACCTGCTGGCCTACGGTGTGGAAGACGACGGCTGGAACATCTGGGGGCGTGACAGCTACCTGCCGCTCGAAGAGGTCATCGAGCGCATCAACGACCTCGGCGGCATCTGCGCTCCGGCCCATCCCTTCCGCAACGTGGGATTGGCCAGCCTGATGGAAGGCCTGCTGGAACTGAAGGACATTGCTGCCGTGGAATCGCATAACGGTGTCAATGCGGATAGCGACAACGACCTGGCGATCAGCGCCTCGGGCCATCTTGGCCTGCCGACGCTGGGCGGCAGCGACTGCCACAAGACGCCGGCGGTGGGGCGTTGCGCCACCGAGTTTTCGCAGCCGGTGCATGACATGGCGAGTTTCATCGCCGCGGTGAAGGCCGGAGCCTGCCGCGGTGCGTATTACCCCGGTTATCGGGCGATGTAGCAGGTGCAGGAAAAGTCGGCGCTGGTACTACGGCGACAAAACAACGCGACGCAGCAGCAGGAGGAGCGGCCATGAACGCGGTTCAGGAAATCAAGTGGTGGAAGGCGGCCCGTCCCAAGGACATGGGCGAGTTCGGCGAAACCGTCTGCATCCATATCGACTGCAACAAGATCGAGGTGCCAGCCGGTGCCTCGGTGCTCAATGCCGCGACCAATGCCGGCGTCTACATCCCGGCGCTGTGCGCCCACCCTGACTTGCCGCCGGCAATGCAGCGCGGCGCGGGCGGGGCCGGCTGCAACCTGTGCATGATCGAGCTCGAAGGCGAGCCGGGCATGCGCAAGGCCTGCTCGACCACCGTGGTCGACGGCATGCGCGTCACCACCAAATCCGAAAAGATCTTCAAGTCGCGCCAGGAAAGCCTGGCCAAGATCCTCGGCCCGCACCCGCATGTCTGCCTGACCTGCCCGCAGCGTGACGGCTGCAGCCGCACCACCTGTTCCTTCGGCAATCCGCCGGAAACGCGCTGCTGCGACATCTTCCCCACCTGCGAGCTGCGCAAGATCGCCGATTTCGTCGGCATCCCGGGCACCACGCCGGGTTACAAGCCGGCCAGCCTGCCGGTGATCAAGGACGAGCCTTTCTTCGACCGCGACTACAACCTGTGCATCGACTGCCGCCGCTGCCTGACGGCCTGCAACGACATCCGTGGCGTCGGCTGCCTGGAGGTCAAGGAAGTCGAGACGCCGCAGGGCAAGCGCACCTACGTTGGCACTATCGCCGCGACGCTGGTCGATTCCGGCTGCAAGTTCTGCCAGGCCTGCGTCACCGTCTGCCCGACCGGCGCGCTGACCGACCGCACGCTCGACCCGGCCAAGCGCGAGGAGTCGATGGTGCCCTGCAAGAGTGCCTGCCCGGCCGGCATCGACGTGCCGCGCTATGTGCAGCTTGCGGCCGAGGGCAAGTATTCCGAGGCGATCGCCGTCGTGCGCGAAAAGCTGCCCTTCCCGGGCATCGTCGGCCGCGCCTGCTTCGCCATGTGCGAGGCGGCCTGCCGTCGCGGCTCGCTCGACGATCCGCTCTCGATCCGTACGCTGAAGCGTGTGTCCGACGACAACGACACCGGCCTCTGGCGCAAGCTTTCCAAGCAGTTGCCGCCGACGGGCCGCAAAGCCGCCGTGATCGGCGCCGGCCCGGCCGGCCTGACCGTGGCCTATTACCTGGCCAAGAAGGGCCATGCCGTGACCGTGTTCGATGCCCAGCCGTCCTCGGGTGGCATGGCGCGCTACGGCATCCCGTCCTACCGCGTGCCCGGCGCCGTGATCGACCGCGAAGTCGGCGAAGTCGAGAAGCTCGGCGTCAAGTTCCAGTACGACACGCGAATCGAGAACATGGACGACCTGTTCGGCCAGGGTTTCGAGGCCGCCTTCATCGGCATCGGCTGCCAGGGCGGCGACAAGCTCGGCATTCCCGGCGACGACCTGGCCGGCGTGGTCGACAGCCCGACTTACCTGCGCGCCGCGACCATGGGCCTGGTGAATACGCCCGACGGCATCCAGGTCGGCACGAAGGTGGCGGTGATCGGCGGCGGCAACGTGGCCACCGACAATGCCCGCTCCTCGGTCCGCTACGGCGCCGCGGTCGACATGGTGTATCGCCGAACCCGCGAGGAAATGCCGGCGCGTGACGAGGAATTCGACGGTTGCGTGGAGGAGGGCGTGAATATTCGCTACCTGCTGGCGCCGAAGAAGATCGAAGCTGGCAACAACGGCCATCGCCTGAACATCACCTACTCGAAGATGGAACTGGGCGAGGCCGATGCTTCCGGCCGCCGCCGTCCGGTCGATACCGGCGAGGAAGTCACCGAAGGCGTGGACCTGGTGATCGCCGCCGTCGGCCAGCACCCGAAGAAGTTCGAGGGCTTCGGCGTCGAGACCGACAAGAAGGGCCGCATCATCGTGCGCGAAGATTCCATGCTGACCAGCCGGCCCAAGGTTTTCGCCGGTGGCGACGCCGTGCTCGGCCCCTCGACGCTGATCGAATCCATTGCCCAGGGCCGCACCGCGGCCGGCGCCATGGACAAGCTGCTGGGAGGCGACGGCGACATTGAGGAAAAGCTGCTGCCCGACGGCTGGCAAACTGATCCGCGTATCGGCCGCGACGAGGGCTTCAACAAGACGCACAAGTTCCACCCTATCATGCTGGCTCCGGAAAAACGCGCCAACTGGGACGAGGTGGAACTCGGCTTCGACGACGCCACGGCGCGCGCCGAGGCGGCGCGCTGCATGAAGTGCAACCTGGCGCCGACCATCGTCGATGCGCCGCTGCCGCCCGAGTCCTGGCTGGGCCTGGATGCCGAAACCGTGGCTGGCGTCACCACCGAGTCGGGCGTGTACCAGCTGCTCGACAAGGACAAGAAGGTGCTGGCGATCAAGGGCGTCGAGAACCTGCGCGAAGGGTTGGAAGCCATGCTCGACAAGGCCGAGATCGCGCCTTACTTCACGGTCGAGGATGCGCCCTTCTTCAGCCAGCGTGAGAACCAGCTGGTGCAGGCCTACATGCAGCAACACGGCAGCATGCCGCCGGGCGTGGGCGCCGACGAGATGGACGACCTTTTCTGATGGGCACCGTGATCGACTTCTACACGGCGCGCCCGCTGCCGCCCGCCGCATCGGCCGAGGCACGCTGCCGCTGCACGCTGTGCGGCGCCGACCTCTGGCACATCAGTGCCTCAGGCGAGGTGTGCTGCGCCGACTGCGAAACCGTTTGCCCTTACCGCATCGATGCGACATCCGGCGGCCGCCGCGCCGAGTGTTCGCTGGCCGCCAACGAACAGGAGAACCACTGAACATGGCCGATTTCAAATTCATCGCTTACGACGATCAGGGCGATGTGCTGCGCATCGCCATCAATCGTCCGCCCTACAACGTGCTCGACATCGCCACCATGGAGGAGATGGCCACGGCGCTGGACATGGCGATGGCCAACAAGACCGCCAAGGTGCTGGTGATCACCGGCAATGGCGACAAGACCTTCTCTTCGGGCGTGGATGTCATGGACCATACGCCGGACAAGGTGGTGAAGATGATCGACGTCTTCCATGGCCTCTTGAAGCGGCTGATGCTGGTGCCGATCCCGACCGTGGCGCTGGTCAATGGCCCGGCCCTGGGCGGCGGCTGCGAACTGGCAATTGCCTGCGACATGGTGGTCGCGTCGGAGAAGGCCAAGTTCGGCCAGCCCGAGATCAAGCTTGGCGTCTTCCCGCCCATCGCCGCCATCCTGCTGCCGCGCCAGGTACCGATGACCAAGGTGATGGAGCTGCTGCTCGGCGGCGGCATCGTCGATGCGAAGGAAGCGCACCGCATCGGCATGGTCAATGCCGTGTTTGCGCCGGAGAACTTCGCCGCCGATGCTGCCAAGTACCTCGAGCAATTCACCAGCCTCTCGCGCGTGGCCCTGCTGCACACCAAGAAGGCCGTCAAGGAGGCGGCCAACCGGCCCTTCTACGAGGCCCTGCACCATGTCGAACACCACTACCTGCACGAGCTGATGGCCACCGAGGATGCGGTGGAAGGACTCAACAGCTTCATGGAAAAGCGCAAACCGGTTTGGAAGAATAAATAAGGAGACATGATGATTCCCAGCACCATCAAGACCTGGCAGATGACCGAGCCGGGCAAGCTGCAAAAGACCGAAATCCCGATGCCCGAGCTAAAGGCCGGCGACGTAGTGATCGAGATCAAGGGTTGCGGCGTTTGCCACACCGACCTGTCCTATTTCTACATGGGCGTGCCGACGATACAGAAGCCGCCGCTGTCGCTGGGTCACGAGATTTCCGGCGTGGTGATCGGCGGTGAAGCGTCGATGGTGGGCAAGGAAGTCATCATCCCTGCCGTGATCCCCTGTGGCGAATGTGAACTGTGCCAAGCCGGACGCGGCAACCGTTGCCTCGCGCAGCAGATGCCGGGCTACTCGATGGGCATCTACGGCGGCTTTTCCAGCCACATCGTGGTGCAGGCCAAGTTCCTGTGCACGGTAGGCGACCGCAAGGGCATCCCGCTCGAGCACCTGTCGGTGATCGCCGATGCGGTGACCACGCCCTACCAGGCCGCGCTGCGTGCCGAGATCAAGGCCGGTGACCGCGTGATCGTGATCGGCGCCGCGGGCGGCGTTGGCAGCTTCATGACCCAGACCGCCAAGGGCATGGGCGCCGGCACCGTGATCGGCATCGACATCAACGAGGAAAAGCTGAAGTTCATGAAGGGCTACGGCGCCGACTTCACCATCAACCCCAAGGGCAAGAACGCGAAGGAAGTGCGCGAACTGATCAAGGGTTATTGCAAGGAGAAGGGCGTTCCGGCCAACACCAACTGGAAGATCTTCGAAGTCACCGGCACCAAGCCCGGCCAGGAGCTGGCGCTGGCGCTGCTGTCCTTCACCGGCAAGCTGATCGTGGTCGGCTACGGCACCGACGAGACGACCTACATGCTGTCGCGCCTGATGGCCTTCGACGCCGAGATCATCGGCACCTGGGGCTGCCCGCCGGACAAATACCCTGGCGTGCTGCAACTTTGCGTCGACGGCAAGATCCAGCTCGGCCCGTTCGTCGAGACGCGGCCGATGAGCCAGATCGCCGAAGTATTCGAACAGGCACATCATGGCGAGCTCAAGCGCCGCGTGATCCTGACCCCCGATTTCTGACACCGCTCAACCACGAATTCACAGAGGAGAACCACCATGGCACTGGAATGGCTACGCAGGGAAAACGATCTCAAGGATCACCAGCTCATCGACAACAGCCACTTCGGCGGCGCATCGGCGAGTGATGCGCCGACGGTGATCTACGAAGAGCGCCCCGTCATCGACGACAAGGGCGCTGTGGTGCCGGGCCTGTTCTCGGCCTGGATCTGGCTCAACAACCCGACCCAGTACAACTCCTACACCACCGACATGGTCAAGGGCGTGATCGCCGGCATGCAGCGCGCCTCCAGCGACCGCAAGATCGTTGCCGCGGTGTTCACCGCGGTCGGCGACAAGGCCTTCTGCACCGGCGGCAACACTGCCGAGTACGCCTCCTACTACTCCAAGCGCCCCAACGAGTACGGCGAATACATGGACCTGTTCAACGCCATGGTCGACGGCATCCTGAACTGCAAGAAGCCGGTGATCTGCCGCGTCAATGGCATGCGCGTCGCCGGCGGCCAGGAAATCGGCATGGCGACCGACATCACCGTGACCTCCGACCTCGCCGTGTTCGGCCAGGCCGGTCCCAAGCACGGCTCGGCGCCGGTGGGCGGTTCGACCGACTTCCTGCCCTGGTTCCTGTCGATGGAAGATGCGATGTACAACTGCATCTCCTGCGAGACCTGGTCGGCCTACAAGATGAAGTCCAAGGGCCTCGTCACCAAGGCCGTGCCGGTGCTGAAGAAGGACGGCCAGTGGGTTCGCAACCCGCTGGTGCGCACCGACACCTATGTCGATGACGGCGAGATCGTCTACGGCGAGCCCATCGCCGCCGACAAGGTCGCTGCCGCCAAGGCGCTGATGGCCGAGTGCAAGACCGACTTCGAACTGCTCGACGCCGAAGTGAATCGCCTGGTTTGGAAGTTTGCCAACCTGTTCCCGAACTGCCTGATCAACTCGATCGACGGCATCCGCGGCAAGAAGAAGTTCTTCTGGGACCAGATGAAGCTGCCGAACCGCCACTGGCTGGCCGCCAACATGAACCACGAGGCCTGGCTGGGCTTCAATGCCTTCGATGCCAAGAAGCCGACCGGCAAGGACGTCATCGACTTCATCAAGTTCCGCCAGCTGGTGGCCGAAGGCGCGCTGTTCGACGACAAGTTCGCCGAGCAGGTCATGGCCAAGCCGAAGGGCTGAGATGAGGGCCTATCCCCCGACCCCTTCCCCGCGGGAAGGGGTGACCACGGTTCAGCCGCTGCGCGGCTTCCGGTTCATTGACGGCGCCTCCTTGGGGCGGCCCGGCGGAGGCGCATGATGCAACTCAAGGACAAGGTTGCCATCGTCACCGGCGCCGGGCAGGGCATCGGCGCCTCGGTCTCCGCCGCCTACGCCCGCGATGGCGCCAGGGTGGCGGTGGTCGACATGAACGGCGAAGCGGCGGCCAAGGTCGCTGCTGAAATAGTCGGCGCTGGCGGTACGGCGATCGGGGTGGCCTGCGACGTCTCGAACCGCGAGCAGGTCGAGGCCATGGCGGCGAAGGTGAATGCCGAATGGGGGCGCATCGACATCCTGGTGAATAACGCCGGGATCACGCGCACCGCAATGCTGCACAAGATGACGCCGCAGCAATGGGACCAGGTCATCGCCGTGCACCTGACCGGTGCCATGAACTGCCTGCAGGCCGTGGTTGGCGGCATGATCGAGCGCAAGTACGGGCGGATCATTTACGTCACCTCGGCGGCCGGCGTGCTGGGCACCATCGGCCAGATCAACTACAGCGCGGCCAAGGCCGGTATCCTTGGCATGACCAAGAGCACGGCGAAGGAACTGGCGCGCTACAACATCACTGCCAACGCCATTGCTCCCGGTGCCGCGACGCCGATGACCGAAGTGATCCGCACCGACGAGAAGTTCAAGGACAAGTACCTCGACCGCATCCCGCTGGGTCGCTGGGCAGAACCGGAGGAGATCGCGCCGGTGTTCCTTTTCTTCGCCTCGGATGCCTCGGCCTACGTCACCGGACAAATTCTCGCCGCCGACGGCGGCATGACTATTTACTGAACACTGAAGGAAGGAATCGTTATGGCCGGCAAGGCAAGTTTCAACTGGGAAGACCCGCTGCTGATGGACACGCAGCTCACCGAGGACGAGCGCATGGTGCGCGATGCCGCCGCCGCCTACGCCCAGGACAAGCTGGCGCCGCGCGTGCTGGAGGCATTCCGCAAGGAGCAGACCGATCCTGCAATCTTCCGCGAGATGGGCGAACTGGGCCTGCTTGGCACCACCATTCCCGAAGCCTACGGCGGCGCCGGCCTCAACTACGTCTGCTACGGCCTTGCCGCGCGCGAGATCGAGCGCGTCGATTCCGGCTACCGTTCGATGATGAGCGTACAGTCCTCGCTGGTCATGGTGCCGATTAACGAATTCGGCAACGAGGCGACCAAGCAGAAGTACCTGCCGAAACTGGCCACCGGCGAGTTGATCGGCTGCTTCGGGCTCACCGAACCCAACCACGGCTCCGACCCCGGCTCCATGGTCACCCGCGCCCGTGCCGTGCCCGGCGGTTACAGCATCTCGGGCGCCAAGATGTGGATCACCAACAGCCCGATCGCCGATGTCTTCGTGGTCTGGGCCAAGGACGACGGTGGCCAGATCCGCGGCTTCGTCTTGGAAAAGGGCTGGAAGGGCCTCTCGGCGCCGGCGATCCACGGCAAGGTTGGCCTGCGTGCCTCGATCACCGGCGAGATCGTGATGGACGAGGTGTTTTGTCCGGAAGAGAACGCCTTCCCCGAGGTGCGCGGCCTCAAGGGCCCGTTTACCTGCCTCAATTCCGCCCGCTACGGCATCGCCTGGGGGGCGCTTGGCGCCGCCGAGTTCTGCTGGCACACGGCGCGCCAGTACACCCTGGACCGCAAGCAGTTCGGCCGCCCGTTGGCCGCTAACCAGCTGATCCAGTGGAAGCTGGCGGAAATGCAGACCGAGATCACGCTCGGCCTGCAGGGCTGCCTGCGCCTGGGCCGCATGAAGGACGAGGGCACGGCGGCGGTCGAGATCACCTCGATCATGAAGCGCAATTCCTGCGGCAAGGCGCTGGTCGTCGCCCGCATGGCGCGCGACATGCTCGGCGGCAACGGCATCTCGGACGAATTCGGGGTGATCCGCCATGTGGTGAATCTCGAGGTGGTCAACACCTACGAAGGCACCCATGACGTGCACGCGCTGATCCTCGGCCGTGCCCAGACCGGAATTCCGGCGTTTTCCTGAAGTACGGGCGCCGGATTGCGGGGCTTTTGATCGGTTTCGCTTTTCGTTTCTGGATTTCGATGCGGGAAGCGTGTAGTCTTTTCTCAGGGAGATGTGTCATCGACCGAAAGCTTGGCGGCTTTCGGTCCCTTGACGTCAAAATTCAAATCCATATCCGATCGAACGCGTGTGAAAAAAGCCTTGCTGCTTTCCTTCGTCGTGGTGTTCGGCCTGCTGCTTAAGCTTCCAGCCATGGCCCAACCGGATGAGGCTCGCGTGGCCTTGATAATTGGCAACTCCACTTACAAGACCGCACCTTTGGCCAATCCCGCCAACGATGCGGCGGATCTGGCGCACGCCCTCGAGCGGAAGGGCTTCAAGGTACTGGTGCGGGAAAACGTCAGCGAGCGCGGCCTTAAGGAGGCCGTGGATACCTTCAGCAAGCACCTGCGCAAAGGCGGGGTGGGGCTGTTCTTCTTTGCCGGTCACGGCATCCAGCTCAAGGAGCAGAACTTCCTGATCCCGATCGATGTCGGCTTCGACAGCGAGGCCGATCTCACCTTCAAGTCGATCAGTGCTGAATACGTGCTGTCGCTGATGGCCGAAGCGGGCAACCGGGTCAATGTGGTGATTCTCGATGCCTGCCGCAACAACCCCTTCCAGCAGGCCAAACGCTCCATCTCGCGCGGGCTTGGCGTAATGAACGTCGGCCGGGCAGAACGGGGAACCTTCATTGCCTACGCAACCTCGCCCGGGGCGACCGCGGCCGACGGCGAAGGACGCAACGGTCTCTACACGAAATACCTGCTCCAGTCGCTGGATGTCGCCGACAGCGACATCGACAAGGTATTCGGCCGGGTGCGCGGCGCCGTGGTGCAGGAAACCAACGGCGAGCAGGTGCCCTGGACATCCAGCTCGATGGTCGGCAATTTCTACTTCGATCCGACGCAGGACAGCGCCGCGGCGCGGGTCCCGGTTCCCGTGCTGAAGGCCAATCCTGAGACGGAGCAGGAACAGCCTGTCGTCAAATACGATCCGGTGCAGGAGCGCAGCTTTTGGGAGCGCATCAAGGACAGCAGGAACGCGATCGACTTCAAGGCCTACCTCGAGCGGTTTTCGTCCGGGCCGCGCGCGGCCTATGCGCGCTGGATGATCCAGAAGTACGGCACCGGATCCCCGACCGAAGTGGCCTCGCTGGCGCCGGCGCAAAATCCGATCGTGGTTCCGGCCGCGCCGCCGCTGCCGGCCCGGATCGAGCCGCCGCCGGCCGCCGCCAGCGCCGCTGGCACCAGGACCGGAGGGGCCGACGCACCGGGGCCGGGCACCGAATTTCGCGATTGCCCTGAATGTCCGCCCATGGTGATGCTGCCAGCCGGCAATTTCGTGATGGGCAGCGGCGACGAGGACCTCCTGGCCGAACCGGACGAGCAACCCGCGCATCGGGTGCAGGTCACCGCACCCTTTGCGATCGGCAAATTCGAAGTGACCCGCGGGCAATACGCCGCATTCGTCAGGGACACGGGGCGTCCCCCCATGCCCGGCTGCAATTCGACGCGGAGCGGACGTTTCCTCAACAATCCCAAGGCAAGCTGGCAGAACCCCGGATTCGCGCAGCTGGACTCGGAGCCTGTAGTCTGCGTCAGTTGGGACGACGCCCAGGCCTATGTTGCCTGGCTGAGCCGCAAAACCGGAAAGCAATACCGCCTGCCGAGCGAGGCCGAATGGGAGTATGCGGCGCGGGGCGGCACCGCGGGCAGCCGCTATTGGGCGGATGGCTCCGCGGCGAACGCCTGCAAGTACGCCAGCGTTGCCGACAGTGCTTTCAAGGCGATGTCGCGCGGCATGCAGTCCTTCCCCTGCGCCGACGGCTACGCGCATACGGCGCCGGTGGGTCGGTTCGCCCCCAATGCGCTGGGCTTGCACGACATGCTGGGGAATGTCTGGGAATGGGTCGAGGACTGCTGGAACCAGGGTTATGCCGGAGCTTCCAGCCAGTCCGGGGCACGCTCTACCGGTACCTGCGACATCCGGGTATTCCGGGGCGGGGCCTGGAACAGCAAGCCCGCCACGGTGCGCGCGGCGTATCGGGATCGGGACACCAAGGACGAGCGCCACGAGAATCTCGGCTTTCGCGTCGTCCGGCATTGAATCAACGGCCAGCAGGCCGATCAACATGACATCCGCCGCACGGTGGAGGAGGAGAACGACATGCCAGAACTGAGTACCGCCGACCACGGCACATCGCCGCCGCGGGTCCGCATCCCGCGCCAGTACAACGCCGCCTGGGACCTGATCCAGCGCAACCTGCAGGCCGGGCGCGGCAACAAGCCGGCCTTCATCGACGATGCCGGCAGCTATACCTATGGCGAACTGGCCGAGCGCGTCAATCGCTTCGGCAATGTCCTTGCCGGCCTCGGCATGCAGCAGGAAGAGCGCGTGATGCTTTGCCTGCTCGACACCATCGACTTTCCGACCGCCTTCCTCGGCAGCATCCAGGCCGGCATCGTGCCGATCGCGGCCAACACCCTGCTTACGGCCAAGGACTATGACTTCATGCTGGGCGATTCGCGCGCCCGCACCCTGGTCGTTTCGGAAGCCTTGTGGCCGGCCTTCGAAGGCATCGTCGGCAAGCATCCGACGCTGAAGAACATCATCGTTTCCGGCAAGGACGGCAAAGGCCGGCTGCTGATGGGCGAGTTGATGGCCAAGGCCGGGACCGACTTCGCGCCGGCCGAAACCACCTGCGACGACTTCTGTTTTTGGCTGTATTCGTCGGGCTCCACCGGTACGCCCAAGGGCACGGTGCATCTGCATTCGCACCTGATCCAGACCGCCGAGCTGTATGGCGTCGGCGTGCTCGGCATCCGCGAAAATGACCTGGTGTTCTCGGCGGCCAAGCTGTTTTTTGCCTACGGCCTGGGTAATGGCCTGACCTTTCCGATGGCGGTGGGCGCCACCGCGGTGCTGATGGGCGAGCGGCCGACACCGGCCTCGGTCTTCCAGCGCCTGCGCCAGCACCAGCCAACCATTTTCTACGGCGTGCCGACGCTCTATGCCGCCTTGCTGGCCAGCCCGGAGATGCTCAAACGCGGCGAAGTGGCGCCCTTGCGCGTGTGTACCTCGGCCGGCGAGGCGCTGCCGGCGGACATCGGCAAGCGCTGGACGGAAGCCCTGGGCGTCGAGATCCTCGACGGCATCGGCTCCACCGAGATGCTGCACATCTTCCTTTCGAACCGGGCCGGCGAAGTCCGCTATGGCACCACCGGCAAGGCGGTGCCCGGCTACGAGGTGCGCCTGATCGGCGAGGACGGCAATGTGGTGCCGCGCGGCGAGATCGGCGAGCTGCAGATCAAGGGCCCGAGCGCGGCGGCGCTCTACTGGAACAACCGCGAAAAGTCGCGCCATACCTTCATGGGCGACTGGACGCGCAGCGGCGACAAGTACACCGAATCGGAGGACGGCTATTTCCAGTACTGCGGGCGTTCCGACGACATGCTCAAGGTTTCCGGCATCTATGTATCGCCGTTCGAGGTCGAGGGCGCGCTGATGACCCATCCGGACATCCTCGAAGCCGCCGTGGTGGCGCATGCCGACACCGACGAACTGATCAAGCCCAAGGCCTACGTGGTGTTGAAGCCGGGCATCGATGCCTCGGACACGCTGACCGAGGCCTTGAAGCTGCACGTCAAGGAAAAGCTCGCGCCCTACAAGTATCCGCGCTGGATCGAGTTCGTCGGCGAGTTGCCGAAGACGGCCACCGGCAAGATCCAGCGTTTCAAGCTGCGTTGAGCGGCGGCTGAGACCTGCCCCATGCGCGTCCTGATCATCGAGGACGACCTCGACATTGCCACCAACCTCTATGAGTTCCTCGAGGGGCGCGGCAATGTCGTCGACCTAGCGCGCGATGGCGTGACCGGCATGCACCTCGCAGTGTCGAACGATTTCGACGCCATCGTGCTCGACCTCGGCCTGCCGGGCGTCGACGGGTTGTGCCTGTGCCGCAAGCTGCGGCGCGAGGCGAAGCAGGACGTGCCGGTGCTGATCCTCACCGCGCGCGACATGCTCGACGACAAGCTGGCGGCCTTCGACAGCGGCGCCGACGATTACCTGGTCAAGCCCTTTGCGCTGCGCGAGGTCGAGGCGCGGCTGAATGCGCTGGTGGCGCGACGGCGGGGCAGGGTGGTCGATCGTCGGCTGGTCTACGAGTCGATCGAATTCGATGCCGCCAAGCTCGAGGTCACGGTCGAGGGCAAGCCGGTACATGTCTCGCGCAAGTGCCTGCGCATCCTGGAGATGCTGATCGCGGCGCCGCATCGCGTGTTCACCCGCGCCGAACTGGAACGCGAATTGTGGGGCGACGAGCAGCCGCAAAGCGATTCCCTGCGCAGCCACATGCACCTGCTGCGCCGCGCCCTGACCGACACCCGCGGCCGCGCGCCGATCGAGACGGTGCACGGCGTGGGCTACCGGTTCGCGGTCAACGAGGGCCGCTAGGGCCCTCGCACCACCCTGCGACGAGCGCGGGAATGTCACGCGACCTGCGGCACAGCCTGCGCCTCAAGTTTGCGTTCAGTTTCGCGCTGGCGGGCGTGGTGCTGGTGCTGGTCCATGCCCTGGCCATCCACTTCCTGAACCGCCAGCAAGAATCGCAGCTGATCGACCAGATCGTTTCCGACGAGATGCAGGGCCTGCTCGAGCAGTTCGAACGCCAGGGGCGCATCGACGGGCCGCCGTTTCGGCCCCTGCAGAGTTACAAGGTACGCCCCGATACCGAGGCCCTATCGCTGCGCAAGTGGTTCCGCGCCAGCTGGCTGGTACAGGGTTTCGTCACCCTGGACCACGACGAGCGCGGCCAGTTGCCCGAAGAGCTGCGCCTGTTGGCGCCGGGGTTCCACGACGTGGTCCGTGGCGAGGACCACTATCGCGTCGAAGTGCGCGAGATCGGCAGCGTCGGCTTCTATGTCGCCTATTCGGTGTCGCTGCACGAAGAACGCGGACGTCATTTCACGCGCGCGCTGGTGCTGAGTGCGGCCATTACGGTGCTGGTGACGGTGCTGGTGGGACTTTGGCTGTCGGGGCGCCTGACCCACCAGATCGTCGACCTGGCGCGACGCGTGCGCCTGCTCGACGGCAAGCAGGGCGGCCCCGCCCTGGAACAGCACTATCCCGAAAGGGAAGTGGCCGAATTGGCAGCGGCGTTCGACGCTTACCACGAGCGCACGGTGCGGCTGCTGGAGCGCGAACGCGCGTTCACCGCGGATGTCAGCCATGAGTTACGCACGCCGCTGACGGCAATCCAGACCACTTGCGAACTGATGCTGGAGGACGAAGACCTGTCGGCCAAGGCGCGCAACCGTGTGCGCAAGATATTCGGCGCCACCACGCGCCTGACCGAACTGGTTAACGCCTTCCTGCTGATGGCGCGCGAGGAGGCTGACGGCATCAGCGGCGAAGTCGATCTGCGCGAGTGCATCGAGGAGGCGGCCGACAGCGTGCGCGATCGCGCCGAGGCCAAGGGCCTGGCGCTGGTGGTCGATGCCGTCGAACGCGTCTCGCTGCGGGCGCCGCGGCGTGCCCTGCACGTCGTCCTCTCCAACCTGCTGGCGAATGCGGTGAGCTATACCGAGCAGGGGTCGGTCAGACTCAGCAGCCGGGGGGCGCGGGTCGAGATCACGGACACCGGGCCCGGCATGGCGCGCGACCGGATTCCCGACCTGTTTCGGCGCTTCCACCGCGGCGATGCGCGCGGTGGCGACGGTTTCGGGCTGGGCCTCGCCATCGTCAAGCGCATCTGCGAGCAAGCGGGCTGGGACATCGCGGTGGAGCCGCGCGAGGAGGGGGGAACGCGGGTGGTGCTTTCGCTGCTCGCGGCGGAGTGATTGGCTCGGCTTTTCGATGGCATTTGACGAAGATTTGACATTGCCGTGACAGGGATTTGATGTTTGATTCCTATACTTGCCCGCAAGTCCGGAAAAGCATCGTATAAGCGCATTTCCCGGGGCGCCCCGGCTTGACGCACCCGTCTTGGTTGCTGTTATAGTCAGGCGCGCTTCGCAATGGCCGGACTCAGGCCGCACATATAACTTAGGAGGAGAGACATGAGCGTTAACGATAGTTTTGACCGTCGCGGTTTTCTGAAAGGCTCGGCTGCGATCGCGGGCGCCGCTGCCGTTGGCACCGCGCTGCCTTCGGGTATGGCGTTTGCCCAGCAGGGCAAGCTCAAGATCGGCCTGATGCTGCCCTACACCGGCACCTTCGCCCAACTCGGCGTGGCCATCACCAACGGCTTCAAGCTGGCGATCGACGAGCGCGGCGGCAAGCTGGCTGGCCGCGAAATCGAATTCGTCACCGTCGATGACGAGTCCAACCCGGCCAAGGCTCCGGAAAACGTCAACAAGCTGGTGCAGCGCGACAAGGTCGATGTCGTCATCGGTACGGTGCACTCCGGCGTGGTGATGGGCATGGCCAAGGTGCTCAAGGAATCGGGCACGCTGTGGATCAACCCCAACGGCGGCGCCGGCGCAATGACGGGCGCGGCCTGCGCGCCCAACTTCTTCCGCACCTCGTTCTCCAACTGGCAGACCACGCATGCCCTGGGCAAGGTGCTCAAGGCCAAGGGCCACAAGACGGCCGTCTTCATCACCTGGAAGTACGCCGCGGGCGAGGAGATGATGGAAGGCTTCAAGGAAGGCTTCGAGAAGGAAGGCGGCAAGCTGGTCAAGGAGCTCTACACGCCCTTCCCGCAAGTCGAATTCCAGGCCCTGCTGACCGAGATCGCCAGCATCAAGCCGGACGCCGTGGTGGCCTTCTTCGCCGGCGGCGGCGCAGCCAAGTTCCTCAAGGACTATCAGGCCGCCGGCCTCAAGGGCAAGATCCCGCTGTATGGCTCCGGCTTCCTTACCGACGGTGTGCTGGATGCGGTGGGCGACGCGGCGGAAGGCGTGGAGACCACGCTGCACTACGCCGACAGCCTCGACACCAAGAAGGACAAGGCTTTCCGCCTGGCCTATGCCAAGACCTTCAAGCTGCAACCGGACGTCTATGCCGTACAGGGCTACGATGCAGGCCAGCTGTTGGCGGCGGGCCTCGAGGCGGTCAAGGGCAACGTCGCCGACAAGGCCGGCGTGATCAAGGCCATGGAAGCCGCCAAGATCGACAGCCCGCGCGGACCCTGGACCCTCTCCAAGGCGCACAACCCGGTGCAGGACATGTACCTGCGCAAGGTGGTCGGCAAGGAGAACAAGAGCATGGGCGTGGCCTGGAAGGGCCTGGCCGATCCGGCGCGCGGCTGCAAGCTCTGATCTCGTCGTGATCCCGGGGGCGGTAGGCGACTACCGCCCTTGCCTTGTCCGGCTCGGGCTGCCCTTGCCTTCCTTTGTGCCTCGACTGAACTTTCATTCACCGGAGTACCAGCGCCGACTTTCATATCCAACCGTGGATCTCGCCTTCATCCTCATCCAGCTGCTCAACGGCCTGCAATACGGCATGTTGCTGTTCCTGGTATCGAGCGGCCTGACGCTGGTGTTCGGCATCATGGGCATCATCAACCTGGCGCACGGCAGCTTCTACATGGTCGGCGCCTACCTGGCCTGGTCGCTGGCCAGCATGACGGGCAACCTCGCCACGGCGATCGCCATCGCCATCCCGCTCACCGTGGTGCTCGGCATGGCGCTGGAAAAGCTGCTGTTCCGCCAGCTCTACACGCGCGACCACCTCTACCAGGTGTTGCTGACCTATGGCCTGATCCTCGTCTTCGAGGAGTTGCGCTCCATCATCTGGGGTGACGACGTGCACGGCGTTGCCGTGCCCGCGCTGCTGAGCGCCTCGATCCCCCTTACCGACAATCTTTCCTACCCGGTGTATCGCCTGGCGATCTCGGGCGTCTGCCTGTTGCTGGCCTTTGCGCTCTACGTGCTGATCCAGAAGACACGGCTGGGCATGATGATCCGCGCCGGTGCCAGCAACCGCGACATGGTGCAGTCGCTGGGCATCGACATCAAATTTATCTACACGCTTGTCTTCGCGATGGGCGTGGCGCTGGCAGCCTTTGCCGGCATGATCAACGCGCCGCTGTCCTCGGTGACGCCCAACATGGGCAGCCACGTGCTGATCATCTGCTTCGTCGTCGTCGTCATCGGCGGCATCGGTTCGGTCAAGGGCGCCATGGCCGCCTCGCTGATGATCGGCCTTGCCGAGACCTTCGGCACCGTGCTGGTTCCCGAGGTCGCCGGCATGATCGTCTACGTGCTGATGGCCATCGTGCTGGTGTGGCGGCCGGAAGGCCTGTTCGGGCGCAAGTGATGAACTCCGGCGCACTCTCCCGCTGGCTACCCTGGGTTGTGGTCGGCCTGTTTGCCCTGTTCCCGATGCTGGAGAGCACCTTCTACACCCAGCTGGTAACCAAGGTGCTGATCATGGCCATCTTCGCCATGAGCCTGGACCTGCTGGTCGGCTACACCGGATTGGTCAGCTTCGGCCACGCCGCCTATTTCGGCCTGGCCGGTTACGCCCTGGCCCTGATGGGCCCCAAATACGAAGCGGCGAGCCTGTGGTGGACGCTGCCGGCATCGCTCGGCATCTGCGTCGTCTTTGCCCTGGTCACCGGGTTGCTGGTGCTGCGCACGCGCGGCATCTACTTCATCATGGTGACGCTGGCGTTTGCCCAGATGCTGTTCTTCGTGTTCCACGACACCAAGCTCGGCGGCGGCTCCGACGGCATCTACATCTATGCCAAGCCGACCATGAACCTCGGCGAGACGGTGCTGGTCAACCTCGAAAAGCTGGACCAGTTCTACTGGCTGGTGTTGTTCTTCACCGCCGCCACGTATTTCCTGCTGCGGCGCATCCTCGGGTCCAGCTTCGGCCGCGCCCTGGTCGGCATCAAGGTCAACGAGCATCGCATGCGCGCGCTCGGCTTCCCCGTTTTCCGCTACCAGCTGGCGAGCTTCGCGCTGGGCGGTGCGCTGGGTGGGCTTTCCGGTTACCTGGCGGCGGTGCAGTTCGGTTTCGTCAATCCCGAGATACTTTCCTGGCACCAGTCCGGCATGGTGCTGATGATGGTGATTCTCGGCGGCATGGGTACGCTGCACGGCGCGGTGATCGGCGCCTTTGCCTTCGTCCTGCTGCAGGAAGTGCTTTCCAACCAGGCCTGGTTCGGCATCGCCGCCAAGCATTGGCAGCTGGCCATGGGCATCTTGATCATGCTGGTCGCGCTTTATATGCCGCAAGGCCTGGCCGGGCTGATGAACGGCTTCCGGCGCAAGCCGCAGGCCGAGGCCGAGGAGGGCGCCGATGGCTGAACCCATCCTCCGTACCGAAGGCCTGACCAAGCGCTTCGGCGGCCTGGTCGCGGTGAGCGACGTTTCGCTCGACCTGCAGGTCGGCGAGGTCCATGTCGTGATCGGCCCCAACGGCGCAGGCAAATCCACGCTGACCAACCTGCTTTCGGGCGACCTGCCGCCGAGCGCCGGCCGCGTGGTGCTGGAGGGGCGCGACATCGCCGGGCTGAGTTCCGACCAGATCTCGCGCATGGGCGTCGGCCGCAGCTACCAGAAAACCAACATCTTCCTGCCCTTCACCGTGTTCGAGAATGCCCGGCTTGCCGCGCAATCGCGCACGCCCCACGCCATGCGCGTCTTCGGTCGCGCCGAGGCCTATGCCGAAATCAATGCCCGCGCCAGCGCCGCGCTGGACGCCGCCGGGCTGGGCCATCGTGCCGGCCGGGTGGCCGCCACGCTCTCGCACGGCGAGCAGCGCCAGCTCGAAATCGCCATGTGCCTCGCTACCCAGCCGCGCGTGCTGCTGCTCGATGAGCCGCTGGCGGGCATGGGGCCGCACGAATCGCAGCGCATGGTCGAACTGATCAAGAAGCTCACCGCCGACCACGCCATCATGCTGATCGAGCACGACATGGATGCGGTGTTTGCCGTCGCCCATCGGCTGACCGTGATGGTCAACGGCGAGGTCCTCGAGTCCGGCACGCCGGAACAGGTGCGCGCCAGCCCGGCGGTGCAGGCCGCCTACCTCGGCGGCGAGGAGATGCTGCATGGCTGAACACATTCTCGACGCCAACGGCCTCCACAGCTTCTACGGCGCCAGCCACATCCTGCACGGCGTCGATTTCACGGTGAGGAAGGGCGAAACCATCGGCCTGATGGGACGCAACGGCATGGGCAAGACCACGCTGATCAAGTCCATGCTCGGGCTGGTGCGTCCGCGTCAGGGCAGCGTGCGCGTGCGCGGCGTCGACATGACCCATGCCGAGCCGCACCGGATTGCGCGCCAGGGCATCGCCTATGTGCCCGAGGGCCGCGGCATCTTTCCCAACCTCTCGGTGCGCGAGAACCTGATCATGGCCGCGCGGCCGGGCATCGACGGCCGTCGCGAGTGGGACTACGAGCGCGTGCTGCACACCTTCCCCCGCCTCGGCGAGCGCCTGGGCAACGGGGGGGCGCAACTGTCCGGCGGCGAGCAGCAGATGCTGACCATCGGCCGCGCGCTGATGACCAATCCCGACCTGCTGATCCTCGACGAGGCCACGGAAGGCCTGGCGCCGCTGATAGCGAAGGAGATCTGGAGCATCATCAAGACCATCCGCGCCTCGGGCATCGCGACGGTGATCGTGGACAAGAACTACGGTGCGGTGATGGCGCTGGCCGATCGCAGCGTGGTGCTGGTCAAAGGCCGGGTGGTGTTCGCCGGAGAATCCGCCGAACTTTCCGGAAACCAGGAGTTGATGCACCGTTTTCTCGGCGTATGAAATTGGGATTCGTCACGGCCGGGGGCCACAGCCTCGAATACCAGCTGATTCCGGCGCACCAGATCAACCGTCCGACCCTGGTTTTGCTGCACGAGGGACTCGGCTCGGTGGCCATGTGGCGCGATTTCCCGGCGCGCCTTGCTCATGCCACGGGTTGCCGCACCCTGGTGTATTCGCGCCATGGCTACGGCCAGTCCGATGTGCTCGAAGCCCCCTTCGGCACCGACTACATGCACCGCGAAGGGCGCGACACGCTGCCGCAACTGCTGGCCGCGCTGGAGATCGAAAACCCCGTGTTGGTCGGCCATTCCGACGGCGCATCGATTGCCCTGCTGCATGCCGGCGCCGGCCATCCGGTGGCGGGCGTGGTGGTGATGGCGCCGCACTGCTTCGTCGAGGACATTTCGATTCGCAGCATTGCCGCCGCCAAGGTGGCATTCGAAACCACCGACCTGCCGGCCAAGCTCGGGAAGTATCACCGCGATGTGCGCCGCACCTTCTACGGCTGGAATGACATCTGGCTGCACCCGGAATTCCGCGCCTGGAACATCCAGGATTGCCTGCCCGGCATCCGTTGCCCCATCCTTGCCATCCAGGGCGAGGACGACGAGTACGGCAGCATGGCGCAGATCGAGGCCATCGCATCCGGCGCGCGCCACTCAAGCAGCGTCGAGTTGCTCAAGCTGGCCGACTGCCGCCATTCGGCGCACAAGGACCAGACCCCGGCGGTGATCGAGGCGATCGAGCGCTTCGTTGAAAACCTGTAGCTCGCCGTGCCGCCAGTGCCGACTTTGCTATCGGCGCGTCGGCTGCGGCAAGGGCGCGTCCAACCAGGCCAAGTCAACTCGTTCAGATCACGCGCTTGAAGCGCTGGATGAACTTCTTCGAGGCTCCAAGAACCAGTAATGCAATCTCTTCGAGGGCGGCTGGGGTGAGTTCATCGACGGGAATGCGGTAGTCCTCCGATCCCAGGCGCTGCACATTGGTTATCCGCAGGCGCATGTCCCCTGCCGTGTAGTCTCCAACAAGAAGGAGACTGGCGCGTATCTCGCGTTTGATCGCGAACCGGGTGCGCGCGACGCGTCCAAGATTGTTTTTGAAATCGGTGACTTCCGCGCTCAAGCCATTGTCATGCAAAGAGCGGGCGAACAACTCGATTCTCGGGGGTTCGCGTTCGACGATGATCGGATCTTTTCCCGTCAGCGTGTAGCCCAGGGTGACGCGCTCGATCATCCTGTCCTCTGTCGTTCCCGGAACCAGCCGGTAGTCGGCAAAACCTTCCTTCCAGGCAAGCGCATCGAATTTCGCCTGATCGCTGAGGACGTAGACGCCCGGATACTCCGGCTTGAGCACATTGACCTGCTTGGTGAAATCGCACAGGTAGGCATAGGCGTTCGACAGGGCTTTGCTGAGCGCGGCCTTCTGCTGCTGCTGCTGCAGGCCGGTTTGTTTGGCTTCGCTGGCCAGCTTTTCTGCCGCCTGCTGCTTCAGCCGGAGCAGCAGGTTGCTGCCCGAGTCGGCTTCGGCAGCAGGTGTCGCCACCGTGGGCGGGGCGGGCTGGGCCTGCGGACTGGCGGCCGGCGGTTCCTCGATCGTTGCCTTCGCCGGTGGTGCTGCGGGCTTGGCAAGCGGGGGCACCGACGGAGTTGCGACCACCAGGAACATGTAGCGATCGCCGCAATTCGGGCAATAGCCTGGCGAGCCGATTTCGGGCCCTTTTGATACCTACTTGCAGCCCGAGCAGGTAATCGAAAATTCAGCAGGGGAGGTTTGGCAGACAGGGCATTTGGTCGGCTGAGTTCCATTTACCGGGCTGCTGGAACCGCACGCGGGGCACCTGAAGAAGTCGGCCATGATTTGAAAGCCACTGGAGACGGGTTGAAAGCCACATTTTACTTTACTCGACTGGCCGGGAGCCCCGTCTTGAACCGGTATCCGGCATCCCGGAGCGTGATTCACTTGTGCCCTGCACGATGGCCAAGCTGCGCGGAGTTCCGCCAGCTAACTGCCGTAAAGCTCCGCGAACTGCTGTCGCAGCCAGCGATGGCCGGGGTCGTCGTGGTAGCGCTCGTGCCAGCATTGCCGGACGTCGAAAGGGGGAATGGCCACCGGCAGCGGCAGCAGTTTGACCGCATCCCGGGGCGAGATCTGGCTGCCCACGCTGTGCGGAACGATGGCGATCAGTTCGCTGGCGGCGACGATGCTGGGCAGGACGAGGAAGTTCTGCACCCGCAGCGCGATGCGGCTTTCCAGGCCCTGCGCGACCAGCGTGCGTTCGATGATGCCGTGTCCGGTACCGCCGGGCATGGCAATCGCATGGCTGGCAGCGGCGAACTGGCGCGCCGTCAGCCGTGCGCCTATGCTCGGATGGTCGCGGCTGACGATGCAGACGTAGCGGTCGCGGAACAGGCGCTGCTGGTAGAAGCCGGCAGCGAAGTCCGGCAGGTTGCCGATGGTCAGGTCGGCCGCCCCGCTGCGCAGGGCTTCGCGCGCCTCGTCCGTGGAGAGGGCGAGGGTGCGCAAACGCACCCGCGGCGCGATGCGGTTCAGGCGCGCCAGCAGGCGCGGCAGGAAGAAAGCCTCGCCAAGGTCGGTGATGTGGATCGCGAAGTCGCGTTCGGAATTGGCCGGATCGAAGCCCTTGCGGCCGGCCAGGGATGCGTTTATCGCGGCCAGGGCTGCCGAGATCGGCCCGGCGATGGATTCGGCATACGGTGTCGGCACCACGCCATTGGCGAGGCGCACGAACAGGCGGTCGCCGGTGATCTTGCGCAGGCGCGCCAGGGCGTTGCTCACCGCCGGCTGGGACAGGTCGAGGCGGGCCGCGGCGCGGCTGATCGAGCCCTCGTTCAACACCGCCGCAAACACCGGCAGCAGGTTGAGGTCGATGTCTTCAATATTCATGCCGTGAATGTACTGTATTGATGCCATTCACTACAAGTGGTCACGATTTTGTTCTAGAGTGCGCGGACACCCTGCAAGACCGGATCACCGGCGACAAGGAGGAGAACATGCTCGAAGGCTGCGTGCCCTGGCCCGCCGAGGTGGCGGCTGACTACCGCCGGCGTGGCTGGTGGGAACGCATCACGATTCCGCAACTGCTCGATCGCAGCGCCGCGCGCCATCCCGGCAAGACGGCCCTGGTCAGCGGCGAACTGCGGCTGTCCTACGCCGAACTGGTGGCGGGCTACCGGCGCCTGGCCTGTGGCTTCGTCGCCATGGGCATCAAGCCGGGCGATCGCGTGGTGATGCAACTGCCCAACGGTCCTGAGTTCGTTTTCGCCTATTTCGCCCTGACCCGCATCGGCGCGATCCCGGTGACGGCACTGCGCGCGCACCGGCACAGCGAGATTCGCCACTTCCTCTCGGCCTCGGGGGCCACGGCCTACCTGATCCCGGACCGCCTGGGCAATTTCGATTACCGCGAAATGGCGCGCGAAGTTTGCGGCGAACGGCCCGGCGTGGCGGTATTCGTCGTCGGCGAGCCGGGGCCGGGGCAGCATGACCTGCGCGCGATGCTCGCCGCGTCGCTGGACGAGGCCGAAGCGGACCGCCGCCTGGCCGACGTCAGGCCAGATCCGTCCGAGGTGGCGACCATGCTGCTCTCGGGCGGCACGACTTCTCTGTCGAAGCTGATCCCGCGCACCCACGACGACTATGTGCTCAATGCGCGCCTGTGCGGCCGTGCCGGCGGCTTTGACGAGGCCACCGTGTTCATGGCCATCCTGCCGTTGGGCCACAACTACAACCTGGCCTCGCCCGGCATGCTCGGCTGCTTCTATTACGGCGGCACGGTGGTGCTGGCGGCATCTGGCGACGCGGCCGAGGTGTTCTCCCTGGTGCAGCGCGAGCATGTCAGCGCGATCGCCGCCGTTGTGCCGCTGATTTCGAACTGGCTGAACTCCGAGGTGCCGGAGGGTTTCGACCTGTCTTCGCTGAAGGTGGTCCAGAACGGCGGCGCGCGCCTGGCGCCGGAACTGCGTGCGCGCATGCGCCAGCGCTTCGGCTGCCTGCCCCAGGAGATCTACGGCACGGCGGAAGGCCTGATCAACATGGTGCCGCTGGATGCTCCCGAGGAGCTGCTGCTGACCAGTTCCGGCGTCCCGGTCTGCGAGGACGACGAGATCCGGGTGGTGGACGACGACGGCAAGGACATTCCCGATGGCGAGCCTGGCGAACTGGTGACGCGCGGGCCTTACACCATCCAGGGCTACTACCGGGCGCCGGAAAAGCAGGCCGAGGCCTTCACGCCTGACGGCTACTACCGCATGGGCGACATCGTCAGGAAGCAGGGCCGCCATGTGTTCACCGAAGGCCGGCGCAAGGACCTGATCAACCGCGGCGGCGAGAAGATCAGCTGCGAGGAGGTCGAGAACCTGATCTTCCGCCATCCCGCGGTGAAGGCCGTGACCCTGGTGGCGATGCCGGACCCGGTGTTCGGCGAGAAGGCCTGCGCCTTCGTGATTACCAAGGAGGGCGCGACGCTGGGCTTCGACGAATTGATCGGCTTCCTGCGCGGGCAGCAGATCGCCAGCTTCAAGCTGCCCGAGCGCCTGGAGGTGGTGAAGGAGTTTCCGCTGAGCCCGGTGGGCAAGATCCTCAAGCGGACGCTGCGCGAAACCATTGCGGCAAAGATGGAAACGGAAAAGGCGGGCGCATGAAGATACGCATCATTGGTGGTGGGCCTGCCGGCCTGTATTTCGCGGCGTTGATGAAGCGCGAGAACCCGGCGCACGATGTCGTGGTGTTCGAACGCGGCCCGCGCGACGCCACCTGGGGTTTCGGCGTGGTGTTCTCCGATCGGGCGCTGGAGTTCCTGCGTGCCGACGACGAGGCCATGTACCAGTTGCTGACGCCCTTGATGGAAACCTGGCCCAACCTGACCATCGTCCATAACGATACGGCGGTGCCCATCACCGGCAACGGCTTTGCCGCCATCGGCCGCCTAGAACTGCTCAGCCGGCTCTACGCACATGCCGAATCACTGGGGGTGAGGATCACCTTCGACAGCGAGCTGACGTCGCTCGACGATCCGGCGCTGGCCGGCGCCGACCTGATCGTCGCCGCCAACGGTGCCTTTTCCTGGGTGCGCAGCGAGAACGAGGCGCGCTTTGGCACCGAAACCGACCTGCGGCCCAACCGCTTCATCTGGTACGGTACCAGCAAGGTCTTCGACAGCCTGTCGCTGACCTTCCGCGAGACCGAACATGGCGTGTTCTGCGCCCACCATTACCGCTACAGCCCGACCATGAGCACCTTCCTGGTCGAGGTCACCGACGCCACCTGGCACAAGGCGGGCTTCGCCGCGATGGGCGAGGGCGAGACGATCCGCCATTGCGAGCGGGTGTTCGCCAATGACCTGGGGGGCGAGCCGATACTTTCCAACAAGTCCTATTGGCGCCAGTTTCCGGCGATATCGAACCGGCAATGGAGCTTCGGCAACGTGGTCCTGATGGGCGATGCCCTGCGCACTGCGCATTTTTCCATCGGCTCCGGCACCCGGCTGGCCATGGAGGATGCGATCGCGCTGTGGAAGGCCCTGCGCGACAACGGCAGCGTCGGCGAGGCGCTGGCCCTTTACCAGGAACGGCGCCTGCCGCCGATGAAGAAGATCTGGGATGCGGCGAACGCCAGCATCCGCTGGTATGAGCGCATGGATGAGCTGATCCGGCTGTCGCCGGTCGATTTCGCCTACAGCTACATGACCCGCACCGGCCGCGTGGACCACGCCGAAGTCACCCGGCGCGACCCGAAACTGGCGGCGATCTGGGAGCGTAGCCACCCCGAAATCTTCGGCGATTCGTATTGACGCTCCAATGGTTTGCACGTAATGTATACAGTATCCAATAAGAAATTCAACGCCCGCCGTTGGCCGGGCCATCAGGAGGAATGAACGTGACAACGATTGCCGTGGCACGACCGGGGGAATCCAAGCTCAAGGATTTGTTCAAGCCGGGAACGGTGGGCAAGTACACCGTCAAGAACCGCATCAAGTACGGCGCCTGCTGCGTCTCCAATTACAACGGCCGCGACGGAACCATCACGCCGCGCGAGCTGGCGCGGGTGCGCGTGATCGCCGGCACGGGCTGCGGCATGATCACCAACCAGGGTGCCTATCCCGACCCGTGGGGCGAGGGCAAAGCCTATTTCCGCCAGGTCGCGATCCACGACGACAAGTTCCTGCCGCAGTTCGAGATGATTGCGCGCTACATCCACGATGCCGGCGCCATGGCCATGCAGCAGATCCTGCACGCCGGCCGCTACGGCGGCATCGACCTCGGCTACTGCATCCAGCCCTCGGTAGTGCCGCAGACGCTGCCGCACTTCCGCCCGCCGCGCGAAATGACCAAGGAGCAGATCGCGGTCACCGTCAAGCAGCATGCCGACGCCGCCAAGCGCGCCATCCGCGCCGGCTTCGACGCCACCGAGATCACCAGCTTCATGGGCTACCTGCTGGCCAACTTCAACTCGCGCTTCACCAACCAGCGCACCGATGAATACGGCGGCTCGGTGCAGAACCGCGGCCGCTTCATGCGCGAACTGATCGACGCCATCAAGCAGGCCACGCCCGACAACCCGCTCTCGGTACGCCTCAACGGCGCCGAACTGATGGACCGCTGGGGCGGCAATACCCAGGACGAATCCTTCGAACTGATGCAGCAGGCCGTCGACTGCGGCGTGGACATGATCTCGGTCACCGTCGGCTGGCAGGAAGCGCCCGAGTCTTCCTTCGGCCGCGACGTCGCGCCCGGTTACTGGAACTTCCTCTCCGAGAAGGCGAAGAAGATGTTCCCCAACGTGCTGGTCGCCTTCGGCAACCGTCTACCCGACCCGGCAATGGCCGACCAGTGCGTGCGCGATAACATTTTCGACTACTGGGAAGTCTGCCGTCCGCTGCTGGCCGACCCGGAGATGATCCACAAGGCTGCCGAGGACCGCATGGAGGAAGTGCGTCCCTGCATCGGCTCGCTCAACTGCCTGTCGCGCCTGTTCCGCGATCTGCCCTACACCTGCACCATGAACCCGATGCTGGGCCACGAGGTCGAGCCCGAGTACCACGTCACCGAGGCCACCGAGAAGAAGCGCGTGATGGTGATCGGCGCCGGCCCGGCCGGCATGGAGGCGGCGATCACTGCGAGGAAGCGCGGCCACAGCGTTACCGTATTCGACAAGGCCGATAAGATTGGCGGCAACCTCGCCGCCTATGCCGCCAACGACCTGGCGCGCCCGGCCGACCTGCAAAGCGTGATCGACTACTACGGCGTGATGGCGAAGAAGCTCGGCGTCGAGGTGCGGCTCAACACCGAGGCCAACGCCAAGTTCATGCGCAGCGTGCTGCATGAATACGATGCCTGCATCGTCGCCGCTGGCGCCCGCACCGACCTCGAGTCCTTCAAGTACATGCCGGGCAGCGAACTGCTGATCGACGCTCTCGAAGTGGCCCACGGCATGAAGACGGTGGGCAAGCGCGTGGTGATGATCGGCGGCGGCATGATCGGCCTGACGATTTCGGAGTTCCTGCAAAAGGCCGGCCATGAAGTGACGGTGGTCGAAAAGGAAAAGCGTGTCGGCGGCGACATCATGCCTACCTTCAAGTGGCGTCATACGGCCTGGGTGGACGAACTCGGCATCAAGACCGTCTGCTCGGCGCAACTGGTCAAGGTCACGGCCGAGGGCGCGACGGTGGCGACGGCCAAGGGCGGCGAGCAGTTCATTCCCTGCGAAAACGTGATCGTATCCAGCCCGCGCCGCGCAAACCACGACCTGTTCTATGAATTCCAGTGGATGATCGATGAGTTGCACGGCGGCGGCGACGCCACGGTGCCGCGCGGCCTCGACGCGGCGATCCAGGAAGGCTACAAGCTCGGTGTGAGAATCTGATCTCTTGTAGAAGGAGGAAGGCGTGACCTACAGTGCCCATGTCGATACCTTCACCCGTGACAATCTGCCGCCGCCCGAGGCGCAGCCGGAGTTCCTCTTCGAACTGCCGGAGCTGAAGTTCCCGGAACGGCTCAATTGCAGCTGGCCCCTGCTGGACCAGCACGTCGCGGAAGGCCGTGGCAACCGCCTGTGCATCCAGGCGCCGGGCTTGCGCTGGACCTACGCCGATCTGCAGGAGCGCGCCAACCGCATCGCCAACGTCCTGGTGAACCGGCTCGGCGTGCTGCCGGGCAACCGCGTGCTGCTACGCGCGCCCAACAACCCGATGATGGCCGCCTGCTGGTTCGCGGTGATGAAAGTCGGCGCTGTCGCCACGGCGACCATGCCGCTGCTGCGCGCCAAGGAGCTCAAGCACGTGATAGCCAAGGCGCAGGTAACGCATGCCTTGTGCGACCTGCGCCTGGCCGAGGAACTCAAGCTCGCCGCTGCCGAATCGCCCGGACTGAAGCACATCCTGTGGTTCAACGATCCCGGCCCGGAAGGGCTGGAAGCGGCAATGACGCGCGAGCCCGCCAGCTTCAGCAATGTCGACACCGGGCGCGACGACACCTGCATCCTGGCCTTCACCTCGGGTACCACGGGCCAGCCCAAGGCGACCATGCACTTCCACCGCGACGTGATGGCCTCCTGCGTCTGCTGGCCGCCCTACGTGCTGCGGCCGAACCCGGACGACATCTTCATCGGCACGCCGCCGCTAGCCTTTACCTTCGGCCTCGGCGGCCTGCTGCTGTTCCCGCTCGCCGTCGGCGCCTCGACCGTGCTGCTGGAACAGCTGACGCCGCAGACCCTGGTCGAGGCCATCGTCGCCTACCAGACCACCGTAGTGTTTACCGCACCGACCTCCTATCGCGCCATGGCGGCGCTGGCCGCGCCGCTGCGCGGCAGCCGGCTGAAGAAGTGCGTCGCCGCCGGCGAGGCGTTGCCCGCCGCGACGCGCGCACTGTGGAAGGAGGCGACCGGCATCGAGATCATCGACGGCATCGGCGCCACCGAGATGCTGCACATCTTCATCTCCGCCGACGAAAAGGAATCGCGCCCCGGCGCCACCGGCAGGGCGATCCCCGGTTACGTCGCCTGCATCATGGACGATGCCGGCAAGCCGGCCCGGCCGGGCGAGATCGGCCGCCTGGCGGTGAAGGGGCCCACGGGCTGCCGCTACCTGGACGACGAACGCCAGGCCAAGTACGTGCAGGGCGGCTGGAACTTCACCGGCGATGCGTACGCGCTGGACGAGGACGGATACTTCCACTACCACTCGCGTACCGACGACATGATCATCTCGGCGGGTTACAACATCGCCGGGCCGGAGATCGAGGACGTGCTGCTGCGCCATCCCAAAGTGGCCGAGTGCGGCGTGATCGGCGTGCCGGACGACGAGCGCGGCCAGGTGGTGAAGGCCATTGTCGTGCTGAAGCCGGGCAACGCGCCGGGCCCCGAGACGGCCAAGGAATTGCAGGACTTCGTCAAGCAGAGCATCGCGCCTTACAAGTACCCGCGCCAGGTGGAGTTCGTCGCCAGCCTGCCGCGCACCGAAACCGGCAAGCTGCAGCGCTTCCGCCTGCGCGAGGCCGCACAAGGAGAAGCCAAGTGAAAGCCAAGACCCTCGTTCCCCTCGGCTGGCCGCTGGCCAAGGGCTATGCCCACGGCGTCACCGCGCGCGGGCAGATGATTTTCGTCGCCGGCCAGGTCGGCTGGGACGAGAAATGCGAGTTCCCCGGCGACGACATCGTCAGCCAGGCCGAGCAGGCGCTGAAGAACATCGTGGCGATCCTCGCCGAGGCTGGCGCCAAGCCGGAGCACATCGTGCGCATGACCTGGTACCTTGGCAGCAAAGAGGAATACTGGGACAAGCAGAAGGAACTCGGCGCCGTGTTCCGCCGCCTGATCGGCCATTACAACGCGGCGATGACGGCGGTGCAGGTCGCCGGTTTCGTCGAGAATGGCGCCAAGGTCGAGATCGAGGCCACGGCGGTCATCCCGGATGCCTGAACTTGGACGATGAGCGCTGGCAACGCATCCTCGCGCGCCTGCCCGAAGTCGAGCCGGCCGATGGGGCGCCGCTCGCCGTGGCATTCATCGGCGCCGATGCCTATGCGGCGCGGCAGGGCATGGCCTGGCTGTGGTGGCCGGGTAGCCGCGAGCGCGCCATCGGGCCGGTACCCTTTGACGGGCGCTATCCCGACGACTGGGGGCTGCTGCTGGTGATGAACGACGCCGCCATCGCAAAAGTCGACGCTGAGGGCACGGCGTGCATGGCCCACCTTGCGCGCCTGCTCGACATCAAGCCCTTCGTTCTGCGCCAGCGCGAGGAACTCGACGCTTCCGGCGTGCTGGAATTCATCGAAACCCTGGAACTGGCAACACCCAAACATTGAGACAGGCATGAACGCGATCGTGGAATTCGGCGGCTTCGGTGAAATGGCGGACTGGCAGGCGATGCTCGATCGCAACCGCGAACTCTTTGCCGCGATGGACGAGGGTTCGCGCATCGGCATCGTTTCGCGCGAAGCCTCGGGCATCCTGCCGGGCAAGCACCTCGAGGGGGTGCAACGCGCTGCCGAGGTGGACATGCTGGCGTGGCAGGTGCAGGGCGGCGGCATGCAGGCGGTGGTCGAACGCTTTTCCGGCATGGCCATGGCAAAAGTCGACTTGCTTCTGGTGGCCGACGCCGAGGCGCTGGCCGCCGCGCGCGCCGATCTCGCCGGCGAGGCGCTGACCACCATCAAGAAATCCATCCGCCGCGGCAACATCATGTTCTTCGTCTTCAGGAACAAGGCCCAGTTGCAGGATGCCGGCTACGAGGACTTCCTCGAATCGCTAGGACTCGCCTTCCTCGGAGCCTGCCGATGATCTTCATCAATCCGCGCGGTGCACCGGAACTCGCCTGCGACCATTGCGGCTGCCGCTGGGTGGACCGCCTCAAGGGCAAGGCCTATTGCTACGAATGCGGCGAAGAGATCAGCGAGGAAGCAATCGCCGAATTCCAGCAGGCGGCGACCGAGTTCGCCGCCAAGCACGCGCCGCCGGCGGCCGGGTGACAACCGCTGCCCTGTCCCCCAAGGGGACGTCCGTTCGGGCGTCACCGGCGCCGACCTTTCTCTAGCCATGTGGCATCCGCCACAGCGCATCGCCTTCAAGGCCGCGCCAGGACGAATTCCCACGCGCGAGGAGGCTGCCGCCTCGCGCCTGTTCTCCCCGCTCCATCACGGCCCGCTGGAACTGTCCTCGCGCACCTGGGTGCCGGCCATGGTGCCCTGGCGCGCCGACGAGGAGGGCCATGTCACCGATGCCGTGGTCGACTGGTACGCCAGCCTCGCTTCCGGCCAGCCCGGCGGCATCGTAATCGAGGCGACAGGCATCCGCGACGTGCCCAGCGGTCCGCTGCTGCGCATCGGCCACGACCGCTACATCGAGGGCCTGCGCCGCGTCACCGAGGCCATACGCAGGCACAGCGAGGGCCGCACGCGCGCCTACGTGCAGCTGATCGACTTCCTTGCCGTCAAGCGCCGCCCGGAGCGCGCGAAGTTTCTCGAGCGCTTCCTGCGCATCACGGACCATCATCGCGACGCGCTGGGCATGTCGGGCGCTTCCGACCAGGCCGTGCGCGAGCGCCTGCAGGCCCTGGACGACGACGCGCTGCAGGGCGTGCTCGACGCGCGTGAATGGGAGGCGCTGCACAAGGGCGCGCGCGAGCGCGTGACGGATACCGCGCTGGCCCACATCCGCGACCTGCCGCAGGTGCTGCCCGGGCTGTTCGCCGCTGCGGCACGGCGCGCACGCGAGGCCGGCTTCGACGGCGTCGAACTGCACTACGCCCACGCCTACACCATGGCCTCCTTCCTTTCCGCCACCAACACGCGTGACGACGGCTACGGCAGCGCACTGGACGCCCGCTTGCGCCTGCCGCTGGAGGTGTATGCCGCGGTGCGCGCGGAAGTCGGCGCCGGCTGGACGGTGGGTTGCCGCCTGCTGGCCGAGGAGTGCATCGCCGGCGGCAGCACCCTGGACGACGCGATTCACTTCTCGCTGGGCCTTGCCCGCGCCGGCATGGATTTCCTTTCCTTCTCGCGCGGCGGCAAGTTCGACGATGCCAAGCCGCCCAAGGTGGGCGAGGCCGTCTATCCCTATACCGGGGTCTCGGGCTACGAGTGCATGCCCGGCTACCTGTCCGACGCGCAGGGGCCTTTCGGCCGCAATCTTGCCGCCACGGGCGCCATCCGCCGCGCCCTGCGCGAGGCTGGCCTGGCGACGCCGGTAGTGGCCGCCGGCGGCATCCACAATTTCGAGCAGGCGGAAGCGGTGCTTGCCGAGGGCATCGCCGACATCGTCGGCAGCGCCCGCCAGAGCATCGCCGATCCGCGCTGGTGGAAAAAGCTGCGCGAAGGCCGTGGTGGCAGCGTGCATCAGTGCGAATACAAGAACTACTGCGAGGGCCTCGACCAGAAGCACAAGGAGGTCAGCTGCCAGCTGTGGGACCGCGTCGCGCTCGACGAGCCCGGCCTGGGCCGCAGCCGCGACGGCAAGCGGCGGCTGGTCGCGCCGAAGGACTGGTAGGCACGAAAAAAAAGGGGGCTTGCGCCCCCTTGATGTTTGACCTGCGATTGCGGTCAGGCGGCTTTCGGCGGCCAATCCACCTTCGGCAGGTTCGCCATCGAAGCCTTGATCGCCTCTTCGGGGTACTCGTAGTCCTCCAGCTTGCCGGCGAAATAGTCCTGGTAGGCGGCCATGTCGAAATGGCCGTGGCCGGACAGGTTGAAGAACAGCGTCTTCGGCTCGCCGCTGGCCTTGCAGCGCAGCGCCTCGTCGATGCAGGCGCGGATGCCGTGGGCCGATTCCGGCGCCGGGATGATGCCCTCGGCGCGAGCGAACATGACGCCGGCCTCGAAGGTGGCGGTCTGATGCACGGCCACCGCCTCGATCAGCTTCTCGTGGTAGAGCTGCGAGATCAGCGGGCTGTCGCCGTGGTAGCGCAGGCCGCCGGCGTGGATGCCGGGCGGCATGAAGTCGTGGCCCAGGGTGTACATCTTCATCAGCGGCGTGTAGCCGGTGGCGTCGCCGAAGTCGTAGGCATACACGCCCTTGGTCAGCGTCGGGCAGGAGGCCGGCTCGACCGCCACCATGCGGATCTTCTGCGCGCGCTTGTCGCCCGCCGCGGCATCGCCGAGGAAGGGGAAGACCGCGCCGGCGAAGTTGCAGCCGCCGCCGCAGGGCGCGAACATCATGTCGGGATATTCGCCGATCTTCTCGAACTGCTTCTTGGCTTCGAGGCCGATCACCGTCTGGTGCAGCAGCACGTGGTTGAGTACCGAGCCCAGTGCGTACTTGGTGCCGGGTGTGGACACGCATTCCTCGACCGCCTCGGAAATCGCGATGCCCAGGCTGCCGGGGTTGTCGGGGTCCTTGGCCAGGATGTCGCGGCCGGCCTTGGTGTTCATGGTCGGGCTGGCGAAGACTTCACCGCCCCAGGTCTGCATCATCAGGCGGCGGTAGGGTTTCTGGTTGTAGCTGACCTTGACCATGTAGATCCGCACCGGCAGGCCGAACAGCTGGCCGGCGAAGGAGAGCGAGGAACCCCACTGGCCGGCGCCGGTCTCGGTGACCAAGCGTTGCGTGCCGGCCAGCTTGTTGAAGTAGGCCTGCGGCACGGCGGAGTTCGGCTTGTGCGAACCGGCGGGCGAGACGCCCTCGTACTTGTAGAAGATCTTGGCCGGCGTGCCCAGCATCTTTTCCAGGCGCTCGGCGCGACACAGCGGGCTCGGGCGCCACAGCGCATAGGCCTGGCGCACTTCTTCCGGGATCGGGATCCAGCGTTCGGCCGACATCTCCTGCTCGAGGATGGGGCCGGGGAAGATCGCCAACATCTGCTCGGGGCCGACCGGGTTGCCGTCCGGGCCCAGGGGCGGGAAAGGCGGGTTCTTCAGGTCTGCCGCGATGTTGTACCAGTGGGTCGGGATTTCGTTTTGGTCAAGCACTACACGGATCTGGCTCATCAGAGTTTCACCTCCACATTTGTTTTGGTCATGGCGGATGGCCCCTCGCGGGCCATGTTGCATCCTCGATCAGGGATCGGTCGCCGGGGGGTGCTACGCCATTCCCGACGGCGGTCGGTGGGTCCAATTCCGGATACGGTACACTGTATGCAATGGAACAAGTTCATGTCAATCCCTGCATGATGGTTTTTTTGCATTCTGCCGCATGTGACAATCCCCGATGTCGAAACCCGTGAAACTTGTGCGATGAACAGAGACGATGACGCTCCCCTGGCCGCGCTCGGCCAATGGAAGGCCGGCGGCAAGCCGGCGGCGCTTGCCACCGTGATCAGCACCTGGGGTTCGTCGCCGCGTCCGGAAGGCAGCCACCTGGCCGTCGATGGCGAAGGCCACTTCCTCGGTTCGGTATCGGGCGGCTGCATCGAAGGCGCGGTGATCGAGTCGGCGCGCGATGTCATGGCCGGCGCCGCGCCACGTCTGCTCGAGTTCGGCGTCAGCGACGAGCAGGCCTGGGAGGTCGGCCTCGCCTGCGGCGGTCGCGTGCAGGTGTATGTCGAATCCGGCGCGCTGGACGAGCTTGCGGCGCGAATCGTTGCAGCCGGCCGGCAGCGGCGCGCCCTGGTCGTGGTGACGCGGCTGGCCGACGCGGCGCGCTGCCTGGTTACGGCCGAGGGCGTCGAGGGCGGACTGGTGCCGGCAGATGCCGTGCTCGCCGAAGCGCAGGAACGCCTGGTTTCCGGGCGCAGCGGGCGGCTGGAAGCCGACCCCGAACTCTTTGCCCGCGCCTACGTGCCAGCGCCGCGCCTGCTGATCGTCGGCGCCGTGCACATCGCCCAGGCGCTGGCCGGCATGGCGGCGACCGCCGGTTTCGAGGTGGTGGTGATCGATCCGCGCGGCGCCTTCGCCTCGCCCGCGCGCTTTCCCGGCATACAGCTGTGCGACGAATGGCCGGACGAGGCCCTGCAGCGCCTGGGCCTGGACTCGGCGACGGCGCTGGTGGCGCTGTCGCACGATCCCAAGCTCGACGATCCCGCGTTGCAACTGGCCCTGCCTAGCGAACTGTTCTACATCGGCGCGCTGGGTAGCCGGCGCACCCACGAAAAGCGCGTGCAGCGCCTGACCGAGGCGGGGCTGGGCAGCTACCTCGGCCGCATCCATTCGCCGATCGGGCTCGACCTCGGCGGGCGCGCGCCGGCCGAGATCGCGGTGGCTATCCTGGCCGAGATCATCCGCGTGCGCTACAAGGGCGCGGCGTGATCTTCGCCGAATTTCCCGTCGCCGAGTCCGAGGGCCTGCTCCTGGCGCACAGCCTGCGCCTGCCGGACGGGGTGCTGAAGAAGGGTCGCCGTGTCACCCGCGCCGACTTTCAGGCCCTGTGCGATGCCGGGATAGAACGTGTGTACGGCGCGCGCCTGGCGCCAGGCGACCTCGACGAGGATGCGGCGGCAGCGGCCGTGGCGGCCTTGATCGCCGGCCAGGGGGTCGAGGCGCGTCGGGCGCATACCGGGCGGTGCAACCTGCATGCCACGGCGCGCGGCCTGATCGAAATCGACGCCGACCTGATCGATCGACTCAATGCGGTCGACGAGGAGGTCACCGTGGCGACGCTGCCGCAGCAGGCCGCGGTCCGGGCCGGCGCGGTGGTGGCGACGGTAAAGATCATTCCGCTGGCGGTAGATCGCAAGCTCATCGATGCCTGCCGGGAAACGGTGGGGCAGGGCAGTGCATTCCGCCTGCGGCCGTTTTGCGCGAAACGTGCGGCGCTGATCGTCACCGAGCAGGCGGGCGATCCGGCGAAGAACTATGCGACGGCGGTCAACAGCAGCCGCCGGCGCATCGAGGACCTCGGCAGCCACCTGGGCCTGGTGCAGCGCTGCGCCCACGGGCGCCAGCCGGTGGAGCAGGCATTGCGCGAGGCGCTGGGCGCCGGCTGCGACCTGCTCATGGTCTCCGGCGCCACGGTGCCCAAGGATCGCGGCGATACGATTCCGGCGGCCATCGTCGCCGCGGGGGGCGTGATCGAGCGCTTTGGCATGCCGGTGGAGCCGGGCAACATGCTGTTGCTGGCGCGCATCGGCGAGGTGCCGGTGATCATCCTGCCGGGATGCGCGCGCTCGCGTCGCCTGAACGGCCTCGACTGGGTGCTGCAGCGCCTGCTGGCCGGGCTGCCGATGGGCGACCCGCAGATTCGCGCAATGGGCGTGGGCGGCCTGATCCGCAGCGCCCCCGAGGCCGAGGAGGACGAAGACGCCACCGAACCCGACGCCCGGCGCAGCGCCTCCGGCTGCCGCATCGCCGCGCTGGTGCTGGCGGCCGGATCGAGCAGCCGCATGGGCGGCGCGAACAAGCTGCTGTGCCCGGTGGATGGCATACCCATGGTGCGGCGCGCGGTGAATGCCGCGCTGGCTTCGCGCTGCGTCAGCGTGCAGGTCGTCACCGGCCACCAGGCCGAGGCGGTCGAGGCGACCCTCGCCGGGCTCGACGTAGCCTGCCTGCACAATCCCGACCATGCCACAGGCATGGCTTCGTCGCTGCGCACCGGGCTGGCCGCATTGCCCGACGAGGCTGACGCAGTGGTGGTGGTGCTGGCCGACATGCCACGCGTCGACGCGCACCTGATCGACCGCCTGATCGCGGCCTGGGACCCGCGCGCGCCGCGCATCGTCGCACCGGTGCGCGGCGGACGGCGCGGCAATCCCATCCTCTGGCCACGCGCGCTGGTGGCGGAGATGGCGGGCGTCGAGGGCGATGTCGGCGCCCGGAGCCTGTTGCAAACCCATGCCGACCGCGTGACGCGCGTCGAGTGGGACGACGACGCGATCTTCACCGACGTCGACACGCCCGAAGCCCTGCGTGCCATGGAATCGCGATGAGGTCCGGGTTTCCCCTGCTCGCGGCACAGGCTGGCCTGCACTACCTCGACAGCGCGGCGACGGCGCAGATCCATCGTGATGCGCTCGATGCCGTGCTGCGCCATGAAACCGGCAGCCGCGCCAACGTGATGCGCGGTACCTACGCGCTGGCGGATGCCGCCGACCGTGCCTACGAATCGGCGCGGGGGGCGGCGGCCCGCTTCCTGAATGTGGCGGCCGAGGAGATCGTCTTCACGTCCGGCGCCACCGCCGCGCTCAACCTGGTTGCGCATTCCTTCGGTGCCGGCTTGCAGGCTGGCGATCGGGTGCTGGTTTCGCAGGCCGAGCATCACAGCAACTTCGTGCCCTGGCTGATGTTGCGCGAACGCAAGGGCATCGCCCTCGACGTCCTGCCCGTCCGGCCCGATGGTCAGCTCGACCTCGGTCGCCTGCCGCAGCTGCTGCGCGAGGAAACCCGCCTGGTGGCGCTGACGCAGTGTTCCAATGTTACCGGTGCGATCACCGATGTCGCGGCCGTGGTCGACGCGGCGCGCCGCGTCGGCGCCAGGGTCGTGCTCGATGGCGCCCAGGCGGTGCAGCACGGGCCGCAAGACCTGCGGGCGCTGGGCGTCGATTTCTATGCCTTCTCGGGCCACAAGTGCTTCGGGCCCGGTGGCGTTGGCGTGCTCTGGGGGCGCGCGGAACTGCTGTGCACGCTGCCTCCCTTCTGCGGTGGCGGCGGCATGGTCGGCGAAGTCAATCTGGACGGCTTTTCCTGGGCCGAGGCGCCGCGCCGCTTCGAGGCGGGTACGCCGCCGATCGCGCAGGCCGTGGGCCTCGCCGCGGCGCTCGACTGGATGATGTCGCTCGACTGGCCGCGCCTGCGGGAGCGCGAAACGGCGCTCTGTGCGCGCCTGCTCGATGGCCTGCGGGAAATCCCCGGCCTGCGCGTGCTCGGGTCCATGGCGGCGGAAGGGCGGGCGCCGATTGTCAGCTTCGAGATCGCCGGCCTGCATCCGCACGATATCTGCCAGGTGCTGGATGCGCATGGCCTGGCCCTGCGCGGCGGGCATCACTGCGCCCAGCCGCTGCTGGCGGCGCTGGGGGTCGAGGCCTGCACCCGCGCCAGCCTGGCGCTCTACAACGACGAGTCCGACGTTGCAGCGCTGCTCGACGGGCTGCGCCATGCAGCGAAGGCATTGCGATGAGCGCCGGCGCGGAGCTCTACCAGCAGGCGATCAAGGACTGGGCCGGCGCCGACCACGGCCACGGCCGACTCGATCCGGCGGATGCTGCGGCGCGTACCGACAACCCCTTGTGCGGCGACCGCGTGCAGGTAACGCTGCGCCTGGATGCCGGACGCATCACCGCCTTTGCCCAGGAAACGCGGGGCTGCCTGTTGTGCCGCGCCGCCGCTTCGCTGCTGGCGCAGCGTGCGCCGGGAATGGACGCCGCCGCCGCCGCGGCCGCAAGCACGGCGCTGGAAGAATTGCTGGCGGAAGGCCGTGACCCGCCGCCGGCCTGGCAGGATCTGGCAATGTTCGCCCCCGCCCGCAGTTATCGCAGCCGCCACAAGTGCGCGCTGTTGCCGTTTCGCGCCCTGCGGCAGGCGCTCGAAGGAGTCAGCCATCGTGAGCAATGACAGCACGCGCCGCCTGGTGCACACCCGGACCATCACATGCCGCGCCTTCCGCCTCGCCGACGGCGGCCTGGAAGTCGAAGCGACCGTGACCGACCTCAAGGGGCAGGAAGTGCCTTTCCGTTCCCGCGAACCGGTGCGCGAAGGCGAGTACATGCACACCATGAGCTTGTCGCTGGTGATGGACGGCGAGGACAGGATTCGCGACGTCAAGGCGCACACCGCGATCGCCCCGTGGCCGATGTGCGGTGGTGTCGATGAGGCCTATCGCAGCCTGATCGGCCTGCGCATCGGCGGCGGCTTCTCGCAGGCGGTGAAGGAACGCCTGGGCGGCATCCAGGGCTGCACCCACCTTACCGAGCTGGTGACCCAGGCCGCCAATACCTATATGCAGGCCTCATGGCCCGACCGCATCGGACAGCAGATGGCGATCGAACCCGACCCCCGGCGCTGGGCGCCGCGCAACGTGCCGCGCTTCATCAACGGCTGCCACGCCTGGCGTGAGGACGGCTCGACGATCCAGCAGGAGTACCCGGAGCTGGCGCCGCCCCGCAAGTAAGCCGGGGCCGCCGGAGCTTGCCTGCCGAGGTATGCTTGCTGCCCCAAACGAACCGAACGCCGCCATGTTGCCCAAGGACCCGAACCGTTCCGCCGCCCTGGACCTGATCTCCTTCATCGATGCCAGCCCCAGCCCCTGGCATGCGGTGGCCAGCGCCGAAGTGCGACTGTGTGCGGCCGGCTTCACGAAACTGGAGGAGACCGCGCGCTGGCGCCTGCAGGCCGGCGGCAGGCACTACGTGGTGCGCGGCGGTTCGTCGCTGATCGCCTTCGTCGTCGGCCAGCGGCCGCTTGCCGAGACCGGCTTTCGCATCGTCGGCGCCCATACCGATTCGCCCGGCCTGCGGCTCAAGCCCAAGGCTGCGCTCGCCGGCGACGGACTGCTGCGGGTCGCGGTCGAGGTCTATGGCGGCCCCATCCTGGCCACCTTTGCCGATCGTGACCTGGGCCTGGCCGGCCGCGTCGTGTTGCGCACGGCGAACGGACCAGCGGCGCGTGCCATCCGCTGCGAGCAGCCCCTGCTGCGCCTGCCCAACCTGGCGATCCACATGAACCGGGAAGTCAATGAAAACGGGCTCAAGTTCAACAAGCAGACCGAACTGCCCCTGATCCTCGGCCAGCTTGGCGAGGGCGCCGATGCCGAAGCCGCTTTGCGCCGCGTGCTGGCGGACGCCGCCCGGGCCGACGCGGCCGATCTAATGAGCTGGGAGTTGGTGGCCCACGATACGCAGCCGGGCAGCCTGTGGGGTGCCGAGGAGGCTTTCATTGCCAGCCGCCAGCTCGACAACCTGGCCTCCTGCCATGCCGCGCTGACCGCGCTGACCCAGGTTGCAGCACCCGCCGCAACCTGCCTCGCGGCGTTGTTCGATCACGAGGAAGTCGGCAGCGAGAGCGCGGTGGGTGCGGGCGGCAGCTTTGTCGGCGACGTGCTGGCGCGCATCGGCATCGCCGCTGCGCTGGATGGCGAAGACCGGCGCCGCGCCGCGGCAGCGAGTTTCTTCATCAGCGCCGACATGGCCCATGCCTACCAGCCGAACTTCCCGGTGGCCTATGAGCCGGGACACAAGGTGCTGGTGAACGGCGGTCCCGTGATCAAGACCAACGCCAACCAGCGCTATGCCACGGGGGCCGAGAGCGCAGCGCGCTTCATGGCCTGCTGTGAGCGCGCCGGGGTGCCCTTCCAGCAGTATTCGCATCGCAGCGACCTCGGCTGCGGCAGCACCATCGGCCCCATCGTCGCCGCGCGCCTGGGCATGGCCACGGTCGACGTCGGCTCGCCGATGTGGGCCATGCACAGCGCGCGCGAAAGCGCCGGTGCTGATGATCCCGCCTACATGATCGCGGCGCTCGGCGCCACCTACGCCGACTGAAAGGAATCCCGATGGGCATCGATCCGCTGCCGCTCGACCCGGAAATCGTTCGCGTACTTTCCGGCGTCACCACCGCCACGCTGACCACCGTGCTGCTCAAGAAGGGCTTGCGCAATGTCTGGCTACGCGGTGCGCGGCCCTTGCGTACCGGCGGGCCGCGGCTGGTCGGGCGTGCCTTCACGCTGCGCTTCGTGCCGGCGCGCGAGGACCTGGCGACGCCGGCTTCCTGGGGCTCGCCGATCTCGACGCGGGCAGCCATCGAGGCCATGCCTGCGGGCTGCATTGCCGTGGTGGATGCGATGGGCGTCACCGACGCCGGCATTTTTGGTGACATTCTCTGCTCGCGCATGGTGAAGCGCGGCATCACCGCGCTGGTCACGGATGGCGTGGTGCGCGACATCGACGGCGTGCTTGGCACCGGCCTGCCGGTCTGGTGCCAGGGCACGGCAGCGCCGGCCTCGGTTGCCGGGCTCACCTTCGTCGGCTGGCAGGAACCGGTCGGCTGCGGCGGTGTGGCGGTGTTCCCCAATGACATCGTGGTGGCCGATGCTGATGGCGCGGTGCTGATTCCGGCGGCGCTGCTCGATGCGGTGATTCCGGAAGCCGTGGAACAGGAACGCTTCGAAGGCTGGATCATGACCGAAGTTGCGCGCGGCGTGCCCTTGCCGGGCCTGTATCCGCCCGACGAGGCCGCCAAGTCACGCTATGCGGCCTGGGTCAAGGCAACGTCATGAGGGCGGTACTCTCGCTCGTCGGACTTGCCGCCGCGCTGCTGGTCGGCTGCAGCCGCGAAGCGCCGGTCGGTGGCGCAGCGGGCGATGCACGCCCGGCGACCCTGGCCGTGAATGCCGGATTCGCAAAGGAGATCGACCTCGATCCGGCGGCCGGCCTGGCCGATGCCAAACGTGGCTTCATCGCCCGCCCCAGCGGCAAGATCACGGCCGACGATGGCACGGTGCTGCACGATTTCGACGCCTACGGCTTCGTTGCCGGTGCCGCGCCGGCGACCGTGAATCCCAGCCTGTGGCGGCACGCAATCATGAATGCGCAGGCGGGCCTGTTCAAGGTGACCGACGGCATCTACCAGCTGCGCGGTTTCGACATTGCCAACATCACGCTGGTGGAAGGCAAGAGCGGCTGGATCGTGATCGATACCCTGACGGCGCGCGAGAGCGCGGCGGCGGCGATGGCCTTCGCCTACCAGCATCTCGGCGCACGTCCGGTCTCGGCGGTCATCTTCACCCACAGCCACGCCGACCATTTTGGCGGCGCCCTCGGCGTGATCTCCGCCGCGGAAGCGGCCCGGCGCAAGGTGCCGGTGATCGCCTCCGAAGGCTTCCTGGAAGAGGCGACCAGCGAAAACGTGCTGGTCGGCACGGCCATGGCACGCCGCTCGATGTACCAGTTCGGCAAGAACCTGGAGCGTTCGGCCAAGGGCAATGTCGATACAGGCCTGGGCAAGAACGTGGTCTATGGCGCGGTCGGCATCCTGCCGCCGAATCTGATCATCGACAAGCCGACGCAGGAAGTGATGGTGGATGGCGTGCGCTTCGTCTTCCACAACGTGCCGGGCGCGGAGGCGCCGGCCGAGATGAGCTTCGCGATCCCGGACCGGAAAGCCTACGGCGGAGCCGAGAACCTGGCGCAGACCATGCACAACCTCCTGCCGGTGCGCGGCGCCAAGGTGCGCGATGCCTTGCGCTGGTCCAACTACATGCAGCAGGCACTCGACCAGCTGGGTGACGCCGAGGTGTATTTCGGGCAGCACAACTGGCCGATCTGGGGGCGCGAGCGCATCGCCGACTTCATCACCAAACACCGCGACGTCTACAAATACACCCACGACCAGACCGTGCGCCTGATCAATGCCGGCATGACGCCGCGCGAAATCGCCGACACCGTGACGCTGCCCCGCTCGCTGCGCGAGCATGCGGGTGCCCGCGGCTATTACGGCGCGTTGCGGCACAACGTCAAGGCGGTCTACCAGTTCTACATGGGTGCCTACGACGGCAATCCGGCCAACCTCGATCCCTTGCCGCCCAAAGAGTCCGCGCGCCGCTACCTCGAATTGCTCGGCGGCGCCGACAAGGTCGTGGCTGCGGCCCAGGCCGCCTTTGACAAGGGCGACTACCGATGGGCCGCCGAACTGCTCAACCATGCGGTGTTCGGCGATCCGTCGCACAAAGCGGCACGCGAGCTGCTGGCGCAAACCTACGAACAGCTGGGCTACATGGCCGAGGCAGCCACCTGGCGCAACAGCTACCTGACCGGGGCCGATGAACTGCGCAATGGTCCGCCGAAGAAGGGCGTGGACCGCAGCGCGGTGATCGAGATGCTGTACCACACGCCGATCGAGCGCTTCCTCGACGCCATGGCGGCCGCGCTCGACGGGCCGGCGGCCGAAGGAAAGAACCTCAAGGTCAATCTGGTGCTCTCGGATACCGGGGAAAGCCACGTGCTGTGGATCGAGAATTCCGTGTTCCACCATAGACGCAGCGCGCCGGCATCCGATGCCAATGCCACCCTGACGCTGCCCAAGGACGCCTTCATCAAGCTCATGGCCGGTACCGCGCGCGCCAAGGACACCCTGCTCAGCGAGGAGTTCAAGGTGACCGGCAGCCGCATCGACCTGGTGCGCTTCTTCAGCCTGCTGGACAAGGCCGCCGGGACCTTCCCGATCGTTACGCGCTAGCCAGTAGCGACCGGCAGATGCGCTGCAGGGAGCGCAGCGCCGGCCCGGGGTCGCCATCGAACTGGGCACGGATGATGGCGCCATCGACGGCAGTGGCAAGGTCCGTGGCCAGGAGTCGGCGCCGGGGAGACGGCGGCAGCAGGCGCGATATGGCCCGGGTCATGTCGGCCTTGTGGCGGCGCGTGATTTCATTCACTCCCGGCACGGTCCCGCCCAGTTCGCCGACGCTGTTGATGAAGGCGCAGCCGCGAAAGCCTTTGCCGGCAAACCATTCCTTGAGCGCCGGCACCAGGGCCTTCGCCGTGCCGCCATGGCGCGCCAGCGCATCCTCGAACCAGGCCATCCAGCGCGCGTGGCGGTGGTCGAGGAAGGCCAGCACCAGATCATTCTTGCTCGGGAAGTGGCGGTAGAAGCTCAGCTTGGCCACCCCGGACTCGGCGATCACGCGGTCGATGCCGGTGGCGCGGATGCCGTCGCGGTAGAACAGATCGTGGGCGGCGAGCAGGATGCGCTCGCGCGCACCCCGGGCGGGCTCTGCGGTGTCGGTGGCAGTCATGGCGCGATTGTAGACAGATCTGTCTACCTTGTATATCCTGCGCCGACCCCAACCCGAAAACCGCGAGGAGCAGAGCATGGAAACCAAGCCGCCACTTCCCCCGTTTACCCCCGAGACCGCTGCGCAGAAAGTGCGCATGGCGGAAGACGCGTGGAACACCCGCGATCCCGACCGCGTGGTGTTGGTCTATACCGAGGACACGCGCTGGCGCAATCGTGCCGAGTTTCCGGTCGGCCGCGAGCAGGTGAAGCAGTTCCTGCAGCGCAAATGGGCGAAGGAACTCGAGTATCGCCTGATCAAGGAGTTGTGGGCCTGCGCCGGAAATCGCATCGCCGTGCGCTTCGCCTACGAATGCCACGACGATTCCGGCAACTGGATGCGCGCTTACGGCAACGAAAACTGGGAATTCAACGAGCAGGGCTTCATGATGCGGCGCTTCGCCAGCATCAACGACTTGCCGATCAAGGAGTCGGAACGCAAGTTCCATTGGCCGCTCGGGCGGCGACCGGACGACCATCCCGGCCTGAGCGACCTGGGGCTGTGAGGCACGGGGCGGCCATGAGGCCGCCCGCCCGCGCTTACTTCGTCTTGCTGAAATCCGGCGTGCGCTTTTCCTTGAAGGCGGTGATGCCTTCACGGGCGCTGTCGAGGCAGGCCGACTGGCCGAAGGAGCGGTAGCCGACCTCCAGCGCTTCGGCGAAGCTCTTTGCCGCCGCGGCTTCGAGGATGGAACGTTCCATCAGTTCGATGCACTCGCGGCTCAGGATCTGGCCGCTGGCGGCGCGCGCTTCGACCGGATTGATCGTAACCTGCACCGGATCGTCGCCGATCGGCTTGACCTTGCCCGCCATCTCGCGCACGCGGGCCACCGCCATGCCCACCAGATGGTCGACATCCTCGGCGAGGCCGTCGATGATGCCCAGTTCATGGGCGCGCGTCGCCTTCAGGCGCTCGGCGGTACGCAGCATGGCGTTGAAAGTGTGCGCCGCGTGCGGCCAGCGGCGGTAGGGCACCGCCATGGCGCCGATGCCGTGGGTGATGCCCAGCGTCACCTCGGGCATCTGGATCCAGGCGCGCTTCAGGGCGACGATGCTGTGGCAGCGGCTGGCGAGTTCGAAGCCGCCCCCCAGGGCGATGCCGTTGAGGGCTGCGACCACGGGCTTCTTCATCTGGTCCAGATGCACCAGCAGGCGTGAGCAGTCGCGCGCGTACTGCGCCGAGGCCGGTGCGTCGCCCAGCATGTCCACGAAGCGGCCGATGTCGCCGCCGGCACAGAAGGCCTTGGTGCCGTAGCCGGTGAGGACGAAGCCGGTGACCTTGGGATCGTTCTCGTAGCGCTTGATCACCGAGAGGATCTCGTTGTTCATTTCGTCGTGCAGCGCGTTCATCGCCTCGGGGCGGCGCAGCGTGATTACCTTAACGTCGCCCAGGTCGTCGACCAGGATGTGGCGCAGGAAGCCCTGGTAGGCGTCGAAGGGGCGGGTCGGCATCGGCATGCCGGCACGCTCGGTGCGCAGGCGGATCAGGGCCTGGCCGGTGGTCTGCTCGCCCAGGCTGCGCATCAGGTCGAGCGGGCCGTGCTTGAAGCCGAGCGCCAGGCGGCAGCCGAGGTCGAGGTCGGCCGAATCGCCGATCTTGCGGTCGACGATGTCCACGCTTTGCGAGAAGAGGATGCCGAGCAGGCGCTCGCGGATCGCGCGCGCGGTCGGCGCGGCGACCTCGACGCGCTTGCCGGGCGGCACCGTGACCCAGGTGTCGACCGACTTGAAGATGGGCGCCGGGTCGTAGTGCGAGCCCTCCATCTCGGCCTGCAGGGTGTTGGTCTCGGTGATGATCGGGTTGCCGTGCGCCATGTTGAGCACGAAGAAGGGGCCGGCATGGACGAATTCGGCGGCCACGCTATCCACTTCGGCGGCGGTGGCGCGATCGAGCAGCATCGCGGATTCGTTGCACCAGTTGTCGAAGATGCGGTCGAGCATGAAGCAGGCAACGTCGGCAGTGAGCAGCGGCACCTTGCCGGTCATGCAGAAGGCCCAGCGCAGGTACTCGACCACGGCCGGGTCCGACTTCTTCCATTCGATCACCTCGACCGCCGGATTGCGCCAGGCCGGGGCGAAGAAGTGGGTCACCGTGGCGCGTGCGGGATGCTGCATCTCGGAAAAAATCAACTCGGCGGGCAGCGAACTGGTGTTCGAGGTGATCAGCGCATCGGGTCGCACCACGGCCTCGATCATGGCGAAGATCTTGCGCTTCAGCGGCAGGTTCTCGGTAGCCGCCTCGATCACCCAGTCGGCATCGGCGATGTCGGCGTAATCCATGGTGCCGTACAGGTTGTGGATCACGTCCTTGGCTTCGACCTCGCTCATCTTGCCGCGCGCCACGGCCTTCTTCGAATATTCGGCAAAGCGCAGCAGGGCGGCTTCGACGGCCTTCTGGTTCACGTCGACCAGGTAGAGCTTGAGGCCGGGCAGTGCGCTCTTCAGGTAGTAGCCGATGTCGGGGCCGATGGTGCCGGCACCGATGATGGCGACGGTGCGGGGCAGGGGGCGGGCAGGGGTGGCAAGCAGCGGATTGGCGAAGCGGGCGGTCATGTCGGCATCCTTGTATGCGGTATACAATGGATTATCCAACAATCGTCGCGCCGGTTCAATCTCCCCGCCGCCAAAAGTCGGCGCCGGCGAGACGGCGATCCGCAGGGTTTCAGGCAGTTTTCTGGCCGATGTAGCGGGGGTTTTCGAACAGCGAGGTGATCCGCACCTGCTTGACCTCGGGATGGTCGGGCACCAGGTAGATCACGGGCGTCAGCATTTCCTCGAAGATGCCGCGCAGGCTGCGGGCGCCGACCTTGTATTCCATGGCCAGGTCGGCGATCTGCTCGAAGGCCAGCGGCTCGATCACCAGGTCGACGCCGGCGGTGGCGAGGATCTGCCGGTACTGGGCGTAGATCGAATTTCGCGGCTCCGTCATGATGCGCATCATCATGTCGCGCGACAGCGGCTTCATCGGCGCCACGATGGGCAGGCGCCCGGCGAACTCCTGGATCAGGCCATATTCGAACAGGTCGGTCGGCTTGATGCGGGCGTTGAGCCGGTCGAGCAGCTTCTGGTTGTCGTCTTCGGAGGTGGAGATGAAACCGAAACTGTGGGTGCGGGAAAGGATGGCCTCGATGCCGACGAAGGCTCCGCCGCAGATGAAAAGGATCTCGGTGGTGTCGATGTAGGCGCTTTCGCGCAACTTCACCGGCGCACCTTCCATGATCTTCAGCAGCGCATGCTGCACGCCCTCGCCGGAGGTGCCGCGCAGCTGGTTCTGCTGCGCCTCGGTGACCTTGAGCTTGTCGATCTCGTCGATGAAGACGATACCGCGCTGCGCCCTGGCCACATCGCCTGCCGCCTTGTCGATCAGGCGTTCGAGGATGGCGACGATCTCGTCATTGACATACTCGCTTTGCGCCAGCGAGGTGGCGTTGGCGGTGACGAAGGGCACGCCCAGCACGCGCGAGAGCGTCTCGCACAGCAGCGTCTTGCCGGTGCCGGTGGGACCGATCAGCAGCACGTTGCTCTTGATCACTTCCAGCCGTTCCGGCGCCGCCAGCTCGATCTTGCGGTAGTGGGTATAGACCGCAACGGCCAGCTGGCGCTTGGCTTCCTCCTGTCCGACCACGTGCTGGTCGAGGAATTTGACGATCTGGCTGGGGGTCATGGTGGTCTGCATGGACCGAAGCTTACCTGCAAAGCCCTTCGCGCAACGCCGTCTTCAATACCTTTCCGGTATTGTTCTTGGGCAATGCGTCGAGCATCACATAGCGTTTTGGCCGCTTGAAGCGCGCGATGTTGTCGAGGCACAGCGCATCCAGCTCGGCCGTGTCCGGCGCCGCGCCGCGCGGCACGATGAAGGCCACCACGATCTCGCCCCATTCGGCGTCGGCCAGGCCGACGACCGAGACCTCGCTCACCGCCGGATGGCGCAGCAAGACTTCTTCGACCTCGCGCGGGTAGATGTTGGAGCCGCCTGAAATGATCACGTCCTTGCTGCGGTCCTTCAGCGTCAGGTAGCCGTCGGCATCCAGGCTGCCGACGTCGCCGGTGTGCAGCCAGCCGTTGCGCAGGGTGTCTGCGGTCGCCGCCGGATTGTCCCAGTAGCCGGCCATCACCGTGTCGCCGCGCACCAGCACTTCGCCGATCTCGCCTGCCGGCAGCGCTTCGTCGTCGGCGCCGGCGACGCGGACCTCGACCCCGGTGAAGGCCGGGCCGACCGAAGCCAGCCGCTCCAGATGGCGCGGATGCGCGGTGTCGGCATGGTCGGCGCGCGGCAGGCAGGTGATGGTCATCGGCGATTCGCCCTGGCCGTAGATCTGCACCAGCACATTGCCGAAGCGTTCCCGCGCCGCCTGGCAGTCGGCGACGTACATCGGCCCGCCGCCGTAGACGATGGTCTTCAGCCCCGGCACGGCGCCGCCGTCGCGGTGGTCCACCAGGCGCTTGACCATGGTCGGTGCGGCAAACATCGTCACGCCGCGATGCGCGCGCAGCAGCTCGAACACCTCGGCCGGTTCGAAACCGCCCGATTCCGGCGTGACGTTGAGCCCGCCGTGAGCCACGTGCGGCAGCATGTAGAAGCCCGAGCCGTGCGACATCGGCGCGGCGTGGATGATGGCGTCGCCCGGCGTGATGGCATCGACATCGGCAAAATAATTGAGCAGCGCCGCCATCAGGTTGCGGGTGGTCAGCGTCACGCCCTTGGGCCGCCCGGTGGTGCCGCTGGTGTAGAACAGCCAGGCCGCGTCGTCGGCGCTCCGGGTCGCCACCTCGATCGGCGCGGCGAACAGCGCATTCCACGCGGCGCTGCCGACCTCGACCGCATCGGCCAGGTCCGGCACGGCGAGTCCGGCGAGCGCCGGGTACAGCTCGGGCGTGGCAAAGCACAGCCGGCAGCCACTGTGGCCGAGGATGTATTCGAGCTCCTTCGGATGAAGCTTGGCATTGATCGGCACCGCCACAAGCCCGGCGTGCCAGCAGGCGAACATCGCCACGGCATACTCGGGGCAGTTCTTCATCACCAGGCCGACCCGCGCGCCGGGGCCCAGTTGCCGCGACAGTCCGGCCGCCAGTCGGGCGACGCTCTCGGCGAACCCGGCATAACTCGCGACGACGCGGGTGCCGACAGCCAGCGCAGGGCGATCGGGGTGCTGGCGGGCGGTACGGGCGAGGAGCAGGGCGGGGTTCATGTCGGCTCGCCTGTGCGCGGCAGGCTGGGTGAAACCAGTATCCTCGCATAACACGAGAGGTAGATCGCGAAGGCCGTAGCCCAGAGCAGGGTGGCCAGCCCGATCAGCGCCGTGTTGCCAGCGCCGACTCCTGAAACCACGCGCAACGCGGCGGCGAGGAACATCAGTCCGCAGGCGTACTGCATGGCGCGCGGCATGCTCAGCGGGCGGCCGGTGTGGCGCTGGCTGACGCGGGTCATCAGGCCCAGCATCATCATGCCCAGGCTGCCGACGGTGAAGGCATGCAGCCAGCTGGCTTCCGCGATCGCGCCGCTCAGGTCGGCCACGGCCTTGAGCGCAAAGGCCAGCAGCAGCCAGGCGAAGCCAAGGTGCATGGCCAGCAGCAGCGGGTGGTCGGCAACACGCCAGCCTTGCCAGCGTGCGCTGCGCCAGCCGTAGAGCAGGGCGCAGGCCAGTGCCGCGCCGCCGCTCAGGGCCCGCGGCGCGCCGGCCAGGTCGAAGCCGACCAGCAATAGCAGCGCGATCAGGGCGGCGGTTTCCAATGGCATCAGGAAGGGCGTCTGGGTGCCGCGCCCCGTCTCGCGCAGCGCGTTGCCGGTGAAGATCGGCGCCAGCACGCCGCCTTTCAGCACGTAAAGCACGACGATGGCCCAGATCGCGCCGCGCAGCGCCAGCCCGGCCAGTGCCGCGTCGCCGCGCACGGCGGCGTGGTGGAAGACCAGGTTGGCGACAAACAGTGCCGCGAGTATCGGCAACAGCAGCAGGTAGAGCCGGTTCTTCACGTGCAGCAGCGCCGGCGCCAGCATGAACAGCGCGGCGGCATACAGCAGGCAGTCGAGCAGGGCCGGCAAGGGCGGCGGCAGCCAGGGCGCAAGCCAGAAGCCGACACGTCCGGCCAGCCAGAGGGCCAGCAGCAGGGCGAGGCGCCCGCCGTCGATTTCCTCGGTGCCGGCCCAGCTCGGCAGCGCCGTGATCACCACGCCGAAGATGATCGCGGCGGCAAAGCCGAAGATGAATTCGTGGCCATGCACCAGTTTCAGCGGCAGGCCGGCCGGCACCACCCACAGCCCGAGCCAGGCCGCCAGCCAGGCCGCCGCCAGCAGCGGCGCATAGGCGGCGCCAAGCAGGTAGAAGGGGCGGAAGGCGCTGGACCAGACGGCGGTTCGTGGCACGGCAGGCGGGCGAGGTGGCGGTGCGCGGATTATGGGCCATACGCCGGGCCGCTGTCGCCTAGAATCCGGCAAGGCCAAGGCCCCGGTGCCCGCCGGGACGGGCAAGGCCGCAATGGGAGGCGCGCATCAAATTCACCCTGGCAGGACCTGCCGCGCTGGATCAATTCCCTGCTGTGGTCACTGACGCATCGCTTCAGCCAGCGTACCTTCGGCGCGCCGATCAATCTCGGGCGTGCCCGGCTGGGGTTGGCGCCGATCCACATCTTCGACCACCTGTGTCGCGACATGCCCTGGCTGGTGGCGGCCGACCGCGAGATCCTGCCGCCCTCGTCCGAATGGGCCTCACGCGTGCCCTATGCCAGCTTCCTGTACTACGAGGACGAGCGGCGCCTCGATGCGGAACTCGATGACTGGCTGGCGGCGGGCGATCCGCCGGTGTTCGTCGGTTTCGGCAGCATGTCGGGCGATGCCACCACGCGCATTGGCGGCCTGCTGCGGCAAGCCCTGTCCTCCGGCGGGCGGCGCGTGCTGCTCGGCGCGGGATGGGCCGGGCTCGGCGCGGGCGATCTGCCGCCGGGCTGGCGCGTCGCGGTCGGCGACGTGCCACATGCGAAGCTGTTCACGCGGGTCGCGGCGGTGATCCACCACGGCGGTTCGGGCACGACCGCGACGGCCTTGCGCGCCGGCGTGCCGCAAGTCCTGCTGCCACTGATCCTCGATCAATACCACCACGCCGCCTGCCTGCATCGCGCCGGCCTGGCGCCCCTCGCCGGGTCGCTGGAAAAGGTTACGGCCGAGGGGCTGCGCCGCGCCCTCGACGCTACGCTGGCCATGGATCCGCGCCCTCGGCAGGCGGCGGCGCAGCGCTTGCGCGGCAGCGACGGCGCGGCGCTCCTTGCCGACCGGCTGGAAGCGCTGGCTGCCGGCGAGCGCATTCCGCCCCCCTTTGCCTGAGGCCGGGATGCGGCCGGCGGCTCAGGTACCGCAGAAGGTGCGATAGCCGGCGGTGTATCCGCTCGGGGCCGGCTCGGCGTAGCGGGCGAACTGCGGATCGTCGTCGAAGGGGCGGCGCAGCGCAGCGAGCAGGGCTTCGAAAGGCCCGAGGTCGCCGCGGGCCGAGGCGGCCTCGAGTGCTTCCTCGACGCGATGGTTGCGCGGAATGATGACGGGATTCACCCGGCGCATGGCCTGGGCGCGCTGTGCGCCAGACAGGGGCGCTTCGGCGGCGCAGCGCTCCTGCCAGCGCGCCAGCCAGGCCTGCAGGGCGGGGGTGTCGGCAAACAGCGCTTGCAGCGGCTCCGGGCGGCCCTCCGCCGCGTCGGCCATGCGGCGCCAGGCCAGGGTGTAATCGACATTGCCGGCCTGCAGCAGTGCGAGCCAGTCCTCGGCCAGCGCCCTGTCGCGCGGGTCGTCGTCGTTGGACCGGGTCAGTGCGGGATCCAGACCCAGCTTGGTACGCACGCCCTGCAGCCAGTGGCGGCGATAACGCTCACCGAATCCGGCGAGGATATCGGTGGCAATTTCCACCGCCTTGTCTTCGTCGTCGGCGAGCAGGGGCAGGATCGCCTCGGCGAAACGCGCCAGGTTCCACTGCGCGATGCCGGGCTGGTTGGCGTAGGCATAGCGTCCGTGCTGGTCGATCGAACTGAACACCGTGGCCGGGTGGTAGGCCTCCATGAAGGCGCAGGGGCCGAAGTCGATGCTCTCGCCGGCGATGCTCATGTTGTCGGTGTTCATCACGCCATGGATGAAGCCGACATTCATCCACCGTGCCAGCAGCGCCGACTGTCGTTCGGCGACGGCACGCAGCCAGTGCGCATGGCGGTCCGGCGCATCGGCGAATTCGGCATCGTGGCGGGCGATGCTGTAGTCGGCCAACTGCTTCAGTCGCTCGCGGTCTTCGCGCGCGGCGAAATACTCGAAGGTGCCGACGCGGATGTGGCTGGCGGCGACACGCGTCAGGATGGCGCCCGGCAGCGTCTGCTCGCGATATACCGGCTCGCCGGTGGCGACCACCGCCAGCGCGCGCGTGGTTGGAATCCCCAGCGCATGCATGGCTTCGCCGATCAGCACTTCGCGCAGCATCGGCCCGACGGCGGCCTTGCCGTCGCCGTTGCGCGAAAACGGCGTACGCCCCGAGCCCTTGAAGGCCAGGTCGCGGCGCCGGCCGTGGCGGTCGATGGCTTCGCCCAGCAGCAGGGCGCGCCCGTCGCCCAGCTGCGGCGAGAAATTGCCGAACTGGTGCCCGGCATAGGCCTGGGCGATCGGCGCCACATGCTCCGGCAGGGCCTGGCCGGAGAACAGGGCCGCCAGTTCGTCCGCACCTGCGGCATCGAGGCCGAGCCCAAGCTCGTCGGCCAGGGCATGATTGAAATGGAGCAGGCGCGGCGCCGCCACCGGCGCCGGCGGCCAGGCCACGTAGCAACCGGGCAGGGCGCGGGCGTAGCTGTTGTCGAGATTGAATGAGGAGGTGGGCACGGGTCGAATTAATGGTGATGGACGGCGCCAAGCGTAATCGAACTTGCAGTTGGGGAGGCCCCGTAACGACCAGGGTTATGCCGTCACGCGATGTCAAGCTATGTCAATCATTGATATCATTGGACGGGTGGCAGGCTGACTACCGCAAGGAGACCCAAATGGGCATGAACGTGAATCTCACCCCTCATCTGGAGGATCTGGTTCGCCAAAAGGTTGAATCGGGGCTTTACTCCTCGGCCAGCGAGGTTGTACGCGAAGCCTTGCGCATGATGGACGAGCAGGATCGTTTGCGTGCCGCGAAACTTTCGCAACTACGCGGCGATATCGAAGACGGCTTGAAAAGTGGCGCATCGGAAACATGGGATCCTGCCTTGATCAAGCGCGAAGGGCGCGCTCGGCGTCAAGCCAAGACCCGCTAGGCGATGGCGCACATCGTTCGGCGGCCGCTGGCCGGCGCAGACATTGCCGAGATATGGGATTACATCGCGGCAGACAGCATCACGAGTGCCGATGCCTGGGTTGATCGCCTGGATGGAAAGTTGAATCTTCTTGCCACACAACCCTTGATGGGGCGTTCCAGAAATGAGCTTTCGCAAGATTTGCGCAGCATGCCCTTCGGCCGCTACGTGATTTTCTATTTACCACTACCCGATGGCATCGACGTCGTCCGCGTTCTCCATTCGGCGCGCGACGTGAATGTCGTCTTTGATACGGATTCCTTATGAGCCTTTCCATGCACGATGCCAGCGCGCCGCGCCTGGCGCACATGCTGCGCAACCTCGACGCAATCCTTGCCAGGGCGCAGGCCCATGCGGTGGCGAAGAAGATCGCTCCGGAGGTGCTGCTCGGCGCCCGCCTGTTCCCCGACATGCTGCCCATGATCAAGCAGGTGCAGATCGCCACCGACTACGCCAAGGGGGCCGTGGCCCGGCTGGCCGGCGCCGAGGTGCCGCGCTACGAGGATACGGAACAGAGTTTCGACGAACTGCGCGCGCGCATCGCGAAGACCATCGCCTTCGTCGAGTCCTTCGCTCCGGAACAGCTGGCCGGCGCCGAAGAGCGGGCCATCGCCTTGCGCGTCGGCGGCAAGGACTGGTCTTTCACCGGCCGCGACTACCTGCTCGGCTTTGCCCTGCCGAACTTCTATTTCCACCTGGTCACGGCCTACAACATCCTGCGCCACAACGGCGTCGAGATCGGCAAGGCCGACTATCTGGGCAACCCCTGACCCGGCGGCGTGCATGAGCCTCGCCGAGAACTACGACGCCTTCCGCGCCCTGCAATTCCAGCTCTCCCGGCGCGGGCTGGAATCCGAGGCGATCAGCCTGGAAGTGGCGATCATCCGTGGCGGCAGCCGGGCCGAGCGGCTGGACCTGGCCGGCCAGGCGCTGACCGCGATCCGCGCCGGAAATCCGGCCCTCTGCGGCAAGGTGCTGGTGCCCTACATCGAAGCCTGCGTAGCGGAAATCAGGAAGGATTGGCCCCAATACGCCTAGCCGGAGCACGCCCGCGGCGGCGCCATTGACGGCTTTTCAGGCCGCACGGCGATCCCCGGCCGGCGAAATTCCCTGCCGCCAGCAAAAAGCCCGCGTCCCTGGATGGGTCTGGCCGATTTATCATCCCCCCCTCGAACACTCGCCCGGCTTCTTCTTCATGCATCGATCCAGAGAACGCGCCCAGGTCAGCCTGGAAAACCTGCACCGGATCTTCACCGTGCCCGAATCGCCCGATTCCACCTTGGGGCGCATCGATCAGGCCATCTCCGACAACCTGGCGGGCTTTCTCCAGGATCACATCGTCGCCCTGGAGCGCGACCTCGCCGAGATCGAGGACGACTTTTCAGAATCGCGGATTCCCGAAGAGCCCACCTTCGTCTCGGCCTACTCCGATTTCCTCAAGGAGAAGGTGGTTTCGCAGTCGGTGCATACCGCCTCGCCGGGTTTCATCGGCCACATGACGTCGGCCCTGCCGTACTTCATGCTGCCGCTCTCGCGCATCCTCACCGCGCTGAACCAGAACCTGGTCAAGGTGGAAACCTCGCGCGCCTTCACGCCCATGGAGCGGCAGGTGCTGGGCATGCTGCACCGCCTGATATACGGCGGCGACGATGCCTTCTACGCACAATGGATACAGGACAGCCGCAACGCGCTGGGCGCCTTCTGTTCCGGCGGCACCATCGCCAACATCACCGCGCTCTGGGCCGCACGCAACCGGCTTTGCGGCCCGGCGGGAAACTTCCGCGGCATCGCCCAGGAAGGCATGTTGAAGGCCCTGCAGCAGCTCGACTGCAAGGGGCTCGCCATCCTCGTCTCGCGCCGCGGGCACTATTCGCTGGGCAAGGCCGCCGACGTGCTCGGCATCGGCCGCGACAACCTGATCGCGGTAGATACCGACGACAACAATCGCGTCGACATGAAGAGCCTGCGCCAGCACTGCGCCCGGCTCCATGCCGAAGGCATCCGTCCGCTGAGCCTGGTGGGCATTGCGGGCACCACGGAAACCGGCAACATCGATCCGCTCGACGAACTCGCCGACCTGGCGCAGGAACTGGGCTGCCACTACCACGTCGATGCCGCCTGGGGCGGCGCGACCCTGCTGTCCGGCACCTACCGGCCGCTGCTCAAGGGCATCGAACGCGCGGACTCGGTCACCATCGACGCGCACAAGCAGCTTTACGTGCCGATGGGCGCCGGCATGGTGCTGTTCAAGGACCCCACCGCCCTGGCCGCCATCGAACACCATGCCGCCTACATCCTGCGCGAAGGCTCGCGCGACCTCGGCAGCCACACGCTGGAAGGCTCGCGCCCGGGCATGGCGATGCTGGTCCATGCCGGCCTTTCGATCATCGGCCGCAAGGGCTATGAAATGCTGATCGACCACGGCATCGAGCGCGCCTGCCGTTTCGCCCGCCAGATCGACGCCCATCCCGACTTCGAGCTGATCACCGAACCCGAACTCAACATCTTCACCTACCGCTACAACCCGGCCTGGGTCCAGGCCGAACTGGCTGCCGCATCTCCCGAGCAGGCCGCGCGCATCAACGAGATCCTCGACAAGGTCACCGAGACGATGCAGAAGCGGCAGCGCGAAACCGGCCGTACCTTCGTTTCGCGCACGCGCCTGGCGCCGGGCCGCTACCGCGGCAGCCGGATCACCGTGTTCCGCGTGGTGATGGCCAACCCCCTGACCACCGATGCCCTGCTGGCCTCGGTGCTCGACGAGCAATGCGAGATGGCCGAACGGGAAGAAAACCGCGTGCTGCTCGAACAGATCGAAGCGCTCTGCGGACGACGCGAGGCCCGGACGGCGTGAGCGCGTGCGCGGCCGGCTGCGGCCGCGGCGACAGACTCCAATTCAGCTGAAAGTCGGCGCTGGCGGTACGGCGACGGTCGCCTTCCGCGTGCGCGTCCGGGCCACTGCGGGCGTTGCTAGGTGCGCTCCTTCGCCGCCTGATTCCGTTGATGGCAGCGGAAACAGGCGCCGAAGAAGTTGGCAACCTCTTGAAACAAAATGTTAAAGCCATTAAAAACAACAAAAACACAATAAACAACAAAAACACTTGACACGGTAAAAACGGAGGTCTAAAGTCCGGACTAACACGTCATTGACGAGGGCCCGCGGCCATGCAGCTTCCAGACAAGCCTTACCTGACAGCCAAGGAAGTCGCCGAACTGCTGATGGTCTCGACCAACAGCATTCGCATGTGGACGGACAAGGGCTTGCTCAAGGCCGAGACCACACTCGGCGGACATCGCAGGTTTCCCAAGGCCGAAATCGAGCGCTTGATCAAGATGCGCGGTTCACCCTCCGCGGACGGCAAATTGCCGACCGTCCTGATCATCGATGACGAAAAAGACCTCGCCGAAACCCTGGCCGCGGGTCTGCGCGAGGCTGTGCCTGGCCTGTGCGTTGAAACGGCACACGACGGCTTCGAGGGGGGGCTGAAGGCGACCACGGCACATCCCGACATCATCCTGCTCGACTTGATGATGCCCGGCCTGGATGGATTCGAGGTCTGTCGCCTGCTGAAGCGCGAACCCATGACGCGCCACATTCGAATTGTGGCCTATACCGGGTATCCCACCGACGAAAACTTCCGGGCGATTGTCGAGGCGGGGGCAGAACGCTGCTTGGCCAAGCCGGTGCGGATTTCCACGCTCATCGGAGCGCTCGGGCTCAGCCCGCAGGCGACGAAGGAGGGCTAGGCATGGATTCGCAACCCGACGAAACCGGCGTGCTTCCCCGCCTGCAGGTCGTCGACGACGACCCGGCCGTGCTGGCCACCGTAGCCGCGATGCTGGAGGGCAGCTACCGTGTCGAGGTCGGGGCGATCGAGGCCGACCTGTGGCGCGACATGGGGGAGCAGGACGCGCCCGATGCCATCCTGCTCGATATCGCGTTGCCAGAGGTTTCCGGTTACGACCTCTGCCGCGCGATCCGCGAAAACTCGCTGCTCGACTATGTGCCGGTGATCTTCATGTCCGGCGTGGTGGATCTCGAGCGCCACCTCGCGGGCAACGACGCCGGCGGCACCGATTTCATCGCCAAGCCCTTCCGGGTCGCCGAGCTCAAGCAGAAGCTGGCGACGGCGCGGCACCACGCCGAGCGTCAGCGCGCCCTCAAGCGTGACGTGACGACGGCCTTCTCGACAGCAATGACGGCGATGACCAGCGCCGCCGAGATGGGCACCGTCCTGCAGTTCGTCCAGCGCAGCTATGCCGACGACAGCTACGAGTCGCTGGCCGCCAGCCTGGCCAGGAGCTGCGCCGAGTTTGGCCTCAAGGCCTGTGTGCAGATCCGCGGCTGCGACGGCACGGCAGCCTGGGGGTTGAATGGCGAAGCCACCCCCCTGGAATTGTCCATCCTGAACCAGATCGCCGCCTGCGGGCGCATCGTCGATTTCCAGACCCGGTCCGCCTTCAACTACCCGCAGGCAACCCTGATGGTTCTTGACATGCCTGTCGCCGACCCGGACCGCTATGGCCGCTATCGGGACAACCTCGTGGTATTGGCCGAAGCCGCCAATGCCAGGGTGCAGGCGCTCGACAGCGCCAGCCGTGCCAGGCGGCAAGCCCGGCTCCTCACTGACGTGGTCAACCAGACGCGGAAGACCCTGGTCGACATTGATCGGATGCATCGCGCGGGCCGTGCGCGGGCCGTCGGCATCCTTCACCAGATGGTCGAGCAGGTCGAGAACTCGTTTGTCCATCTTGGCCTTACCGAGCGGCAGGAGGCGACCCTCGCCGAAAACCTGCGCTTTGCCATGCACGAAACCATCGACCTGTTCGACACCGGGCTGGCAATCGAACACCACCTGCATGCCGTGACCGAGACCCTGAGCAGCGCCACACGGGGAGAGCGCAATGCTGCCCATCCTGGATAGATTGACCCCGCTGGCCTATGCCGTGCTGACCCTGTGCGCCTTTCTTGCGGGCGTGTGGACCCACTATGAAGACAATATCGACCATGAGTATGCCGAGTTCCAGAAACTCGCCGGCGAGCGGGCCGGGGCGGCCCAGGCCGTGCATGCCCACGTGATTGGAATCCAGACCGGAATCGCCACCCACCTGGGCCAGGAAAAATCCTATCGCCCGCAGGATTTCGACCAGTTCCTGCGCGGGGTCACCGCAAGTGCCCCGGTCGGCGCACAGCTGTACGGGCATGTGAAAACCGTGCCCCGCGCCAGGCGCAGCGGGTTTGAGCGCGACATGCGCCAGGCCACGGTCAATCCCAAGTTCCAGGTCTGGGAGTTCGACAAGGACCAGCGGCAGGTGAGTGCGGGCGAGCGCAGCGTGCATTACCCGATCATCGACTACTGGCCGGACCAGGCCACCAAGCTGCCGGTGGGCCTCGACTTCGCTGCCATTCCGGCACGCTTTGCCCTGCTGCAGGAGGCCGCGGCACGGGGCGGGCCGGTCATGTCGGCGCCGACCAAGCGGGTGACCAACCCCGATGGTGGCTATGTTTATGTCATTGCTGTGCCCTACTTCGATGCCTGGCCACACGCGGAAGGAACGACGCCGAGCGGCTATGTGTTCGGCACCTATGCCTTTGGCGAAGTGTATGAAAAGGTTGTCGCCAACGCACCCCGCGCCAATCAGCGGCTCTATATCTTCGCCTCCGATCAGGGCACGGCGCGGCCAGTGTTCTTCCACAGGGGGGGCTACCGGGGACCGGCGCTGCCGGTGCCGGAGGATGCGCCAAGTTTTGCCGAAGTACAGGCCATGCCCTGGTTTACCCTGAACGTGGTCAAGGTCGCCGACCGAAACCTGTACTTTGCCTCGGTCGCCGAAACCCCTCCGTCAGTGATCAAGATGCTCGATCCGACAATTATTCTGGGCGTGCTCTCCGGGCTGATCTTTTCCGGGGTGATTTACTGGGTAGCGCGGCGCCGGCAAGCGGCCCAGCTGCACCTGAAGCGTTATCAAGAGACCCTGGATGCCTCGCCAAGCCCCCTGGTTTTCGTGGATCGCCAACTGTGTTACAGCCTGGCCAACGATGCCTACCTGCAGATGATGGACCGCAGCCGTGAAGAGGTCATTGACCATCCGCTGCAAGACGTCCTGCCCCAGCCGATCTGGGCCGTAGTCGGAAAGAAACTGGAGCAAGCGCTGGCAGGACAGCAAAACAAATTCCGGATGGATGTCAATCTTGGTGGAAGCCCGAAGACGCTGGTGGTCGTCCAGGTTCCCTACCGTGGCAGTTCGCAGGAAGTCGAAGGCGTCATCGTCACCTTCAAGGACATCACCGAGGAGCAGTTGCTGATCAATCAGCTGGAGACGTCGGCGCAGCGCTACCGCAGCCTGTTCGAAGACTCCCCGATGATGTACCTGGTGATCACGCGACAGATGGGGGACGGCAAGGCGGCTATCACGCTGTGCAATGACACGGCCTGCTCCAAGCTCGGCTACCGGCGCGACGAACTGCTGGCGCTCCCGCCCGACGCGCTCTTACCGGAGGGGCAGCAGAGCCTGCTGGAACGCATGCCCTACATGACAAATACCGCCGGGGCGGGGTATTTCTATGGCGAGTTCTTGGCAAAAAACGGCAGCGCCCTGCCGGTCATGTATCGCATGGCCATCGAGTCGACCGGGGACGAAAAGGATGCCGTCAGTTTCAGGCTCGCGGTGATCGACCTGAGTACCGAAGAGGCCTTGCGTCTTGCACTTTCCGACAGCGAAGATCAATTCGAGCGGCTGGTCGATGCCTTGCCCCAGCAGGTCTGGGTCCTCGACGAGAAGGGCACGCTGACCTACCTGAGTCCGCGGGCGATCGAGTTCCTCGGCATCCGGGATGTAGGGGCCGAGCACTATCAGCAGGAGATGTGGGATGCCGTTCATCCGGAGGACCTGGAGGGCACCCGCCTGGCCTGGCAGCAGGCCTTGGGCTCAGCCAGCCCGGTGCCCTTCCGTTACGAATTCCGGCTGCGGCGCGCGGATGGCGTCTATCGCTGGTTCGATTCGCAGGCCATGCCGATACGCGATCATCTGGGTATTACCGTCAAGTGGATCGGCACCAACGCCGACATCACCGATCGCCGCCTTACTGAAGAGCGCCTGCGCAATTCGCAGAAGATGGAGGCGATCGGCCAACTCACCGGCGGGCTCGCGCACGATTTCAACAACCTGCTGGGCATCATCATCGGCAATCTCGACATGCTGAGCCTGAGTGCCGCTGACGAGAGCTGCAAACGCCGACTGTCGGTGGCCATGAACGCAGCGGAACGAGGGGCGGACCTGGTCAAGTCCCTGCTTTCGGTTGCGCGGCGCCAGGCCTTGGCGCCCGAGCGAGTCAATCTGGGCGAACTCATGCAGCGCATCCTGCCGCTGATCGAGCACTCGGTCGGCCGCGCGATCCGGGTCGAATGCAACAACCAGGGCAAGGGCTTCGATGCGGTCGTGGATATCGCCGGGCTCGAGGCCGCCATCCTCAACATCGTGATCAATGCCCGCGATGCCATGGAACAGGGCGGCGCCCTGGCCATCACCGTCGAGGAGGCAAGCTCGGACGATGTGCGCGGCTTGCTCCGGCGGCCCTATGCCCGGCTGACAATTCGCGACAACGGATCGGGCATGAGCGCCCAGACGCTGGCGCGTGCCACCGAACCCTTCTTCACCACCAAGGAGCGCGGGCACGGCACGGGCCTCGGCCTGGCGATGGTTTCGGGCTTCGCGGAACAATCGGGCGGCAGGATGTCGATCCAGAGTCGCGAGGGCGAAGGCACCACGGTGACCATCGTGCTGCCGGTTGAGGCCGTCGAGACGAACGGCGTGTCACCCAGCCAAGAAGAGCTGCCCGCAGGTCGTGGCCAGCGGCACATCCTGGTGGTCGATGACGAACCCGAACTGCGCGAGATCCTCACGACCTGGCTGAACGGCATGGGGTACGTGGTCGACACGGCCGGCGACGCCGACGAAGCCCTGGAATACCTCGCGCACCACCGGCCCCATCTGTTGATCACGGACATCGTCATGCCCGGTTCGATGAACGGGATAGCGCTGGCGAGGAAGGCGACGGAGCTGGATCCCGACTTGAAGGCCCTGCTGGTGACGGGCTTTGTGGACAGCAAGACACGGGACGTCGGCCACCTGCCGTGGCCGCTTGTGCCCAAGCCCTACCGGGGCAGCGACATTGCTGCGGCGGTCGCCAGATTGCTCGATACAGATTGATGCCCGATAGCGGAGAAGGACTCATGAGCACGATGACACTGCCCGCAGCCAGCCACATCGGCGTCGTCGATGACGATATCGACTTCGCGGTCATGGTGGCCGACATGTGCCGGACGCTGGGTTACCGCACCACCCTGCACAGCTCGGCAACGGCGCTGCTCAATGCCGGGCCGGTGAACAATTACTCCGCCCTGGTGATCGACCTGTCCATGCCGGATATGGACGGGTTCGAGCTGATGCGGCGACTTGCCGCCGCACCCTTCGGTGGCCCGGTGGTGCTGATGAGCGGCTTCGACTTGCCGGTGCTGAAGGCGGCGCAGCAGGCCGGAAAAGGCCTGGGAGTCGATGTCCTCGGTCTCCTCAAAAAGCCGTTCCGTTTCGCCGAACTGAGCACCTTGCTGACGTCGGACCCGGCGAATCGCCGGCCGCCCAGCCAGGCCGCGGCAGACATCTCGGTGGAGGAACTGGAGCGCGCGATATACGACGATGCACTCGAAGTGCATATGCATCCGCAAGTTGCGCTGCACGACGGTCGCTGGACGGGCATGGAAGCGCTGGTGCGCTGGCGTCACCCGACCCGCGGCATGGTGACGCCAGACCGCTTTGTACCCCTGGCCGAGACCAGCGGCCTTGCCCTGGCGATGACCCGCAACGTCACCCAGCGGGCCTTGCGCATCTCGCGCCTGGCCGAGGCGCAGTGCGGATTTGCCGGCACCATCTCGATCAACATTGCCCCCGCTTCGTTGACGGATGAGCAGTTCCCCGAAGTGATGGACAGCCTGGTGCGCATGGCCGGCTGGTCGCAGCGTCAGGTCTGCCTTGAAGTGACGGAAACTTCGGTGGCCGCCAATCGCGCGCAGGCCCTCGAGATCCTCGCCCGCTTGCGCCTGAAGGGCTTCACCTTGTCGATCGACGATTTCGGTACCGGCCATTCCAGCCTGGAAAACCTCAGCGAAATGCCGGTATCGGAGCTGAAGATCGACATGAACTTTGTTCGCCCAGCCTTGAACGACAAGACGGCGCATGTCATCGTCGAAAACTGCCTCCGCCTCGGGCACCAGCTGGGCATGACGGTGGTGGCCGAGGGTGTCGAGTCTGCCGGTCACTGGCACTGGCTTCGCGGCATCGGTTGCGACGTGGCCCAGGGTTACATGGTCGCCAAGCCGCGTCCACCAGAGGAACTGGCGCACTGGTCTCGGGAATGGATGTCGATGAATCCGGCCAGGTCGGAGTCGAGCGACATTTCCATCGCCGCAACCGCCCATGGGCGCTGACATGACAGTTCGCGTCCTGTGGAACGATGAGTTCAGCGTGGGACACATTACGCTGGACCACCAGCACCAGCAGTTGCTCCGGCAGTGCAATGCACTGGCCGACTGCATCGAGTCGACAAGCCCCGGGGCAGACTCGCGCTTCCATGAAATCCTCTACGAATTGGCGGTATACGCCCGGACGCACTTCGAGACCGAGGAGGAACTGTTGGCCGGCCATGGCTATGAGGGCCTCGAGGCGCAGCGCCAGGAACATTTCGAATACCGACGTACGGTCATGAAAATCATTTGTCTAGCAGCAGTCGGGGAGTTTCATAAGATCGAGTTGCAAAGCTTCCTGGCCTGCTGGTGGCGCGACCACATCCTCGAATCGGACATGGCGTATCGCGAGTTTTTGCTGGGGTCGGCTCGAGATGAACGTTCATTCGCTATCAGAAGCAGGGGAGAAAACGCATGAGCATCGACTATCGCGCTGTCGTTCATGGACTGTCCGGCCTGATCGTTGTTCTCGATCCCGAATTGAAAATCCTCGATGTCAGCGATGCCTATGCCCGCGCGACCCGGACTGCACGCGATGCGATGATCGGCAAGGTCCTGTTTGATGTGTTTCCCGACAACCCTAGCGCTATGGCTGCCGATGGCATGGCCAATCTTCGGACTTCCCTTCAGCGGGCCTTGCAGTCAGGGCTGCCGGATACGCTGGCGGTCCAGCGCTACGACGTCCTCAAACCGTCGACAGAGGGCGGCGGCTTCCAGGAACGCTATTGGACCGTAATCAATTCGCCCGTGGTTGGCGCGGATGGAATGGTTGGTTACATCATTCACAAGGTTGAGGATGTGTCCGAATTTGTCCGGCTGAAGCAAAGCGGGCTGGAACAGCATCGCAGCAATGAAAGCCTGAGCGAGCAGGTGGCGGAAATGGAGACCGACATCCTCGAACGAACCCGCGAGGTAGCAGAGGCGAGTGACATGCTCAAACGGAGCAATGTCGAGCTGGATGAGGCGAGGGTTGCCGCCGAGGCTGCCAACTCCGCCAAGAGCGCATTCCTGGCGACGATGAGTCACGAGATCCGTACCCCGATGAACGGGGTGCTGGGGATGGCCAACCTGCTGCGGCGCACTTCGCTCGATGAAAGGCAACTTGGATACCTCGACCAGATCCAGGCCTCCGGCGAACACCTGCTCGCGATCATCAATGACATCCTCGATTTCTCGAAGATCGAGGCCGGGAAAGTGGAATTGGCCAGCGATGATTTTCGTCTTGGCGACCTCCTGCGGGAAACCTGGGAGCTCGTCGGCGGGCGTGCCGAAGCCAAGGGAATCGAGCAAGTAAGCCGCTGTGACCAGCCCGGCGTCGTCGTCCGGGGCGACCGAGTCAGGCTCAAGCAGGCCTTGCTCAACTACCTGGGGAATTCGGTCAAGTTCACCGATAAAGGTAGCGTCACTCTCGGCTGTCGGGTGGTGGATGAAACCGAAACCGAAGTCCTGCTTCGGTTCGAAGTAGCCGACACCGGCATCGGCATGACCGAGGAACAGCAGGGGCGGGTGTTCAATGCCTTTGAGCAGGCCGAAGGCAGCAGCAGCCGCTTGTACGGAGGCACGGGGCTGGGCTTGGCAATTACCCGGCGCATCGCCCAGCTGATGGGCGGCGAAACCGGGGTCGTCAGCCACCCCGGCGAAGGAAGCGTCTTCTGGATGACCTGCCGGCTTGCCAAGGGACACGACGCCGTACCGCTCACCACGCCGCGGGTCGACGAGGCGGAGGCCACCCTGGCGAGGGAGTACCTGGGTCGCAAGATTCTCGTGGTGGACGATGACCCGATCAACAGCACGTTGGCGGGCTACATGCTGGAAGACATCGGTTTTGCGGTGGACATCGCCGTGGATGGCAGGCAGGCCCTGGATAGGGTGCAACAAAGCCATTACGACGTCGTGCTGATGGATATGCAGATGCCGGAAATGGACGGGCTGCACGCCACGAAGGCGATCCGGGGGATCCCCGGACTCGATGACCTGGTAATCATCGCGACGACAGCCAATGCCTTCGACGACGACCGCGTGCGGTGCCTGGCCGCCGGGATGAACGACTATATCTCCAAGCCGTTCAAGCCCGAATGCCTGTTCGAAAAACTCGTCCGGTGGCTTCAGCAGACCAATGCCACCCGGGAAGCGCCCGCCCCATCACAGCCTCAGGCCGCCGCCTTTGCGCTGGCCGCCTCGCGGTCTAACGCCGCCCGCAACTCGCCGCGTTTCGCCGCCGCTGCGGCGACCGATCTTTCCTTCACCGGCCCGTAGCCGCGCACGCCTTCGGGCCAGCGCGCCAGGGCGATCGCGGCATCGCGATTGCCGGCGTCGAGACGGTCGAGGATGTGTGCGACCGTGGCCTCGTACTCGGCAATCAGCTCGCGCTCCTTGATGCGCTCCGGGATGCGGCCGAAGGGGTTGAGTGCGGTGCCGCGCAGGAATTTCAGCCTTGCCAGCAGCTTCATCGCCGGCAGCAGCCAGGGGCCGAAGCGCAGCTTCTTTGGCTCGGCCCCGGGCGTAGCGCCGCGCGACCAGGGCAGCGTGATATGGAAATTGAGCCGGTAGTCGCCCTCGAAGTTGGCGGCCAGCGCCTTGCCGAAGCCGGGTTCGGCGAACAGGCGCGCGACCTCGAATTCGTCCTTGTAGGCCAGCAGCCGGTGGTAGTTGCGGGCGACGGCCTCGGTCAGCGCGGTGCCGCCCGCGCCCGCGCTCTGCGTCTTGGCGAGGACTTCCGCTCCCCGCACGCGATCGACCAGGGCGACATAGCGTTGCGCATAGGCCTCGTCCTGGAAGGCGACGAGGTGGGCGCGGCGGCGCGCGACGATCTCGTCCAGCGTCGTGGCGACGGCGTCGGCGGCCCTGGGTTCGTCGCCCAGCAGGGCGGCGATGGCGGCCGGGTCGTGGGCGGCGCGGCGGCCCCAGTGGAAGGCGCGCAGGTTGTCCTCGACGGCGGCGCCGTTGAGCTCGATGGCGCGCCGGATGGCCTCCGCCGACAGCGGCACCAGGCCGCGCTGGAAAGCGTGGCCAAGCATGAAGATGTTGGTGGCGATGCTGTGGCCCATCAGCCGCGTGGCCAGCTGCGAGGCGGCGATGAACTGCGTCGCTTCGCGGCCGACGGTGTCAGCCACCACCTGTTCCATTGCGCCCTCGGGGAAATCGCGATCCGGGTTGCGCAGGAATTCGCCGGTGATGCTGCGCCCGGTGTTGATGATGGCCTGGGTATAGCCCGGCGCGGTCTTCGACAGCGCGTCTTCGCTGACGGCGACCACGATGTCGCAGCCGAGCAGCAGGCGGGCCTCGCCGGTGGCGATGCGTGCCGAATGCAGCTGTTCCTGGCTGCGGGCGATGCGGACATGGGACATCACGGCGCCGCCCTTCTGCGCCAGGCCGGTCATGTCGAGCACGGTGACGCCCTTGCCTTCGAGGTGGGCGGCCATGCCGAGCAGGGCGCCGATGGTAACGACGCCGGTGCCGCCGACCCCGGCGATCAGGATGCCGTAGGGGTCGGCCAGTGCGGCAAAAGTCGGCGCTGGCAATACGGCGGCATCCGCTGCGTCGCTGGCGATGGCTGTGCCGCGCCGCACGCGGCCGCCATGCACGGTGACCATGCTCGGGCAGAAGCCGTCGAGGCAGGAGTCGTCCTTGTTGCAGGCGTACTGGTCGATCGCCCGCTTGCGCCCGAATTCCGTATCGACGGGCACCACGGCGAGGCAGTTGGATTTGGCGGCGCAGTCGCCGCAGCCTTCGCAGACTTCCTGGTGGATGAAGACGCGCCGCTCGGGGTCGGGGAAGGCGCCGCGCTTGCGCCGGCGGCGCTTTTCGGCGGCGCAGGTCTGGTCGTAGATCAGGGCCGTGACGCCGGGCGTCTGGCGTAGCTCACGCTGGGTTTCGTCGAGGCGTTCGCGGTGGCGGATGTCGACGCCGGCAGCGAAGTCGGTGATGCCCTTGTACTTCTCCGGTTCGTCGCTCATGACGATGATGCGCGCCACGTCTTCGGCGGCGAGTTGGCGCGTGAGCTGGGGCACGGTCAGCGTGCCGTCCACCGGCTGGCCGCCGGTCATGGCCACGGCGTCGTTGAACAGCAGTTTGTAGGTGATGTTCACCCTGGCGGCGACGGCGGCGCGGATGGCCAGCAGGCCGCTGTGGAAGTAGGTGCCGTCGCCCATGTTGGCGAATACGTGCTGCGTGCCGCTGTGGCCGGAAACGCCGAGCCAGGCCGCGCCTTCGCCGCCCATGTGGGAGATGGTGAGGGTGTTGCGCCCCATCATCACCGCCATCAGGTGGCAGCCGACGCCGCCCAGCGCGCAGCTGCCTTCGGGCACCTTGGTCGACTGGTTGTGCGGGCAGCCGGGGCAGAACCAGGGCGTGCGCAGCAGGGTCACCTTGGGCTTGGACAGCGCATTCGCCTTGGCGTCGAGGAAGGCGATGTAGTCGCTGATGCGGGCCGACTGGTGGAAGCGGCCAATGCGGGCGGCGATGGCGCGGGCGACAATGGCCGGCGTCAGCTCGGCGGTGGGCGGCAGCAGCCAGCGGTGCTCGGGCAGTGTCCATTCGCCGGTTTCGTCGTACTTGCCGACCACGCGCGGGCGCACGTCTTCGCGCCAGTTGTAGAGCATTTCCTTCAGCTGGTATTCGATGATCTGGCGCTTTTCCTCGACCACCAGGATCTCTTCCAGTCCTTCGGCGAAGTGGCGCACCGACTCGGCCTCCAGCGGCCAGGGCATGCCGACCTTGAACAGGCGCAGGCCGATCTCGGCGGCGTATTTCTCGTCGATGCACATGTCGTCGAGCGCCTGGCGCACGTCCATGTAGGCCTTGCCGCAGGCGATGATGCCCAGCCGCGGGCGCGGGCTGTCGTAGATCAGGCGGTTGAGGCCGTTGGCGCGGGCATAGGCGATCGCGGCATAGACCTTGTACTGCTGCAGGCGCAGTTCCTGCGCCAGCTGCGGGTCGGGCCAGCGCAGGTGCACGCCGTCCGGCGGCAGCTGGAAGTCGGTGGGGATGCGGAATTCGTAGCGCTCGGGATCGACTGTTACCACGGCCGAGCTTTCCGCCGTGTCCGAGGTCAGCTTCATCGCCACCCAGCAGCCCGAGTAGCGCGACATGGCCCAGCCGTGCAGGCCGTAGTCGAGGTACTCCTGCAGGTTGGAAGGCGCCAGCACCGGGATGCCGCAGGCGGAGAAGATGTGCTCGCTCTGGTGGGCCACCGCCGAGGAGCGCGCCGAGGGGTCGTCGCCGGCGATCAGCAGCACGCCGCCGTGCTTGGCGGTGCCGGCATGGTTGGCATGGCGGAAGACGTCGCCGCTGCGATCCACGCCCGGGCCCTTGCCGTACCACATGGAAAAGATGCCGTCGAACTTGGGCTGCGGGAACAGGTGCAACTGCTGCGTGCCCCACACCGCTGTGGCGGCGATGTCCTCATTCAGCCCGGGCTGGAAGCTGATGTCGTGCTGCTTGAGCCAGGGTGCGGCGCTGTGCAGGGCGAAGTCGAGCCCGCCCAGCGGCGAACCGCGGTAGCCGGAGACGTAGCCGGCGGTGTGCAGGCCGGCGCGGCGGTCGAGTTCGTGCTGCAGCATGGGCAGGCGGGCCAGGGCCTGCATGCCGGTGAGGAAGACCTTGCCGCGTTCGACGCGGTACTTGTCTTCGAGGCTGACGTTGGCGATGCTCATGGGCTGCTCCTCCGTGCTGCGGCGCCCTGAGGGCGTCTTCGTCTCACGTGCGATCGCGGGGATCGCGCTTCAGCGTGTGGCGGGGGAGGGCGTTCGGGCGCCGTCGGTGGTGGTGCGCCACCAGTGGCACAGGCGCAGCGAGATGCGGTGCGAGGGGGTCATGCCGGGACTCCGGCGGCGCGCTTTTCGGCGGCGCGGCGGCTGAAGCGCTGCGCCAGCTTCGGCGCGCGGCCCGGCGTGCTCCAGGGGCAGACGGCGAGGCAGATGCCGCAGCCGAAGGTTTCGTTGAAATAGGCGATACAGCGGTCGAAATCCACCGCCCACTTCACGGTGCCGCGCACCAGCACCTTGTCGCGGCTGATGGCGTCGGGCGGGCATTCGTTGGCGCAGACCTGGCAGCCGGCGCAGAAATCGTCGGCGCCGAACTCGTCGGCCGTGTCGGGGTTCAAGGGCAGGTCGGTCTCGACCGCGGCGAGGCGGAAGCTGGAGCCGTACTCGCGGTTGATCAGCGAGCCATGCTTGCCGAGTTCGCCGAAGCCGCAGGCGATGGCGGCGGGCAGCAGGTTGAGCGAGCCGACCCAGGGGCCGGCATGGGGCTTCGCCTCGTAGCCCTGGGCGCGGATCCAGTGCGCGAGCCAGTTCACCACGCGGGAGCCGCGGTTGTACTGGTCGCAGACTTCGAGCTGGCCTTCCGGGTCCTCGGCGCTGGAGGGCACGCGCGACAGGCGTCCATGGTCCATCGCATTGCCGATGACGATCAGGTTGGGCAGGCTGCTTTCGAAGCCTTCATACACCCACTCGGGACGGATGCGGGCGATGCCGACCAGTTCGGCTTCGCTGCCGGCACCGGGGTAGCCCGCGGGACGTGCGCCGGGAAGGTTGAGGGCGAAGTCCCTGACCTGCCGGGTCCAGGAGTCGGCGCTGGCGGTACGGCGATTTTCGGCAGGTGGGGGCAGCTTGCCGGGGCCGCGGTCGGCCTTGGCATAGACGTCGCGGTAGGCCGGCACGGAGACGAAGCGCGCCTTGACGGCATCGAGCAGGCGGCCGTAGGGATGGCCCTCGGACTTGCGCAGCCAGAAGATCTGGCGCGGGCGGCGTGGGGCGGCTTCGCCCCAGCCGTTGTAGGCGTTGCCGCTGAAGGGCGGCAACAGCGCCGCGTGCTCCGCGGGCGGAGTCCAGGCGGGCTGGTTCTTGCGGCTCATGCCGGAGGGCGCGATGGGGCGGCGTTGCCGCCCCGTGACCGAATCAGTCCTTGACGCGGACGAACTTGCCGTCCTTGACCGTGATCATCACCTGGCCGCGCAGGTCGTAGCCGGAGTGGTCGGCGGCCGACATGCTGATCGGGCCCTGCGAGGCCTTCAGGTCCTTGGTGCTTTCCAGGGCGTCGCGCAGCGCGCTGCGGAACTCCTGCGTGCCCGGCTTGCCCTTCCTGGCGGCGATCGGGATGGCGTGGGAGAGGAGTAGCCCGGCGTCATAGGTGCCGGCGGCGAAGATCGGCGGCTTGGAGCCGAAGGCCTTTTCGTAGCCCTTGATCAGGTCGAGGGTGACGGCCTTGGACGGTGCGCTGTCCGGAATCTCGTCCGGCACCACCACCAGCGGGCCCATGATCAGCGCGCCTTCTACCCGCTTGCCGCCGATCTGCAGGAAGGCGCCGGACGAGGCGCCGTGGGTCTGGAAGATCGGACCCTTGAAGCCCGAGTCGACCAGTTGCGCGTGCGGCATCGCGGCGTCGGCGCCGACGCCGGCGACCATCATGGCGTCGGGCTTGGCGGCGATCATCTTCAGCGCCTGGGCCAGGGCGGTGGTGTCCTTGGGGCCGTAGCGTTCGTTGGCGACGACCTTGATCCCGGCCTTTTCCGCCATCGGGGCAAAGGTCTTGTACCAGTTCTCGCCGTAGGGATCGGCGCGGCCGATGAAGGCCACCGTCTTGACGCCGCGCTTGCTCATGGCGGCGACCAGGCCTTCGCTGACCACGTCGTCATTGGGGTGGGTCTTGAACACCCAGCGCTTCTTTTCATCCATTGGCAGCACCACGGCCGAGGTGCCGACCGGCGCCAGCATGGGCGTTTGCGCCTCGGCCATGAAGCCGTACACGCCCATCGCATTGCCGGAGCCGGACGGCCCGATCAGCGCGTCGATCTTGCTTTCGGCGAGCAGCTTCTTGCTCAGCTGCACACTCTGCGTCGGATCGCTGGCGTCGTCATAAACGACGTATTCCACCGTGAGGTCCCCCATCTTGGTCGGCAGTAGCGCAACCGCGTTCTTCTGCGGGATGCCGACGAAGGGAATCGCGCCGGTCGACGAGGCGATGACGCCGATCTTGACCTGGGCGTGGACCGGCAGGCTCACGGCCAGCGCGAAGCCGGCAGCGGTGAGCAGGGTGTTCAGTTTCTTCATTGTGTCTCCTCCTTGATGTGGTGTTGTTGATGTTTATCCGGCGATGATGCCTTGTTCCTTGAGGCTTGTGCAATCCGCGGCCGAGTAGCCGGCCTCGGCGAGGACCGCCGCGGTGTGCTGGCCGTACTTGGGCGGGAAACCCAGTTCGCGCAGCGCGCCCGGCACATCCACGGCCTGCGGCTGCATGCGCACTTCGCGCCCGTCCGGGGCGCGGGTGCGCGTCAGGCTGCGGGCGATGGCTTCCATTTCGCGCACGGCGGGGATGTCGTTGATTGCCGCATGCGGAATTGTCGCCTGGCGGAAGGCGGCGGCAATGTCGGCGGTGGCGACACGGCGCGTCACCTCGGTCATGTCGCGGTGGATGGCCTCGCGCTCGGCGACGCGGCCGACGTTGGTGGCGCGCGAGGGTTTGGCAACCGGGGCGAACCAGGGGATCTCGGTCAGGCGCCGCCACTGCACGTCGCTGCCGATGGCCATGTAGATGAAGCCGTCGGCGGTGGGATAGACGTTGGTCGGGATGAACTTGCGATGCTCATTGCCGCAGCGCGTGATTTCCGAGGGATCGCAGTTGAAGTCGAGCAGGGGCAGGGTGGTGATCAGCCAGGACGCGGCGGCCTGCAGCATCGAGACGTTGATGTGCGATCCCTTGCCGGTCTCGGCCCGCTCGAGCAGCGCCATCATCACGCCGGCATAGACTTCGTCGCCGGCCTTGAGGTCGATCAGCGGCACGCCGGACAGCGTTGGCGGGCCGTCGCCGGGGCCGGTGAGCTCCATGTAGCCGGCCATGGCCTGGATCACCGGGTCGTAGCCGGGCGCCTCGGGATACTCCGGGCCCATGGCCGAGATGCCGGCCCAGATCAGGTCCGGCTTGACCGCGGCGAGGCTTTCGTAGTCGATGCCGAGCTGCTTGTAGCGCTTGGGCACGGTGTTGCAGCAGAAGACGTCGGCGTCGAGTTCGGTGATCAGGCGTCGCAGCACCTCCTGGCCCCTGGGGTCCTTGAGGTTGAGGGCGATGGCTTCCTTGCCGACATTGGGCGCGATGAAATAGCTGCGCCGGTCGTCGTCGGCGACCTTGCCGCCGATGTAGCGGTTGGGGTCGCCCGGTAGGCCTTCGCCGCTGGGCGTGGACTCGATGCGGATCACGCGCCAGCCGAGCTGGGCGAAGCGCAGCGTGGCATACGGGAGCGATAGGGCTTGCTCCATCGACAGAATGGTTCTGCGTCTCACGCTATTCGGCCTTCCACGGTTTCCAGTAGCGCTTCGGCGTCTGGCCTTTGAGCGCGCGGTAGACCTTTTCCGGGGTGAAGGGCAGCTCGAACAGGCGCGTGCCGGTGGCGTTGGCGATGGCGTTGGCGGCGGCGGCGGCCATGCAGATCGCCGGCGCCTCGCCGACGCCCTTGGCACCCTGCGGGCCTTCGCCGTCCATGGATTCGATAAACGCGATGTCCATCTCCGGGATTTCGGGCGCGGTGACCAGCTTGTAGTCGCGGAAGTTGGGGTTCTTCATCACGCCGTTTTCGATCATCAGGTCCTCGGTGAAGGCATAGCCCTGGCCCATCACCACGCCGCCTTCGATCTGGCCCTCGATGCCGAGGCGGTTGAGCACGCGGCCGACGTCGTGGGCGCCGGTGACCTTGGCCAGCTTGATGAAGCCGGTGTCGGTGTCGACCTCGATCTCGACCACCTGGGTGCCCCAGGCATAGGCGGCGGAGACGTCGCCCTTGAAGCCCTTGTCCTGGTGCACGCTGGGCGGCTCGTAGTAGAAGGTGGTCATCACCAGCTCGGCCTTGTCCTGGAAGTGCAGGTTGCGCAGCAGCTTGGAGAGTTCGACCAGGGCCTCGCCCGAGTCGGCGCGGATGACGAAGCCGCCACGCAGGTCGAGATCGCTCTCCGCGCAATCGAACTTCTTCGCCGCCACGGCGAGGATCTTGCCCTTGGCCTTTTTCGCCGCGCCGATCGCCGAATTGCCGGCGATGAAGGTGGTGCGGCTGGCATGTACGCCGACGTCCCAGGGCGTGATGGCGGTGTCGTTGTTGACCACGGTGATGGCCGAGATCGGCAGGCCGAGTTCCTCGCATACGAGCTGCGAGAGCACGGTCTCGGAGCCCTGGCCGATTTCCGAGGCGCCGGTGATCAGCGTCACGTTGGCGAAGTCGTCCATCTTGAGGATGGTGCCGCAGCCGTCCGACGGGTAGATCTTGGCGCCGCCGCCGACGTGCAGCATCGAGGCCATGCCGATGCCGCGCTTGATGTTGCCCGGCTTGCCCTGGTTGGCCTTGTTCTCGGCGAACTTGCGTGAGAAGTCGCTGCGGCTGGCGGCGGCGGTGATGCAGTCCTTGAAGCCGCAGCTCTTGAAGCTCATGCCCTGGCCGGTGACTTCGCCGGCTTCCTGGGCGTTCTTCATGCGGAACTCGAGCGGGTCCATGCCGATCTTTTCCGCCAGCATGTCCATGTGCTGCTCGATGGCGAAGGTGGCCTGCAGGTTGCCGTAGCCGCGGAAGGAGCCGGCATAAGGGTTGTTGGTGTACACCGCCGCCGTGTGGTAATCGCAGTGGGGCACGCGATACAGCGAGGAGAAGGTCTGCATCATCACGAAGGGCGTGGTGGCGCCCCACGAGGTATAGGCGCCGTTGTCATGCAGGGTATGCACCTGGCGGAAGGTCAGGGTGCCGTCCTTCTTGCAGCCGGAGCGCAGGGTCAGCAGCACCGGCTGGCGCGTCGGCGAGGCGAGGAATTCCTCTTCGCGGGTGAACAGCATCTTCACCGGCCGCTTGGCGGCGCGGGCGAGGTAGAGGCAGATCACCTCAAAAGGATAGATGTCGAGCTTGGAGCCGAAGCCGCCGCCAATCGGCGGCTGGATGATGCGGATGCGCGCCGGATCGATGTGCAGGTATTCGGCGAACTCGCGCTTGTGCAGGAAGGGTACTTGCGTGTTCGAGTACATCAGCACGTTGCCGGCGGCGTCGAACTCGGCGATCATGCCCGAGACGCCCATGCAGCAGTGGGTGACGTAGTGCAGCTTGAAGGTATCTTCGATCACCACGTCGGATTCGGCTTCGCCCTGCACGACATCGCCGTGGGCATAGTCGAAGCGCATGGCGATGTTGTCGGCCTTGCCGCGGTGGGCGATCGAGGTGCCCTGCTTGAGGTGCAGGTGGGTGCCGTCGGCGCCGTGCGGCTCGGGGTGGATCAGCACCGCGCCGGGCTTGATCGAGTCCTCGGGATTGCCGATCACCGGCAGGTCTTCGTATTCGACCTTGATCAGCTTCAACGCCGCCTCGGCGATTTCTTCCGACTCGGCGGCGACGGCGGCGATCTCGTCGCGCTCGCTGCGCACGCGGCCGACCTTGAGCGGGAAGTGGTCCTTGGCAACGCCGATCGGGCGCTGGTCGGGAATGTCGTAGCCGGTCAGCACCACATGCACGCCGGGCAGGGCCTTGGCCGCCGAGGTGTCGATGGACTTGATGATGGCGTGGATGCGGTCGGTGCGCAGGATCTTGCCGTGCAGCTGCCCCGG
>CAIVQO010000006.1 GCA_903908065.1 uncultured beta proteobacterium | reverse complement strand
GGCGGCCAACGCGGCGCGCCGGTTGGCGGTGGCGCAAAAGCTGGCGCAGCCGCTGCCGCCGCGCCCGCCGCAGTTCTGCGTCGGTTGCCCGGAGCGGCCGGTGTTCTCGGCGATCAAGCAGGCGCAGGCCAACGTCGGCACGGTGCATTACGCGGCCGACATCGGCTGCCATTCCTTCGCCACCTTCGAGCCCTTCGGCTTCGGCCACACCATCCTCGGCTACGGCATGAGCCTGGCCAGTCGCGCCGGTGTTTCGCCCATGCTCGGCCGTCGCGCCATGGCGGTGATGGGCGACGGCGGCTTCTGGCACAACGGCCTGCTGACCGGCGTCGAGTCGGCGCTGTTCAACGGCGACGACGCCGTGCTGCTGATCATGAAGAACGGCTATACCTCGGCCACCGGCACCCAGGAAATCATTTCCACGCCCGACGACGAGATCAAGGCGACGGCGGCAGACCGGCACCAGAGCCTGGTCGATCGCAACCGCAGCATCGAGGAAACGCTCAAGGGCATCGGCGTGGACTGGCTGCGCACGGTGCCGAGCTACGAGGTGGAGACCATGCGCCGCACGCTGGAGGATGCCTTCACCACCGATTACGCCGGGCTCAAGGTGATCATCGCCGAGGGCGAATGCCAGCTCGAGCGCCAGCGCCGCAGCAAGCCCTGGGTCGCCGGCCTGCTCAAGGCGGGCAAGCGTGTGGTGAAAGTGAAATACGGCGTCGATGCCGACACCTGTTCCGGCGACCATTCCTGCATCCGGCTTTCCGGCTGCCCGACGCTGACGCTGAAGGACAGCGGCGACCCGCTCAAGGCTGATCCGGTGGCGACAGTGATCGAGGGCTGCGTCGGCTGCGGCCTGTGCGGCGAGAACGCGCACGCGGCGACACTGTGCCCGTCGTTCTACCGTGCGGAGCGGGTGATCAACCCCGGCCTGTTCGAACGTGCGCTGGCCGGACTACGCCGCGGCGTGATCGGGATGCTGGCGAAATGAACGCAGCCCAACCGATCACTATCCTGATCGCCGCGCTGGGCGGCGAAGGCGGCGGCGTGCTGGCCGAATGGCTGGTGGAGCTCGCCGTGCGCGCCGGCCATCCGGCGCAGGCCACCTCGATTCCCGGCGTTGCCCAGCGTACCGGCGCCACCACCTACTACGTCGAGATCCATCCGCACCGCCATGCCGAGCTGGATGGACGCACACCGGTGATGAGCCTGTCGCCGGTGCCGGGCTGCCTCGACCTGATGGTGGCTTCCGAACTTTTGGAAGCCGTGCGCGCGATCCAGAACGGCTACGTCTCGGCCGAGCGCACGCGCCTGGTCTGCTCCACGCATCGCACCCTGACCACCTTCGAAAAGCTGGCGCCGGGCGATGGCCGCTACGACAGCGCGCGCCTGCTCGACGTCGCCCGCGGCAACAGCCGTACCCTGGCGGCCTTCGACGTCGACGCCACGGCGCGCGAGGCCGGCACGGTGCCCAGCGCCGTGTTGTTCGGCGCGATTGCCGCCAGCGGCGTGCTGCCTTTCGACCGCAAAGCTTTCGAGCAGGTGGTGCGCGATTCGGGGCGCGGCGTCGAGGCCAGCCTCAAGGGTTTTGCACTGGCCTTCGAGCGCTGCCAGGCGGCAGGCGGCACTGTGGCTGCACAAGTGCCAGCGCCGCCGCCGGACCTCGTTGCCCTGGGTGAGGCGCGCGTGGTCGAGTTTCAGGATGCGGCCTACGGCGCGCTCTATCGCGCCCGGGTCGAGCGCCTGCGCACCGTTGCACGCCGATTTGGCGCCGACGGGGATGGCGAGCTGGTGCGCGAAGGCGCGCGCTACCTCGCGCTTTGGATGTGCTTCGACGACGTGATCCGCGTCGCCGACCTGAAGAGCCGCGCCGCGCGCTATGCGCGGGTGGCGACGGAATCCGGTGCGCGGCCGGGCGACCTGTTGCGCATTGCCGACCACCTCAAGCCCGGCCTGGTCGAACTCGCCGGCCTGCTGCCGGCCGTCCTCGCCGATCCGCTGCTGGCCTGGGATAGCCGGCGCCGGCACGCGGGTGCAAGCCCGCTGGCCTGGCGCATGAATTTGCGCACCGACACCATCCTCGGCTTTCTTGCGTTGCGTGCCCTGGCAGCCCTGCGCCCCGTGCGCCGCTTCGGGCAGCGCCATACCGAAGAGCAGGCGCTGATCGAGCAGTGGCTGAGCGCAATCGAAGCCGCGCCCAGCCTTGCCGTGGCGCTGGAGCTTGCCCTTTGTGCGCGCATGGTCAAGGGCTACGGCGAGACCAACGCGCGTGCCAAGGAAAACTTTAGGTCTATAATGAATCATTTGAAATCCAGCGATCCGGCCGCCATCCGCAGCGCGCGCGAAGCGGCCCTGGCCGAGGCCAGCGGCGAGACCTTCGACGCTGCACTGGTCCAGGCTGGAGCGCCGCCGCGAACGGTCAAGGCGGTGCCAGTGCGCTGGATGAAACGAACGGGAAGCATCACATGAACGACATCGTCGCCCCGATGGGGCCCTGCCACCGCCGCCATATCCACCGCCACCGCATTGCGTTTTCGGAATGCGATCCGGCCAAGATCGTCTTCTTCGCCAACTACCTGACCTGGTTCGATACCGCCAGCCGCGAGTTCTTCGTTGCCTGCGGCATCCCCAGCTGGCATGTCACCGAGGAAGAGCGCGGCATCATCGGCACGCCGGTGCTCGACGTGCAGTGCAAGTTCCTCAACTCGGCCACCTACGGCGAGGACATCGAGATCGAGACCACGGTCGAACAGTGGAACAACAAGACCTTCGTCATGCACCACACGGCACGCCGCGGCGACACGGTGCTGGCCGAGGGGCGCGAGGTGCGCCTGTTCGCGGTGCGCGATCCGGCCGACCCCAAGCGCATCAAGTCGATTCCGGTGCCGGAGGACATCAAGGCAGCCTGCGTGCGCTGCCGCCAGGCGGCCTGCGGCGTCTGCGTCACCGAGGGCGCAGTGAGCGAGTTGCCGGTCGCCTGAGGGCTCAGGCGGCGAGGTCCGCGAGGGCCTGCGCCAGTTTTTGCGGCATCGACAAAAAGGGTGAGTGGCTGGCGGCCAGCGTCGTCACTCGGGTCGGGTTCTCCGGCGTCCAGGCGTCGGCTTCGCGGATGAAGCGATCCTGCAGCGCCGGCATCACGGCGCGATCCTCGCTGCAACGGATGTAGGCGCGCGGCACGCGGCCCCAGCGCTGGCGCGTCGCCACGGTCGGCGTCGCCACCGGGCCGGCCGGCACGTCCGGCGTCACCAGGTGGTTCATCGCGGCAAACCGCGTCGCGTCCACGTCATGGGCGAAGGCGGAGCGGATACGTTCGCGCTGGGCGGCATTGCGGTAGTCGATGCGCATGGCACCGATCTTCGGCGGCGGTGCGACGAATAGCCCCGCGACTTCCTCGCCGGCGTTTTCGGCGCAGCGCACGCAATCGATCATCGGCGCGCCGGGCAGGGGCATGAAGGCGGCGAGGTAGACCAGGCGGCCGATCTTCTCCGGCGCGCGTTCGGCGACGGCCGTCAGCACGATGCCGGCCATGCTGTGGCCAACCAGCATCACCGGGCCGGCACCGGCCGCATGCGCGGCATCGACCAGCTCCAGCACGGCCTCGGCGTAGTCGTCGAGCGTGACCCCGGAAGTCGGCGCCGGGGATACGGCGAAACGCGCGGCATCGCCGCCCCAGCCCTCGGGGAAGCGTGCATGCATGCCGTGCGCTGGCAGGTCGAGGGTGAAGGGTGCGAGGCGCCGTTTCAGCAGCTCGGGAATCAGCGGCTGCCAGCACCAGGCGCCGTGCCAGGCGCCATGGACGAGGATGACGGTTGTGATGGCCATGTGTGTCGCTCCGCGAGTCAGCCAAGAAAAAGGGCAGGCCGTAGCCTGCCCGGACCTGCCGTATGCGGCTTAGAGGCTGCCGTAACGCTTGAGCAGCGCCACTGCCTCGTCGTAGAGGGCCTTGCCGTTGGCGCCCTTGTTGCCGGCTTCCTTCATCCACTCGTCGTCCACCAGGTCGGTGGCTTTGCGCCAGCGGTCATACTCGGCCGGGCTGATGATGATGAAGGTGGCCTTGCCGTCGGCGGCGATCTTGCGCGCCGGGACTTCGGGGCCGTCGAAGACCTTGCCGGCCCATTTGGAAGTTTCGAGGCCGCTGTTGGCGTCGATCACCTTCTTCAGCTCGGCGGGCAGGCTGTCGTACTTGGCCTGGTTCATGGCGAAGACGAAGATCGAATTCGAAGGCTTGGGTTTGCCCGGCGGCACCTCGACGTGGAACTTGGTGATCTCCTGCAGCTTGAGCGGGGTCATGACTTCCCAGGGGATCATCGCGCCATCGACCACGCCCTTGGCGATCGACTCCGGCACCTGCGGCGCCGGCATCTGTACCGGCACCATGCCCAGCGCCTGGATTACCTTGGAGCCGATGCGCGTCGGCGCGCGGACCTTGAGGCCCTTGAGTTCTTCGAGCGTCTTCGGCCCGACCTTGCCGAAATGCAGGGTGGCGCCGTCGTGGAAATGCATGAAGATCGGCTTGGTGCCCTTGTATTCGTCGAGCGCGTTCTTCTGCACGTACTCCCACAGCGCGGGGCTGGCGGTTTCGGCATTCTTCGTCAGGAAGGGCAGCTCGAAGACCTCGGACTTGGTGAAGCGGCCGGCCTGGTAGGTGGGCAGGGTCCACACGATGTCGGCGACGCCGTCCTTGGCCTGGTCGAAGAGCTGTGGCGGTGTGCCGCCCAGCTGCATTGCCGGGTAGATCTGACACTTCAGCTTGTTGTTGGATTCCTTGGCGATCTTGTCGCACCAGGGCGCGATCAGGTTGGCATGGGCGTTGGAACTGGGGGGCAGGAAATGGTGCACCTTGAGCGTGATTTCCTGGGACAGGGCGGCGCCGGACGTCAGGCCCAGCATCGCGGTCAATGCGGCGATTGCGCGTAGTTTCATGCTTGCTCCTCCGTGGGTGATGCGGATTATTGGAATGTATTGACCAGGTACAGCGAGATGATCGGGAAAAACAGCAGCAGGGCAATGCGCAGGAAGTCAGAGGCGAGGAAGGGCATCACGCCCTTGAAGGTCTCGACCAGCGGCACGTCCTTGGCCAGGCGGTTGATGATATACACGTTCATGCCCACCGGGGGATGGACCAGGCCGATTTCCACCACCATCAGCGCCAGGATGCCGAACCAGATCGACTTGTCGCCCTGCGACATGCCCCAGTAGTCGAGGCCCATCACCACCGGGTAGAAGATCGGGATGGTGAGCAGGATCATGGCCAGCGAATCCATCACGCAACCGAGCAGGATGTAGATGATGAGGATCATCACCATCACCAGCAGCGGCGAGAGGCCGCTTTCCTTTACCCAGGTGGCCAGCTCGACCGGCATCTGCGACACGGCCAGCGCGGTGTTGAGCATGTCGGCGCCGAGCAGGACGAGGAAGATCATCGCCGTGGCCTGGGCGGTGCCGACCAGACTTTCGAGGATGCCGTCCCAGCGCATGCCGCCGCTGATCATGGCGAGGATGCCGCAGGCCGCCGCGCCGATGGCGGCCGCCTCGGTCGGGTTGGCCCAGCCGCCGTAGATGCCGACGATTACCACGACGAAGACCAGCAGCACCGGGAACACCGCCAGCAGGCTGGCGAACTTTTCGCCCCAGGTGGTGGCGGGACCGGCGGGGCCGGCAGCCGGATTCAGCGTGACGATGATGCGGATCACGATCATGTAGCCGATCATGGCGATGATGCCCGGCAGCACGGCGGCCATGAACAGCTTGCCGATCGATTCCTGGGTCAGGATGGCGTAGATCACCAGCGGCACCGAGGGCGGGATCATGATGCCCAGCGTGCCGCCGGCCGCCAGCGCACCGGTCGACAGCGAGCCGGAATAGCCATAGCGCTTGAGTTCCGGCAGCGTCACCTGGCCCATGGTGGCGGCGGTCGCCAGCGAGGAGCCGCAGATGGCGCCGAAGCCGGCGCAGGCGCCGATGGCGGCGATGGCCACGCCGCCCTTGAAGTGGCCGAGGAAGGAGGAGACGAAGCGGAACAGCGCCTTCGACAGTCCGCCATGGGTGGCGAACTGGCCCATCAGCAGGAACAGCGGGATCACGACGAGGTCGTAGTTGGAAAGCCGGGCGTAGGCCAGGTTCTTCAGCGAGTTCAGCAGCGGCAGGCTGTCGCCGACCAGGAACCAGTAGCCGCCGGCGCCGACCATGAACATGGCGATGCCGATCGGGATGCGCACCACCAGCAGCGCCATCAGGATGCCGAACATCACGAAACCGATCTGCATGCCGCTCATGCTGCCTCCGCCGGGCCGCCCCAAGGAGGCAGCGAATCATTTTCCGGAAGCCGCGTCGCACGCGGCTGAACCTGCGTCACCCCTTTCCGCGGGGCGAAGGCAGGAATTCGCGGAGCACTGCTCCGCGCTGCCGCAGCCGACCGGCTGTGCAAAGCCGGTCGTGGGGCAGGGGCCGGGGGATAGGCGCTCATGGTTTCCCCCTCTTTGCCATGCGCAGCTGGTGCACGAACATGTAGATGCCGGCCACGCCGAGCAAAGCGAAGCCGGGCACCATGAAGGCCTGGGGTATCCACACCGGCCAGGCGAGGATCATCGAGGTCTCCCCGGCTTCCTTGACGGTCATCGCGCCGGCCCAGGAGCGCCAGGCCACCAGGGCGCCGAAGAGGCCGACCAGCAGCGAGCCGAAGGCATCGATCACCCACAGCGTCTGCTGCTTCATGTTGTGGGTGAAGAAGTCCACCTTGATGTCGCCGTGCAGCAGGTGGCAATAGGGAAAAAAGGACGCCGAGGCGCTCGCCGCAAGCATCTGCAGCATTTCGACGTCGCCCGGGACCACCCAGTCGAATGTCTTGCGACCGACGATGGAAACCACCGACATGAACACCAGGAAGACGAAGATCAGGCCGCCGATGATCGCCATCAGGCGCGACAGCGAGAGCAGGAAGTTGCCGCCGGGACCGAAGCTGTCCTTGAGGGCGTAGGGCGTTGCCGGCTTGGGTTCCTGCATCTCGGCCTCCGGGTGAACGGCTATTCATTGAATACTCGTTCAATATAACAGGATTGCGGTGCACCGCAAAGGCATTGTGGGTACTATTAGTTATCTCATTTTGTTATGGCGCTGCATCGCGGCATGAACCTCAAACAACTTGAATACTTCGTCAGGGTCGCCGAGCTGGGCAGCTTCAGCAAGGCCGCGCTGATCCTCAACATCGCCCAACCTGCGCTGTCGCGCCAGGTGCGCCTGCTGGAAACCGACCTGCACGTCACGCTGCTGACGCGCAACGGGCGCGGCGTGGTGCTGACCGAGGTCGGCCAGCGCCTGTTCGACCACAGCGTCGGCATCCTGCAGCTGGTGGCGCGTGCCGCCGAGGACGTGGCGGCGGCGCGCGACGAGCCCGCCGGCCGCATTGTCGTCGGCCTGCCGCCGAGTATCGGCCGGCGCCTGACCCTGCCGCTGGTCGAAGGTTTTCGGCGCCATCTGCCCAAGGCGCGGCTGGCCATCGTCGAGGGCTTGTCCACCCACCTGACGGAATGGATCGCCACCGGTCGGGTGGATCTGGGCCTGATCCACAATCCCGAACCCAACGCTGCGATCGAAGTCACCCCGGTGCTCGACGAACCGTTGGGCCTGGTCAGCCCGGCCGGCGGCAAGGCGGCCACCCCCCTGCCCATGGCCGAGTTGCCGAACTACCCGCTGATCCTGCCGGAGCGCACCCACGCCATGCGCAAGCTGATCGAGACCCAGGCCGCGCTGGCCAACCTCAAACTCGACATCCGGCTCGAAATCTCCGGCGTGCCGGCGATCCTCGACCTGGTCGCCGCCGGCTACGGCCATGCCGTGCTGACCCGCACCGCACTGGCCGCCTTCGGCAAGCCCGGCGCCTTTGTGCTGCGACCGCTGACCAAGCCGGGCCTCTCCAGCACCCTGTTCCTTGCCGTCTCGGCGCACAAGCCGAGCACACCGCTGGGCAAGCGCGCCATGCGCCTGTTGCAGGAGCTGGTGGTGGCCGAATCGCTGGAAGCCGTGGCCCATAACAAAACGCGATAGCTAGTAGTACGCCCCGCGCCTTGGACAGCGCCGGGGCATTTGCCAGAATGACGTCATGGGCATTCGGCTTACAGGCATCTCGTCGATGGCGACCCGCCAGGTACTGGCCGAGTTGGCGGCCGCCTATCGGACGGCCTGCGGCGTCGAGCTCGCGCTGGAATCGATAGGCGGTGTCGACGCGGCCAAGCGTGTCGCGGCCGGCGAGGCCTTCGATGCCGTGATCCTCGCCGCCGACGCGATCGACAAACTGCTTGCCGGCGGCAGCGTGCTGGCCGGCTCGCGGGCCGACCTGGTGCGCTCGCCGGTGGCGATTGCGGTGCGCGAGGGCAGTTCCGTGCCGGATATTGCCAGCGAAGCGAGCTTGCGCGCCGCCGTCTTGTCGGCCAGGAGCATCGGCCATTCCACCGGGCCCAGCGGTACGGCCCTGCTGAAACTCTTCGCGCGCTGGGGTGTCGCCGATCAATTGCGCGAACGCATCGTCCAGGCGCCGGCCGGCGTGCCGGTGGCGCAGCTGGTCGCCGATGGCGCGGTGGAACTCGGCTTCCAACAACTCAGCGAAATGCTCGGCGCCCCCGGCATCCATGTGATTGGCGGCATGCCGCCGGGCTGCGAGATCGTGTCCACGTTTTCCGGCGGCATCTGCGCCGCGTCGCGCCAGCCCGAGGCGGTGCGCGCACTGCTCGCCTACATGCAATCCCCCGCTGCGGCGGACACCATACGCCGGCACGGCATGGAACCGGCTTAGGAGACGATATGCACCCCCGCACTCACATTCGTTCGCTGCCCCCCGAGGGGGCGCAGGCCTCCCTTGGGGCGGCCCGGCAGGAGGCCTGACCATGATCATCGACATCCACGGCCACTACACCACTGCGCCCAAGGCGCTGGAAGACTGGCGTAACCGCCAGATCGCCGGCATCAAGGATCCGTCCGCGATGCCCAAGGTCTCCGAGCTGAAAATCAGCGACGACGAGCTGCGCGAATCGATCGAGACCAACCAGCTGAAGAAGATGCAGGAGCGCGGCTCCGACCTGACCATCTTCTCGCCGCGGGCCAGCTTCATGGCCCACCATATCGGCGACTTCAACGTCAGCAGCACCTGGGCGGCGATCTGCAACGAGCTGTGCCACCGCGTCGCGCAACTCTTCCCCGACAACTTCATCGGCGCGGCGATGCTGCCGCAGTCGCCCGGCGTCGACCCGAAGACCTGCGTGGCCGAGCTGGAAAAATGCGTCCGGGATTACGGCTTCGTCGCCATCAACCTCAATCCCGATCCTTCCGGCGGCCACTGGACCTCGCCGCCTCTGACCGACCGGCACTGGTACCCGATCTACGAAAAGATGGTCGAGCATCGCATCCCGGCCATGGTCCACGTCTCGACTTCGTGCAACGCCTGCTTCCACACCACCGGCGCGCACTACATCAATGCCGACACGACGGCCGTGATGCAGCTGATCCAGGGCGACCTGTTCAAGGATTTCCCCGAGCTCAAGTTCATCATCCCGCACGGCGGTGGCGCCGCGCCCTACCACTGGGGCCGTTACCGCGGGCTGGCGCAGGAACTGAAGAAGCCGCTGCTGCGCGACCACTTGCTGAACAACGTGTTCTTCGATACCTGCGTCTACCACCAGCCGGGCATCGACCTGCTGACGAAAGTGATCCCGGTGGACAACATCCTGTTCGCCTCGGAAATGATCGGCGCGGTCAAGGGCATCGACCCGGAGACCGGCCACAACTACGACGACACCAAGCGTTACATCGAGGCGACGCTGAACCTCTCGGCCGCGGATCGCTACAAGGTGTATGAAGGCAACGCCCGCCGCGTCTATCCGCGCCTGGATGCCGCGCTGAAGGCCAAGGGAAAATAAGGAGTCGGACATGTACGAACTGGGCGTCGTTTATCGCAACATCCAGCGCACCGAGTCCGCCACGGCCGACGGCCTGGCGCGCTATGGCAGCGCCACGGTGCATGAGGCCATGGGCCGCGTCGGCCTGCTGCAGCCCTACATGCGGCCGATCTACGTCGGGGCCCAGGTCTCCGGCACGGCGGTGACCGTGCTGCTGCATCCCGGCGACAACTGGATGATGCACGTGGTCGCCGAGCAGATCCGCCCGGGCGACATCGTCGTCGCGGCGATCAGCGCGCCCTGCACCGACGGCTATTTCGGCGACCTGCTGGCCACCAGCTTCATGGCGCGCGGCGCGCGCGCGCTGGTGATCGACGCCGGGGTGCGCGACGTCAAGACCCTGACCGAGATGGGCTTTCCGGTGTGGAGCAAGGCCATCAGCAGCAAGGGCACGATCAAGGCCACGCTGGGTTCGGTGAACATCCCCGTGGTCTGCGCCGGCCAGCTGGTGACGCCGGGCGACGTGATCGTCGCCGACGACGACGGCGTGGTCTGCGTGCCGCGCGCGATGGCCGCGAAGACGCTGGAGGCCGCAGCCAAGCGTGAGGCCAACGAAGGCGCCAAGCGCGAGAAGCTGGCCTCCGGCATCCTCGGCCTCGACATGTACGACATGCGCCCGGGCCTTGAGAAGGCCGGGCTCAGGTACATCGACTGACGAGATTTCGATGACGCTGCCCGACAATCCCCTGCATTGGCGCATCGCCCTCGTCGGTTACGGCGAGGTTGGTCGCATCCTCGCCGAGGATCTGCGCCGCCAGGGCGTACTGGTCTGCGCCTGCGACCTGAAAGTCGGCGTTGGCGACACGGCGATTGCACGCCATGCCGGGGATTTTCGCGTGCCCATCTTCGTCGATCACGCCACCACGCTGGAAGGCGCCGACCTGGTGGTCAGTGCGGTGACGGCCAGCCAGACCCTGGCGGCGGCCGAATCCTGCGCCGCGGCGATCCCGCCCGGCGCCTTCTTCCTCGATTTCAATTCCGCCTCGCCGGGCACCAAGATTGCCGCGGCAGGCCTCATCGAGGCCGCCGGCGGACGCTACGTCGAGGGCGCGGTGATGACGTCGGTGCCGCCCCATCGCTGCAAGGTGCCGCTGTTGCTGGGTGGGCCGCATGCGGCGGCGCTGGCCCCTGCGCTCAAGGCCCTGGGCTTTGCCCCCACGCTGGGCTCGGAAAAGCTCGGCGTCGCGTCGGCGACCAAGATGTGCCGCAGCGTGATGATCAAGGGCCTCGAGGCGATGGTGATCGAGAGTTTCACCACGGCGCGCGCCTACGGCGTCGAGGATGCCGTGGTCGCCTCGCTGTACGAAACCTTTCCCGGCATCGATTGGGAAAAGCAGGCCAGCTATTTCTTCCAGCGCGTGATCGAGCACGGGCGGCGTCGCAGCGAGGAGGTGTTCGAAGTGGCGGCGACGGTGCGCGAAGCCGGCCTGATCCCCTGGTCCGCAGCCGGTACCGCGGAGCGCCAGGCCTGGATGGCCGACCTCGCCGACGCCGGCACCTTCGGTCGTCGCGATCAGGCGGGCTTTGCCCGCAGTACCGACTGGCGCGATGAGGCCGATCGCATCCTGGCGACGCTGAAGACGAAGGAATGAGATGACATTCGAAAAGACTCCCGGCTGGCTGGACTGGTACGCCGTGCCCTCAGCGCCGACTTTCAGGGTTCCGCCCGGCAGCGTCGATGCCCATTGCCACGTCTTCGGTCCCGGCGACCGGTTCCCCTTCGCCCCGGAACGCAAGTACACGCCCTGCGATGCGTCGAAGGACCAGCTCTTCGCCCTGCGCGACCACCTCGGCTTCGCCCGCAATGTGATCGTCCAGGCCACCTGCCACGGCGCTGACAACCGCGCCATGGCCGACGCCTGTCGCGCCAGCGGCGGCCGCGCGCGCGGCGTGGCGACCGTCAGGCGCAGCGTCAGCGACCGCGAGCTGCAGGATCTGCACGACGCCGGCGTGCGCGGCGTGCGCTTCAACTTCGTCAAGCGCCTGGTGGATTTCACGCCCAAGGACGAGCTGATGGAAATCGCCGCGCGCATCAAGGCGCTGGGCTGGCACGTCGTCATCTACTTCGAGTCGGTCGACCTGCCCGAGCTATGGGATTTCTTCACTGCCCTGCCGACCACGGTGGTGGTGGACCACATGGGGCGCCCGGACGTCGGCAAACCGATCGACGGCCCCGAGTTCGCCCTGTTCCTCAAATTCATGCGCGAGCATGAGAACGTCTGGAGCAAGGTCAGCTGTCCCGAGCGCCTGTCGCTCAGCGGGCCGAAGGCGCTGAACGGTGAACAGAGTGCCTACCGCGACGTGGTGCCCTTCGCGCGCAAGGTGGTGGAAAGCTTCCCCGACCGCGTGTTGTGGGGCACCGACTGGCCGCACCCCAACCTTAAGGACCACATGCCGGACGACGGCCTGCTGGTGGATTTCATTCCGCACATCGCGGTGACCGCCGAGTTGCAGCGCAAGCTGCTGGTCGACAATCCGATGCGCCTCTACTGGCCCGAGGAGGTCTGAGATGGCACTCGACAAGCCCTACAAGGACATCCCTGGTACCACGATTTTCGACGCCGAGCAGTCGCGCCTCGGTTACCACCTCAACCAGTTCTGCATGTCGCTGATGCAGGCGGCGAACCGCGCCCGCTTCAAGGCCGACGAGCGCGCCTACCTCGACGAATGGCCGATGACGGAGGAACAGAAGCACGCCGTGCTGGCGCGCGACCTCAACTGGTGCATCCGCCTCGGCGGCAACATCTACTTCCTGGCCAAGATCGGCGCCACCGACGGCAAGAGCTTCCAGCAGATGGCCGGCAGCATGACCGGCATGAGCGAGGAGGAGTACCGCGACATGATGATCGCCGGCGGGCGTTCCGTCGAAGGCAACCGCCGCATCGGCGAGGACGGCACGGCCCAGGCACACCGCCAGCCGCAGGGCCGCGCCGGCCGCAAGGAAGGAGCCTGACATGGCCCGCATCACCGCCTCCGTCTATACCTCCCACGTGCCGGCCATCGGCGCCGCGCTCGACCTCGGCAAGAGCCACGAGCCGTATTGGGAAAAGGTGTTCGGCGGCTACGAGTTCTCCAAGCAGTGGCTGCGCGACAACACGCCGGACGTGATCTTCCTGGTCTACAACGACCACGCCACCGCATTTAGCCTGGAGCTGATCCCGACTTTCGCCATCGGCTGTGCGGCGGAGTTCCAGCCCGCTGACGAAGGCTGGGGCCCGCGCCCGGTGCCCGTGGTCAAGGGCCATCCGGAGCTTGCCGCGCACATCGCGCAATCGGTGATCCAGGACGACTTCGACCTGACCATCGTCAACAAGATGCCGGTCGACCACGGCCTCACCGTGCCGCTGTCGCTGATGTGCGGCCAGGTGGATGCCTGGCCCTGCCCGGTGATTCCCTTCGCGGTGAACGTCGTGCAATACCCTGTGCCTTCGGGACGCCGCTGCTACAACCTCGGCCGCGCGATCCGCAAGGCCGTGGAGAGCTACGACCAGCCGCTCAAGGTGCAGATCTGGGGCACCGGCGGCATGAGCCACCAGCTGCAGGGCCCGCGCGCCGGCCTGATCAACCGCGAATGGGACAACGCCTTCCTCGACCGCCTGATCGCCGATCCGGCCGGCCTTTCGCAAATGCCGCACATCGACTACGTGCGCGAAGCCGGCTCCGAGGGCATCGAACTCGTGATGTGGCTGATCGCCCGCGGCGCGATGAGTGACAACCCCGGCGACGCGGCCGGGCCGGGCACGCCGCGCGTCGCCCACCGCTTCTACCATGTACCCGCATCGAATACCGCCGTCGGACACCTGATCCTGGAGAACACCTAAATGAGCAAACCCATCAAAGTTGCGCTGGCCGGCGCCGGCGCCTTCGGCATCAAGCACCTCGACGCGATCAAGCTGATCGACGGTGTCGAGGTGGTCTCGTTGGTCAGCCGCGAACTGGAAAAGACACGCGAGACCGCCGCCAAGTACGGCATCGGCCACGTCACCACCGACCTCGCCGACAGCCTGGCGCTGAAGGAGGTCGACGCCGTGATCCTGTGCACGCCGACGCAGATGCACGCCGAGCAGGGCATTGCCTGCCTCAAGGCCGGCAAGCACGTGCAGGTCGAGATCCCGCTGGCCGACCGCCTGGTGGATGCCGAGGCGGTGGTCGAGCTGCAAAGGAAAACGGGCCTCGTCGCGATGTGCGGCCACACCCGGCGCTTCAATCCCAGCCATCAGTGGGTGCACAAGAAGATCGGCGCGGGCGAATTCAACATCCAGCAAATGGACGTGCAGACCTACTTCTTCCGCCGCACCAACATGAACGCGCTGGGCCAGCCGCGCTCCTGGACCGACCACCTGCTGTGGCACCACGCCGCGCACACGGTCGACCTGTTCGCCTACCAGACCGGGGGCGAGATCGTCGCAGCCAATGCGCTGCAGGGGCCGATCCACCCCAACCTAGGCATCGCCATGGACATGTCGATCCAGTTGAAGAGCAGCACCGGCGCTATCTGCACGCTGTCGCTGTCGTTCAACAACGACGGCCCGCTCGGCACCTTCTTCCGCTACATCGGCGACAGCGGCACCTACATCGCGCGCTACGACGACCTGATCGACGCCAAGGACAACAAGATCGACGTTTCCAAGGTCGATGTCTCGATGAACGGCATCGAGCTGCAGGACCGCGAATTCTTCGCCGCCATTCGCGAAGGCCGCGAGCCGAATGGCAGCGTGGCTCAGGTGCTGCCTTGCTACCGCGTACTGCACCAGCTTGAGCAACAACTGGCGAAGAGCGCCTGAAATGAAAGCCGTCGCCATGTCGGGGCCGGTGCGGGATCGTGACGGCGGGGCATTCTGCTTCGCTCATGTCACCCGTCGCCGCCCTGCGGGCGCCGACTCCTTCTTTACTTCGCTGCGCAGAATGCCCCACCCTCCCGATCATGTGAGGCCGTCACGGGTTGTCGGTTGCAAGGCGGAAGCGTATCCCGCCAAGGGTGGTGGGGACTCGTCTCCGGTAGGTAAAGGAGGAGGAGCGGGCGTAGCCCGCGACGGAGGACACGGACGGAGACGAGTCCCCACCGCCCTTGGCACCCACCGAAACCACTGAAATGCAAACCCGTCGCCTCGGAGAATTCGAAGTCTCGGCCCTCGGCCTCGGCTGCATGAACCTCAGCCACGCCTACGGCACGCCGCCGCCTGCCGATGTGGCCGGCAAGCTGCTGCTGCGTGCCCTCGACCATGGCATCAACTTCTTCGACACCGCCGCCCTGTATGGCTTCGGCAACAACGAGACTTTGCTGGGCAATGTGCTGAAGCCGCATCGGCGCCAGATCGTGCTGGCCAGCAAGTGCGGCATGACTGGCGTCGATGGCAAGCGCGTGATCGATGGCCGCCCGGCGACGCTCAAGCGTACCTGCGACGAGTCGCTGCGTCGCCTGCAGACGGACGTCATCGACCTCTATTACCTGCATCGATGGGACAAGCAGGTGCCGATAGAGGACAGCGTCGGCGCGCTCTCCGACCTGGTGCAGGCCGGCAAGATCCGCAGCATTGGGCTGTCCGAAGTGTCGGCGCCCACGCTACGGCGAGCCCATGCCGTGTATCCGATCGCCGCACTGCAATCCGAGTATTCGCTGTGGACGCGCAATGCCGAGCTCGGCACGCTGAATGCCTGCCGCGAACTGGGCACGGCCTACGTCGCCTTCAGCCCGCTGGCGCGTGCTTTCCTCACCGGCACGTTGCGCGATCCCGAGGTGCAGCTGGAAGCCAAGGACATCCGGCGCCAGATGCCGCGCTTCGAGGCGGCCAACTACGCAAGAAACCTCGACCTCCTGCCCGGCTACCTGGCCATCGCGCAGGAGGTCGGCTGCACGCCCGCACAGCTGGCCATGGCCTGGCTGCTGGCGCGGGGCGAACACATCATTCCGATCTTCGGCACCCGGCAGCCGGAGCATCTCGACGACAACGCCGGGGCGGCCGCCGTGGCGCTCGACCCGAATACGGTCGCGCGGCTGGATGCGCTGATCAACCAACAGACCGTGGCGGGACCGCGCTACAACGCGGCAACCCAGTTGGAAATCGATACCGAGACATTCGGCAGCTAAGGCGGACCGATCAGGAGGCAGGATATGAATGGCGGCAAGCAGAAGAAAGTGATTCCCGGCACCGTGCTCTTCGACGGCGACATGGCGCGCAAGGGCTATGCGCTGAACAAGATGTGCTTTTCCTTCAACTCGGCGGACAACCGCGCCGAGTTCAAGGCCGATCCGTCGGCCTATTGCGACAAGTGGGGCCTCAACGCCCAACAGAAGGCGGCGGTGCTGAGCCTGCAGGTGCTGGACATGCTCGCCGCCGGCGGCAATGCCTACTACCTGGCCAAGCTGGGCGGCATCTATGGCCTCGACATGCAGGACATCGGCGCGCAGCAGACGGGCGTCACCAAGGATGAATTCAAGGCGAAGCTCGTCGCCGCAGGGAGGAATTGAGATGGCCAAGATCGTCGGTGGTATCAACGTAACCCACGTGCCCTACATCGGGCGCGCGATTGCCAACAACCTGCAGCAGGACCCGTACTGGAAGCCCTTCTTCGATGGCTTTCCGCCGGTGCGCGACTGGCTGGCCAAGGTCAAGCCGGATGTTGCGGTGCTGATCTACAACGACCACGGCCTGCAGTTCTTCCTCGACAAGATGCCCACCTTTGCCGTCGGCGCCGCGGCCGAGTACCGCAATGCAGACGAAGGCTGGGGCATCCCGACCCTGCCGCCTTACAAGGGTGACGAGGACCTCTCCTGGCATTTGATCGACAGCCTGATCGAGGACGAGTTCGATATCGTCACCTGCCAGGAAATGCTGGTCGACCACGCCTTTACCCTGCCGCTGGAACTGTTCTGGCCCGGCCAGCACCCGTGTCCGGTGCGCACCGTGCCGATCAACGTCAACACCGTGCAGTTCCCGCTGCCCAAGGCCTCGCGCTGCTTCAAGTTCGGCCAGGCCATCGGCCGCGCCATCGAGTCCTGGGACTCGGATGCCCGCGTGGTGGTGATCGGCACCGGTGGCCTGTCGCACCAGCTCGAAGGCAAGCGCGCCGGTTTCATAAACAAGGAATTCGACCTGATGTTCATGGACAAGCTGGTCACCGATCCGCTGTGGGTGACGCGCTACTCGGTACCCGAACTGGTTGAACTGACCGGAACCCAGGGCGTCGAGCTGCTCAACTGGCTGACCTGCCGCGGCGCGTTGTCCGGCGACGTGACCAAGGTCCACGCCAACTACCACATCCCGATTTCCAACACTGCGTCGGGCCTGCTGGCGATGCAGGTCGCCTGATCAACCAAACCAACAGAGAGAACATCATGCGCACCCAAGTCTGCATCATCGGCGGCGGGCCTTCGGGCCTGCTGCTGTCACAACTCCTTCATCTCAAGGGCATCGACAACATCCTGCTCGAGAAGCATACCCGTGACTACGTGCTGAGCCGCATCCGCGCCGGCGTGCTGGAGCACGGCTTTGCCGCGCTGATGCGCGAGGCGCAGTGCGGGGAGCGCATGGACCGCGAAGGCGAAATCCACGACGGCTTCATCATTGCCCATGACGGCCGGCAAAGCCGCGTGGACCTGCACAAGTACAGCGGCGGCAACAGCGTCATCGTCTATGGCCAGACCGAGCTGACGCGCGACCTTTACGATGCCCGCGAAAAGAGCGGCGGCCAGCTGGTGCTGGAAGCCGACGAGGTGCAGCCGCACGACCTGACCAGCGCCGCGCCCTACGTCACCTACCGCAAGGATGGCGCCGAGCACCGCATCGACTGCGAGTACGTGATCGGTGCCGACGGCTTCCACGGCGTGAGCCGCAAGTCGATTCCGGCCAACGTCCTGCGCGAATACGAGAAGGTTTACCCCTTCGGCTGGCTGGGCGTGCTCTCGCGCACCAAGCCGGTCAACCCCGAGCTGATCTACGTCAAGCACGAGCGCGGCTTTGCGCTCTGCTCGCTGCGCTCGCAGGTATTGAGCCGCTACTACATCCAGGTGCCGCTGACCGACAAGGTCGAGGACTGGTCCGACGACGCCTTCTGGGCGGAGCTCAAGCGCCGCCTGCCGGAGGAGGTCGCCGCGCGCCTGATCACTGGGCCGTCGATCGAGAAGTCGATCGCGCCGCTGCGCTCCTTCGTCGCCGAGCCGATGCGCTACGGCAACCTGTTCCTCGCCGGCGATGCCGCCCACATCGTGCCGCCGACCGGCGCGCGCGGCCTCAACAGCGCAGCCTCGGACATCCATTACCTCTACCACGCCCTGCTCGACCATTACCAGAAGGGCGACGACCGCGGGCTGGAAAACTACTCCGCCAAGGCCCTGGCCCGGGTGTGGAAGGCGCAGCGCTTCTCGTGGTGGATGACCACCATGTTGCACAGCTTTCCCGACAGCATCGAGTACGACCGCAAGCTGCAACAGACCGACCTTGCCTACCTGTTCTCGTCCGAAGCCGCACAAAGCTCGCTGGCCGAGAACTACGTCGGCCTGCCCTTCTGATCCGTTCACCCGGCGCGACGCCGGGTGAAGGGACGACCCGTGGCCCGAGTCGAGGGCGTAGGTGAGGCCCGGGCTCGCGCTACACTGACGGTTTGATCGTCAGGAGTCGCCCCCGGATGTCCCAGTTTCCGCCGCAGCAAACCCTCGACCCAGGGCTTCGCAAGGTCGACGGTACCGGCGACGGGTGGCGTTCCCGGCTGGCGGCGCCGGCCCTGGTATTCCTGCTTTCCCTGCTGGTCGGCGGGCTACTGGTGTGGCAGGCGTCGCAGCAGCGCGAGCAGCAGGCGCGCAACCGGGTTTCCGACATGGCCGGCGACCACGCCCAGGCGATCCAGCGCAATATCGAACGAGCCCTGTCGGCGACCTACGCGCTCGCCGCCTTGGTGCGCCATGGTAATGGCCAGGTCCCTGACTTCGAGTCCACGGCGCGCGAAATGCTGGCCTATTACCCCGGGGCGTCGTCCTTGCAGCTGGCGCCCGACGGCATCGTGCGCCACGTGGTTCCCCTGCAGGGCAATGAAAAGGCGATAGGCCACAACCTGCTGCAGGACCCGGTGCGCAACAAGGAGGCATTCCTCGCCCGGGTCAGTGGCCACCTGACCCTGGCCGGGCCGTTCGAGCTGGTGCAGGGGGGGCTTGGCGCGGTCGGCCGCCTGCCGGTATTCCTGGGCGAAGGACGCCGCGTTTTCTGGGGCTTCACCACGGTGCTGATCCGCTTCCCCGAGGTGCTGGAGGATGCCAGGCTCGCCCAGCTCGATGCCCAGGGCTTCGACTATGAGCTGTGGCGGATGCACCAGGACAGCGGGGAACGCCAGGGCATTGCCCGGTCCGGCAAGGCCGCGCTGATCGATCCCGTCGACCAGAATCTGGAGCTTCCCAACGGCAAATGGACCCTGAGCGTCGCGCCGCGCAAAGGCTGGGGCGATCCGGCGCGGACCGCCTTCGATGCGGTCCTGGCGCTGCTGTTCGGCCTGCTGCTGGGCTGGATCGCGAAGCTGCTGATCGATCTGCGACGCTATCAGGACGGTCTCGAAGCGCGCGTGGCCGAGCGCACGGAACAGCTGACCACCAGCGAACGCCGCTTCCGCAACATGAGCGACGCCGCCGGCGCCTACCTCTGGGAAATCAACACGGACATGGTCTATACCCATGTTTCCGGGCAGTCGTCCCAGGTCAAGGGATACCCTCCCGAGGCCCTGGTCGGACACACGCCGATGGAATTCATGCCGGCGGAAGACCTGGCGCCGGTCGGCGAGATCGTCCGCCGTGCCATCGCGGCCAAGTCGAGTTTCCGCCTGCAGCACCGCGACATCACCGCATCCGGCGAGGTCTGGTGGGAAGAGGTCTACGGTGCGGTGTTTTGCGACGATGCCGGCAAGGTGATCGGTTTGCGCGGTACCGGCATGAGCATCAATGCCCGCCGGCAGGCGGAGGAAGAACTGCGCCGCAGCGAACAGCGCTTCCGTGACATCGCCGAGGTTTCCGGCGACTGGATCTGGGAGGTCGATGGCGAAGGGCGCTATACCTACGTCTCCGAAGGCGTGCGACGCATGCTCGGCTATGACCAGGAGGAAGTACTGGGTCGCACACCCTTCGACTTCATGGCGCCTGACGAGGCAGCGACAGTCGGCGCCGCCTTCGCCGCGCTGGCGGCGGAAAAGAAGGCGTTCAACGATCTCGAGAACGTGGTGCGCTCGCGTGACGGTACCGCCCACATCACGCTGACCAGCGGCACCCCGATTCTGGATCGAGACGGCAACTTGCTGGGTTATCGCGGCATCGATCGTGACATCACCGCCCGACGCGCCAACGAAAATCGCATCCGGCGCCTGACCAGGCTCTACGCCGCCCTCAGCGAGTGCAACCAGGCCATCGTGCACTGCGCCTCGGCCGAAGAACTGTATCGCGCCATATGCCGCGACGTGGTCGAGTTCGGTGAAATGAAGATGGCCTGGATCGGGGGCTACGACGAGGCCACGGGACGTGTCGTCCCGGTAGCCAGCTTCGGCACCGGACTGGAGTATCTCGATGGCATCCTGATCACCACCGATGCCACCGACCCGCATGGGCGCGGGCCGGTGGGCACCGCCTTGCGCGAGGATCGCCCGGTGTGGAACCAGGACTTCCTCAACGATCCGCTGACTTTGCCCTGGCGCGAGCGGGCGCTGCGCTACGGCTGGGGCGCCGTGGCTGCGCTGCCCCTGCACCGCAACGGCAAGGTGGTTGGCGCCTTCACCCTGTACGCGGGAGAGCCGGGGGCCTTCGACGACGACGCGCGGCGCCTGCTCGAGGAAATGGCGGTCGATATCAGCTATGCGCTGGACGGCTTCGAGCGCGATGCCAGCATCAAGCTGGCGGCCGCCGTGTTCGAGCAGGGCAAGGAGGGCATCATGATCACCGATACCTCCGGCCGCATCGTGCGCGTCAATCGCGCCTTCAGCGAGATCAGCGGCTACAGCGAGGCCGAGGCATTGGGTAACAGCGCCGGACTGTTGTCCTCGGGACGTCATGGGCCCGAGTTCTATCGCGAGATGTGGCAGGCGATCGACGCCACCGGACATTGGCAGGGCGAGATATGGAACCGGCGCAAGGATGGCCACGTTTATCCGGAGTGGCTGGCGATCAGCCGCGTCCAGGGCGCCGACGGCCAGGCCAGCCACTACGTCGGCATCTTCAGCGACATCACGCGCCACAAGGAGGCGGAAGCGCGCATCCAGCGCCTGGCCCATTTCGACGCCCTGACCGGCCTGCCCAATCGTGCGCTGCTGCACGACCGGGCGCACCATGCGCTGGGCATGGCCCGGCGCAGCAGCGAACAGGTGGCGGTGCTGTTCCTCGACCTCGACCATTTCAAGAACATCAACGACACGCTCGGCCATCGCATCGGCGACGAGCTGCTGGTCGAGGTCGGCAAGCGCATGGTGGCGGCGACGCGCAAGGAAGACACCGTGTCCCGCCAGGGGGGCGACGAGTTCGTCATGGTCCTGCCCGGCACCGACGCCGATGGCGCCGCCCACGTGGCGCGCAAGCTGATCGACATGATCGCGGTCAGCTTCCGGGTCGATCAATATGAACTCTTCGTCACCCCGTCGATCGGCATCGCCATCCACCCCAGTGACGGGGACGATTTCGAGGCTCTGTCGCGATCGGCGGATACCGCGATGTATCGGGCCAAGCAGGACGGTCGCAACACCTTCCGCTTCTTCACGCCCGAAATGCAGGAAATTTCGACGCGAAAATTGCGTCTCGAAGGCGCCTTGCGCCATGCCCTGCTGCGCGACGAGCTGGAGCTCTACTACCAGCCGCAACTGTCGCTCGCCAGCGGCAAGGTCGTCGGCGCCGAGGCCTTGCTGCGATGGCACAGCCCGGAACTCGGGGAGGTGCTGCCCGCCGAGTTCATCCCCGTGGCGGAGGACAGCGGCCTGATTCTGCCGATCGGCGAATGGGTGCTACGCGCGGCAATCCATCAGATGAAAGCCTGGACCGAGGCCGGGATGGCGCCGATCACCATGGCAGTCAATCTTTCCGCGGCCCAGTTTCGCCACGCCCATCTCCCGGAACAGGTGGCGCAGATGCTGGCCGAGGAGGGCCTTGCGACCGAATGCCTGGAACTGGAGCTGACCGAAACCGCGGCGATGGACGATCCCCTGGCGGCCATTGCCGTGATGGACGACCTGCACGCGCGGGGCATCCGCATGTCGATCGATGACTTCGGTACCGGCTATTCCTCGCTCAGCTACCTCAAGCGCTTCCAGGCCTGGAAGCTGAAGATCGACCAGTCCTTCGTCGCCGACCTGGCGTCCGACAGCGAAAGCCAGGCCATCGTGCGTGCCGTCATCAGCCTGGCCGACAGCCTTGGCATGCAGACCATTGCCGAAGGCGTGGAGACGCGCGAGCAACTGGAATTCCTCCGCGGACAAGGATGCGGCGAGATTCAGGGCTACTACTTCAGCCGGCCGCTGGCCGCCGATGAATTCCCGGCCTACGTGCGCGGGCGGGCAAGCGCGGACTGACGCTTTCGCCTGCGTCTGGCCGGGCCATGGCTGGCTATTTCTTTAGCCATAGACGATCAGGGTCTCGAATTTTCCGAAGTTGCGCCGTCCGCGCCGCGTGCCGGGTATCCCGCCGGATTTGCCTTGGTGAAGGTCGCAGGGCAGAATGCCCCCTCCGCAGAACCCGCCGCACGCGGCAAATTGAGCATGGGCGTCACCGATTTTCAGAATGACATCTTTCGCTGGAGCAATGGCTTCAACATCGGCCTGCGCGAGATCGACGACCAGCACGAACGCCTGGTGGCGATGCTGAACCGGCTGGCGCGGCACCATGCCTCGAAGACCGCCGATGACGACTTGCTGCGGGTGTTCGACGAACTGGTGAGCTATACGGCCTACCATTTCCAGACCGAAGACCGGGTGATGACCGAGGCCGCGGTGGATGCGCGGCATGCCGAGGCGCACCGCCGTGCCCACAAGGATTTCGTGGGCAAGGCCCTGGCCGCGCGCCGCGATGCCGAAGCGTCGCCACGCGAAGTCACCGGCGATACGCTGGTGTTCCTGACCAATTGGCTGATCCACCACATCCTCGGCATGGATCGGCAACTGGGGATCGAGGTGCGCCGCGCCCAGCAGCGCGATGGCCTCGCCGTGACGGTGGAGCCGCCTCCGGACGGCGAGCGCACCACCGAAGTCTTGCTGCATGCCGTCGATGGGCTTTACGAGCAGCTCGGACGCAACACCGCCGACCTGCGCGAGACCAACGCGCGATTGCAGCAGGAACTGGCGCGCAGCAAGCAGGCGGCGCTCGATCTGCGCATTGCCGCCACCGCCTTCGAGGCGCAGGAAAGCATCATCATTACCGACGCCGCCAGCCGCATCCTGCAGGTGAACAAGGCGTTTTGCGCCACTACCGGATACGCCAGCGAGGAAGTGGTCGGACGCAATCCGCGCCTGCTCAGTTCCGGCCGGCAGGACGCGGCGTTCTATGCCGAGATGTGGCGCGGCATCCATGCCACGGGCAGCTGGCAGGGGGAAATCTGGAACCGGCGCAAGAACGGCGAGGCCTACCCGTCCTGGCTGTCGATCACTGCCGTGCTTGGCGACGACGGCGTGCCCAGCCATTTCGTCGGCACGTCTACCGACATCGCGCCGCGCAAACTGGCCGAGGACAGGATCAAGAACCTGGCCTATTACGACCAGCTGACGCAGCTGCCGAATCGCCGGCTGATGATGGATCGCCTCGACCAGGCGCTTACGGCCTGCGCCCGTCACGGACGCAAGGGTGCCTTGCTGCTGATCGACCTCGACGACTTCAAGTCGCTCAACGACAGCATGGGCCATGGCGTCGGCGACAACCTGCTGATCGAAGTGGCCAAGCGCCTGCATTTCTGCGTGCGCGACGGGGATACCGTGGCGCGCCTGGGGGGCGACGAGTTCGTCGTCATCCTCAACGACCTCGACGGCGGCGAGCAGGCCGCCATCCAGGCCGAGCGGATCGCCGAGAAAGTCCAGGCGCGCCTGAGCGAAGCCTATGTCCTCGACATCATCGTCGATGGCGTGGCTACCGGTACCTGCAACCACACCTGCGGGTCGAGCATCGGCATCGCCATGTTCCACGACCGCTCGGGGTCGAGCGAGGATTTGCTGACCCGCGCCGATACCGCGATGTACCAGGCCAAGCAGGCCGGACGCCATACCCATCGCTTCTTCGATCCCGAGATGCAGGAGGCGGTCAAGCTGCGCACCCTGCTCGAACGCGATTTGCGGCGCGCCCTGGCCGAGGGCCAGTTCGCCCTGTACTACCAGCCGCAGGTCAATGCCGGCGGCTGCGTGATCGGCGCCGAAGCGCTGGTGCGCTGGCGGCATCCGGAACGCGGCATGGTCGAGCCGGCCGAATTCATTCCCGTGGCGGAAGAGACCGGGCTGATCCTGCAACTCGGACAATGGGTGCTGGAACAGGCCTGCCGCCAGCTGACGATCTGGGCCGGGCGCGCCGAAACCGCGCATCTCACGCTGGCGGTGAATGTCAGCGCGCGCCAGTTCGGCCGTGCCAGTTTCGTCGAGGAAGTGCTGGCCATCGTCGACGACCTCGGGGTCAAGCCCGACCGCCTCAAGCTCGAGCTCACGGAAAGCCATCTGCTCGACAATGCCGACGAGGTGATCGACAAGATGGTGGCCCTGAAGGCGCGCCACGTCGGCTTTTCGATGGACGATTTCGGCACCGGGTATTCCTCGTTGTCCTATCTCAAGAAACTGCCGCTGGACCAGCTCAAGATCGACCAGTCCTTCGTGCGCGACATCCTCAGCCATCCGAACGACGCGGCGATCGCCAAGACCATCGTCGCCCTGGCGCAAAGCTTCGGCCTGTCGGTGATCGCGGAAGGCGTGGAAACCGAAGGCCAGCGCGAGTTCCTGCGCGACCACGGTTGCGTCACCTGCCAGGGCTTCCTGTTCTGCCGTCCGGTGCCGCTCGACGAGTTCGAGCGCTTCGCCCGGCAGAATCCCTGCACCGGCTGAAAGTCGGCGCCGGCGACACGGCGATCGCGGGACGCCGCAGCGGCTTCATCGGCTAAGCTTGCGGCTTTGCCAATCCTGCCAAGCACCCATGTGCGGACGCTACGTACTCCACGGCCCCCAATCCCGCCTGCGCGAACACTTCGACCTGCGCGAATGCGGCGAATGGCAGGCGCGCTACAACATCGCGCCGCAAAGCGATGTGCTGGTTATCCGCCAGCGGCCCGAGGTCGGCCGCGTCGGCCAGATGGTGCGCTGGGGCCTGATTCCGCGTTGGGCCAAGGAAGCCTCGATCGGCCTCAAGCTGAACAATGCGCGCGCCGAGACCGTGGCCGAGAAGCCTTCGTTCAAGGCGAGTTTCGAGCGCCATCGCTGCCTGATCCCGGCCAACGGCTTCTACGAATGGCAGGCGGTGGACGAGGGCGGGCGCACGCGCAAGCAGCCCTGGTACATGCGGCCGCGCGAGGAGGGCGAGTTCTTCGCCATGGCCGGCCTGCTGGCCGCCTGGAAGTCGCCCGAGGGCCAGGACATCGTCAGCACCTGCGTCATCACCACCGGGCCCAACGAAGTCATGGCGCCCATCCATGATCGCATGCCGGTGCTGCTGGCGCCGGAACAGTTCGACGCCTGGCTTGACCCGGCCTGGCGCGACGTCGAGGCGCTCAAGCGCTGGCTGCTGCCGGCGCCGGCCGCCGCGATGATGGCCTGGCCAGTGAGCGCCCGCGTCAGCAATGCGCGCAACGAAGGAGCGGAGCTGATTGAGCCAGCCTGAGATTGCCTCGCTGCGTGTGCTGTCGGTCATCCCGCCGATGACCCAGCTCAACACGCCCTATCCCTCCACCGCCTACCTGACCGGCTTCCTGCGCTCGCGCGGAGTCGCGGCGGTGCAGGAGGACCTGGCGCTGGCGCTGGTCCTGTGCCTGTTCTCGGCGTCCGGGCTGGATCAGGTCCGCACTGCGGTGGAGGCCCGTCCCGCGCGGCAGCGCACGGCGAATGTCGCGGCGTTCATGCAGCATTTCGCCGCGTATCGAACAACCGTCGAGCCTGCCGTTGCCTTCCTGCAGGGGCGCGATCCTTCGCTGGCCCATCGCATCGCCGGGCGCAACTTCCTGCCCGAGGGCGCGCGCTTCGCCCCGCTCGACGACTACGTCGATCCCGACGGCGGCGATCCGCTGGCCTGGGCCTTTGGCGCACTCGGCGTGCAGGACCGCGCGCGCCATTTCGCCACGCTCTACCTGAACGACATCGCCGACGTGTTGCGCGAGGCGGTCGATGCGCGCTTCGAGTTCGTGCGCTATGGCGAAGCGCTGGCGCAGAGCCAGGCCAGCTTCGACCCATTGGCGCAGGCCCTGGCGGCACCGGAGAACCTGATCGACCGGACCCTGCGCGAACTGACGCTGGAAGCGCTGGCGCGCCATGCACCGCGCGTGGTGCTGCTCTCGGCGCCGTTTCCCGGCAACGTCTATGGCGCCTTCCGCATCGCCCAGGCGATCAAGGCGCACGACCCATCGATCGTCACCGTGCTGGGCGGCGGTTACGTCAATACCGAGTTGCGCGAGCTGTCCGAAGCGCGCGTCTTCGACCATTTCGACTACCTCACGCTCGACGATGGCGAGGCGCCCTTGCTGGCCCTGCTCGAACACCTCGCCGGCACGCGTCCGCGCGATCAGCTGCGGCGAACGTTCCTGCGCGAGGCGGGACAGGTGCGTTACGTCGCCGGCAGCGAACCGGACATTCCCTTTGCCGACACCGGCACGCCGACCTGGGATGGCCTGCCGCTGGAGCGCTACCTCTCGCCGCTGGACATGCTCAATCCCATGCACCGGCTTTGGTCGGACGCGCGCTGGAACAAGCTGACCGTGGCCCACGGCTGCTACTGGAAGAAGTGCAGCTTCTGCGATGTCTCGCTCGACTACATTTCGCGCTACGAGGCGCTTGGCGCGGAACGGCTGGTCGACCGCGTCGAGGCCATCGTCGCCGAAACCGGGCAGAGCGGCTTCCATTTCGTGGACGAGGCGGCGCCGCCCAAGGCGCTCAAGGCGCTGGCCGGGGAGTTGCAGCGCCGCGGCCGGGCGATCTCGTGGTGGACCAACATCCGTTTCGAGAAATCCTTCACGCCCGAGTTGTGCGCCGAACTTGCCGATGCCGGCTGCATTGCCGTCTCGGGTGGTCTGGAAGTGGCCTCCGACCGCTTGCTGAAGCTGATGCAGAAGGGCGTCTCGGTGGCCCAGGTGGCGCGCGTCACCCGCGGCTTCAGCGAGGTCGGCATCCTGGTCCATGCCTACCTGATGTATGGCTTCCCGACCCAGACCGTGCAGGACACCGTCGATGCGCTCGAGTATGTGCGTCAGCTGTTCGCAGCCGGCTGCATCCAGTCCGGCTTCTTCCATCGCTTCACCTGCAGCGTGCATGCGCCGGTAGGGCTGCATCCGGAAAGGTATGGCGTGAGCCTGCGGCCGCTGGCGCCCGGTGGTTTCGCCAGGAACGACGTTGGCTTCATTGATCCGACCGGCGTCGATCATGCCGAACTGGGCAAGGCTCTGAATAAGGCGCTCTACAACTATATGCACGGCCTCGGGCTGGAGCAGGACGTGCGCGGCTGGTTTGCCGGGCGCGTGCCGAAGACCACGGTGCCGCGGCAGTTCATCGAACGGGCCTTGCGCGGCCATGGCTGAGCAGGAGCCTCCCTGGGAAATCCCAGAGGCCGAGCTGCATCCCTCGCTGCTGGTGCGCATCGTGTTGTGGGTCTGCGGCAGCATCGCGCTGCTGCTGGGCATCATCGGCATAGTCGTGCCCGGGCTGCCGACCACGCCCTTCGTGCTGGTCGCGGCGGCCTGCTACGCGCGCGCCTCGGAGCGCTTCTACCGCTGGCTGCTGCGCAACCCGACCTTCGGCCCCCTGATCATCGAATGGCGACGGCATCACAGCATTCCCCATCGCATCAAGTGGCTGGCGATCACCCTGATGAGCATGACCATCAGCGTCTCGATCTGGAGCTTCGCCGACAAGCCCTGGCTGCAGGCCATGCTGGCCTGCATCGGCATCGCTACGGCGCTCTGGCTGTGGCGCATCCCCTCGCGCGACCGGCCGCGCCGGCGGGGGTAAAATTTGCCCGAACATACGAAGAAAAGGGAGTAAGGCATCATGGCGAAATACAACACCGAAGCAATCCGCGCCGTAGCCCTGGTCGGGCATGGCGGCGCAGGCAAGACCTCGCTCGCCGAGGCGCTGCTGTTCAAGGCCGGGGCCATTGCGGCCAAGGGGGCGGTGGAGAAGGGCAGCACCGTCTGCGATTTCGATGCCCAGGAGAAGGCCGCCGGGCATTCGCTGAATTCGGCGCTGGTGAATTTCGCCGCCGAGGGCGTGCATGTGCACCTGATCGACACCCCGGGTTATCCCGATTTCGCCGGCCAGGCGGTGGCCGCACTGGCCGGGGTCGAAACTGCCGTCGTGGTGATCAACGCCCAGACCGGCATCGAGCTATCCACCGAACGCATGATGCGCGCAGCGCAGGCGCGCAGCATCGCGCGCATGATCGTGATCAACAAAATCGACGCCGACAACCTTGACCTGCCCGGCCTGGTTGGGCAGATCCGCGAGCGCTTCGGCAAGGAATGCCTGCTGCTCGACCTGCCCGCGCATGGCAACAAGGATGTGGTCGAGGTGCTGGAGCACGACAGCGGCGACGCCGATTTCGATTCCGTCGCCCACGCCCACCGAGAACTGATCGACCAGCTGGTCGAGGAAGACGAGTCGCTGCTGGCGCAATACCTCGACGACGGCAAGGACCCAAGTGCCGCCGCGCTGCATGCGCCGTTCGAAAAGGCGCTGCGCGAAGGCCACCTGGTGCCCATCCTGTTCACCTCGGCGCGCACCGGCGCCGGTATCGGCGAACTGCTGCACGTGCTGGCCTCGCTGGCGCCCAACCCCGCCGAAGGCAACCCGCCGCCCTTCTACAAGGGCGAGCCGGGCGATGCGACCGAGCCCTTCGATGCCGTGCCGGAAGCGGGCAAGCATGTCCTCGCGCACGTATTCAAGGTGATCGTCGATCCCTACATGGGCAAGGTCGGCGTGTTCCGCGTGCATCAGGGCACGGTGAAGAAGGACGCCCAGCTGTTCGTCGGCGACGGCAAGAAGCCGTTCAAGGTGGCCCACCTCTACCAGTTGCAGGGCAAGGACTACGTCGAGGTCGACGAGCTGCTGCCCGGCGACCTGGGCGCCGTGGCCAAGGTCGAGGAAATCGAGTTCGACAGCGTGCTGCACGATTCGCACGACGAAGACCACATCCACCTGAAGCCGTTGGAGTTCCCCAAGCCGATGCAGGGCCTGGCGGTGGAAACCCGCAAGAAGGGCGACGAGCAGCGCCTGTTCGACATCCTGCACAAGCTGGAACTGGAAGATCCCTGCTTCGAGGTCGAGCGCCATCCGACCACGCACGAAACCGTGATCCGCGGGCTCGGCGAAATGCATCTGCGCTACAAGCTGGAAAAGATGGCCACGCAGTACAAGCTCGAACTCGACACCAAGCCGCCGCAGATCCCCTACCGCGAAACCATCACCGGCAACGCCGAGGGCCATTGCCGGCACAAGAAGCAGTCGGGTGGCGCCGGCCAGTTCGGCGAGGTCTACCTCCGGATCGAGCCGCTGGAACGCGGCGGCGGCTTCGAATTCGTGGATCACGTCAAGGGCGGCGTGATTCCCGGCGTGTTCATGCCGGCGGTGGAAAAGGGCGTGCGCCAGGCACTGGCGGACGGGGTCACCGCCGGCTTCCCGGTGGAAGACCTGCGCGTAACGGTGTATGACGGCAAGACCCACGCGGTCGACGGCAAGGAGGTGGCCTTCGTCACCGCCGGTCGCAAGGCCACCATCGAGGCGATCCGCGCCGCCAACCCGATCGTGCTGGAACCCATCGTCAGCATCGAGATCGTCTCCCCCGAGGCGGCCATCGGCGACCTCACCGGCGACCTGTCGAGCCGGCGTGGCCACATCACCGGCACCAATCCGCGCCCGGGCAATTCCGCCTCGATCACCGGCGAAGTGCCGTTGGCCGAGATCGCGGATTACGCCTCTCGCCTGAAGTCGATGACCGGCGGCCAGGGTGCCTACAGCATCGAGTTCGCGCGCTACGCCCAGGTCCCGCCGCAGGTCCAGCAGAAACTGGCGGCGGCCTTCCGGCCGCGCGAAGAAGAGGAGTGAGCACTTCCCCGGCTTGCGCTGCGGGCCGGGGGGGGCGTAATCTGTTCGCCATGAATCGCCGTTTTATCCGCTTCCTGCTGCTGTTTGCCGCGCTGTGGCTGCCGGTGCAGACCATGGCCGGCATGTCGGTGTCTGTGTGCATGAACATGGAGTCGCAGGCCGGCATGGCCGTGCACCCGGAGCAGGACATGGCCGACGCAGCGGCAGCGATGCCCTGCCACGAGGCGATGGACGACCAGCACGCGGCGCATCCCGACGACGGCTGCGACAACTGCGAGATCTGCCACCTTGCCAGCGCCGGCTTCATGCCGAGTGCCGCCATCGAACCCGCCGTGCTGCCGCTCGGCAAGCGCTTTGAACGGGTCCTGATCGCGGCTCCGCCCAGCTTCATCGCCGAACCTCCGCAGCATCCTCCCAGATACAACGCCTGATCTTCATCGGGTTGGCGCCCGGGCCTCGCCCGCGCGCCGCGTTTTGTCGCATTCGGGAGTTCCTCATGAAAAGCTTCGCACGTTTCCTGGCCTTGGTGGCCAGCCTGTTGTTCGTTTCCTTCACCGCACTGGCCCAGGCCCATGACGGCCACCTGCCGGAATCCGACGGCGTGATCAAGAAGATCGACGCCGCCAAGGGCAAGGTCAGCATCGCCCACGGCGAGATTGCCAACCTCAAGATGCCGCCGATGACCATGACGTTCACGGCCAAGGACGCGGCCATGCTCAAGGGTTTCAAGGAAGGCGACAAGGTGCGTTTCCGCGCCGCCGAGGTCAAGGGCAACCTGACCGTCGTCACGCTCGACGCCGCGAAGTAGGGCCGTGGCCTCCCATCGTGCGCTGCTGGCGGCCCTGGCCGCCACAGCGAGCCTGCACGCGCAGGCAGCCGAGCAGCTGATCGGCGGCCGCGTCGAAAGTCTGCTCGAATTCGCCCGCGAGAACCACCCCGAGTTCGCCGCCCTGCGGACGGATGTGGAAACGGCCTCGACGCGGGTCGAGCCGGCGGCGGCGCTTCCCGATCCGGTCCTGCGCACGGAACTGCGCGACGTGACCAACGAGGGGCTGGACGCCAGCGCCAATATCCTGCCGCCGCGCATCGGCGGCGCGCGCTACAGCTTCAGCCAGACCCTGCCCTGGGCCGGCAAGCGCGACCTGCGCCGCGATGTCGCCGCCACGGCGGTCGACGAGGCGCGGGCGAAGTTCCGTTCCGGCTGGATGGAGTTGGCGACGCGAATCAAGACCACCTATGCGACCCATCACGTACATTCGACGAGCCTGCGCCACCTGCGCGAGAGCGTGGACCTCATGCGCCGCGTGGCCGAGATTGCCCGCACCCGCTATGCCAGCGGCCTGGGCGGGCAGCAGGACGTGCTGCGCGCGCAGACCGAGATCGTCGCCATGGAAACCGACCTGGCGATGCTCGAGGGCGACAGTGCCCAGGCGAGCGCCCGCATCCGCGCGCTGATCGGCCGGCCCGACAACGTCAAGCTGCGGCCTCCGGAAAACCTGCGTCCCCTGCCTCCGGCCGCCAGGCTCGAGCTCAAGGCGCTGGAAGACCGCGTGCGCGCGGCCAGTCCCGCGCTCGCGGCGGAGGATGCGCGCATCGCCGGCGCCGAAAAGAGCCGCGAACTGGCGGAGCTCAACGGCTATCCCGACGTCACGCTGGGCGTGGCGCCGACCCAGGTGCGCAACCGGGTGGCGCAGTGGGAGCTGATGTTCGAGATCAACATCCCGTTGCAGCGCGACCGGCGCGAAGCGGAACGGCGCGAGGCCGAGCTGCGGCTGGAGACGGCGCGCCTGCGCCGCAAGGATGCCCTGAACCAGTCGCTGGCCGCCGTAGCCGAAAGCCTGGCCGCCCTGCAGGTGGCGCAGCGGCTGGAGACGCTGGTCCTCGGCAGCCTGCTGCCGCAGGCCGAGCTCAACCTAAACGCCGCGCTGGCTGCCTACGAAAACGGGCGCAGCGAGTTCGCCATGGTGCTCGACGCGGAGCGTCAGCTGCGCCGCGCACGCATCGACCTCGTCAAGGCTCGCGGCGACCAGCAGATCCGCCTTGCCGACATTGAGAAAGTCCTCGGAGAAGAGCTATGAACATCCGCAACCTGGGCGTTGCCGTCGCAGTCCTCGCTGCGCTGGGCGCCGGCTATTGGGCAGGAAAGGCGAGGGCTCCCGAAACCACGCAGAGCGCTGGCGCCGGCGGCACGCCGGCTACCGCAGCGGCTGCGCCTGGTCCGGCCGCCGACGCCAGCCAGAAACCGCGCAAGCTGCTCTACTACCGCAACCCGATGGGCCTGCCCGACACCTCGCCGGTGCCGAAGAAAGATTCCATGGGCATGGACTACATCGCCGTGTATGAGGGCGAGGACGATGCCTCGGCGGTACCCGGGGAAGTGAAGATCAGCACCGAAAAAGTGCAGAAGCTGGGCGTCAAGACCGAAGCCGTCGCCGTGCGCGAACTGGCGCGCCAGGTGCGCGCTGCCGGCCGGGTCGAGATCGACGAGCGCCGTATGCATACCGTGAGCGCCAAGTTCGAAGGCTGGATCGAACGCCTGCACGTCAATGCCACCGGCCAGCCGGTGGGCAAGGGCCAAGCCCTGTTCGAGGTGTACAGCCCCGAGCTGGTTTCGGCCCAGCGCGAGTACGCGGTGGCGGCCAAGGGCATTGCGGCACTCAAGGACGCCAGCGCCGAAATGCAATCCGGCATGAAGCAGCTGGCCGAGGCCAGCCTGGTGCGCCTGCGCAACTGGGACATTTCCGAAGAGCAGATCAAGGCCCTGACCGCCGGCGGCGAGCCGAAGCGCACGTTGAGTTTCCGTGCCCCGGCCGGCGGCGTGGTGTTGGAGAAGAAGGCCGTGGCCGGCATGCGCTTCATGCCCGGCGAGATGCTCTACCAGATCGCCGACATCTCGGCGGTGTGGGTGCTGGCCGATGTCTTCGAGCGTGACATCGGTGCGCTGAAAGTCGGCGCTGGCGTGACGGTGAAAATCAACGCCTACCCCGACAAGAGCTTCGCCGGCAAGCTGGCTTACATCTACCCGACGCTGAAGGCCGAGACGCGCACGGTGCCGGTACGCATCGAGCTGGCCAATCCAGGCGGCCTGCTCAAGCCGGCGATGTATGCCAGCGTCGAAATGGTGCCGGGCGGCGCGAAGAAGCTGCTGACGGTGCCGACCTCGGCAGTGATCGACAGCGGCATGCGCCAGATCGTCCTGCTGCAAAAGGCCGCCGGGCGCTTCGAGGCGCGCGAAGTCAAGCTCGGCGAGCGCAGCGACGATTACGTCGAGGTGCGCGAAGGGCTCAAGGAAGGTGATGCCGTGGTGGTCGCGGCCAACTTCCTGATCGATGCCGAAAGCAACCTCAAGGCTGCGCTGTCCGGCCTGACGGCGGCGCCGGCCCCGACTACGGGCGCCAAGACGTCGGTCAGCCACCAAGCGACGGGAACCCTGGAAGCCATCGATGCCAAGAACGGCACGGTGACAGTGACCCACGCCCCGGTCGCCAGCCTCAACTGGCCGGCGATGACCATGGATTTCATCCTCGCCAATCCGGGGCTGGTCGAGAAGCACAAGGCCGGCGCCCCCGTCACCATCGAATTCGTCGAGCGCGGGCCGGGCGAGTGGGTGATCACCAAGATGGACGCCAAGGGTGCCGCGACTGCGCACAAGGGGCATTGAGATGAAACCCTTTGCTGGTTTGTCGTTGGTGCGGGATCGGGAGGCCGGGGCATTCTGCTTCGCTCATGTCCTCCGTCGTCGCCCTGCGGGCGACTCCTCCCCCTTTACTTCGCTGCGCAGAACGCCCCACCCTCCCGATCCGGTGACGCATTTGCAGTGCGGCGGTTGCCCGGCAAATGCATATCCAGCCAAGGATGGCGGGTGCCCGTCTCCGGTAGGTAAAGGAGGGCGTAGGCAGGGTTTCGCGGAGCACTGCTCCGCGCTGCCGCAGCCGGCTTGCCATGCAGGGCAAGCCGTGGGCGGAGCGGGCGCAGCCCGCTATGGGGGACACGGACGGAGACGGGCACCCGCTGTCCTTGGCGCCCACCTGCCGTCGCGGAAAAACGCATTTAATCCGGCGGTGTCAATGGAGCAAGCACCATGCTGAATGCCCTCATCGACTGGTCGGCGCGCAACAAATTCCTCGTCGTCATCCTGACGCTGTTCATCACCCTGGCCGGGGTGCATGCCGTCTGGAAGACGCCGCTCGACGCGCTGCCCGATCTTTCCGACGTGCAGGTGATCATCTATACCGAGGCGCCGGGTCAGGCGCCGCAGGTGGTCGAGGACCAGGTCACCTACCCGTTGACCACGGCCATGCTCTCGGTGCCGAAATCGAAGGTGGTGCGCGGCTTTTCCTTCTTCGGTGCATCCTTCGTCTATGTGATTTTCGAGGACGGCACCGACATTTATTGGGCGCGCTCGCGGGTGCTTGAGTACCTCAACTTCGCTGCCGGCCGCCTGCCGCGAGGAGTGACGCCGCAGCTCGGTCCCGATGCCACCGGCGTCGGCTGGGTGTACCAGTACGTCGTGCAGGCCAAGGACAAATCGCTGGCCGAGTTGCGCACCCTTCAGGACTGGTTCGTCCGCTACCAGCTGACCAAGGCGCCGGGCGTGGCCGAGGTGGCCAGCATCGGCGGCTTTGTCCAGCAGTACCAGGTGGTGGTCGATCCGGTCAAGCTGCGCTCGTATGGCGTGCCGCTGATGAAGGTGGTGCAGGCGATCCGCGATTCCAACCGCGATGTCGGCGGTCGTGTGGTCGAGATGGCCGAGACCGAGTACATGGTGCGCGGCCGCGGCTACCTGCGCGGCAAGGCCGACATCGAAGGCTTAGTGGTGAAAGCTGAGCGCGGCACGCCGGTGCTGATCCGCGACATCGCCCGAGTCGAACTCGGGCCGGACGAGCGGCGCGGCATCGCCGAACTCGATGGCGAGGGCGAAGTGGTCTCCGGCATCGCCACCGCCCGCTACGGGCAGAACGCGCTGGAGGTGATCCGCAACGTCAAGGAAAAACTGGCCGAGATCGCGCCGGGACTGCCGGCCGGCGTCAGCATCGCCACGGTGTATGACCGCTCCGAGCTGATCGAGCGCGCCGTCGCCACCCTGAAGACCACGCTGATCGAGGAAAGCATCATCGTTGCGCTGGTCTGCCTGGTGTTCCTGATGCATGCGCGCAGCGCGCTGGTGGCGATCCTGATGCTGCCGGTGGGCGTGCTGATCGCCTTCATCGCCATGCGCGCGCTGGGCATGAATTCGAACATTATGAGCCTGGGCGGCGTCGCGATCGCCATCGGCGCCATGGTCGACGCGGCCATCGTGATGATCGAGAACGCGCACAAGCACCTGGAGCGGCTGAAAGAGGGCCACTCGGATAGCGAACGCGCCGAGGCCATCATTGCAGCCGGAAAAGAAGTGGGCCCCGCGCTGTTCTTTTCCCTGCTGATCATCACCGTTTCCTTCCTGCCGGTATTCACGCTGGAAGCGCAGGAGGGCCGGCTGTTCTCGCCGCTGGCCTACACCAAGACCTTCGCCATGGCCGGCGCGGCGATGCTCTCGGTGACGCTGGTGCCGGTGCTGATGCTGTTCTTCATCCGCGGCAAGATCCTGCCGGAGGCGAAGAACCCGGTGAATCGCGTGCTGATCTGGCTCTACCGGCCGATCATTGCCGCCGTGATGCGTTGGAAAGGCAGCACCATCGTCCTGGCGCTGGTGGCCATGGCGGCCACCGTGTATCCGGCCTCGCGCTTGGGCAGCGAGTTCATGCCCACGCTCAACGAGGGCACGCTGTTCTACATGCCGACCTCGCTACCCGGCATGTCGATCACCAAGGCCGGCGAGCTGCTGCAGACGCAGAACAAGATCATCAAGAGCTTCCCCGAGGTGGCGTCGGTGATCGGCAAGGCGGGCCGCGCCAATACCGCCACCGACCCGGCACCGACCGAGATGTTCGAGACCGTGATCAACCTCAAGCCCGAGTCGCAATGGCGGCCGGGCATGACCACCGACAAGCTGATCGCCGAGCTCGACAAGGCGCTGCAGTTCCCCGGCGTGGCGAATTCCTGGACCATGCCGATCAAGGCGCGCATCGACATGCTGTCCACCGGCATCCGCACGCCGATCGGGATCAAGGTATTCGGCAAGGACCTGGCCGAGATGGAGCGCCTGGCCCGCGAGATCGAGGCCGTGGTCAAGGACGTGCCGGGCACCAGCAGCGCCTATGCCGAGCGCATCACCGGAGGCTTCTACCTTGACATCGAGCCGGACCGTGCCGCGCTGGCCCGCTACGGCCTGTCGGTCGGCGAACTGCAGGACACCATAGGCACGGCATTGGGCGGCGAGATGGTGACCACCACGGTGGAAGGGCGCGAGCGCTTCGGCGTCATCGTGCGCTATCCGCGCGAGCTGCGCGCCGACCCGCAGGCCATCGCCCGCGAGGTGCTGGTACCGGCCTACGGCGCCGGGATGGAGGCGAATGCGCCGCCTGCGATGGTGCCGCTGGGCCAACTGGCGACGGTGTCCATCGTCAAGGGCGCGCCGGCGATCCGCACCGAGAACGCGCTGCTTTCGGCCTACATCTACGTCGACATCCGCGAGCGCGACATCGGTTCCTACGTCGCCGCCGCGCGGCAGGCCGTGCAGCAGAAGGTCAAGTTCCCGCCCGGCTACTACATCACCTGGAGCGGGCAGTTCGAGTACATGGAGCGCGCCATCGAGAAGCTGAAGATCGTCGTGCCGCTGACCTTGCTGATCATCTTCCTGCTGCTCTACCTCAACTTCCGGCGCATGACCGAAACCCTGATCGTGATGCTCTCGGTGCCCTTCGCGCTGGTGGGCGGCGTCTGGCTGATGTGGCTGCTCGGTTACAACCTCTCGGTGGCGGTGGCGGTGGGCTTCATCGCCCTGGCCGGCGTCGCAGCGGAGACTGGCGTGGTGATGCTGATCTACCTCGACCACGCCTGGGCGGCGGTGAAGGCGAAGTGCGCGGCGGAAAATCGCCGTGACGCCAGCGCCGACTTGTACGCCGCCGTGATGGAGGGCGCCGTCGAGCGGGTGCGACCCAAGCTGATGACCGTGGTGGCGATCATGGCCGGCCTGCTGCCGATCATGTGGAGCACGGGCACTGGCTCCGAAGTCATGAGCCGCATCGCCGCGCCCATGGTCGGCGGCATGATTTCCTCGACCGTGCTGACCCTGATCGTGATTCCGGCGATCTATGCGCTGGTGAAGGAGTGGGAACTGCGCGCGGGGCGCGCGGCGTGAAGGCGGACAACCAGCTTTCGATCCGCCGTTACCGCCGCCACGCGGCGGGATACGATGCGTCGGCGCGGCGCACCATGCACCTGCGGCGGCGTGCCGTTGCGCTGCTCGACCTGAAACCCGGCGATGTCGTGCTCGATGTCGGCGCCGGCACCGGCCTCAGTTACGAACTCTTGCTTGCCGGCGTGGGCGGGCAGGGGTGCGTTCTAGCCTGCGAACAGAGCCCGGAGATGTTCGACCTGGCACAGGCGCGGGTGGCAAGGCATGGCTGGCACAACGTCTGGCATGCCAACCTTCCTGCCGAGTCCGTGGAGCTGCCCCAAGTCGTCGACGCGATACTTTTCAATTACGTGCATGACATCCTGCGTACGCCGCAGGCGCTCGCCAACATCCTGCGCCAGGCCCGTCCGGGCGCCCGCATCGCGTTGGCGGGGATGAAGTACTTTCCCTGGTGGGTTGGCCCCCTCAACCTGCTGCCCTGGCTCAAAAACCGTCCCTACAATGCGCGCCCCGGCGACCTCTGGCAGCCGTGGAACCTGGTTTCCTCGCATTGCGAGGACTTCGCCTGGGAGGCAACACAACTCGGCATGGGTTACCTGGCGCGCGGGCGCCTGCGCGCGGGCTGACCCGGCGTTCAGCCCGCGCCGGCTGGTACGCCGCCGTGATGGAGGGTGCTATCGAGCGCGTGCGGCCCAAGCTGATGGCCGTGGTGGCGATCATGGCCGGCCTGCTGCCGATCATGTGGAGCGAGGGCGCTGGTTCCGAGGTCATGAGCCGCATCGCCGCGCCCATGGTCGGCGGCAAAGTGTCCTCGACCGTGCTGACCCTGATCGCGATTCCGGCGATCTACGCACTGGCCAGGGAGTGGGAGTAGTGCGAGAAATGCTTGTAACTACAATAAATGCAGGTACAATGATTTCATGCCTGCCCCCATTGCCCAGCCCAAGGGCTGCACCAACTTCAAGACCCGCCAGCTTTCCCGCCTGCTTTCGCGTCACTACGATGCGGAGCTGGCGGCGGTTGGCCTCAAGACCACGCAGTATTCGCTGCTGACCCATGTCCTGCGGCTTGGGCCGCTGGCGCCCGGCGAACTGGCGCGGCACATGGGCCTCGATGCCTCGACCCTGACGCGCAACCTGCAGCCCATGGTGGCAGCCGGCTGGCTGCTGCAGGAAGCGGGGGTCGATGCGCGCAGCCGCTCGGTCAGCATAACTCCGGCCGGTCGCGACAAGCAGGCCGAGGCGCAGCGGCGCTGGAAGGCGGCCCAGCAGCAGGTGAATGCCTTGCTCGGCGACGAAAGGGTTGCCGCGCTGCATCGACTGCTCGATGACTGCACGGCGGCCTTGCAGGACAACGTTGCCGACGACACCTGATTCCCCAAGGAGAAGCCATGAACCCGACCGATGCGCGGCAGGGCAGCAACTACACGGTGGCGGAGCTGGGTCCCGCCGAAGCCTGGAAAACTTATACGGCGGAAGTTGCCTCGTTGCCGGGAGTCAAGGTGCCCGGCAAGTTCTTCCTCCATCCTCTGCTCGGCCTCACCGGCATGGAGGTCTCCCTCAACTGCCTGCCGGCGGGCGGCCGGGTGCCCTTCTATCACACCCACCAGGCGCACGAAGAGCTCTACGTTTTCCTGCGCGGGCGCGGCCAGTTCCAGGTCGACGGCGAGGTCATCGAGATCCGTGAAGGCACCATGCTGCGCGTCAGCCCGGCCGGCGAGCGCACCTGGCGCAACAATTCGCAGGAGGATCTCTATTACCTGGTGATCCAGGCGCCGCAAGGCGGGCTCGCGGCACCGGGCACCGAAGACGGCCGCCCGGTGCAGCGCAAGGTGAGCTGGCCGCCATGATTTCGTCATGAGCGCCACATGAGCGCGGCGGCGGCCCGTACCCGCGAACTGTTGCAGGCACCGGTGCTGCCGACGCTGTTCCGCCTGGCGACGCCCAACGTGATCGGCCTGTTCGCCACCACCGTGGTGATCGGCTACGACGGCTACATCCTCGGCCGGCTTGGCGCCGACGTGCTGGCCGGCAGCGCGCTGGTGTTTCCTCTGTCGATGCTGATGACCCAGGTGTCCGCCGGCGGCATCGGCGGCGCGGTCACGGCCGCGGTGGCACGCGCGCTGGGAGGTGGCAGGCGAGACGAAGCCAATGCCCTGGCGCAACAGGCGCTGCTGATTGCCTGCGCCCTGGCCCTCGTGTTCATGCTGGTTATGCTCGGCGGCGGCCGTGCCATCTATGCTGCGATGGGTGGCCAGGGACCGGCGCTGGATGCCGCCCTGGCCTATTCGGGCGTGATCTTCAGCGGTGCCGTGGTGATCTGGCTGACCAATGTCCTCGCCGCCATTGTGCGCGGCGCCGGCAACATGGTGCTGCCTTCACTGTTGATGGTGGCCAGCGCCATGCTGCACCTGGCGCTGTGCCCCGTGCTGGTTTTCGGCTGGGGGCCGCTGGCCGGCCTCGGCGTCGCCGGGGCGGCGCTCAGCATGCTGGCCAGCAACCTGCTCGTCGGCGCCGTTTTGGCAGGCTACCTGCTGCGCGGCAAGGGGACCTTGCGCCTGGCGCTGGCGGGCTGGCGGCCACGGGCCGAGCTGCTGCGCGTGATCCTGCGTGTCGGCGCGCCGGCCTCGCTGAGCCCGGTGCTGAGCAACGGTTCGATCGCGATTACCACGGCGCTGATCGGCAGCTACGGCACGGCGGCGTTGGCAGGTTATGGCGTCGCCGCGCGCCTGGAATACATCATGATTCCGATCGCCTTCGGTTTCGGCACGGCCCTGACGACCCTCGTGGCGACCAACCTCGGGGCCGGGCAGCACGAACGCGCGCTGCGCGCCACCTGGACCGGTGGTGGCGTTGTGGCGGTGATTACCGGCGTGATCGGCCTGGTCGCGGCGCTGGCCCCCGGCTTGTGGATGAACCACTTCAGCGCCGATCCGGCGGTGCTGGCCTTCGGCGCCAGTTACCTGAACATCGTCGGTGCCAGCTACGGCTTGTTCGGGCTTGGCCTCGCGCTGTTCTTCGCCTCGCAGGGGGCCAGCAGGATGTTCTGGCCGCTCACCGGCAGCGTTGTCCGGCTCGTGTTCATGGCCGTCGGCGGCTGGCTGGCGATCCATGTCTGGCAATTGCCGGTCAGCGGATTCTTCGTGGTTATCGCTTTGGGCTTCGCGCTTTATGCCGTGATGATTGCCGCGGCGATACGGCTGGGAACCTGGGTCCGCGGCTGAGCCGAATCAGCGCCCGGCGACGATGGCCTCGATCGCCTTGCCGACATCCGCGGTGGTCGCCCTGCCGCCCATGTCCGGCGTACGCGGGCCTTCGGCGGTGACGGCCTCGATGGCGCGCATGATCGCGGCCGCCGCCTCAGGGTGGCCCAGATGCTCCAGCATCATTGCGCCGCACCAGATCTGGCCGATCGGATTGGCGATGCCCTTGCCGTAAATGTCGGGCGCCGAACCATGCACCGGCTCGAACAGGGAAGGGAAGTCGCGCTCCGGGTTGAGGTTGGCCGAGGGCGCAATGCCGATGGTGCCGGTGCAGGCCGGGCCGAGGTCGGAAAGGATGTCGCCGAACAGGTTGGAGGCCACGACGACGTCGAACCAGTCGGGGTTGCGCACGAAATGCGCCGTCAGGATGTCGATGTGGTACTTGTCGGCGCGTACCGCCGGGTAGCGGGTCGCCATTTCGGCGAAGCGCTCGTCCCACCAGGGCATCGAGATCGAGATGCCGTTCGACTTGGTGGCCGAGGTGACATGCTTCTTCGGCCGCTGCATCGCGAGCTCAAAGGCGAACTTCATGATGCGCTCGGTGCCGCGGCGGGTGAAGATGCTTTCCTGCACCACGGTTTCCTGCGGGGTGCCGGCGAACATGATGCCGCCGACGCTGGAATATTCGCCTTCGG
>CAIVQO010000005.1 GCA_903908065.1 uncultured beta proteobacterium | reverse complement strand
CGCAATTTCGTTGGCCGGGAGGCGCTTGCCGGCAGCGATGCGCGCCCGCCGCGCAACCAGTTCCAGGGCCTGCTGCTGCTCGACCGCGGCGTGCTGCGCGCGCACCAGAAGGTCATCACCCCGCAAGGCGAGGGTGAAACCACCAGCGGCAGCTTTTCCCCCACGCTCGAAAAATCCATCGCCCTCGCCCGCCTGCCGCACGGCGTCGTCGTCGGCAGCGAGGTCGAGGTCGAGATCCGCGACAAGCGCCTCAAGGCGCGCGTCGTCAAACCCGTATTCGTCCGCAATGGCAAACCCCTGATCTGACGCCCATGGCTTCGCAATCCGTTCTTGAGTCATGGCTCGCTGACTCCATTGCGCCGCCAGGGCTGGGCAAACTCGGCCCGCCCCCCTTCCCCCCTCACGGGGGGTTCCTGAACGGCTCGCTTCGCTCGATATATGCACCGCCCCAATCCATCGTTTCACGTTAAGGAACTCTTATGAACGCACCCGCCAACCTGAAATACGCCGCCTCCCACGAATGGGCCAAGCCCGAAAGCGACGGCACGGTCACCATCGGCATCACCGACCATGCGCAGGGCGCGCTGGGCGACATCGTCTTCCTCGAGCTGCCGGACGTCGGCCGCGTGGTCAAGGCCGGTGAGGAATGCGCCGTGGTCGAATCGGTCAAGGCCGCCTCGGACATCTACTCGCCGGTGTCGGGCGAGATCGTCGCCGCCAATACCGCCGCCGTCGATGCGCCGGAATCGGTGAACGCCGACGCCTATGCCGCCTGGTTGTTCCGCGTAAAGCCATCCAATCCTGGCGAACTCGACGCCCTGCTCACCGCCGACGCCTACGCGGCCACGCTCTGATCGGCCGCCCATGCACGCCGAACACCTCTCGCACCCGCTTACCGAACTCGAACAGCGCGACGAATTCATCGCCCGCCACATCGGCCCCGATGAACACGCCATCGCGGCCATGCTGGCCTCGATCGGCACCGATTCGCTGCGCACGCTGATCAGCGAAACCGTGCCCGCCACGATCCGCCTGCAACGCCCGCTCGACCTGCCCGCTGCCATGCCGGAACACGCCGCCCTGACCGCCCTGAAGGCCGTCGCGGCGAAGAACGTGGTCAAGAAATCGCTGATCGGCCAGGGCTACTACGGCACGCTGACGCCGCCCGTGATCCTGCGCAACCTGTTCGAGAACCCCGGCTGGTACACCGCCTACACGCCCTACCAGGCCGAGATCGCCCAGGGCCGCCTGGAGGCGCTGCTCAACTACCAGCAGATGGTGATTGACCTCACCGGGCTGGAGATCGCCAACGCCTCGCTGCTCGACGAGGCCACCGCCGCCGCCGAGGCCATGACCATGGCACGCCGCGCATCGAAGGCCAAGGGCAATGTTTTCTTTGTCGATGAGGCCGCCTTCCTGCAGACCATCGACGTGCTGAAAACCCGTGCCGCGTATTTCGGCTTCGAGCTGGTGTTCGGCAAACCCGAAGATGCCCACCAGCACGACCTGTTCGGCGCGCTGTTCCAGTACCCCAATGCCCGCGGCGAAATCGCCGACCTGACCACGGCGATTGCCGAAGTGAAGAACAAGGGCGGGGTGGTAGCCGTGGCCTCCGACCTGATGGCGCTGGTGCTGCTCAAGTCGCCTGGCGAGATGGGCGCCGACATCGCACTCGGCTCGGCGCAGCGCTTCGGCGTGCCGATGGGTTTCGGCGGCCCGCACGCCGCCTTCTTTGCCACGCGCGAAGCCCACGTGCGCTCGATGCCGGGACGCATCATCGGCGTCTCGAAAGATGCCCGCGGCAAGACCGCCTACCGCATGGCGTTGCAGACGCGCGAGCAACACATCCGGCGCGAGAAGGCCAACTCCAACATCTGCACCTCGCAGGTGCTGCTGGCCAACATCGCTGGCATGTACGCGGTGTGGCACGGGCCGAAAGGCCTGCGCAGCATCGCCTCGCGCATCCATCGCCTGACCGCGCTGTTGGCCGGCGCATTAGGCGTCACCGGGCGCGACTTCTTCGACAGCTTCGAAGTGAAAGTCGGCGCTGGCAATACGGCGAAGATCATGCAGGCGGCGGTCGCCGCCGGCTACAACCTGCGCCGCGTTGACGACGAGACCGTCGGCATCAGCGTGGACGAAACGACCACACGCGAGGACATCGCCGCGCTGCTGAAGATCTTCGGCCACACGGGCGCCCCGGTCGAGGCGCTCGATGCCGCCCGCCCCTGCGCGATTCCCGTCACGCTGCAACGGCGCGAACCAATCCTCGCCCACCCGGTGTTCAACACGCACCACACCGAGCACGGCATGCTGCGCTACCTGAAACGCCTGCAGAATCGCGACCTGGCGCTCGACCACGCGATGATCCCGCTCGGCTCCTGCACCATGAAGCTCAACGCCGCCGCCGAGATGATCCCGGTGTCCTGGCCGGAATTCGCCGGCATGCATCCCTTCGCGCCGCTGGACCAGGCGCAGGGCTACGTCGAACTGATCACTGGGCTGGAGGCCCAGCTCAGGGCGGTCACCGGCTTCGACGCCATCTGCATGCAGCCAAATTCCGGCGCCCAGGGCGAATACGCCGGCCTGGTCGCCATTCGCCGCTATCAGCAGGCCAACGGCCAGGGCGCGCGCAACATCTGCCTGATCCCGAAATCCGCCCACGGCACCAACCCGGCCACGGCGCAGATGTGCGGCCTGGAAGTGATTGCCGTGGCCTGTGACGACAGCGGCAACGTCGACGTCGCCGACCTCAAGGCCAAGGCGGAACAGCACGCAGCCAAGCTGTCCTGCCTGATGCTGACCTACCCCTCCACCCACGGCGTGTTCGAGGAGGCGGTAAAGGACATCTGTGCCATCGTCCATGCGCATGGCGGCCAGGTGTACATGGACGGCGCCAACCTCAACGCCCAGGTCGGCCTCTGCCGCCCGGCCGACATCGGCGCCGACGTCTCGCACATCAACCTGCACAAGACCTTCGCCATCCCGCACGGCGGCGGCGGTCCGGGCATGGGGCCGATCGGCCTCCGGGCCCACCTCGCGCCCTACATGGCCAACCATGCGGTGCAGGCGATTCTCGGTCCGCACGGCGGCCAGCATGCGGTCTCGGCGGCGCCCTGGGGCTCGGCCTCGATCCTGCCCATCTCCTGGATGTACATCACCATGATGGGCGGCGCCGGCCTCACCCGCGCCACCGAGGTTGCCATCCTCAACGCCAACTACGTCGCAGCGCGCCTCAAGGACCACTACCCGGTGCTCTACACCGGCAGCCAGGGCCGCGTCGCCCACGAGTGCATCCTCGACGTGCGCGCCATCAAGGCCGCCACCGGCGTAGCCGAGATCGACATCGCCAAGCGGCTGATGGACTACGGCTTCCACGCGCCGACGGTGAGCTTCCCGGTGGCCGGCACGCTGATGGTGGAGCCCACTGAGTCCGAGGACAAGGCCGAGCTCGACCGCTTCTGCCAGGCCATGATCGCCATCCGCGAGGAAATCCGCCAGATCGAGAACGGCAGCTGGACGCTGGAACAGTCGCCGCTCAAGCACGCGCCGCACACCGAGGCCGACCTGATGGGCGACTGGGCCCGGCCTTACTCCCGCGAGCAGGCCGTCTTCCCGCTGCCCTGGGTGGCCGAGAACAAGTTCTGGCCCTACGTGAATCGCATCGACGACGTGTATGGCGACCGCAACCTGTTCTGCGCCTGCGTGCCAATGGAAGACCTGGCATGACCCAACATCTCATCCTCACCGTCATCGGCGACGACCGCCCCGGCCTGGTCGGCGAACTCTCGGCCGCGATCAGCACCCATGGCGGCAACTGGCTGCGTTCATCGATGGCCCAGCTGGCCGGCAAGTTCGCCGGCATCGTCGAAGTCGCGGTAGACGCTGACAAGGAAGACGCGCTAAGGGCTGCATTGGCGAATCTCGCCGGGTTGAAGGTCAGCGCCGAATCCGCAGCCACACCAAAATCGGCGCCCGCCGGACGGCGCTTGAAGCTGGCGCTGGTCGGCCACGACCGCGTCGGCATCGTGCGCGAGGTGTCGCAGGTGCTGGCCAACCATGCGGTGAACGTCGAAAGCCTGGAAACCCACACCTCCAGCGCGCCGATGTCGGCTGCCCTGCTGTTCCACGCCACGGCCGACCTCACCGCCGCGCCGGAGCTTGACGCCGGCGCGCTGACGCGAGAGCTGGAGCGCATTTCGCACGACCTGATGGTCGACATCACGCTCGACGAAACCATCCGCGCCTAGGCGTCCCGTGGACTACGTACTGCACATCACCAACAAGAACTACTCCTCCTGGTCGCTGCGGCCCTGGGTGCTGATGCGCGCGCTGGAGATCCCCTTCGACGAGGTGCTGCACCGTTACACGCCCGGCGCGCCCGACGACTTCCGTAACAGTTCGCCCTCCGGCCGGGTGCCCTGGCTGGAGGATGGCGACAGCGTGGTCTGGGATTCGCTGGCCATCACGGAATACCTGGCCGAACGGTACCCGCAGGTCTGGCCGGCCGATGACCGGGCCCGGGCCTGGGCGCGTTGCGCCGCCGCCGAAATGCACTCCGGCTTCTCCTGCCTGCGCAATGAACATGGCATGAACATCGGCGTCCGCGTCACTGTCACGCATCGTTCCCCCGGCCTGCTAGCCGACATCGCCCGCATCGAACGGCTATGGAGCGAAGGCCTCGATCGCTTCGGCGGTCCGTGGCTGACCGGGCCGGAATTCAGCGCCGTCGATGCCTTCTATGCGCCAGTGGTCTACCGCTTCCGCACCTACGGTGTAGGCGCAGCGGAAACCAGTGCCGAATACATGGATGCCATGCTGGCCCATCCGGCCCTGCGGGAATGGGAACTGGCGGCACTCGACGAGGACTTCCGCGATCCGGCGCACGAGGCTGAACTGGCCCGGATCGGCACCGTGACGGACGACCTGCGCGTAGCGGCGACGTGAAGACGCCCGAACTGCTGGCCCCCGCCGGCTCGCTGCTGATGGTGCGCACGGCGCTGGATTTCGGCGCCGATGCGATCTACGCCGGGCAGCCGCGCTACAGCCTGCGCGTACGCAACAACGAGTTCGGCGACATCGCCGCGCTGGGCGCCGCGATCGACGCCGCCCATGCGCGCGGCAAGCGCTTCTACGTGGTCAGCAACGTGCTGCCACACAACGCCAAGCTGAAGACCTACCTCGACGACATGGCGCCGGTCATGGCCTTGCAGCCCGACGCGCTGATCATGGCCGACCCGGGGCTGATGGCGATGATCCGCGAGCGTTGGCCTGACATGCCGATCCACCTCTCGGTGCAGGCCAACACGGTGAACCACGCGGCGGTGAAATTCTGGCGCAGCGTCGGCGTGACGCGGGTGATCCTCTCGCGTGAGCTTTCGCTCGACGAGGTGGCCGAGATCCGCCAGGAATGCCCGGACACGGAACTCGAAGTCTTCGTCCATGGCGCGCTGTGCATTGCCTACTCGGGCCGCTGCCTGCTCTCCGGCTACTTCAACCACCGCGACCCCAACCAGGGCAGCTGCACCAACTCCTGCCGCTGGGACTACAAGGTGCACGAGGGCGTCGAGGATGCCAGCGGTAACGTCGATCTCGCCGTATCCAGAGCGCCGACTGTGCCCGCCGCACCGTCGAAGCTGCGCCGCCCCGGCGCCTGGTTGATCGAGGAACGCGAACGCCCCGGCGAGTACATGCCGATCGAGGAAGATGAGCACGGCAGCTACATCCTCAACTCCAGGGACCTGCGCGCCATCGAGTACGTCGCCAGGCTGGCCGAAATCGGCGTCGACTCGCTGAAGATCGAGGGCCGCACCAAGTCGCCCTACTACGTCGCACGCTCCTGCCAGGCCTACCGCAAGGCCATCGACGATGCCCTTGCCGGCAGGCCCTTCGATCCGCAACTGGTGGGGCAGCTGGACGGCCTCGCCAACCGCGGCTACACCGCCGGCTTCTACGAGCGGCGCCCCGACCGCGACTACCAGAACTACCTGCGTGGCAGTTCCGAATCCAGCCGCAGCCAGTATGTCGGCGACGTTGCCGGCTACGACGCCGACGGACTCGCCGAGATCGCAGTGAAGAACCATTTCGAGGTCGGCGACCGCATCGAGATCATCCGCCCGCAAGGCAACCTCGACATCGTGATCGAGGCCATGCGCGATGCCGAGGGCGCGCCCACCCGCGTTGCCCCGGGCAGCGGCCACCGCGTACGCCTCGCCCTGCCGCCCGGTTGCGAAGGCGCCTTCGTCGCCCGCTACCTGGCATGAGCGCGCTTAAGGAAATCCGCATTCCGATTTACCCCGAGTGTTGGGAAACCTGCGGCAACTGCGCCCAGGGCGACATCACGGTGTGGGAAATCCTGGTCAAGCCCGGCGACACAGTTAACTTCGATGACAACGTGATCACCCTGGAAACCGGCAAGGTGGCGCTCGACATCCAGACCCCACACGCCGGCACCGTGGTCGAGATCTTCGTCGAGGAAGGCCAGCACGTCGCCGAGGGGGCGCTGGTGATGAGCATCGACACCGGCGACTGACGCGCCGCATGCCGTGCGGCCGGGGTCAGATCAGGATGTAACGATTCGCCTCGTCGCGCCGCCGCACGGCTTCCAGCGCATCCTCGCGCCGGATGCGCGCCAACAGCACCGTCCATTGGCGGCGGTCGCGGCCGACCAGTTCCGGCAGGTTCAGCAGCGTGCCCTCGGCATCGCCATCGCCATCGCCATCCGGCAGGATCACGCCCATGCGATCGATGCGGACCTCATCCGGCTTGAGATACACGCGCAACTGCGGCGCCGCCAGCCAGTCGGCATAGGCATCAAGCAGGCGTTCGGGCGCCAGCGAGGCGATGGCCTCGCGCTGGCGCGTTTCGAGTTCTAGCCGCCGTTCCGTGCGACCGTTACGGGCGCGCTCGACCTGCAGGGCGGTGCGGGCATCGAGCTGCTGCTGGCGCAGGTCGGCGACGCAGGCTGCAAAGCCGCGTGCCAGGCTGTCGAAGGCGGCCAGGGCAATCCGCTGGCGCGCATCGGCGTCGTCATCGCCGATTTCGCCCAGCGTGTGGTCGGCAAAGTACAACAGGCGCTGCGGCACGTCCTGCTGCAGCACGCCCCCCTTAAGCGCCATGCCGCTCACGGCCTTTTCGCGGCGACGCATGCCAAGCAGGGCAAAGAATTCATCGCTGTCGCCATCAGCCGGTTCGGCGAGGAAGTCGCGCAGCTCGCGGCTACGGCCCAGCATCTCGCCGATGTCGGCGGCGGCACCGAACAGAGCGTGCGCCACCGGGTCCGTGGCAAAGGCCTGGGCATGGATGTCGTGGGGGCCAGGGATTGCCGCCGCCACCTGCTCGCAATGCGCCAGGGCCGCTGCCACGGCAGGCGCCAGGCGGCGCTCGTAGGCGCTGACCGTCTTCAGCAAGGGATCGACCGGCTCGACGGCGCGCGCGATCGCCGCGCCCAAGACCCGATCCGGCGCCGGCGAACTTCGCAGCACGCGCTCCAGCGCGGAAAACAGACCCATCCGGAAGCACTCCCCTAACAGCGTGTTTGGTATCGTTTTACCATGAATGATGGGCCACGCCGGCTTTGACGCGCATGAGCGATGCGCGTAAGATTTGCGCATTCCATCCACCGGGGAAGCCCATGAGCAGCGTCACCAAGAAAGCCGCCAACCTGACCGTGCGCGCCGACCTTCTTGAAGAGGCCCGCGCGCGCAAGATCAACCTCTCGCAAACCCTGGAAATCGCGCTTGCCGCCGAGCTGAAGAAGCGCCGCGAGGCCGAATGGCTGGAGCAGAACAAGGCCGCGATCGAGGCCTACAACCGCGAGATTGCGGAACACGGACTGTTCAGCGACCGCTACCGCGATTTCTGTCGATGAGCCAGTTTGATGTCTATGCCAATGCAGACCCGACGACCAGAGCCCGGATTCCCTATGTCGTGGCGCTGCAAAGCGACCTGCTCGACGCGATCGAAAACCACGTTGTCGCGCCACTGCGACTGAAAGCCGACAAATCCATCGTCGCCGTCGTGCGTCTGAACCCACTGGTCACGATAGCCGGCAAGCAGTATCTGGTTCGCGTGCAGGACATCGCCACCGTACCACGCAGTCTGCTGAAGAAGCCTGTCGCCAACCTTTCCCCGCAACGCGACGAGATCCTCGCCGCACTTGATTTTCTTTTCACTGGATTCTGAAACATGGCCCAATACGTAATGTCCATGCTCCGCGTGAGCAAGATCGTCCCCCCCAAGCGCCAGATCATCAAGGACATCTCGCTGTCCTTCTTCCCCGGTGCCAAGATCGGCCTGCTCGGCTTGAACGGCTCGGGCAAATCCACCGTGCTGCGCATCATGGCGAAGGCCGATACCGAGTTCGAGGGCGAAGTGCAGCACCTGCCCAACCTGCGCATCGGCTACCTGCCGCAGGAACCGCAGCTCGACCCGGCGAAGACCGTGCGCGAGGAGGTCGAATCCGGCATGGGCGAGGTCATGGAAGCCCAGGCCAAGCTGGAAGCCGTGTATGCCGCCTACGCCGAGGAAGGCGCCGATTTCGACAAGCTGGCCGAGGAACAGGCGCGGCTGGAAGCCATCATCGCCACCTCCGGCGCCGACAGCGAAACCCAGCTGGAGATTGCCGCCGACGCCCTGCGCCTGCCGGCCTGGGATGCCTCGATCAAGAACCTCTCCGGTGGCGAAAAGCGCCGCGTGGCACTGTGCAAGCTGCTGCTGTCCAAGCCCGACATGCTGCTGCTCGACGAGCCCACCAACCACCTCGATGCCGAGTCGGTGGACTGGCTGGAGCAGTACCTGTTGCGCTTCCCCGGCACCGTGGTGGCGGTGACCCACGACCGCTACTTCCTCGACAACGCCGCCGAGTGGATCCTCGAACTCGACCGCGGCCACGGCATCCCCTGGAAGGGCAACTATTCCTCATGGCTGGAGCAAAAGGAAGCGCGCCTCGAAACCGAAGCCAAGCAGGTCGACGCCCACATGAAGGCGATGAAGCAGGAACTGGAGTGGGTGCGCAGCAACCCCAAGGCGCGCCAGGCCAAGAGCAAGGCGCGCCTGCAGCGCTTCAACGAAATGTCGGAAGTCGATTACCAGAAGCGCAACGAAACCCATGAACTCTTCATCCCGGTCGGCGAGCGCCTCGGCGACAAGGTGATCGAGTTCAACGAGGTCAGCAAGGGCTTTGGCGACCGCCTGCTGATCGACAAGCTCAGCTTCAGCGTGCCGCCCGGCGCCATCGTCGGCATCATCGGCCCCAACGGCGCCGGCAAGTCGACGCTGTTCAAGATGCTCACCGGCCAGGACAAGCCCGACAGCGGCGAGATCGCGGTCGGCCCGACGGTGAAGGTCTCCTACGTCGACCAGAGCCGCGACTGCCTCGACGGCAGCAAGACGGTGTTCGACGAACTCGCCGGCGGCGCCGACATCATCACCATCGGCAAGCAGGAAATCGGCAGCCGCGCCTACATCGGCCGCTTCAACTTCAAGGGCGGCGACCAGCAGAAGACCGTCGGCAACCTTTCCGGCGGCGAACGCGGGCGCCTGCACCTGGCCAAGACGCTGATGACCGGCGGCAACGTGCTGCTGCTCGACGAACCCTCCAACGACCTCGACGTCGAGACCTTGCGCGCACTGGAAGACGCACTGCTCGAATTCGCCGGTTGCGCCATGATCATCAGCCACGACCGCTGGTTCCTCGACCGCATCTGCACCCACATCCTGGCGGTGGAAGGCGAGTCACAGTGGAGCTTCTTCGCCGGCAACTACCAGGAATACGAGGACGACAAGAAGAAACGGCTGGGCGAGGAAGGCGCCAAGCCGAAGCGCATCCGCTACAAGCCGATTTCGCGCTGAGCGCCGAATTTGCTGCCATGTCGCGCCTGAAAATCGCCGCTGGCGTCACCGCGCTGCTGGTCGCCGTGCTGGCGGCGCCCCTGCTGTTGCCGCAGCGCCAGGAGGCGCCGCAGCCGATCACCCACGGCATGCCGTGGCAGATCCAGCTGCCGGCCGCCGGCGTGTCGCGCGTGTTCGGCCTCACACTCGGCGGTACGAAGCCGAGTACCCTGGCCGATGCGCAGCGTGCCTTTCCCGAGGTCCTCAAACTCGCCCTGCTGGCGCCGCAAGACAAGCCGCTGACGCTGGAAGCCTATTTCGAAAGCGTCTCGATCGGCCCCCTGAGCGGCAAGCTGGTACTCAGCATCGCCGCCAGCCAGGCCGAGTTGGAAGCCATGCGCGAGCGGGCGGCCAAGACCGACCACCTGGAAACCGGCATCCGCAAGTTCATCCTTGGCGACGCCGACCGGCTGCGCGCGGAAACCATGCCCCTGGCCACCCTGGTCTTTATCCCGGCCGCCAGCCTCGATGAAGCGATCATCCTGCAACGCTTCGGCACGCCTGCGGAGCGCATTCCGCAAGGCGAAACCCTGGAGCACTTCCTCTATCCGGAAAAGGGGCTGGACGTGGTGCTGGACCGCAAGGGCAAGGAAGTCTTGCAATACGTGGCGCCCGCCGATTTCGCCCGCCTGCGGGCGCCCTTGGGCAAGTAAAAGTCGGCGCTGACGACACGGCGCTGCGAGGTCGATCCATGGCTTACCAGGCAATCCTCGACATCCGCACCCGCGGCCGTGGCAGCCTCGAAATCACTGCCGACGTGGCGCGCATCGTTGCCACTTCCGGTGTCGACACAGGCGTCGTTCATGTTTTCGTGCAGCACACCAGCTGTTCGTTGCTGATCACCGAGAACGCCGATCCCGCCGTGCGCCGGGATCTGGAAACCCTGGCGCAGCGCTGGGCGCCGGACGGCGACCCGGCCTATCGCCACGACGACGAGGGCGCCGACGACATGGCGGCCCATGCGCGCAGCGTGCTCACCGGCACCTCGGTCAGCGTTCCGGTCAGCGCTGGCCGCCTGCTGCTCGGTACCTGGCAGGGTATCTACCTCTGGGAGCATCGCACCGGCGCCCACTCCCGGCGCGTGGTGGTCACCGTGACCGGCTAGCTTTCGGTGATGGGCGCACCGCGCAGGTCGGTGCATGCATTCTGCCGACGATCCGTTTCCCGGCGTCCGGAATGAGAATTCCCAATTTCCATAACTGCCACGACCGTAAATAGTCGAACATTCAAGCAATGCGGTGCCGTTCCGGCACCCGCCCGGGCGACGAATCCCGCGCCACGCCAGCCTGCCGCCAACGGCCGGCAGCGCCCACGGGCGAAGACCTGCAACTGCGGACAATGCGTTTTTCTCGGGAGCGAAATTTGCTTGGTTGCCCAGCCGCGCCTGACGCAACCGCTTTCAGTTCGTCGTCGCACACCGGAGCCTGAGCGGCCGTTGCCAGGAATCACGTGTGGCATACGCACGGGCACGCAATGACCATGTCTTTTTTCCGGAAGCCAGTAAATCCATGACCGCCGACAAAAGCCAGTTCGCAATCATCGGAATCCCCTGCGACTACCAGGCCACTCTGCACGAGACCATCAGCACCATCCGGAGTATTGCACCCTCGCATTCGCCAGCCGCGATCCAACTCGGCTTCGGCCTAATCGAGCTGGCTTTCGAGGGCCGCTTGCCGGGCTGCCAGGCGCTGCAGGCGCCCTATCACAATCGCTGCCACACCCTCGAAGTCACCATCTGCGCATCGCGCCTGCTGCACGGACTGCACCTGGCCGGAGTCAAACTGCATCCGCGCACCATCGACGCCGCGATACTCGGCGCGTTGTTCCACGATTCCGGCTATCTGAAGGCCACCACCGAAAATGGCGGCACCGGAGCGCAGTTCACCGTCGAGCACGTGCGACGCAGCGTTGCCTTCGTCGAACACGGCTTGGCCGCAATCGATGGCGAGCTACGGCGCTGGATCGTGGACGCCGTCCTTGCCACCGACCACCGCGCCCCGCCCGGTGAATGGACCTGCGCTTCGGCCGAGTCGGAACTCTCCGCCCGGGTCGCGGCAACCGCAGACATCGTTGGGCAAATGTCCAGCCGCGAATACCTGGAACGGCTCCTGTTCCTCTACTACGAATTCCGCGAGGCCGGTGTCGGCGACTTCAAAGACCTGCACGACCTCCTGGAAAAGACCAAGTCCTTTTACCAGATCACGCGTGGACGCCTTTACGACCACCTCGGCGGCACCGTCGACTACCTGGTAAAGCACTTCGAGGCTGTGAACGGCGAGCCTCGCAATCATTACCTCGAACTGGTCGACCGCAACATAGCCTACCTCGATACTATCCTCCAGGAAGACAGGGATCAGCGCCTGTCCCGGCTCAAGCGAGGCGGCATCATCGAGCAGGCGTTGGACGTGACCTGACCCCCGGCAGCCAACGCCCCATGCGCCGATAAACCAGGTGTAGGCGGTTTCCTCGTGGCTTTTCCGGCGACGCCCGGACCAGCCAGGCAGCTAAGCTAGCAAAATGGAAACGGGGTTGCTCTTCTCTTTATTTTGAGCACGGCCTTGCTCGATCAGCTGCGGGTCAGGACCGCGCAGGGGAATGCCGCGCCGGCCGCAGCGGACGACGGCGATGCTGTCGTGGCCGACCGGAATGCTGCGGCCGTGGCCTTGGTCGGCGCCGCAGCAAACGACCAGGCCTGCTCCCAGGCGCAGCGTCGCCAGTTCGTCGCCACGGAGCGTACGGCCGCGGCGGTGCGGCGTCAGCAGGCGGAAGAACTCGCGGCAGACCAGGCGCTGCGGCGGGCCGAAGCCGATGCGCGGGCCGAAGCCGCCCTGGTGCAGCAGGCCAATGCCGAGCGCAGCGCCGAAATCGCCCTGCGCCACCGCATCGACGCCGAGCAGCAGGCCAAAATCAATGCCCAGCGCCGCGAATTCGCCGCCGTGGAATTGGCCATGCTCAGCCGGGCGCGCGCGAAAGCCGAACAGGAACTCGCGCAACTGGCCCAGGAGCGACTCGCCGCCGAGCAGCACGCCGCCGCACTGGCGGCCGAAACCGCACGCGCCGAACAGATCGCCGAGGCTGCGGCACTCGCCAGCCTGGCGGCGGAACAGGAAGCCGCACGGGAAGCACGCCGTCGCGCCGAACAGGAAGTCTCGGCAACCCAGGCCGGAGCAGCGCGAGCGGACGCCGAGCAGTCCGCGGCACAGGCGGGCAAGGAGCGCGCAGCGGCAGAACACGCGCTGCATCGACTGCAAGCGGCGGGACAGGCACAGAGCGGCGCAGGAGCGCGGCCTGGCAGACCGGGGATGCGGCCGCCGGGCTGGCATGCCAGGAGCGGCATCGCCGGCCTCTTCATCGCCGCCCTGCTCGGCCTCGGCGGCGGCACCTGGCTCGCCTCGTCGGGCAGCATCGGCGTGTTTGCCGCAAGCAACGGCGGTGAGCGGGTGGAGCCGGCCGGCTTGCGCCTCGATACGCGTATCGACGGCATTGCCGCTCGCGTTTCGCGCGAGGCCGAGCTCGAAGCGACGCGCATCCGCCGCTGATCAGTCCCCCACCACGGCAACGAAGCCGACGAACATCACGCGGGCGAAGGTCCGCTGCAACAGCTTGCTGTGGAAATCGGTCATCACCGAGCCCTCTTCATAACGAATGGTGCTGCCGACCTTGAGCGCCATCTTCGGCGCCGCGATCCACTCGCGTGCGCCATTGCCGCCCTTGCGCTCGACCTCGATGTAGGTGAATTCGTTGGCGTCGATGTGGCTGATCACCTTGCCCTGATTGGGCAACTCGGCAGGCGACGGCGGCTTGTCCGGCATCAGCATGTCGCGCGCCTGTTGCGGCGACGGGTGCCCCGGCGGCGGTGCGGCCGAGACGATGGCAGGGGCAAGCAAGGCAAGGATCAGGGCGATGCGTTTCATGGTCGATTCCTGTGTGCGGCTCACATGCAACGCCAATACGGCGAGCCGGGGCCAAGTGGAAAGCAGTTGAACATCGGATACGGACCGGGCACCAGCAGCGGCCCCATGTACTGGCTGCGGCAGGCCTGCACCTCCTGCGCAATGCGTTCGCGGCAGGCCTGGTCGCGCTGGTTGGCGTCGGCCGCCAGCTCCTCGAAGATGCGCTGGCGCTCCGCAGCCACCAAGTGGTCCAGCACCGCCAGCGCCACGCCCTCGCGCGCCAGTTCGACCAGCTGGGTTGCCGACAGCCGATAGCGCGATGCCGAGGACTTGATGCGCTCGACGATCTCAGCGGCCGCCACGCCCTGCTTGGAGAGCGCGACAACCTGCTCCAGCGGCAAGGCCGCCGCGGGAGTCGGCACGCGCGCTTCCAGTTGCTCGGCACTCAGGCGCTCGATGCGCGGCGGCTCGACCGGGACCCCGGCGCAAGCAGCCAAGAGCATGACGGCAAGGAGCCAGGGCGCGGCACGCACGGTTAGCTCAGCTTGCCCGCGGCCCAGCCCATCGCGGCAGCGAAGGGCAGCGCCGTGCGCGGCAGGTAGGGACAGGCCCAGAAGCCGCCGTGGCAGGCATTGTCGGTGAACAGTTCCCAGGGATGGGCGAGCGGCGTCTGCGGATTGGCGGCCGACGCATCGCAGCGCAGGTCATGCACCCACAGGGCCGCCATCAGCGCCCGCGTGGTTTCCGGCTCGAACACTTCGATGCCGAACCTGTGGGCGCCGGCATAGGCGGCGGCGAGGATCGGATTGGCCGTCACCGAGGCGGTGGTGGTGGCCGGGGCGATGTTGAGCGAAACGCGGTGGCCGCGCGCACGCGCCTCGACCGCGCGCCACTGTTGCACACGCTTGGCCAACGCGTAATTCGGCCCCTGCTGTACCACCAGGCTGTCGGCCAGGGCGTACTCGCGGCCCTGCGGCCCGGCATGCAGTTCCTCGACATTGGGGTGGAAGCATTGCCAGGCGGCGGCGAGCGTCGGCCGCAACAGGCGCGGCAGCAGCGAGCGGCTATCGTAGGCGCGCATCGACGCGCGCGCCACGTGGGCCGGCATGACAAAGGCGTCGGTCGGCGTCGCCAGCCAGGACAGCGTGCTGGCCGGATTGGCGTCGAGCACCGCGCGCGCAATCCAGTCCATCGCCAGGGCGATGCGCAGATGGCGCTCGCCGTCGGCATAAGCCAGCGACAGCAGGTCGAGCGGCCGGTTGAAGCCGGCCAGCCATTCCGCCAGGCGCGGCGCATCGCTCAGCAGATCGACGCCTGCGCGGGCCAGGTCGGCGTCGGCATCTTTCCCCGGCATGCCATTCAGCGGCGCCAGCAGCGTGGCATTGCCCGACACCACGTTGGCGAAGGCGCGCAGCCACACCTGCGGCATGGCGCGATCGACGGCGACCACATTCGCGCGCCAATACGCCAGCATGTTGAGCGGCCCAACCTCGGCGCCGGCGCCGAGCAGGACGATGGTGCGATCCGCCAGGTCGAACCACTCCGGATTCGCCACGCAACGGCGCAATGCCGCCGCCGCGCTGGGTTCAATGATGTGGCGCCGCTCCCAGTCGTCGGCCTGGCGCAACAGGGCATCGTCTTCCAGCAGCTGCCCGCGATAGGGAATCTGGCAGGCGCGCGGCCGCGGATTGCCCTGCCCGGCCGCGCGCAGGGTGTGCAGCGGCGGCGTGCGCAGCGCGCGCCAGGCCTCGCCCAACGGCCGGCGGCCGTCGTCATCGGCCCAATGCAGGGTATCCCAGGCGCAGTCGAGGCCGGCGCGCGCGCTGGCAACGGCCAACTCGGGATCGGGCAGGGCATGGCGCACCAGGGCACGGATGTGGTTCGGGTAATTGCGCCGCCACTGCCGCTCGGCAAGCACCTGCTCGGCCAGCGCCGGATCGAGCGGATGCAGGGCCGCCGCAACGATGCGGGTGCCGGCCTGCGAACTGCCGCGCGAACCATCGCTGGCTGAGGGGAACTGGATGCCAACTGCGCTTGCCGTGGTCATGGCGCGATTCTAGCCCGCCGACACCTCCGCCACGGGCGGCGCCGGCCCTCCGGTAAAATCGTCCGATGCCTGCCACCCTGGAACTCCTCGCCCCCGCCCGCAATGCCGAGATCGGCATCGAGGCCATCAAGCACGGCGCCGACGCCGTGTATATCGGCGGGCCCGAGTTCGGCGCGCGCCATGGCGCCGGCAACAGCGTGGCCGACATCGAACGCCTGGCGGCCCATGCGCACCGCTTCCATGCCAGGCTCTTCATCACCCTCAACACGATCTTCCGCGACGAGGAAATCGAAGACGCCCGCCGCCTGGCCTGGCAGATGTACGAGGCCGGAGCCGATGCCCTGATCGTGCAGGACATGGGCCTGCTCGAACTCGACTTGCCGCCGATCCAGCTGCACGCCTCGACCCAGTGCGACATCCGCACGCCGGCGAAGGCCAAGTTCCTCGCCGATGCCGGCTTTTCGCAGATGGTGCTGGCACGCGAGCTTTCACTGCCCGATATCGTCGCCATCCGCGACCATGTCGGCACCGGTCCGCAGTCGCCTGTCCTCGAATTCTTCATCCACGGCGCGCTTTGCGTGGCCTTTTCCGGGCAGTGCTACATCAGTCACGCGCACACCGGACGCAGCGCCAACCGCGGCGAGTGCTCGCAGGCCTGCCGCCTGCCCTACACGCTGGAAGACGGCCAGGGCCGCGTCGTCGCCTTCGACAAGCACCTGCTGTCGATGAAGGACAACGACCAGAGCGCCAACCTGCGCGCGCTGGCCGACGCCGGCATCCGCTCGTTCAAGATCGAGGGCCGGCTGAAGGACATGGCCTACGTCAAGAACGCCACCGCCCACTACCGTCAGCTACTCGACCGAATCATCGAAGACGCGCCCGAACGCTATGCGCCGGCCTCGTCGGGCCGTTGCACCTATACCTTCACCCCGCGCCCGGAAAAGAGCTTCAATCGCGGCGCCACCGACTACTTCGTGAACGGCCGCCAGGCCGACATCGGCGCCTTCGATGCGCCGGGCTTCGCTGGCGAAGCCAGCGGCACCGTGACCAAACTCGGTCCCGACTGGTTCGAGCTCGACAGCGACGAGGAATTCGCCAACGGCGATGGCGTCAGCTACCTCGGCCGCGGCCGCAGGATCACCGGCCTGCGCATCAACGTCGCCGAGCGCCGCGGCCGCCACTGGCGCCTGTACCCGAACGCAATGCCGGAGGATGCCGAAAGCCTCAAGCCCGGCACCGAAATCCACCGCAATCGCGACCAGGCCTTCGAACGCCTGCTGGAGAAGGACTCCGCCGAGCGCCGCATTGCGATCACGCTGGATCTGGGCGAGACCGCCGACGGCTTCCGCCTCACCGCCCGCGACGAGGACGGCATCAGCGCCAGCGCCACGGTGACCCATGCGAAGGAAGCGGCGAAGAACCCTGCGCGCGCCTTCGGCGCCCTGGCCGAAGGCCTGGGCAAGCTGGGCGCCACCGACTTTCGCGCCCGCGAGGTGAACGTCAAGCTGGCCGAGGCCTGGTTCCTCCCCGCAGCGATCATCAACGCGCTGCGTCGCGACGCGATCGAGGCGCTGAGCACCGCGCGCGAAGCGGCCCGCCCGCGCCCGCCGCGCAGCTTGCCGGTGGCGCCGCCGGCACCCTACCCCGAACGCGAACTCTCCTACCTCGGCAACGTGCTCAACAGCCGCGCCCGCGAGTTCTACCGTCGCCATGGGGTCGAATTGATCGCCGACGCCTACGAGGCCGACAGCACGCCCGGCGAGGTCTCGCTGATGATCACCAAGCACTGCCTGCGCTACAGCCACAGCCTCTGCCCCAAAGAGGCCAAGGGCTGGGTCAAGGGCGTAAACGCCGAGCCGATGGTGCTGGTGAATGGCAAGGAGCGCCTGACGCTAAAGTTCGATTGCAAGGCCTGCGAAATGCACGTGATGGGCCGCCTGCGCAAAGGCCGGACCATCGAGATCAAGGCGGCGTGAACGTCGGCGCCCACGGCACGGCGATCCGGCGATGAAACTCGTGCTCGCCCCGATGGAGGGCCTTGCCGACGACGTCTTGCGCGGCGTGCTGACGCGGGCCGGCGGCTACGACTGGTGCGTCACCGAATTCATCCGCGTCACCGACTCCGTGCTGCCGCTCCGCTGCTACACGAAACTGTCGCCCGAGCTGCGTCATGGCGCGCGCACCGAGGCCGGCACGCCTGTCCGGGTGCAGCTGCTGGGCAACGACCCGACGATGCTGGCCGCCAATGCGGTGCAACTCGCCCTCCTCCGCCCCTTCGGCATCGACCTGAATTTTGGCTGTCCGACGCCATTGGTGAATCGGCATCGCGGCGGCGCCGCGCTGCTGGCGGAGCCGGAACTGCTGCACGCGATCGCGCGCGCCGTGCGCACGGCGGTGCCGGCGGGACTGCCAGTCACCGCCAAGATGCGCCTCGGCATCGACGACACCAGCAAGGCGGTCGACTGCGCGCAGGCGCTGGAAGCCGGCGGCATCGACGAACTGGTGGTGCATGCCCGCACCAAGGCCGACGGCTACAAGCCGGTGCGGCGCTGGGAGTGGGTGGCGCAGATCCGCCGGGCGGTGCGCCTGCCGCTGATCGCCAACGGAGAAGTGTGGACCCTCGACGACTATCGGGCCATACGCGCCGCCAGCGGCTGCGACGACGTCATGCTGGGTCGCGGCGCGGTGGCGGATCCCCTGCTGGCGCGACGCATCCGCGGCGGCGCCGAGACGGCGCCGAATGCCGACGACTGGCGCGAGGTCGAAAACATGCTCGCCCGGTTCTGGACCGGCGTGCGGCAGAAGGTATTGCCGGCCCAGGCGCCCGGTCGCCTCAAGCAATGGCTGGGGCTGATGCAGCGCAGCTACCCGCAGGCGGAAGACCTGTTCCGCGCCGTGCGCGAAGCCCGCCACGGTGCCGAAATCGATGCCATCCTGGCCGCCGAAGGCATACTCGCCGCGCCACGCGCCGCCGCCTGAAAGTCGGCACCGGCAGCACGGCGACGAAGGGCTGCCGAAGGTTTATCCTGCAGCTTTCCAACGGAGGAATCCCATGCGCACCCTGATTACCATCCTGATGCTGGCCATCGCCTCTCTGGCCAATGCCGCCTCGAAGCAGGAAATCGACGCCGAGGTCAAACAGGCCCTCGCCGATTTCCGCAAGCACACCAGTGCCGGCGCCGAGCTGTCGAAGAAGGCCACCGGCATCTTGGTGTTCCCCAATGTCATCAAGGCCGGCATCGGCATCGGCGGCGAATTCGGCGAGGGTGCGCTGCTGGTGAAAGGCAAGACCGTCGCCTACTACAACATCGCCGCCGCCTCGATTGGCCTGCAACTCGGCGCCCAGGCACGCAGCCAGATCGTGCTGTTCATGAACGACAAGGTACTCGCCGACTTCCGCAAGAGCGAAGGCTGGAAGGCCGGCGTGGATGGCAGCGTGGCGCTGGCAACCTTGGGCGCCGGCGGCGCCATCGACACCGAAACCGCCAAGCAGCCGATCATCGGCTTCATCTTCTCCAACAAGGGCCTGATGTACAACCTGACCTTCGAGGGATCGAAGATCACCAAGGTCAGCAAGTAGCGCGGACTTGCAGCAGATCGGCAGCGAAAGTCGGCACTGACGGGACGGCGACGTTTGCTTCTCGCAGGTCGAATTCGTGGTGGCGAATTGGCAATGGGCGCGAACGGCCAAAAGCGGAAGTTGCCACTTCAGGGCTATCGGTCCGCTACCAACCTAAATCTGTCGCTGACTGACCGAAGCATCGGGGGGGCAATTGGGAGGGGTTTGGTAGGATTTCACCGAAATGACATCCAAGCCTATTACCGTCAGTGGCATCACCTTTCCTTCGCTGAGACAGGCAGCAGCCCATTTCGGCAAGCACTATGGGAATGCAGCAAGGCGCGCGAAGCAGGGATGGGCACTAGAGGAAGCCCTTGAGTTAGTACCCCATCAGATCAAGCGGCCTGAGCGGGGAATCAAGCTAACCACTAGTGCAGGAGCCTTCGATTCCATAAGGGATGCGGCAGAGCATTTCGGTATTGAGGAAGGAACCATCCATAAGCGACTTTCAATGGGATGGACACCAGATCAGGCTGTGGGACTTGAACCGCACAGCAGGAAACCTAAACAGACAAAAGAGATTGCTCCGTAAGCCGACAGTGCCCCATTAAAGTCGCCGCATTAGGACCCCATCCCATTGGAATTCCGCCGGCGACATCCTACGGGGCCCGCTTCATCGGCCTCGGCTAGTTTCGCCGACGGCCTGGCGCGGCCCCGCAGCAAGGGGTGAGCGCGGGGTTTCGCAAGGCCAATTGATTGGCCTTACGCCGCGCGAACGGGCGAGGCTCTGGCGAGCCCTCCGCCGCAGGCCGACGAACCAGGGGCGACGGCCGCGCGCGGGGCAGCGAGTCCAACCGCCGAGCGCCTGAAAAAAGCTACGTCGCCTGAGCCAGGAAGCTGCCGAGGTGCTGGTCCACGGTGAGGATGTGCTCCGTCAGCCAGCGATCGAGGAAGACGATCTCGTCATTGGCCACGGCCTGATCGGCCTGTGCCAGCTTGGCCTGCAAGGCCAGCGCCGCCTCGACCAGCTCCGTGTGCGCAGCCTTGTGTGCGGCGCGGGCCGGGTAGTCGTATTTGAGCATCAGCCGTTCTTCATGGCTGAAATGCCAGGCGGTGCACTTGAGCAGTTCGTCGAGCGTCGCCGCGCAGTAGTCTGCCGACGCGCCTTCGCTCACGGCATGGTTGAGTTCGTTGAAGATCGCGATCAGGCGACGGTGGTCGTCATCGATTTCATCCACGCCGACACTGAGGATCTTGCTCCAGGCGATGTCTTTCATGCTGCCTCCCTTGGCCTCGGTTTTCTTCCACTGTAGACCAAGTTCGGACAGATCGCGACAGGCAAAAGTCGGCGCTGGCGCTACGGCGAATTCGTCTGTGGCCGCGGCCGCAGCGCCAGCCAGGTCAGCAACAGCGCCGCTGCTGCCCAGGCCAGGCCGGGCAGCCAGGGCAGGAGCGCGGCGAAGCCGGCATCCTTGTTGAGCTGGGTGGCAACGATGGCCATGCGCACCAATGTCGCCAGCGCCAGCAGGGCGAACAGGCCGCCGGTGGTGGCGCCTTCGCGGCCGCTGTGGCCAATGGCAATGGCGGCGGTCATGGCGCTCATCAGCACGGCAGCCCAGGCGCCACCGGCAAGGAATTGCAGTGCGACGAGAATTTCCAGCGAGGGTGCCGAGGCGGCGAGCGCGGCCGCCATGGCGCCGACCACGGCACCGCCGGTCATCACGGCAAGGCCGCCAAAGCGCTGGTTGGCACGGCAGGCGGGGAAGATCAGCAGGTTGAAGCCGACCCAGAACACCGGCATCAGGTGGTCGAGCTGCGGCGGCTGGGCGAAGCGCAGGTAGAGCGGCGCTGAGTTGAGCGCGAAATGCATCTGGAAGCCCACGCCCAGCAGCGCGATAGCGGCAAAGAAGGCCAGCACCCGGCCATCGACCACCCGTGCCGCTGGCGCCGGCTCCGCCGGCGCGGCGGCGGCGAGATGGCGCTCGGCCCACAGCATGCCCGCCACCGCTGCGATCAGCGCCAGCGAGGCCAGGGCAAACGGCAGGCGCGGATCGACGCCGCGCAGGCCCAGCGTCAGGTAGGGTGCTGCGGCACCGGCGAGCCCCAGGCCAAGCAGGCTCAGGGTGGCGACCCAGGGCACGCCGGGCGCCGGCACATACTTACCGAGCAAGAGCATCGGCGGCGCACGCAAGGCCGACGAGGTCAGCGCCCATACTGCCACCGCCAACAGCAACAGGACCGGTGCGCCGGCGGGCGCCAGTTGCGGGATGGCAAGGAAAGCCAGCCCTGAAACGAAGGTCGCCCCCAGCAACCAGGGCCCGAGGCGACGCAGCCCGGCGGTGACGCGGTCGGCGGCGACGCCGATTGAAAAATCCATCAGGGTGAAAATCAGCTGGTCGGCCATCAGGACCCAGACCGTCCAGCGCATGTCGATGCCCGCCTGCCCCAGCAGCTGCGGCAGGTAAATCACATACACCGTCCAGCAGCTGACGAAAAGGAACTGAACAAGACCAAAGTAGAGGCCGACGCGCGTCATGGCGCTATGGTGCGCCACGGCCGTCGTTAAGGCAACGGGCCCCGCTGCTGCCGGACGGCTGCTAGTCGGACATCGCCAGGCGGGTTGGAGCGCCGGTGGCCAGCTGGCGAATCCGCACCATGACCAGGTCGGCCAGCTTCGCTGCGCTGCTGCCAAAAATCACGCCGCAGGGTCGCTTGGTTCCGCCGCACATCACCGCATCGGCCAGACGTCCGGTCAGGGCTATGTCGAAGGGAATCGTGTGCAAGGGTATGGTAACCAGCGCACCCGCCATCGTCGAAGGACTTTGCCAGAGCTGCTGCGCGCTTTTGGGAAGGCGCGGATCGATCGGCGCTACCGATTGCGCTGCGGAGTCGGTAGCCGACCGGACGGCCTCGCCGAGGCGGCAGAGCACGGAGGTGGCGCCGTCATACCAGCAATGCCAGACCGTTCCATGCTCGGGGAGTGTCTTGTTGACATAGTCATCCCCGGCATCGGGAACGACCTTGACCTTGCGGGCATGTGCCGCGTCGGACAACATGCCGATTGCGAGGAGAAACGCGACAACAAGAAATTGTCTCATCGGGACTCCCATTCCTGGTCCAATCGAATTGGCGCCAAGAATGAACCCGGCACCCCGGCAACCCCGCTGGCATGGTTCCCTGGGGAACGTTAGCCCGGAAGCTTTGCGTCACTGGCTTTCGCCAGATTTGCCTTTATGAACCGGGAATGAACCCCCGATTTCACGAAGTTGAGAGGACTTTATCGGTGGGGCGGCTTACCCGCAATACGTAGAAACCGCAAACGCCGGAAGACGATCCGGCGACTGGATAGTGGTGAATCAGCGAGTGCCCTACGAAGGACGTGGTGAAGCAGCGCTTGCGGAGCAATGCGCGGCCACCAGCGCCGCCAGGCGCGGCATCAGCGCTTCGGGGAAATCGTGGCCCATGCCCTCGATCACTTCGAGGTGTGCGCCGGGAATGTGGGCGGCGGTGTCGCGCCCGGCAGCGAGCGGCACCAGCGGATCGGCGGCGCCGTGGATCACCAGGCTTGGCGCCGTGATCGTGGCCAGCAATTTGCGCCGGTCGCCGGAGGCGATCACCGCCAGCAGCTGGCGCGCCGTGCCGGCCGGGTCGTAGGAACGGCGCACCGCACGGCCGATGCGCTCGCGCATGGCATCGCGCGGCGTCGGATAGCCGGGGCTGCCGATGATGCCGAAAACGCCGATCAGATGCTCGGTCACCGCCACCGGGTCGGTGGGATCGGTGGGACGCGCCAGCAGGGCCTTGCCCGCCGCCCGGGTTGGCTTCGATACCTTGCGGTTGCCCGAGGTGGACATGATGGAGGTCAGGCTCAGCACGCGCTGCGGCCACTTCGCGGCGAGGACCTGGGCGATCATGCCGCCCATCGACGCGCCGACGATATGGGCCTGCGCGATGCCGAGTTGATCCATCAGGCGCACCGTGTCGCCGGCCATGTCCTCCAACGTGTAGGGCGTGCGCACCGGCAGGCGCAGTGCGGCCGCGGCCATGGCCAGCGCCAAGTTGCCGCGCTTTTTCCCCGGCGTGCGATCGGAGAGCCCGGCATCGCGGTTGTCGAAACGGACCACGCGGAAGCCGCGCGCCACCAATGCCTGGCAAAAGCTGTCAGGCCACGCGATCAGCTGCATGCCCAGGCCCATGATCAGCACGATCGTGGGATGCGACGGGTCGCCGAGCGACTCGTGCACGATGCGCGGAGGTGAATCCATGCGCTACTCGGCCGAACGCGTCGCCGGCTTGCGGCGCGGGGCCCGCGCCTTGGCCGGCTTGCGCTTGCTGCCATCGACCACGGTCAGGCGCGGCCGGCGTCGCCCCGGCTTGCTCAGCGCGAGGTAATCCTGGAAGCTGTCGCGCAGGCCCTGCGCCAGGTTTTCCGGATCGGGCAGCTGCTCGTAACAACTAGTGAAGGAAACGATCAGCATGGCGTTGTAGCTGGTGACCGAAAACACCAGGCCCATGCCATCGGCAATCGGCATGATGGCCGAGAGGTAGCTCAGGCGGGCGCCTTGCAGGTAAAGCGGCATCGGCGGGCCAGGGACGTTGACCACGGCGCAGTTGGCCAGCGGCGTCCAGTTGCCGAGCAGCGCCGAGGCCGAGCGTAGCAGCTTGCTGGTGGCGGCGATCGCCGCCGAGGGCGCGAACTGCACCACTTCGGCAAGTTCGCGCGCGGTATAGGCCTGGCTCATCACCTCCGAGGATGCCGCCAGGTCGCGGATCGCCGCCAGGCGCTGCACCGGGTCGGCGATGTCGGTGCCGAGCGCGATCCGCACCCAGGCGAAGTCGGCGTCGCCGGTCGCCTCGCCGCCGCCATGCACGGCGATCGGCGCCGCCGCGACCAGGCTTTTGTCGGGCAGCTCGCCCTGGTTGTCGAGGTAGCGACGCAGGCCGCCGGCGACCACGGCCAGGACGACGTCATTGACCGTGGCACCCGGCGCAAGCTTGCGCAGATCCTTGATGGCGCCCAGCGGGAAGCGCCGCGTCTCGAACACGCGGTGGGGCGAAACCACGGTGTTGAAGCGCGTGGCAGGGAATTCCTGGGGCTTGCCGACGAATTCGCCGAAAAAGGCGCCGGTCGCCGCCTTGAGCGTGGTCCAGCGCCGTGCCGCCGACTGGGTCAGACGCAGCGGCAGGGTCAGCGCGTGAATCCCGGCGCGCCAGAGCAGGGACATTTCGCCCGGCGCATCCTCGGGAAACCAGGGTGCGGCCGGCGCCGGCGGCGTGGTGTGGGCGCTGAGGTCGTGCAGCAGGCCGGTGATCTCGTTGCGGCGGGACACGTCGATCGCGGCGTGGTGGATTTTCAGCAGCACGGCGAAGCTGCCCTTGGGCAGGTCGAGGAAGGCGTCCAGCCCTTCGATCACGTACATTTCCCACAGCGGCCGCTGCTGGTCCAGCGGCCGGGCATGGATGCGCGCCGCCTGGATGCAGAACTGGCGCCAGTCGCCGGGCTTGGGCAGGGCGATGTGGCGCACGTGGTATTCGATGTCGAAGTTCTCGTCTTCCACCCACCATGGAAAGTCGAGGTCGAAGGGCACGCGCAGCACCTTCTGCCGGAACAGCGGCAGGCGATCGAGGCGGCTCTCGACGTGAGCCAGGATCTGCTTGAAACGCACCATGCCGCCGGCCGCCGTCGACTGGTCGTAGATATGCAGCAGCGTGACGTTGGAATTGGCGTGCGCGCTGTCGGAGTAGATATAGGCGGCGTCGTTTTCGCTGAGTTGTCTCATGGCATTCCGGCGGCATGGCCAGGCGCGTGCCCGCGCCCGGCGGTGAGGCGCCAGACGCGGCCCAGCAGGCCTTTGGGGACGAAGGGTTGCCAGGCCCCTTCGGGCTGGGCCAGGCGGTCGGCAACGATGGCCAGCACGATGCCGTTGAAGCCGAGGCCAAGGTGGCTGCCCGGCACACGGATGTTCTCGTGCAGCGCGGGGTCGCCGTCGATGGTGGCTTCCTGGGGCGGTACCACGCCGTCGCCCAGGGAATACAGGCAGCTGGTGGGGATCGCCAGCCGGCGCTGTTCGCGCAGGGTCTTGGCGCGCGGCTGCATGACATGGGCCGCCGGCCCGAGGCGGTGCGAGACCAGACGGTAGAGCGCCTTCACCGCCGGCGGCGACTGGCTGCCGCCGGCATCGACGCTGACCGGGCTGCCGAGGGTGATGATGGAGCGCACGCAGTCCAGCGTGTTCTCCGCCCCATACAGGGAAAACACGCCGCCCAGGCTCCAGCCGACCAGGCTCACCTTGCGTCCGGTGACATGGTGCAGGTAGCGGATCTTCTGCGGCAGCGCGCTGGCATGCTTGCTGCGAAAGCCGAGGTTGCGTCCGAGGCCCCAGGCATGGACATCCCAGCCCTTGTTGCGCAGGAACAGCTTGAGTGCGACCAGGGATTTTTCGTCGGCCATGAAACCGGGCAGCAGCAGCACCGGATGGCCGTCGCCGCGCGGCGCCTGGGCCAGCAGCGGCAACGAGGCGGGCAGCAGCGCGGCCTCGAGCAGCGCGCGCGGTTCCAGCAGGGAATGCAGCGTGCGGGGACGGCCGCTGTGGGCATGGCGCGTGACGGCGTGGCGTGAGGGCATGGTCATTTCGCCGGGGCACGGCGGCGGCGCGGCGGCGCGGAAGCCGGCACGGCACTGCGAGACGTCGCTTTGGGGGTCGCGGCGGCCTTGAGTTCCTCCCAGGCGTCCAATAGGTCGGCGGCAAGCTCGCCAGCCTCGGGCACGGCGTTGCGGGCGACGACGAAGCCGAAGCACAGTTGACCGGCATAGCCCATCAGCGTGATGTTCACGCCGACGCCATGCTCGACGATGGACAAGGGCCAGTAGCCGGTCATGCGCAGGCCATCGACATACAGCGGCACCGGGGGGCCCGGTACATTGGAGATCAGCACGTTGGCCAGGATGGGCAGGCGATCCACCACGGCATCGCGACCGTAGAGCCGCGTCAGCGCGCCGAGCAGCCAGGGCACTCCGAGCAGCGGAATGTCGGTCGGAATCACCGACTTCGCCTGGCGCGCCACGGCCTTGGTGGCACCCGAGGAATCGCGGATCGCCGTCAGCCGCTTGAGGGGATCGGCGATGTGGGTCGCCAGGCTGACGAGGCTCAGCGTGGCCTGGGTGCGCATCTCGGTATTGCCCTGCTCGCGCAGCGAGATCGGCATCGATGCGATCAGCGGCTTCCGCGGCACCTTGTCGTGGCGTTTCAGCCAACGCCGCAGTGCGCCGCTGCACAAGGCCATCACCACGTCGTTGACTGTCGCCCCGCAGGCGGCGGCGACGGCCTTCAGTTCGCTTCGCGGCAGGGCTGCGGTGGCAAAGCCCCGCTGCGGCGTGATGGCGACGTTGAAGGGCGTACGCGGCCCGAAGGACGCGCTGCGCCGCAGTTCGGCAAGGCTCGCGGCCTCGCCCTTGGCGACGCGCGTGGCGTCGGGCGCGCTGCGTGCGGCGCCGACCGAATTTCCCACAATCGCGGCCAGGGTACGCACCACGCCGGGTAGTTCGCGCACCAGTTTGACGTACTGCGCCGCGTCGTGGCGGAATGCCGCGGCCGCCAGCGCCAGAGTGCCGGGTGCCTCGGGGCTTGCCGCTGCAGCGGGCTTGCGCCGCGCGCCGCGGCGCCGGGGTGGCAGCTGCTCGGGCGAGGCACTGAAAATGGCGGAGGCCAGCGCCACGCCGGCCTGGCCGTCGAGCATCGCGTGATGCACCTTGAAGTAGTAGGCCTGCTCGCCGCTTTTCAGCCCTTCCAGCACATAGAGCATCCACAGCGGACGCGAGCGGTCGAGGACTTCGGCATGCAGGTCGGCAACAGTCGCTTCGAGCTCGGCCAAACCGCCAGGCCGGGGCAGCTTCACGCGACGGATGTGGTGGTCGTAATCGATGGTGTCCTGCACCCAGACCGGATTCGCCAGGCCCAGCGGCAAGGTGGCCAGGCGGCGCTGCAGCACCGGCACCATGCGGCTTTCCATCATGTGCCGCACCGAAGCGTGGAAGTTGCCTTTCCAGCCGGGGGGCGTCTCGAACAGGTGCAGCGAGCCGACATGCATCGGCGTCGCCTCGGTTTCGAGGTTGAGGAAGGCGCCATCGACCCCGCTCAGGGTTTCCATTCCGGCATCCTTGCGGCGACTGCTTGGGCGTGTTTGGGTCATGGTCTTCATACCAACCGGTATGATTTTTTCTACCGTTCAGTATAATCACTTTTCCGCGCCTTCGTCCGCCCGCTATGCCCGCTGCCCGCCCGGCTTCCGTCACGCCTTCCCGCACCGGTTCGAACGGCTCGGGAACCGACAAGCGCGAGCGCATCCTGAGGGTGGCGGAAGACCTGTTCTATCGCCACGGGCTCGCCGGCACGACCATGGACATGCTCTGCGCCGAACTCGGCGTCACCAAGCCCTACGTGTATTACTACTTCAGGGACAAGCACGAGATCGTCGAGACCCTGACGCGACGGGCGTCGGTGGCCTGCCTGACGACCATGCGTTTTGCCGAGGACGACCCGCGCAGCGCCGAACTCAAGCTGGCTGAGGGCCTGCGGCGCTGGGTCGAGGCCTGCGTCATGCATTTCCGCGCCAGTGCCCTGGCCTTTCGCGTCACTGCCTCGCTGCGCCCGGAGTTCCGCGCCGAACTGCGCGAGCTGGCCGACGACTTTTATGCCGACCTGGTGGCCCTGATGGAACAGGGGCGACGTGACGGCCGGCTCGATTTCGAGGACGCGGCGATCACCGCCAAGGCCATGGGCGGCGTTGTCGGCTTCATGTACACCTGGTATCGGCCGGAGGGCCGCCTGGCGCCCGAGGAGGTTGTCGAGCGCCTAAGCGCCACCCTGCGGCGCATGATCGGCCTGCACCCGAAAACTCGCATCCGCGCGACGCCGCGCCCCCGTACCTCCACCCGAAGGAAGCCCTCATGAAGGAATTTCGCGACCGCACCGCGGTCATCACCGGTGCCGCCAGCGGCATTGGCCTGGAACTGGCGCGCCGCGCTGCCGCCGAAGGCATGAAGCTGGTGCTGGCGGACATCGAGGCGGCCAGGCTCGACGCCGCCGCCGCCAACCTCGGCATCGATGCTAATCGCATTTTGACGCGACGCACCGACGTCAGCCGCGAAGAGGAGGTCAAGGCCCTGGCCGATGCCGCCTTCGAACGCTTCGGCGGCGTGCACCTGCTGTGCAACAACGCCGGCGTCGGCTTGACGCGCGTGAGCTGGGAGCTGAGTACTGCGGACTGGAATTGGGTGCTCGGCGTGGACCTGTGGAGCGTGATCCACGGCGTGCAGCATTTCGTCCCGCGCATGCTGCAACAGGCCGAGGGCGGCCATGTGGTGAACACCTCCTCGGTCGCCGGCCTGCTGTCGACGCCGGGCATGGCGGCCTACAACGTGGCCAAGCACGGCGTGGTAACGCTGTCGGAGACGTTGTACGGGGAACTGCTCGCGGCCGGGGCGAAGGTCGGCGTTTCGCTGCTCTGCCCCGCCTGGGTGCCGACCGCAATCCACGAGTCGGCGCGCAACCGGCAGGATCGCTTCGGTGCTGCCAAACCCGCCGAAGGGCTCTCCGCCGGTTACGAAGCACGCATGGCCGCCGCGGTGAAATCCGGGCGGCTGACGGCTACCGACATGGCCAATGAAGTCTTTGCCGCGGTGGCGGAGGATCGCTTCTACGTCATTCCCCATCGCAAGATCAACAATGCCATCCAGTTGCGCACCGACGACATTCTGAATCTGCGCAACCCAACGCAACTGCCCTGAGGCCCCCCCATGAAAGCTCTCGTCTGCGAAGCCTACGGGCCGATCGCCAACCTGGCGGTGAAGGACATCCCTGCTCCCCTGCCCGGGCCGAAACAGGTCCTGATCGAGGTCCATGCGGCCGCGGTCAACTTTCCCGACGCGCTGATGGTTCAAGGCCTCTACCAGGTCAAGCCGCCGCTGCCCTTCACCCCCGGCGCCGAGATCGCCGGCGTGGTCAAGGCGGTCGGCACCGAGGCGCCGCACTTCAAGCCGGGCGACCGGGTAATCGCGCTGACCAGCACCGGCGGCTTTGCCGAGGAATGCCTGGCCGACGTGCATCGCGTGATGCCCCTGCCGCCGACCATGGACTTCGACACCGGCGCGGCGCTGGTGCTGACCTACGCCACCTCGCTCCATGCGCTGAAGGACTGCGGCCATCTGCAGCCCGGGGAAACCCTGGTGGTGCTGGGCGCGGCCGGCGGCGTCGGCATCGCGGCGATCGAGATCGGCAAGGCCATGGGCGCGCGCGTGATCGCCGCCGCCTCGTCCGAGGACAAGCTGGCGCTGTGCCGAAAAGTCGGCGCCGACGAGACGGTGAATTATTTGACCGAAAACCTCAAGGACCGGATCACCGAACTCACCGGCGGCAAAGGCGCTGACGTGGTCTACGACCCGGTCGGCGGCCCCTACACCGAGCCGGCAGTGCGCGCCCTGGCCTGGCGCGGCCGATTGCTGATCATCGGCTTCGCCGCCGGCGAGATACCGAAGATTCCGCTCAACCTGGCGCTGCTCAAGGAGCGCTCCCTGGTCGGCGTGTATTGGGGCGACTCGACCAAGCACGATCCAGGCGGCCACCTCGCCAACCTGAAGCAGCTCAACGACTGGTTCGGTGCCGGCAAGATCAAGCCGGTGGTCAGCGAACGCTATTCGCTGGCGAATGCCAGGGACGCCGTCGCCGCGATCGCCAATCGGCAGGTCAAGGGCAAGGTGGTGGTGGTGCCGCGCGGCTGAGGCGCATCACTCGCCGCGCCGCAGGCGCACGGTCACCCAGAAGCGGCTGCCCTTGCCTTCGGCGCTATCGACGCCGACGTCACCTTCCATCAGGCGCGCGATGCGTCGCGCGATCACCAGGCCCAGCCCTGTGCCGCCGTGGGTTCGCGTCGAGGCTTCGTCGCCCTGGCTGAAGAGCTGGAAGAGCCTGTCGCGCGCGTCGGCAGTGAGGCCCATGCCCTGGTCGGCCACCTCGAAGCGCAACATGAGGTCGTCCGCGCGTTCCTCCACCAGGGAAACGACGAGCCGGATCTCGCCGCGTTCGGAAAACTTGACCGCATTGCCGAGGAAATTGAGCAGGATCTGCTTCAGGCGCCCGGCATCGCCGATCAGGGCATCCGGCAGGGCCGGCGCAATTTCGGCTGAAATCGTCAGCCCCTTGGCGCCTGCGGCCGCATCCTGCGCCTGCAAGGCATCGTCAACCAGACGCGCGAGCGAGAGCGGCGCCGGCTTGAGCACCACGCGGCCCGCCTCGAAATTGGCGATGTCGAGCACATTGTCGATCAGGGCCAGCAGGTGGCGCGCGGCATCCAGGCTCTTGTTCAACTGCTCGACGATACGCGGCTCGGTGATCTTGCGCAATGCCAAGTTGGTCATGCCCATGATGGCGTTCATCGGCGTATGCAGCTCATGGCTCATGTTGGCCAGGAACACGCTCTTGGCGCGGCTCGCGGCCTCGGCGGCATCGAGCGCAGCAGCCAGGTCCTCGGTGCGTGCGGCCACCAGTTTTTCCAGGTGGTTGCGATGCTGTTCCAGTTCCGCCTCGACGCGCTTGCGCTCGGTGATATCGCGTGTAATGCCCAGCAATCGCGACGGCTTGCCTTGCTCGTCGAACAGTACCGTGGTTGCCACCTCGGTGGTAACGATGCGGCCATCCTTGCAGGGCTGGTCGACTTCATTGACCGAGTAGCGGGCGGCCAAATCGCCTGCCGCCAGGCGCCGCATGCGCTCCTCGATGCCGGTGCGGATCAGGTCACCCGACTCGGCGGTCACGGCCGCGGCCAGCGGCTGTTGCATGATCTCCTCCGCCGTCCAGCCGCGCAGACGTTCGACCGAGGGGCTGACATAGACGAAGCACTGCGACGCCAGGTCCATCAGCCAGATCACATCGCTGCTGTTCTCGGCGATCAGCCGATAGCGCTCCTCGCTTTCGCGCAGCGCCTGTTCGGCAGCACGGCGGGGCGTGATGTCGTCGATCACGCCGACCAGGCCCAGCAGCCCCTCGCCTTCGCTGACCCTACGACCCGTAAGGTGGCCCCAGAATTCGGTGCGGTCGTCGCGCCAGTAGCGCCGCACGACATCGACCAGCTTGACTTCGCTGGCAAGCAATCGCCGCATGTTGGCCCGCCCGGATTCGCGCTCGCCGGGATGGATCAGGGAAACATACTCGGCGCCCTGAAGCTGCTCTACGGTGCAGCCGAACATCTCGGCCATGCGCTGGTTGGCGACGGTGATCACGCCTTGCGGATCGACCATGAAGATCGCCACACTGGACGCATCGAACACCGACTGCAGCCACTTGCGCCGCTGTTCGATTTCATGATTGGCCAGGGCCAGCTGTTGCATCGCAGCCGCCACCCGCAGGCGGCTACGAATCATGGTGATCGCCAGCACCGCGGCCAGCCAGATGATCACCAGTTCGGCTACGAGCAGGCTGCGTTCGCCGCGCATCGTCGTGCCGGCACGGAAGCCCGGCAGGGTTCGCGCCACCAGGGTCCATTCCTGTCCGGCCACGGTGATATGGCGTTCAACGACATGCACAAAGCCGCCATTGGCAGGTTCGTGGCCGGAATCGAACAACAGGCTGGCGGCGGAAACTTCCCTGCCGTCATGAATGCGCAGCGCGATGCGCTCGGCTAGGTCGGCGTGCTCGCTTTGTAGCAGCGCCTGGATCATGTCTTTCATGCGTAGCGGCGAATAGGCCCAGCCAAGGATCGTGCGCCTGCGCTCATCCACCGTCGTCGGCTGTTCTGTACCGGAATAGATTGGGACATACAGCAGCACCCCGGCCTGCACGTCCTGCTCGGTTTCCTGCACCAGGATCACCTTGCCGGAAAGTGCCGACGCGCCGCTTTCTGCCGCGCGCACCATGGCCTTGTGGCGCACGGGTTCGGAATACATGTCGTAACCGAAGGCGCGCTGGTTGCGCCAGTCGAAAGGTTCCAGGTAAATGATCGAGGAATAGATGTCACGCGTCCCGGGGGGACGCAATTCGTAGCGCGGAAAGCCTTCGCTACGAATCCTCGCAACATGGGCGGCCAGTTCCGACGGACGAATCAGCTGCGCGAAGCCTACACCCTGGATTCCAGGATAGTTCTGCTCGAGATGCTGTGCAGCCACGAAGCTGCGAAACTCGTTCCGGGATACGCCCTTGCTCGCGTCGAATAGGCCCTCGACGCTGCGCAGCACCTGCGCGTTGGCAATTATGCGGCGCTGGATGCTGTCGCTGAGGCGGGTGACCAGCGCGTCGAATTCGACCCGCGCAAGATCGCGCCCGCGCAGTCGGCTGGATTCCCAGATCGCCAGCGAGAGCCCAAGGGCTCCAAGCAGGATCAGCCACGGCAGGGCTCGCAAGAGGGAAAGACGGACCTTGGGCACGATGTTCAATCCGTTGGTACAGGTAAATTCAATCAGGCCGCCGCAATCGGGATCCCTCCTCTCGCGCTTGCGGCCATGATGATTGCGGCACTGACTAGTCTACGGCGAACATATTCGTCCGCGGCAGGGTGTTTCGCGTTGATTTCGATCAAGACTAGATGGCTATTGCGCTGCAATACGGCGCGCCCTGAACAGCCCCCGCCTCAGTTGCCGATCATGGCGATCACCACGGTCACTGTGCCGAGAATCAGGTTCACCAGCACCAGGGGGCGGATCACGTTCATCGCCGCACCGCCGGCCGGCCAGTCCTGGGCGGCGACGGCGGCCTTGAGCCGGGGGTACCAGCGCAGCAGGATCAGGGCGTAGATCACGATCATGGCGCTGCCGGTGCCGGCCATGGCATGCCAGCGCCAGGGCACCGCGCTGCCGCCTGCCTCGGCAAAGCGCCACAGGCCGGTGGCCAGGATGGCGATCACCGCGATCGTTACCGCATTGAAGAAGCGGCCAAGGATGGCGGCCAGCAGGGGCAGGCGCTGCGGCGGCGGCAACTGCTCGGCAGCCACCGGACGCAGGCAGACATGGGCGAAGAACATGCCGCCCACCCAGACGATGACACCCAAAACGTGGATCAGTACCGCGATGCGCATGCTCCCCCCCTGAAATTCAGGCCGCCGGGGCGGCGTCGAGCGCCGACCACAGGCATTTGCCCTTGCTTTCCTTGCCGATCTCGGCCAGCACCCGGGCGTGGTCGGCAAGCTCCTCCTCGCTGGCCGGCAGCACGATTAAGGGCGGGCGCTGGCGCGGCTGGCCGGCAACCAGCGCCACCGCCGGCGTGGCGAAAGGAATGTCCAGCGAGTTCTGCCCGCGCGTCATGGCCAGATACACCTCGGCCAGCAGTTCGGCGTCGAGCAAGGCACCGTGCACCTGGCGGCCCGAATTGTCCACGCCGAACTCGTTGCACAGTGCGTCGAGGTTGTTTTTCTTGCCGGGCCGCATTTCACGCGCCATGCGCAGGGTGTCGATCACCTCGCCGCAGAGCGTCGCCACGCTGCCCTTTTGCAGCAGGCCCAGCTCGTTGTCGAGGAAGCCGACGTCGAAGGCGGCGTTGTGGATCACCAGGTCGGCACCGCGCACGAAGTCGATGAAGCGGTCGGCGACCTCGGCGAAGGCCGGCTTGTCGGCGAGGAATTCATCGGACAGGCCGTGGATGCGCTCCGAATCACCCACCAGACGGCCCGGGTTGAGGTAGGCATGGAAGCGTTGTCCGGTCACGCCGCGGCCCATCAGCTCGACGCAGCCGATCTCGACCACGCGGTCGCCGGTACGAAAATCCAGCCCGGTGGTTTCGGTATCCAGAATGACCTTTCTCATGCCCTTGCCCTCGCCTGTTCCACACCGCGCCGCGCCAGCGCGTCGGCGCGCTCGTTCTCGGGGTGGCCGGCGTGGCCGCGCACCCAGATCCACTCGATCTTGTGCTGTGCCGCCAGGGCATCCAGCTCGCGCCAGAGATCTTCGTTCTTCACCGGCTCCTTGCCGGCAGTCTTCCACCCGCGCCGCTTCCAGCCGTGGATCCACTCGCTGATGCCCTTCTGCACATATTGCGAGTCGGTATGCACGCGCGCCGTCACCGGCTGTTTGAGCGCGCGCAGGGCTTCGATCACGGCCATCATTTCCATGCGGTTGTTGGTGGTCAGCGGCTCGCCGCCGAAGAGCTCCTTTTCCGTTTCGCCCTTGCGCAAGATCGCGCCCCAGCCGCCCGGCCCCGGGTTGCCGCTGCAGGCGCCGTCGGTGAAGATTTCTATCATTGGTCAACTCTTTGGGTGATCGACACCAAGGCCTTGGCGCGCAGCTTGCGATCATGCCACGCCGGCGTGATCAGGCGCATGCCTTGCTGACGCTTGACCGCCTGCACCACATAAACGGCACCGGCGATCGGCCACCAGCGGTCGCCGGCGGCATCGAGGAACTGGAAACGGCGCAGCCATTTTTCCTGGGTTACCGCCGGCGCGTAACAGCCATAGGCGCCGGCCTGCATCTCGAAGCCGAGCAGCGAGAACCAGTCCTTCAGGCGCGGCACGCTGAGGTAGGCGCCGCGCCAGGGCGGTAGCGCCTCGCGCCGCGACAGCTTGCGCCGCGCGCCCCACAGGCTGAAGGGGTTGAAACCGGTGACGATGACGTGGCCCTCCGGCACCAGCACGCGCTCCACTTCGCGCAGCACCTGGTGCGGATTGGGGTCGAACTCCAGGGTGTGCGGCATCACCACCAGGTCGATGCTGTTGTTGGCGAAGGGCAGGTAGTGCAAGTCGGAACGCACCTCGGAAACGCCGTCGTAGCGCCCGTCGTCGCAGCGAAAGCGCAGCGGCATGCGGTTGGCGCGCAGGAAGTCGTGCCCCGGCAACGACAGCTGCACGGCGTTGAAACCAAAGATGTCGGCCACCAACTCGTCGTGCTTGACCTGTTCCCAGTTCAGCACATACTGGCCGGCCGGCGTTTTCAGCCAGTCCTCGAATCCCTGAATTGACATCCTGCCCCGTTGGGAGAAAATTCCTTCATGACTGAAATACGTGCCCTGCCCGCCTTCGACGACAACTACATTTGGCTGCTGCGCGCCAGCGGCCAGGTCGCGGTGGTCGACCCGGGCGACGCCGCACCGGTGCTGCAACATCTCGCGCAAAGCGGCGACCGGCTTTGCGCCATCCTAGCCACCCACCACCACGGCGACCATGTCGGCGGCATCGCCGAACTGCTGGCCCGGCATCCGGTACCGGTGTTCGGCCCGGCCGCCGAGGACATTGCCGGCGTCAGCCATCCGTTGTCGGGTGGCGAACGCATCACGGTGCCCGGCATCGACGTCGACTTCGAGGTGCTTGCCGTGCCCGGCCATACCCGCGGCCACCTCGCCTATTATGGCCCAAGTCTTTGCGGCACCGGCGCCGTGTTCTGCGGCGATACCCTGTTCGGCGCCGGTTGCGGACGCCTGTTCGAAGGCACGCCGACGCAGATGCAGGCTTCGCTGGCAAGACTCGCCGTGCTGCCGGCGCCGACTCTTGTGTACTGCGCCCACGAATACACCCAGAGCAACCTGCGCTTCGCCGCCGCCGTCGAGCCGGGCAGCGTCGCGGTGCAAAAGCGCGTCGAGGATGTCGCGTCAGCGCGCGCGGCGCGGCGCGCGACCGTGCCGACGCGCATCGGCATCGAACTGGAAACCAATCCCTTCCTGCGCTGGGACGCGCCGGCTGTGCGTGAAGCGGCCGCCAGCCGCCTGGGGCGCCCCGCCGCCGATGCCGTGGAAACTTTCGCCGCGATCCGCGAGTGGAAGAACCGCTTCTGAGCCCGGAACCCAAGGTCATGACCACACGCCGCAGATTCATCCAGGCACTCGCCGCGCTGCCCCCGGTACTCGTCTATCGGCCGGGCTGGGCCCAGGCCAAGGCCGACCCTTCGCGGCTGGCCCTGGTGATCGGCAACAGCGACTATCCTTCCTCGCCGCTGGGCAACCCGGTCAATGATGCCAAGGCGGTATCGAGCCTGCTGGCGCAGGCTGGCTTCACGGTCGATTCGCTGCTCAATGCTACGCGCAAGGACATGACGGCGGCGATCGAGCGCTTCGGCAAGGCGGCCAAGCGTTCCGACGTCAAGCAGATCGTTTTCTACTACGCCGGCCACGGCGCCCAACTGGAGTGGCGCAACTACCTGTTGCCGGTCGACGCCATCGTCGAGCAGCCGGAACACATGAAGCAGCGCTGCGTGGACCTTGGCCTGCTGCTGGGCCAGCTCAGCGCCGACAAGGACAAGACGCATATCGTCATCCTCGACGCCTGCCGCAACAATCCCTTCGGCAGCAACTATCGGCCCGAGCAAAAGGGACTTTCGCAGTTCGACGCGCCGGTCGGCAGCCTGCTTGCCTATGCCACCTCGCCGGGCAACGTAGCATTGGACGGGGAAGGCGCGAATGGCCTTTACACGGAAAACCTGGTGCGCGAACTGTCGCGCCGCAACACCCGCCTCGAAGATGCCCTCAAGCGCGTGCGCCTCAACGTTCGTCTGGCTTCCCAGGGCGCCCAGGTGCCCTGGGAGACGACCTCGCTGGAAGGCGACGTGTATCTGTTCAACGAGGACCAGAAGAAGCTCAGCGAAAGCGAACTCGAAAAGCAGGCCGAAGCCGATATCACCGAGTGGACCCGCATCAAGTCGTCCAGGAAACTCGACGACTGGACAGGCTACCTGCGCAATTTTCCCAATGGCCGGTTTGCGGAGATCGCGCAGCTGCGCCTCACCCGCCTGCTGGCCGAGATCGAGCAGCGCGCGGCCGAGGAAAGGCAACGTGCCGAACAGCAGCGCCTGGAACGCGAGAAACAGCGGCTAGCCGAAGAACAGCGCCTCGCCGAAGAGCGACGCCTCGCCGAGGAACGGCGACTTGCCGAAGAGCGACGCCTCGCCGAGGAACGGCGACTTGCCGAAGAAAAGCGGCTTGCGGAGGAACGCCGGCAGCGCGAGGAGCTGCGGCTCAAGGAAGAGCAGCGCCTGGCACTGGAGCGCAAGCAACGCGAGGAGCAGCAGTTGCGCGAAGTGCAGCGCATCCAGGACGAACAGGCAAAGCGCCAGATGGTGCTGCGCCTGGAACGCGAGCGCGCGGTTGCGGAACGCAAGCGCCAGGAACAGGAGGCCCTGCTTGCCGAGCAACGCAAGGCGGAGGAAGCCCGCCTTGCCGAGCAGCAGCGCAAGGAACGCGAACGCATCGAGAATGAGCGGCTGGCGCTGGAAAAACAACGCCAGCTGGAGGAACAGCGCCGCACCGAGCAACTGGCCGCCAGCAAGGGCGTCGAGACCAAGGCACCGGCGATGCTGGCAGGAGCGCGCATCCAACTGATCGAGATCGAGGCGGGCCGCCCGGTGCCGCAACTCATCCCGCCGTCGGACAACCCTTACTCGGCCGGGCGCTTTCCGCTCGGTCGCGTGTTCACTGTGGGCGACAGCTTCGTTACCCGCCAGACCGACATCCTCACCGGCATCGAGGAAAAGCCGCGGCTCGGGCAGGTGACCCGTGTCGACTACGATCAGGACCGGGTGGAACTCAACGACGGCATGCTCATCTTCGACCTGATGGGAAACCTGCTCAAGAACGGCCCGGTGCAGTTCGACAACCCGGTACAGTCGGTGCCTGCGGAACTCCAGGTGGGAAAAAAATGGACCGCCGCCTTCCGTCGCACCCAGAACGGCAACACGACCAACGCCTACTTCGACTTTCACATCGCCAAGCGCGAGATCATCACCGTTCCCGCCGGCCGCTTCGATTGCTTTCGCATCGAGGGCGAAGGCTGGAACACCTCCAACGGATCGCGGCTCAGCAATACCGCCTGGGTCGTTCCCGGATTGAATGTCGCCGTCCGGCGCGAACAACTCGGACGAAACAAAATGGGCCGCATCGGCCAGAGCGAACGAAGCGAATTGGTGTCGCTGCGCCAGCAGGCCACGGGCCTGACGATTTGAGCCCGGGCGCGGACCGGAAGTCCGCCGGTCTGCTAAGATGCGCCGCCTTCACGAGCGCCCTGCGCGGCGCCATCCCCAGCCCATGCGTCTGTACCTCTACGCCGTATCCCTGCTGTTTCTGCTGCTTGCCCCGGCCCATGCCGAACAGGACCTGCAGCTGAGGTCCGAACTCGGGGTATCGGCGCCGCGCGGTTTCGCACCCGTGCCACCGCCGGTGCCCATGCCTGCGGTGCCGCGCCTGCCCGACCCCTCGCAGGAAGTTCGCGACGAGTTGCCGCCGATTCCCACCATCGACCTCACCACGCCGCCGGACGACCTCTGGCAGCGCATGCGCAACGGCTTCTCGATGCCCGACCTCGACAGCCCGCTGGTGGCCGACCGCCAGGCCTGGTACCTGAACCGGCCCGAGCTGCTGAAGCGCATCTTCGAACGCAGCCGGCGTTACCTGCACCACATCGTCGGCGAACTCGAGAAGCGCGGCATGCCGACCGAACTGGCGCTGCTGCCGGTGGTGGAAAGCTCCTTCAACCCGCTGGCGTATTCCTCGGCGCGCGCGCTGGGCATGTGGCAGTTCATCCCGGCCACGGGCAAGACCTACAAGCTGCAGCAGAACGCCTGGTTCGACCAACGCCGCGACATTGTCGCCTCCACCGACGCCGCGCTCGACTACCTGCAGACGATCTACGAAATGCACGGCGACTGGCACCTGGCGCTGGCCTCCTACAACTGGGGCGAGAACGCGGTGGCACGCGCGGTGGCGAAAAACCAGGCCAAGGGCCTGCCGACCGACTACCGCAACCTGAAAATGCCGGTCGAGACGGCCTACTACGTGCCCAAGCTGCAGGCGATCAAGAACATCGTGGCGCAGCCGCAGCTGTTCGGCATCAGCCTCGACCCGATCCCCAACAAGCCTTATTTCGCCACCGTCGAACGCAGCGAAAACATGGACATCGCCCTGGCGGCGCGCCTCGCCGAAATCCCGGTCGAGGAATTCATCGCCCTCAATCCGGCCTACAGCCGTCCGGTGATGCCTAGCGCGGCCAATAGCCCGCTGGTGCTGCCGGCCGAGAAGGTGCAAACCTTCCTCGCCAACCTGCAGAACCACGAGGCCCAGGACAAGCCGCTGTCGGCGTGGCTGACCCACAACCTGAAGAAGGGCGAAAAGCTGGAGGCCGTGGCCAAGCGCCATGGCATCAGCCTGGTGCGGCTCAAGCAGTTGAACGGCATCAACGCCAAGACCAAGGTCGTGCCCGGCTTCGCCCTGCTGGTGCCGGGCAAGGATGCCATCGGCCACGACGCCCTTGCCGCCCGCCTGCCGCAGACGCCGGCCACGCCGCCCAGGGCCGTCAAGGCGAAGAAGGGCAAGACCATGAAGCCCGGCGGCAAACCCAAAAAAAGCGCGGTAACGGTAAAGATCCGCAAACCGGTCGCCAAACCGAAAAAACGCTGAAGCGGCTCAGGCCGCCTTGAAGCAGCGCACCACCTGCGTCGCACCGATGCGGGTTTCGCCCGGGTAGTCGCGCTTGCATTCCTCGCCCGCGATCGGGCAGCGCGGATGGAAATGGCAGCCGGCGGGCGGATTCGCCGCCGAGGGCATGTCACCTTCCAGTTTCACCACTTCCCGCCCGGCCCCGTCGATGCGCGGCACCGCGGCCAGCAGGGCCTGCGTGTAGGGGTGGCGCGGACTGCGCAACACCTCGTCGGCGCTGCCGCATTCGACGATGCGGCCGAGGTACATCACCGCCACCTGGTGCGCGAGGTAATCCACCACCGCGATGTTGTGGGTGATGAAGAGGTAGGCGAGGCCCAGCTCGCGCTGCAGGTCGGACAGCAGGTTGAGGATTTGCGCCTGCACCGACACATCGAGCGCCGAAGTCGGCTCGTCGCAGACCAGCAATTGCGGCTTGACCGCCAGGGCGCGGGCGATGGCGATGCGCTGGCGCTGCCCGCCGGAAAACTCATGCGGATAGCGCGCCGCCATTTCCGGCCGCAAACCCACCTGTTGCAGCAGCGCGGCAACCCGGGGCGCCGTATCGCCAGCGCCGACTCCTAGCGCACGCATGCCTTCGGCGATGATCTCGCCGACGCGCAGGCGCGGGTTGAGCGAGGCGAACGGGTCCTGGAACACCATCTGCATCTTTGCCCGCAGCGGCCGCAGTTCGGCCGTGGAGCGCGTGGTCAGTTCGGCGCCGTCCAGCAAGACGCTGCCCGCCGTGGGCCGTATCAATTGCAGCAGGGCCTTGCCGGCGGTCGTCTTGCCGCAACCGGATTCGCCCACCAGGGCCAGGGTGCGCCCCGGCGCCAGGCTCAGCGCGATGCCATCGACGGCACGCACGGCGCCGACCTGCCGTTGCAGCACGCCACGGCGGATCGGGAAATGCACCCTGAGGTCCTGAACGTCCAGCAATGGCGGCGCAACGGGCGTCGTCGCCGTATTGCCAGCGCCGACTTTCGTGCTGACCTCGGGTGCACGCTCCAGCACGCAGCGCAGGCGCTGGCCCGCGCCCAGCTCGCGCCAGGGCGGCGGCGCGCGCCGGCAATCCTCGCGCGCCTCGCCGCAGCGTTCGACGAAGCGGCAGCCGCCATGCTGCGTATCGGCCGGCGGCACGCTGCCGGGAATCGTCGCCAGCGCCCCGCCGCGCCGTTGGGCGTCCGGCAGGGCGGCGAACAGGCGCACCGAATAGGGATGCGCGGCGCGGGCGAAGAAGGCCGCGCGCGGTGCCTCCTCCACCAGTTGCCCGGCATACATGACACCGATCCGGTCGGCCATGCGCGCCACCACGCCGAGGTCGTGGGTAATCAGCAGGAGCGCCATGCCCTGGGTGCGCCGCAGCTCGTCGAGCAGATCGAGCACCTGAGCCTGGATGGTGACGTCGAGCGCGGTGGTCGGTTCGTCGGCAATCAGCAACTTGGGCGCACCGGCCAGCGCAATGGCGATCATCACGCGCTGGCGCAGTCCGCCAGAAAGCTGGAAGGGAAACTCGTCGAGGCGCCGCCCCGGATCGGGAATGCCGACCTGGGCAAGCAATTCCATCGCGCGTTCGCGCGCCGCCTCGCCGCGCAGGGCCGAATGCAGTTCCAGCGCCTCGATGATCTGGCGGCCGACGGTGAGCACCGGATTGAGGCTGGTCGCCGGCTCCTGGAAGATCATCCCGATCTGCCCGCCGCGATACTCGCGCATGCTGGACTCGGGCAGCGCCAACAGTTCGCGGCCGGCAAAGCTGACCGTGCCGCTGGCCGCGCGCGCACCCGGCGGCAACAGGCGCATCAGGCCCAGCGCCGTCATCGACTTGCCGCAACCGGATTCGCCGAGCAGCGCATAGCACTCGCCGGCGGCAATGTCGAAACTGATGCCATCCACCGGCCGAGCGACGCCAACGCCACGTCCCGAGTCACCCTGCGGAATGTGTATCGCCAGGTCGCGAACCGCCAGCAAGCTCATTTCGCCACCCGCGGATCGAAGGCGTCGCGCACGGCGTCGGCGAACAGGTTGGCCGCCAGCACCAACGCGAACATGAAGGCGAAGGCCGCCGCCAGCGACCACCAGACCATGGGCTCGCGAGCCAGTTCCATGCGCGCGGTGTTGATCATGGTGCCGAAGGAAATCGTGCTCGGATCGACGCCGACGCCGACATACGAAAGCACGGCCTCGGCCAGCACCAGGCCGGAAAAGTCCATCACCAGCGCGATCAGCACGATGTGCATCAGGTTGGGCAGGATGTGGCGGCCCATGATGGCGAAGCGGCCGACGCCGAAGGCCTGCGCCGCCTGCACGTACTCCAGCTCGCGCAGCTTCAGCGTCTCGCCGCGCAGCAGGCGCGCGACGCCGGTCCAACTGGTCATGCCGAGGATCAGGCACAGCGCCAGCAGGCGCGCGTCGGCACGCTCGGCGGAACTGGCAAACCAGTCCGGATGGGTGTCGATGATCACCTGCATCATCAGCACCGCGGCGGCGATCAGCAGCACGCCTGGGATGGAGCTCAGAGTGGTATAGAGGTACTGGATCAGGTCGTCGACCCAGCCGCCGACATAGCCGGCCAGTATCCCCAGCAGCACGGCCAGCGGCAGCATGATCAGGGTGGTCAGGGTGCCGATCAGGAGGCCGGTGCGTATGCTCTTCAGCGTCAGGTACAGCACGTCCTGGCCGACCTTGTCGGTGCCCAGCACATGGTAGCCGCCGGACAGCGCGACGATGGCGCCGCCGAGCACCAGCATGGGCGCCAGGGTCAGCGACACGGCACCCCAGGCCACGGCTTGCGCCGCACCCCCGGCACCGTCCGCCTGGATGCCGCAGCGCCTGGCTTTCAGCCGGCGCAAGGCGAGATGCATGGCGAACCACAACAGCGCTCCGGCTGCGGCTCCGAACAGCGCGCGTTTGGCGATGTCGGCGCCATGGACGTCGAGGTTTTCGCCGAGGTGGGCGCCACCGTGCTTCAGGCGCGGAAAGTCGCGCTGGGTGCCGTCGGTGCTGGTTTCCTTGGCATAGAGGTGGGTCGCCAGCGGCGCCGAATATGTCTTCTCCGGCCGCGTGCGCAAGTTGGCCAGCAGCGCATCGAGCGCGGAATTGAGCTCCACGGCGTAGCGTACCGGCTCACCCGCCTTGCCCTCCAGCCTGACCCGGTAATGCAGGGAATCGAGCAGGCCGATCACCACGAACGCCGCCAACACCGTCGCCGCCGACATCGCCACCGGATCGCGCAGGACGCGGCTCCAGGCGGCGCGCAGGTTGTCCTCGCGTCGCGCCCAGACGGCCAGGCCGATCACCGCCAAAATCAGCAGGAACAGCAGCGCATCCGACCACAGGATGACGGGCTGAAACATCATGCGCCCCCCCCCAACCCTTTTCCACGGTTGGCTTTGCACAGCCAACCGGCTGCGGCAGCGCGGAGCAATGCTCCGCGAAACCCTGCCTTCGCCCCCAGGGGCGGGGGTGACACATGTTCGGCCGCTGACGCGGCCTCCACATGGCTGACTGGCGCTGGCTTGGGGCGGCCCTGCGCTCAGCGCTCATTGCAGCCTCACCCGCGGATCGGCGACGGTGTAGGAGATGTCGGTCGCCAGCAGGCCGACGATGTAGAGCACCGAGCCGATGAAGACCATCGAGCGCACCACGGCGAAATCCTGGGCGTTGATGGCGTCGATGGTGTAGCTGCCCAGGCCCGGGATGCCGAAGAAGGACTCGGTCAGCAGGCTGCCCATGAACAGCGTCGGGATCACCACCACGACACCGGTCAGGATGGGAATCAGCGCATTGCGCAAAACATGGCGGAACAGCACCACGCGCTCGGGCAGGCCCTTGGCGCGCGCCGTGCGCACATAGTCGCGGCTGATCTCTTCGAGGAAGATGGTGCGATACCAGCGCGTCGAGCCGCCGATGCCGCCAAAGACGCCGATGATCACCGGCAGGATAAGGAACTTGCCGGCATCGAGGCCGCCGCCGTAACCGGAAATCGGCACCAGGTGCCAGACCTTGGACACCAGCCATTGCCCGCCGATGATGTAGAACAGGCCGGAGATCGACATCAGCGCCACGCACAGCACCACGCCGGCGAAGTCGAGCGCCGTGGCGCGGAAGAAAACCAGCAGCAGGGCAAAGGAAATCGCCACGAACAAGCCGAGGACGAAGGTCGGCACGGCGATGGCAAGGCTGGGGCCCATGCGGGAGGTGATCTCGCGCGCGATGTCGCGGCCGTCGTCGGCACGGCCGAAGTCGCCGACGAACATGCGCACCGACTTGCTGAAGAGGATGGTGTCGGTGACCGCGGCACTGCCGGCGGCAGCGGAATTCCACAGCAGCGGCTTGTCGTAGCCACGCTCGGCCTTCCACTTCTGGATCGCCTCGGGCGTCACGCGCTTGACGCCGAGCTGCATGCGCGCCATGTCGTCGGGCGTGTTGACCACGAAGAACAGGGCGAAGGTGAGCAGGTTTACCCCGATCAGGATCGGGATCGCATACAGCAGGCGGCGGACGATGTAGGCGAGCATCGGATTGGATTATCGCCCTGCCGGCGCCAATCCGGGCAGCTCGCGGCCGAACAGCATGGCGAGAAAGTCGCCGCGCATCGCGGGCGTGAATTCGTGGCGGCTGACGAACTCGGTGGCCGCCCCCGGCCCCGCCCATTGCAGACCCCAGATCGGCGCGATGCGCGTCGGCAACATGGCATAGCGGGCGTCGCCGACGAAGCCCGGCCGGCGCGCATCCTCCACCGCGAAGCCGTCGGAAAACACGCGGAAGCGCTCGATGTCGGCCAGTCGTCGCGCATCGCCCGCGGCGATGCGCCGCGTCGCGTCCGGCGCCAGCAGGGACAACGACTCGCCCGGATAGTGGCGCAGGCTCAGGCCAAGATGGAAGGCATCGGCCTGCACGCGCCCGTCATGGACGTAAAGGCCGCGCCAGAGCATCAGGTTGGCCAGCGTCGGCTTTACCGAAAGCTGTGCCGGTTGATGGCCGCGCGACTGTGCGATCCCGCGCAGCGCCGTTTCCGCACGCTGTTGCTGGATGCCGCTCAAGCCCAGGTAGGCGGCGGCCAGCAGCAGGCCGAGCGCCACCGCGCGCGACGTGGCGCGGCGCAGGAAAAGCCACAGCGGCAGGGCCAGCAACAGCGTGAAGGCGGGATCGAACACCGCGACCAGGTTCCACGCCGCCGGCTCGCGCGAGAACGGCAGCCAGAGGTGGGTGCCGTAGCTGGTGCAGGCATCGAGCAGCGGATGGGCGAAGTAGCCGAGCAGGCAGGAGAGATACAGCAGACCGAAGCCGAGCCGGCGACGCAGCAGCGGCCACAACAGGCCGGCGACAATCAAGGCGCCGAGCGGCGCGAACAGCAGCGCGTGGGTGAAGTGGCGGTGGTAGTCGAGCACCAGCAGCGCATCGTCACCGCTCTGGATGAAGGCGTCGATGTCGGGCGCGAGGCCGGCGACGGCGCCGGCCAGCGCGGCAAATCGCCGTGTTACCAGCGCCGACTCCTGTGCCGCATCCGGTGCCGATTCGCGTGCCCGTCGGCGCAGTTCAGCCGCACCGGCAGCAAAGCTGGCGCCCATCACGGCGTGGGTAAAGGGGTCCATGCGGGAATCTTAGCCGGAACTCGCGGGCGGCTTGTTGCGCAGCTTCGCCAGCCTCTCCTGCTGCCGCGCAATGAAGGCTTCGTTGCGCGGCCAGGCGCCACTGCGGATGCGCGTGACGATGGCGCCTGCCGCGCCGCTGCCGAGCGCAAACAGCAGCAGCGGCAACAGGATCGGCGCCAGGCTGGCAATCATCAGCCAGTCCGCTGCACGCACCAGGGATGCCAGGTGCGGCGGCCCGCCGACGGCAAACTGCAGCGTGCGCGCCGACATCACCGCCAGCATGCCGTCACAGGCCAGGGCGCCGATGCCAAAGGGGATGCGGCAGGACAGGTCGGTCAGCCGGCCGGACATGCCGACGAAGGACAGGGAAAGGCTGCCGCCGCATTCCCGGCTGCCGCCACCGAAGGCCACCCAGTTGCCGATGGTGGCCAACCCGCCGAGGGCAACGATGCCGAACAGGCGGGCCGCGAGCGGCGACTGCTCGCCGGCGATAAGCGCCAACCCGGCGCCGCCAAAGCTGCAACCGGCGGCGATCCCCAACAGGGCCGGGCCATTGATATCCTCGCGCCGCAAGGGGCCGACGTCGAAGGCAGCCAGCGCCGGCAGGGCCCCGCAGGCGATCAGCAGCAGGCCGAGGACATGCGCGGCGGCAGGGGAAAGCGGCTTCGAGTCGGCCATGGTCCGGCGATTATGCGCCACCGACCTGCCGACCGATGCGATGGCTTTCCCGGCGCGACCACCCTACAATGCAAGCCAGAGAGCGACCGGACAGCAGGGGGCCCATGGAGACATCGCGCGCAATTCTCTTTGCCGATATCGCTGGCAGTACCGGGCTTTACGAATCCAGCGGCGATACCGTCGCCATGGCGGCCGTGGTCGAGTGCGTCAGCAGCCTGAAGGACACCACCACGGCTTACGGTGGACGCGTGGTCAAGACCATCGGCGACGAGGTGATGGCGGTCTTTGCCTCGGCCGGACAGGCGATCCAGGCCGCCAATGCCATGCAGTCGCGCTTCGCCGACCTGGCCGGCGTCAAGGCCGGCATCAAGCTTCGAATAGGCCTGCACTACGGGCCGGTGATCGAGGCCGAAGGAGATTGCTTCGGCGACACCGTTAACCTCGCGGCACGCCTGACCGGACTGGCCTCGCCGGAGCAGATCCTGACCTCGCAGGAAACCTTCGAGGCCCTGCCCAACTACCTGCGCGCCACCTGCCGCAAGCTGTATTCGACCTCGGTCAAGGGGCGCAAGGGCAAGGTCACGATCATCGAGGCCCTGTGGCGCCAGGACCAGGGCGAAACGATACTTTCCGACAACCTGGCCGTGGCCGAAACCCATTACCGGGCAGCGCTGATCGGCTTTCGCGACCAGACCTGGCGGGGCGACGAAGGGCAGCCGGAAGTCGCCATCGGCCGCGACCACTCCTGCACCGTCGTGGTCGACGTGGCGACCGCATCGCGGCGCCATGCCAGCGTAATCCTGCGCAAGCAGAAAATCGTGATCGAGGACCACTCCAGCAACGGTACCTTCGTGCGCCTGCAGAACGGCCAGGAGCTCCTGTTGCGGCGGGAAGACCTGGTGATCGCCGGATCCGTGCTGGTCGGGCTCGGCGCCTCGCTGAATGCCGACGGACAGGAACCCCTGACCATCAGCATCGCCGGCTGAGCGGCGAGGATTACTGCAGGTAGGTGATTTCCATCTGCGAATCGAGGCCGGTGACCATGTCGAGGATCTCGCCGGTGAAACTTTCGTCCTCATCGCTCCAGGTGGCATCGATCGCGGTGGATTCGGTCACCAGGGGCGTGATGTCGAAATCGACGAAGCGATCGCCGACCTTGAGCACCCAGATGCCGGAAGGATGTTCGACCAGCTCCCAGTCGTCGGGAATCTCGAGTTCCGCATTGAGTACGAGGGACAGCTTTTTCATGTGCATCTCCGGCATTCGTGGCAAGGCCACCATGCTAATCGATCCCGGCCTGCCGGGGTAGGATGCCGCACCGTCCACACCCGCCCGCACTCATGACCACGCCGCCCCTCCTGCTCGACAACGATGCCGTGCGCCGCCTGCTGTCGCTCGACGCCCTGCTGCCGGCCATCGAACAGGCCCTGATCGAACTTTCCGCCGGACGCGTGACGCAGCCGCTGCGCACCGTCTTCGAACTCAAGGAACCTGGCAGCCTGCTGTTCGTCAAGCCGGCGCTGGTGGGCGATGCCCTGGCGACCAAGCTGATCACCCAGGTGCCGGGAAATCCCGCGCGCGGGCTGCCGACGATGATCGCCACCCTGCTGCTGCTCGATCCGGCAAGTGGCGTGCCCTTGGCGGTGATGGACGCCACCTGGCTCACCGAACTTCGCACCGCCGCCGTCTCGGCCGTGGCGACGCGCGCACTGTGCGATGCCAGCCCCAAGCGCCTCGCCATTCTCGGCTCCGGCGCCCTGGCGCGCAGCCACGCGCTGGCACTGGCGGCCGTGGTGCCCTTGCGCGACATCCGCGTCTGGAGCCCGACCCGCGCCAACGCGGAACGCTGCGCCGCCGACATCGGCGGTCATGCGATGGCCAGTGCCGAAGCCGCCGTGCGCGATGCCGACATCGTGGTTACCGTTACCAATGCAAGCACGCCGGTGCTACACGGCCGCTGGTTGAAGCCCGGCGCCCTGGTGCATGCAGTCGGCGCGCCGCGCCCGACCTGGCGCGAACTCGACGACGAAGCGATGGCGAACTACGTGATCGCCGACAACCGGCACGCCGCCGAGAACGAATCCGGCGACGTGATCCTGTCCGGGGCGACGGTGCAATGCGAAATCGGCGAGGTGCTGGTCGGCACGATCGCGGTGCCCGCCGGGCGCACCATCATCTTCAAGGCGCTGGGGCAGGCGGTGGAGGACGCCGTCGCCGCACGCATCGTCTACGCTGCGGCCACCGCGGCAGGCTAGTTCATCCCCGCGCGACGCGCCTGCTGCCAGGCCAGCACCACCTGGTTGGCGTGGGCGAACATCGGTTCCGAAACCTCGCGCGGCAGGTTCTGGCGCAGCGCGGTGAATAGCGCGGCATTGACCTCGCGCGCCAGCTCCGTGCTCGCCGCGGCCTCGCTCAGGCAGCGCAGCTGGATGTGGGCCAACGCATCGGCGACGAAGCGCCAGCCCAGCAGGGGCATCTTCTGCGTCAGCGCCACCATCATGCCGCCCAGGGCGGCGAGCAGGGTCTCGGCTTCGGCGCGCTCCTCGCAGGCGATCATCGCGTGCCACAGGCCAAGGTGGATGTTGCGTCGCAGGTCCATCTTGAAATCGACGGCATTGCCCTCGCCGGCCTCGATCGCGGCGAAGGCCTGCTGGAAGCGCGCGTCCGCCGCGGCATTGAGCCCGGTGCTCAGTTCGCCCAGCAGTTCGCTGACGCCGGGAATCGCCGACAGGCGGAAGGCCTGGCACCAGGCCAGGCCCCACTGGTCGATGCCCGCCAGCAGCAGCGCCAGGCGCAGGGCACGGGCGTCCTCGTCGACACCGGCCTGCGCCCAGTTGCGCGACAGGCGCGCGATCTCAGCCACGGCGCTACGCAAGGCAGGCTCGTCGCGCTCCAGGGTCAGGCGGAACAGGCGCGTGAAGGCATCCTGCGCCATGCGCGCAGCGAGGCGCTGCACCTCGGGCGACGCCCGCGGCGCCAAGGAGTCGGGCGGCAGGGAAAACGCTGCGCCGGTGGTTTCGCTCATGCTCGAATCCTGTTGCTCAAAGTCGCCATTATGCAGATGCGGATCGTTGCCGGCGCCGCACGCTCGCCGTGGCGCCAGCGCCGACTTTCGCTCCGGCCGGAGGCAGCGGGGGCCACGACTATAATCCGCGCCTCCGGAGCCCCCATGACCACACAGCGCTTCCCGCTTCAGGGCGAGTTCATCGAACTCAATGTCCTCCTCAAACTGCTCGCGCTTGCGCCTTCCGGCGGCGCGGCAAAGGCCTTGATCGCCAGCGGCGAGGTCCATGTCGACGGCGCGGTGGAAACCCGCATCCGGCGCAAGTTGCGCGCGGGCAACACGGTGCGGGTAGCGAACGAGGAGGTTCTGGTCACGATGCCGGCGGGCGCCGTCGCCGGGCCGTCCCAAGGCGGCGCAGCCAAAGACACGAAGCTGCACAGCAGCGAACCGTCGTCACCCCCTGCCTTGGGCAGGGGGCCGGGGGAAAGGTAGTTTCGTGAGCATTCAATGGTTCCCCGGCCACATGACCTCGGCGCGCAAGAAGGCGGCCGAGACCATGGCCCTGACCGACGTGGTGATCGAGGTGCTCGACGCGCGCCTGCCCGAAGCCAGCAGCAATCCGATGATCCGCGAACTGCGCCTGGCGCGGCAACGCCCCTGCCTCAAGCTGCTGAACAAGGCTGACCTGGCCGACCCCGAGGCCACCCGGGCCTGGCTGGATTTTTACAATGCCCAGCCCGGCGTCAAGGCCGTGGCAATCTCCTGCAAGAAGCCGGGCGACGCCACGCGCGTGCCGGCGCTGTGCAAGACCCTCGCTCCGCACCGCAACGATGGCGTCAAGCCCTTGCGCATGCTGATCATGGGCATTCCCAACGTCGGCAAATCGACGCTGATGAATGCGCTGCTCAGGCGGCGCGTCGCCGCCGTCGGCGACGAGCCGGCGGTGACCAAGTCGCAGCTCTCGCAGGACCTCGGCCCGACCATGAGCATTACCGACACGCCGGGCCTGATGTGGCCGAAGATCGACCACGACGATGACGGCTACATGCTGGCGGCCAGCCACGCCATCGGTCGCAACGCCGTGATCGATTCCGAGGTGGCGGCCTTCCTCGCCACGCTGCTGTTGCAGCGCTATCCTACGCTGCTGGATCAACGCTACGGCTTTTCCACGGCGGGCATGGACGGCATCGGCGTGGTCGAGGCGGTGGCAAGGAAGCGCGGTTGCATCACGCGCACCCGCCACGGCAGCGAACTCGACCTGGAAAAAGGGGCGATGATGCTGCTGACCGACTACCGCGGCGGCAAGCTCGGGCGCATCAGCCTGGAAACGCCGGCCAGCAGGGCCGCTATGTTGGCTGCCTCACTTGCGCCAACCGTTCAGTACTGATCAGAACCCGTCCATGCGAGGCTCAGCCAAACTGAGCGCGGAATCGAGGAACTGGAACAGGACCGTGGGCGGGTTCCAGCCCGGCGCGGTGCGCAGCACTTTCTTCACCGACCCGTTCATCTGCACGGCGACACGATAGTTGGCCGGGAAGGTCCGGTCCCAACGCGGCAGGATTTTCTTGATGTAGTCGAGCTCGTGCTCTTCGCGCTTGATGATGCCCATGGTTTCCAGCAGGCTCAGCTTCGGCCAGTGCTCGCCGCCCGGACGACCGTAAGTGACGATGCCCATGAAGCGCTCGAAATCGGCGAAAAAGGGATCGGAAGGCTCGATCATCCTTCCGTTCGAATAGATGGCATCCATCAGATAGGTGACCGTGAAGTCCCGCGGCGAGCGTTTCGACCACTGGTAGATGATGTCGTGCAGCGCCGCCGACATGCAGAGTTCCAGGTGGCCGCCGACGATATACACATGGGAGGCGGTGACCTCGAAGCGGATCTCGCCACCCTGCGAGAAGACCCAGTGATCGGGATAGCAGTCTTCCATGAAATAGAACTCGTCCGGCGTGTCGTCCTGCAGGTAGATCACCGGAATCTTGCGGCTCTTGGCAAAGCGCACGGCCTCATCCACGCCGCGCTTGGTGGCAAAGCGCGCGTCGTAGGTCGAGGACTGGTGCACCACGATCATCACCGAGTCGTCGGCAATCCGGACCTGGTCGGGCGGCGTCAGCGGATGGGTGCGACAGGCGCCGAATGCCGGCAGGGCGAGGAAGGCCAGAAACAGCAGGGGCAACAGTCGGGAAGCCATGGATTGCCGAGCGGAAGGCGGGCATGAAATTCTAGGCAAGCAGCGCCAAGACGCCATCGGGGAAGCCCCGAGTTCCCCACCGCCGCCGGATTCCGCAGTGCAGCATTTACCCGGTGCCGCATCGAACCGGCACGGCCGCCGCAACACCGCTTGCCGGTCGCCGGGACCTGCGGAAAAAGCGGTTTACAGTGGCGGGGACTACCAGTATAGTTTCGCTTGTATTACAGAACTAAGTTCCGCTATGCAGAACCCGATGGATGGCGTGGCCGGATTCAAAACATTCCAATACCTGGAGGAGAACAGCATGACGCAGAGCAAATTCCGCAATCTGGCCATCGCCGCAAGCCTTGCACTGATGGGCAGCGCCGCCTACGCCCAAGTCAAGATAGCCTACATCGACCCGCTTTCCGGACCCTTTGCCAACGTCGGCGAAGCCGGCCTCAAGGGCTTCAAGGAGGCTGCCGAGATCCTGGTCAACCAGAAGGGCGGCATCATGGGCCAGAAGCTGGAATTCGTCGGCTTCGACAACAAGGGCAGCCCGCAGGAAACCCAGATCCAGCTCAAGGCCGCGATCGACCAGGGCTTCCGCTATGTCACCCAGGGCAACGGCTCCGGTGCCGCGCATTCGCTGATCGATGCCGTGAACAAGTGGAACGAACGCAATCCCGACAAGACCGTGCTGTTCTTCAACTACGCCGCCGTCGACCCCACCCTGACCGGCGAAAAATGCAGCTTCTGGCACTTCCGCTTCGACGCCAACACCGAAATGAAGATGGAGGCCATCACCAACTTCATGGAAAACGACAAGAAGATCAAAAAGGTCTTCATCATCGGCCAGGACTACGCCCACGGCCACCAGGTGGCCAAGGCCGCCAAGGAAATGCTGGCCAAGAAACGCAAGGACGTGCAGATCGTCGGCGAAGACCTGCATCCGATCGGCCGCGTCAAGGATTTCGCCCCCTACATCGCCAAGATCAAGGCCTCCGGCGCCGACACCGTGATCACCGGCAACTGGGGCAACGACCTCTCGCTGCTGGTCAAGGCCGCCAAGGACGCCGGCCTCACGGCGCGCTTCTTCACCTACTACGCCGGCGGCCTCGGCACGCCGCAGGCGATGGGCGCCTCGGGCGAGAACAAGGTGCTGCAGCTCACCGAATGGCACATGAACGTGCCGACCAAGAGCACGGAGAAGTTCGCCCTTGACTTCAACAAGAAGTACCCCGGCGTCTGGTTCTACTACCTGCGCGTCAACACCATGGTCGAGATGGTGGCCAAGGCGATGAACACCGCCAAGAGCACCGACCCGAAGGCCGTGGCCCTAGCCCTGGAAGACATGCGCTTCCCGGCCGAGAACGGCGAGGTATGGATGCGCAAGAGCGACCACCAGCTGATGCAGCCGCTCTACATCTCGGTGTTCGCCAAGGCCGACGGCAAGACCGTGAAGCATGATTCGGAAGGCACCGGCTTCGGCTGGAAGACCGTCGCCTCGGTGTCGCAGCGGGATTCCCAGCTGCCGACCGCCTGCATCATGTCGCGGCCCTGAACCGGGCGTGCCTGACCCTGGCATCCGGAGGCCGTGACGGCCTCCGGCGTTTTCTGCAACGCCCAGCCCACGAGGAATCGCCTTGGAATTCGTCGCCATCTCGCTCCTGAATGGCATCACCTACGGCCTGCTGTTGTTCATGCTGTCTAGCGGCCTGACGCTGATTTTCAGCATGATGGGCATCCTCAATTTCGCCCATGCCAGCTTCTACATGCTGGGCGCCTACTTCGCCTACCAAATCAGCACCTGGGTCGGCTTCTGGCCCGGTCTGCTGGTGGCGCCGCTGCTGGTCGGCGCCGTCGGTGCGCTAATCGAGCGCTACGGCCTGCGCCGCGCCCACCGCTTCGGCCACGTCGCCGAACTGCTGTTCACCTTCGGCCTAGCCTTCGTGGTCGAGGAACTGGTGCACCTGATCTGGGGCAAGTCTTCAGTCGATTACAAGATCCCGGTCGAACTCGACGGCGCGCTGTTCACCCTGTTCGGCACCGACTTCCCGATCTACAAGGGCTTCATGATGCTGGTTTCGGTCGGCATGCTGGTAGCCCTCTACGCGCTGCTGACGCGCACCCGCATCGGCCTCATCATCCAGGCCGCGCTGACCAAGCCGGACATGGTCGAAGCCTTGGGCCACAACGTGCCGCGCATCTTCATGCTGGTATTCGGCGGCGGCACGGCGCTGGCCGGGCTGGCCGGCGTCATCGGCGGCAATGCCTTCATCACCGAGCCAGGCATGGCGGCGGCAGTGGGCAGCATCGTCTTCGTCATCGTCGTCGTCGGCGGCCTCGGCTCGCTGGGCGGGGCCTTCATCGCCTCGCTCCTGATAGGCTGCATCCAGACCTTCTCGGTAGCGCTGTCGATCTCGATCACTGACGTCTTCGCCCTGGTCGGCATCACCCTGCCCGACGGATCGCAGGTCGCGCGCCTCACCATCACCCAGCTGGCACCGGTGCTACCCTACCTGCTGATGGTGGCGATCCTGATCTTCCGCCCACGCGGCCTGATGGGATCGCGCGAGTCATGAATCCGGCGCTCCTCTCTCGCGGCCGCCTGGCGGTCTGGGGCGGCTGCCTGGCGCTGGCCTTCGCCCTGCCGCTGGTGCTCAAGAGCGGCTTCGTCATCTCGCTGCTGTGCCAGATCGGCATCATGGTGGTGTTCTCGCTCTCCTACAACATGCTGCTCGGCCAGACCGGCCTGCTCTCCTTCGGCCATGCGGTGTACTACGGCCTCGGCGCCTTCGCCACCATGCACCTGCTGAATGCCATCGGCAAAGGCGGCGGGCCGCTGACCACCGCGCTGCTGCCGTTCGCCGGCGGACTGGCCGGCCTGGCCGCGGGCGTGCTGCTCGGCTACGTGACGACGCGCAAGGCGGGCACCACCTTCGCCATGATCACGCTCGGCATCGGCGAAATGGTCGCCGCCTGTTCGCTGATGTTTCCCGCCGTGTTCGGCGGCGAAGGCGGCGTCTCGGGCAACCGGGTGGTCGGCAAGGAAACCGTCCTCGGCTTCAGCTGGGGCCCGCAGGTCGAGATGTACGGCCTCATCGTGCTGTGGGCCTTCGCCTGCACCGTCGCCATGTTCGCCCTGACGCAAACGCCGCTGGGACGCATCGCCAACGCCGTGCGCGACAACCCCGAGCGCGCCGAGTTCGTCGGCTACGACACCGAGCGCGTGCGCTTCCTGATGGTGATCCTCTCCGGCTTCTTCGCCGGCATCGCCGGCGGGCTCTCGGCGCTGAACTACGAGATCGTCACCGCCGAAACGCTGAACGCCCACACCTCGGGCGTCGTGCTGCTGATCGCCTTCGTCGGCGGCATCGGCTTTTTCTACGGGCCGATCATCGGCGCGATCCTGGTCACCGTGATGCAGATCGTGATCGGCGGCATGACCCACGCCTGGCTGCTCTACTTCGGCCTCTTCTTCCTCTTCATGGTGCTGGTAGCGCCGGGCGGCATCGCCAGCCTGATCGCGGTGCAGCGCGCGCTGTGGCAGGCCGGATTGTTCCGCCGCATGCTGCCGCACTACCTCGCGGTAGCGCTGCCGGTGCTGGTGCTGCTGGCCGGGCTGGTGGGGCTGATCGAACTCGGCTACGCCCTGCTCAGCGGCGACGCAGGAGTCGGCGCCGGCGACACGGCGACCAAGGTGCTGGGCATGCAATTGCACCTCAATGCCCCCGGCCCCTGGCTCACCGCGCTGGCCGTCACCGGCATCGGCCTGATGCTCACGCGCTGGATCGGCGGCCGCCTCGGCGTCGCCTGGAACGCCACGCTGGCCACCCTGCATGGGGACAAGCAATGACTTCCCCCGCGATTCGCATCCAGGGCCTGAAGAAGAACTTCGGCGCCAGCGAAATCATCCGCGGCGTCGACCTCGACATCCATCGCGGCGAGCGCCACGCCATCATCGGCCCCAACGGCGCCGGCAAGTCCACGCTGTTCCACCTGATCAGCGCGCGCCTGCCTTTCAGTTCCGGCGCCATCGAGCTGAAGGGCGAGAATGTGGTCGGCCTCAAGCCCTTCCAGATCAACCGCAAGGGCCTCTCGCGCAGCTTCCAGATCACCAACATCTTCCACAACCTCTCGGTGTTCGAGAACCTGCGCTGCGCCGTGCTGTGGTCGCTGGGCTACCGCTATTCCTTCTGGCAGCGCCTGGCCAGCCTCAAGGATGCGCGCCTGCGCGCCGAGCAGGTGATGGAAGACATCGGCCTCGGCAAGCGGCGCGACACGCCGGCCGGCATCCTTTCCTATGCCGAGCAGCGTGCGCTGGAAATCGGCATCACCATCGCCAGCGGCGCCGATGTGATCCTGCTCGACGAGCCGACCGCCGGCATGAGCAACACCGAGACCGAGGAAGCCGTGGCGCTGATCCGCCGCGTCACCGAGGGCAAGACCCTGGTCATGGTCGAGCACGACATGGGCGTGGTGTTCGGCCTGGCCGACCGCATCTCGGTGCTGGTCTATGGACAGATCATCGCCACCGACACGCCGGCCGCGATCCGCTGCAATGCCGCGGTGCAGGAAGCCTACCTGGGGACGAGTTTGAATCATGACTGATGCCGCCTCCAACCCGATGCTGGAAATTGCCGACCTCCACGGCTACTACGGCAAGAGCCACGTCCTGCACGGGGTCAACCTGCACGTCAAGCAAGGCGAGATCGTCTGCCTGCTCGGGCGCAACGGTGTCGGCCGCTCGACCACGGCCAAGGCGGTGATGGGCCAGGTGGTGGCCAAGGGCAGCGTCCGCTTCAAGGGCCGCGAGATCCTCGGCATGAAGGCCTACGAAATCGCCCGCCTCGGCATCGGCCTGGTGCCGGAAAACCGCGACATCTTCCCCGACCTCACGGTTCGCCAGAACCTGATGCTCGGCGTCAAGGACCCGCGCGCCGTCGGCCGCTGGAGCATCGAAGACATGTACGCGCTGTTCCCGCGCCTCAAGGAACGCGACGGCACGCCCGGCGGCGTGCTCTCCGGCGGCGAGCAGCAGATGCTGACCCTGTGCCGCACCCTGATGGGCGACCCCGACTTCGTCATGATCGACGAGCCGACCGAAGGCCTGGCGCCGAAGATCGTCGAACTGGTCGGCGAATTCCTGCAGGAGGTGAAGAAGCGCGGCATCTCCATCCTGCTGATCGAACAGAAGCTGGCCATCGCGCTCGACATTTCCGAGCGGCTCTACCTCATGGGCCACGGCCGCATCGTCTTCGAAGGCACGCCCGCCGACCTCAAGAACAACGCCGCGATCCGCAAGGAATGGCTGGAAGTATGATTTTCGACCCACCGCACAACACCATCCGCAAGGAGCACGCATGAGCAGCGCCAAGTACGAAGT
>CAIVQO010000004.1 GCA_903908065.1 uncultured beta proteobacterium | reverse complement strand
TGCGCTGAGCCTCGACCTCGACGACGGCACCACCGTGGCGCAGATCGTCGAGCGCGTCGCCCTGCCGATCAAGCTGGTGCACCTGGTATTGATCGACGGCAATTTCGTGCCGCCGGGCGAGCGCGCGTCACGCGTGCTCAACGACGGCGACACCCTCGCTATCTGGCCGCCCGTCGCCGGCGGATGAAGTTTCCGCGCGGCTACGACGCCACCATTACCCGCGGAGACTTCCTCCGCCTGCTGCCCGAAGCGACCGGACGCCAGGAGTTCACCGAGCGCGACGGCGCATTCCATGGCAGCGGCTGGTGCGTCCGCTTCACACCCATCCCGCCGTTGGCAATCGGCATGGTCAGGCTGGACCGGCATCGCGTCGACATCAGTTTCGATGGCCTTACCGCAGAGGCCGAGGAAGCTTTCATGCGCCGTTTCACCCTGGCCTACCAACGCGGTGGCGGATGACTGACGGTGTGATCGAATGCCTTGCACGCCACCGGCCGGGATGGGACAGTGTTCGCATTACCCTCCCGAAGGAAACGCACATGAAGTCCATTCCCTTCCTTGTCATGGTAGCGACCACAAGCCTTCTTCTGCCCGGCACGACGGCTCTGGCTGAAAAGCCTGCCTGGGCCGGGAAGCCGGCGCATGCGGCGTCGCAGACTGCCAGCACGACAACCGGCTTCGACCAGGATTCGCGACGAACTATCGAGGACTACTACGGCACCAGGGCCCGCAAGGGCAAATGCCCTCCTGGCCTGGCCAAAAAGAACAATGGCTGCCTGCCGCCAGGACAGGCCAAAAAATGGGCCGCCGGCCAGCCCCTGCCGTCCGACCTGAAATACAGCCGCCTGCCACCTGACTTGCTCAAGCGCTTGCCGCCCCCGCCGCCGGAACATCGCTATGTGCGCATTGCCGGCGACATTCTGCTGATCGCGATCGGCACGCGCATGGTGATCGACGCGGTGGAAGACATCCTGCGCTGAAAGTCGGCGCTGGCGGCACGGCACTGCTAGAATCCGCGCCGCGGCGGGTCTCCCCGCATTGAGGGGTGGTGAACCTGGTCAGGTCCGGAAGGAAGCAGCCACAGCCATTTTCCGCAAGTGCCGGGGGTCAGGCTCGCCGCCCTTCCTCCTCTCGCCGCTCTGGCAACCTCTGCTTACAAACTTGCCGCCCCGGTCACATCCGGCTTACAGCGGCAAGATCAAATACGCCTGCCATGAGGCATTCATCCAGGAGCAGAAAATGAAACGCAGGAATCTGATGATCGCGGCCCTCTTTGCCGGAAGTGTTGGCGTGCTGGGCAGCGCGGTGGCGCAAGGCTATGGCCCCGAAGGCGGCCAAGGCATGCGCGGCGGCATGATGCAAGGCGGCATGGGGCCCGGCGGCATGGGCCCGGGCGGGATGGGCGGCATGGGGCCCGGCGGCAAGATGCAAGGGCAAGGCAGGATGGATCCATCCGCGCGCGTCGAGCAACGCCTGGCCCGCCTGAAGGCCGACATCAAACCCACGGGCCAGCAGGAACCGCTGTGGCAGGCGTTTGCCGACAAGTCCAAGGCCGAGGCTGCCAAAGAAGGCGAGGCGATGCGCAAGCGCATGAGCGACGACAAGCCGATGACCGCCCCCGAGCGCCTGGCACAGATGCAGGCAGGCATGAAGGACAGGCTGGCAGCGATGGAATCCGTCAACGAGTCCTTCAACCGGCTCTATGGCGCACTGTCAGCAGAACAAAAGGCTGCCGCCGATCGCCATTTCGGGGCCATGGGTCGCATGCAAGGCCCCGGCCGCGGCGGTCGGACGCCGCCGCCCCAGGCCCCTGCGGAATCGCACAAGCACTGAAGCACGAGGAGAGGGCGGCGCCGGCCGGACGCCGCTCCTTCCCCTGATAAAATCCGGCCATGAGTTACCAGGTTCTCGCCCGCAAGTGGCGCCCCAAGTCCTTTGCCACCCTGGTGGGGCAGGAGCACGTGGTCAAGGCCCTGACCCATGCCCTGGACCAGAACCGGTTGCACCACGCCTACCTGTTCACCGGCACGCGCGGCGTCGGCAAGACGACGCTGGCGCGCATCATGGCCAAGGCCTTGAACTGCGAGAGCGGGGTCAGTTCTGCCCCCTGTGGAAAATGCAGCGCCTGCACCGAGATCGACGGCGGGCGTTTCGTCGATTACATCGAACTCGACGCGGCCTCGAACCGGGGCGTCGACGACATGACAGCCTTGCTTGAGCGCGCGACCTACGCACCGACCATCGGCCGTTACAAGGTGTATGTGATCGATGAAGTGCACCAGCTTTCCGGTCATGCCTTCAACGCCATGCTGAAGACTCTGGAAGAGCCGCCGGCCCATGTCAAGTTCATCCTGGCAACCACCGATCCGCAAAAGATTCCGGTCACTGTGCTCTCGCGTTGCCTGCAGTTCAACCTGAAACAGATGCCGCAGAGCCACATTGTCGACCACCTTTCGCGCGTGCTGGAGGCCGAAGGCGTGAGCTTCGAACCGGCGGCGTTGCGGCATTTGGCCAAGGGGGCGGCCGGCAGCATGCGCGATGCCTTGTCGCTGCTCGATCAGGCGATAGCCCACGGCGCCGGCAAGGTCGAGGAAGACGGCGTGAGGACCATGCTGGGCACGCTGGGCGACGAGCACTTGTTCGCTTTGCTCGACGGGCTCGCGGCCCAGGACGTGCAGGCGATGCTTGACGTGGTCAGGTTGATGGATGCGCGCAGCCTGTCCTTCGATGGCGGCTTGCAGGAACTGGCGAGCCTGTTCCACAGGATTTCGCTGATGCAGTTCGCGCCGCAGGCGCTGCTCGACGAGGCCGAGCGTGAACGCCTGGCGCCGTATGCCAATACCTGGGATGCCGAGTACCTGCAGTTGGCCTACCAGATTGCGATCCATGGCCGCGATGAATTGGCCCTGGCCCCCGACGAGTATTCCGGCTTTGCCATGAGCTTGTTGCGCCTGCACGCTTTCCGCCCGGATCGCGCCGGCGCCTCCGCTCCGGCCCCGCGCCAGGCCGCACCTTCTGTCGCGCGTATGCCCGCTCGGTCGCCCGAGCCGGCAAGTGGCACTGCGGCCGGAAATCCAGCGCCGGTGGTGCAACGGCAGACCCCGGCAGCCCCGGCGTCCCCTGCGCCCGTGGCACCGCCCCCGGCGCTGGCCGGCAATGACTGGCATGCGCTGGTTGCGCAGTTGCCGCTGACCGGGATGGCCCGGCAACTGGCTCAGCATTGCGAACTGGCTGAGCTTGGCGAAGGCGTCGTTCGCCTGCGTTTGGCGCCCCTGCACAAGCACCTGCTGGGAAAAGCGCAGCAGGACAAACTGCAAAGCGAGTTGCAAAGCCGCTTCGGCCGACCGCTGCGGCTGGAGATCGACATGGCAGAGCCTGCCACCGAGACCCCGGCCGAACGCAGCCGCAACGCACAGCGGGAGCGCCAGGAAAAAGCCGTGGCATCGATCGAGCAGGATCCCTTCGTGCGCGATGTGGTGGACCTGTTCGACGCCAGCATCGACGAATCCACGATCAAACCAATCTAGCAAGGAGCACGCATGTTCAACAAAGGTGGCATCGCCGGGCTGATGAAGCAGGCGCAGCAAATGCAGGCCAACATGGAAAAGGCCCAGGCCGAACTGGCCCAGATGGAAGTCGAGGGCCAGTCCGGCGCCGGCGCAGTCAAGGTGGTGATGACCTGCAAGCACGACGTCAAGCGCGTCAACATCGATCCGTCGGTGATGGATGACAAGGAAATGCTCGAAGACCTGATCGCTGCCGCGATGAACGATGCCAGTCGGCGTGTCGAGCAGACCACCGCCGAAAAGATGGGTGGATTCACGGCCGGTCTCAATCTGCCGCCGGGCATGAAGCTGCCGTTCTGAGCGAACGCCAGTGACACCGACGTCCAGCCTCGAGGAACTCATCGAGGCCCTGCGTTGCCTGCCGGGCGTCGGCCCGAAATCGGCGCAGCGCATGGCCTATCACCTGCTGCAACGCGATCGCAACGGGGCCGAGCGCCTTGCGCGAGGCATCGATCAGGCCTTGCAAACGCTCCATCACTGCGCGCGCTGCAACAACTACACGGAAGCCGAAGTCTGCGAACGCTGTCTTTCGCCACGTCGCGATGCCAGCCAGCTGTGCATCGTCGAAATGCCGGTCGATGCGATAAGCATGGAGCAGGCCCATGCCTACAACGGGCTTTACTACGTATTGATGGGGCGCCTGTCGCCGCTCGACGGGATCGGCCCCAAGGAACTGGCCTTCAGCCGCCTGCTTGAGCGGGCCACCGACGGCGTGGTGCGCGAAGTGATCCTGGCCACCAACTTCACCAATGAGGGCGAGGCCACGGCGCACTACCTTTCCGAGTTGCTGCACGCACGGGGACTCCGGGTTAGCCGCATCGCGCGCGGCCTGCCGGTCGGCGGCGAACTGGAGTTTTCCGACGCCGCCACCGTGGCGCAGGCGCTGCGCGAGCGGCGCGAGTTCGTTTGAGCGAGACACTGCTGCCGCTGGCCGGCGTCAAGGTGCTCGAATTCGGCACGCTGATCGCCGGACCCTTCTGTTCGCGCATCCTTGCCGAGTTTGGTGCGGATGTCATCAAGATCGAGTCGCCGGGCGAGGGTGATCCGCTGCGCAAGTGGCGCAAGCTATATCCAACAGAGGACGGCGAGACCTCTTTATGGTGGTTTGTCCAGGCGCGCAACAAACAATCGGTGACGCTCAACCTCAAGCATCCCCGTGGCATCGAAATTGCGCGCCGGCTGGCCGCTGAGGCCGATATCGTGGTCGAGAACTTCCGCCCTGGCGTGATGGAGAAGCTGGGCCTCGGTTGGGAGGTGCTTTCCGCGCTGAATCCGGGGCTCGTTATGGTTCGCCTGTCGGGCTTTGGGCAGACCGGGCCGCTGGCGAAGCAGCCGGGTTTCGGCGCCATCGGCGAATCCATGGGAGGATTGCGCTACATCACAGGTTTCCCCGACCGGCCGCCGGTAAAGACCGGGATATCCATCGGCGATTCGATCGCCGCGCTGTGGGGCGCGCTGGGCGCCTTGATGGCCTTGCGCCACCGTGAGGTGAATGGCGGCGCCGGACAGGTGGTCGATGTCGCCCTTTACGAGGCGGTCTTCGCCATGATGGAGAGTCTGGTGCCGGAGTTCGACGTGTTCGGGTTCATCCGTGAGCGCACCGGCAATGTGATGCCGGGCATCACGCCCTCGAACACCCATACCACTCGCGACGGCAAGCATCTGATCATCGGTGCCAACGGCGATGCCATCTTCAAGCGCCTCATGGCCGCAATTGGCCGCCAGGATCTGGCCGAAGCTCCGGACCTGGCGAGCAACGCCGGCCGGGACGCGCGTGCGGCTGAAATCTACGGCGTGATCGATGACTGGGTTGGCAGTTGCGACGCGGAGGATGTTTTGCGCATTGCAGCAGAGGCACAGGTGCCCTCGAGCACAATCCATTCCGTGGCCGACATGTTCCGCGATCCGCAATTCCTCGCCCGGGGCATGTTGGAGGCGGCACAACTGCCTGATGGAAAAGGATTTCGTATTCCGGGAGTGGTGCCCAAGCTGTCCACAACACCGGGTGGGACGCGCTGGATCGGTCCAAGACTCGGCGAACACACGGAGGCTGTGCTGGGCCGGCTGGGCTATGCCACCGAGGCCATTGGCGAGTTTCGCCGGGATGGAATTATCTAATTGATTTATAGGTTAAATAATTTCATTTCGCGGTCTGCGTGAATAAGTTGCCCTAGTTCAGGGCTTTAATCGCCCTGCGAGATTCGCTACAATCGCGTCTTTTCCGGTTTCGCATTTCAGCATTCAGGGACTAACACCATGAGTTGTGACGATAATGTCGATTGCGGTCGACGCCGTCTTCTGGTTGCTACGGCGGCCGCGGGCGGGGTGGCTGGGGTAGCTGCCGCTGTGCCTTTCGTGGCCAGCATGCTGCCCTCCGAGCGCGCCAAGGCTGCCGGTGCCCCGGTCGAAGTGGATATCAGCAAGCTGGCTCCTGGCCAGATGATGACTGTCGAATGGCGCGGCAAGCCGGTGTGGATCATCAATCGCACCAAGGAAATGCTCGACGGTCTGACCAAGATCGCCGACCAGGTGGCCGATCCCAAGTCCGACAAGAAGATGCAGCCGGATTACGCCAAGAACGACACGCGTTCGATCAAGCCCGAAATCTTCGTCGCGGTCGGCATCTGCACCCATCTGGGCTGCTCGCCGACCGACAAGTTCAAGACCGGCGCCGATTCCGGCATCGATCCCAACTGGCCGGGCGGTTTCATCTGCCCTTGCCACGGTTCCACGTTTGACCTCGCCGGCCGCGTTTACAAGAGCAAGCCGGCTCCGGACAACCTCGAAGTGCCGCCCCATATGTACCTTGGCGAAACCAAGCTGCTGATCGGCGAAGACAAGAAGGCCTGACCCAATGAGCAAAGTTAATGCACTGCTGCAAGGCACGCTGGACTGGGTCGATGCGCGCTTCCCGCTGACGGCGAACTGGAAGGCCCACCTGTCCGAGTATTACGCGCCGAAGAACTTCAACTTCTGGTATTTCTTCGGTTCGCTGGCGATCCTGGTGCTGGTGCTCCAGATTGTCACCGGCATCTTCCTGACCATGCACTTCAAGCCGGATGCTTCGCTGAATGCCTCGGGCGTTCCAGTGGCCTTCGCCAGCGTCGAATACATCATGCGCGACGTGTCGTGGGGCTGGTTGATCCGCTACATGCATTCGACGGGTGCCTCGGCCTTCTTCATCGTGGTCTATCTGCACATGTTCCGCGGCCTGATTTACGGCTCCTATCGCAAGCCGCGCGAACTGATCTGGTTGTTTGGCATTGGCATCTTCCTGTGCCTGATGGGTGAGGCCTTCTTCGGCTACCTGCTGCCCTGGGGCCAGATGTCCTTCTGGGGCGCACAGGTGATCGTCAACCTGTTCTCCGCGATTCCCGTGATCGGTCCGGATCTCTCGATCTGGCTGCGCGGCGACTACGTGGTGGGCGACGCGACGCTGAACCGCTTCTTCGCCTTCCACGTGATCGCCATGCCGCTGGTGCTGGTCGGCCTGGTGGCGGCGCACATCATTGCACTGCACGAAGTCGGCTCCAACAACCCGGACGGCGTCGAGATCAAGAAGAAGAAGGATGCCAACGGCGTCCCGCTCGACGGCATTCCCTTCCACCCGTACTACACGGTGAAGGACATCGTCGGCGTGATCGTCTTCCTGATGGTGTTCTCGGTGATCGTGTTCTTCATGCCCGAGGGCGGCGGCTACTTCCTCGAGTACAACAACTTCGATCCGGCCGATCCGCTGAAGACGCCGCCGCATATTGCTCCGGTCTGGTATTTCACGCCTTACTACTCGCTGCTGCGTGCCGTGACCTATCCGCTGCTGGGCATTGATGCCAAGTTCTGGGGCGTGGTGGCGATGGGCGCCGGCGTGGTGGTGTTTGCCTTCCTGCCCTGGTTGGATCGCAGCCCGGTCAAGTCGATCCGCTATCGCGGCCCGCTGACCAAGACCCTGCTCACCATCTGGATCATCGGCTTCTTCATCCTCGGTTTCCTCGGCACCAAGGACCCGGCCTACAAGTTCTTCGGATCGATTCCCGGAGCGCCGGTGGCTCAGCTCCTCAGCGTCTATTACTTCCTGTTTTTCCTGACGATGCCGATCTGGTCCTCCCTGGATCGTTGCCAGCCGGAACCTGACCGGGTGACGATGAAATGAAAAAACTACTTTTCGCAATCCTGTTCGCGCCCGTGGTGGCGCTGGCCGCGGGTGCCAAGCTGCACCTGGATACGGCGCCGGACAAGGCCAATGACATGGCCGCGTTGCAGAATGGCGCCAAGGTCTTCGTGAACTACTGCCTGAATTGCCATTCCGCCTCCTACATGCGCTACAACCGCTTGAAGGATATCGGCCTCAACGATGACCAGGTTCGCGACAACCTGATGTTTACGGCGGACAAGGTGGGCGAGCCGATGCGCATCGCCATGCAGCGCAATGACGCCAAGGTCTGGTTCGGCGCCGCGCCACCCGACCTCACCGTGATCGCCCGCGCCCGCGCTTCCGAGCACGGCAGCGGCGCTGACTGGCTCTACACCTACCTGCGCAGCTTCTATCGCGACGAGAGCCGTCCCACCGGCTGGAACAACGTGATCTTCGAAAACGTCGGCATGCCGCACGTGCTGTGGGACCTGCAGGGCGACCAGGTGATGGGCGAGGATCACAAGCTCAAGCTGGTCAAGCCGGGCAAGATGAAGCCGCAGGAATACGATGCCATGGTCGGTGACCTGGTGGCCTACCTGAAGTACATGGGCGAGCCGGTATCCGAGTTCCGCAAGCATCTGGGCGTAGTCGTGCTGATTTTCCTCGCTGTCTTCTTCGTCTTCGCTTATGCGTTGAAGCGCGAGTTCTGGAAAGACATCCATTAACTTGATACGTGAATGCAGACCATGGGGCACAGAGAAATGAACGCACCACCCGTCCGCAAAGTGGTGCGTGATGCCGATTATTCCTGGGGCACCAGCGCCATGATGAACCTGTACTCGGGCACCACCTGCCCGTTCAGCCATCGTTGCCGCATTGTCCTCTACGAAAAGCAGATGGACTTCCAGGTGATCGATGTCGACTTGTTCAACAAGCCGGAAGACATCGCCATCATCAATCCCTACAACCGCGTGCCGGTGCTGGTCGACCGCGACCTCGTGTTGTACGAGTCGAACATCATCAACGAGTACATTGACGAGCGCTTCCCGCATCCGCAGCTGATGCCGCCGGACCCGCAAACTCGCGCCAAGGCTCGCCAGCTGTTGTTCACCATGGAACATGAGTTGTTCAGCCACATCGACGCGGTGGAAAAGAACCTCAAGTCGGCCGACAAGGCGCGCGGGCACATTCGCGATCGACTGGTCGAGCTGGCGCCCATGTTCAACAAGCAGAAGTTCCTGCTCGGCGAGGATTTTTCCATGCTCGACGTGGCGATTGCCCCGCTGCTGTGGCGCCTCGACCACTACGGCATCGAGATGCCGAAGACCACGGCGCCGCTGATGAAGTACGCCGAGCGAATCTTCTCGCGCCAGGGCTTCATCGACGCCTTGACCCCCACGGAAAAGATGATGCGCCGCTAAGGCGCGTCATCCTTCCTCGCGCTCAACGGCGCGGCGTAAAAATGCAGTCCACCAAACCCTACCTGATCCGCGCCATCCACGAATGGTGCGCGGATCAGGGCTTCACGCCCTACCTGTCGGTCAAGGTCGATGCCGCGACGCGCGTGCCGCGCGAGTTCGTCAAGGAAGGCGAGATCGTGCTCAACGTTGGTGTCGAGGCGACGCACCAGCTGATGATGGGCAACGAGGAAATCACCTTCCAGGCCCGCTTCGGCGGCAAGGCTTTCCCGGTGGTGGTGCCCATCGGCCGCGTGATGGCCATCTATGCGCGCGAGAACGGCGATGGCATGGCCTTCGATGTCAGCGAAAGCGAAGCGGCAGACGCGCTGGCCGAAGATTCAGTGCCGCAAGCGGCCGATGATGCCGTCCCGACATCCGCGGCGCCCGCAACCGAACGACCTTCGGGCAAGCCCTTCCTGACGCGCGTCAAGTAGCCCCGAGGCTACTTCGACTCCATCACCCAGACGCCATCCCAGTCTGCCCCCGGCGGATTGGCGATGAAGTGGTCGCAGCGCTCGATGTACATCTTGGCCGCCTTGTCGTGGTCGTTGAGCGCCAATACTTCGTTGAACTCGCCCTTGGCGTCATCCCACTTCTGCTGCCGGTATTTTTGCAGGCCGGCCTTGAAGTGGCGCATTGCATCCGTCATGTTCGGATAGCTTTCCTCGGTGTGGTAGTCGAGGATTTCGAAGATCGCCACCGGTTGGGTCTTGCCCTTGACCACCACCAGGTCGAGTTCACGACTGTAGTAGGTGCCGCGCAGCAGCTTGTTGGTGAACTCGCTGATCAGGATGTGGGCGCCGTATTGCTTGCAGGCGGACTCAAGCCGCGCAGCGAGGTTAACGCCGTCGCCGATGATGGTGTAATCCATGCGCTTCTTGGAACCGATGGTGCCCGATACCACGTTGTCGGTATTGAGGCCGATGCCGATATCGACCGGCAGCTTGCCTTCGGCATTGCGCAGCTTGTTCCAGGCCCACAGCTCCCGGATCATGCTGATTGCCGTGCGTACCGAGCGGTCGGCATCGTCGTCGTGGGCGACCGGGATGCCGAAGGCGGCCATGATCGCGTCGCCGATGAACTTGTCGAGGAAGCCGGCTTCGCGCTGGATGCAATCCACCATCAGCGTGAAATACTCGTTGAGCAGGGCCACCGTGCCCTGGGCGCCGAGCTGCTCGGTGATGGTGGTGAAGCCGCGGATGTCGGAGAACAGCACGGTCGCCTGCACGTTCTTGCCGCCGAGGGTATCGACGCCGCCGGCCAGCATCTGGTCGGCGATGCCAGGGTCCATTAGGCGCGACATGGTCGAACGCATGCGCTTTTCGCTGGAGATATCCTCCAGCATCAGCATCGAGCCGATGCGTTTCTTTTCCATCGAGAGCAGGGGCAGGGCGGTGAGGTTGACCGAGAGCTTTTCCTCGCCGACCGCCAGTTCCGCCTCCATGGCGATCTCGCTGGCCTGGGTCTCGCTGACGCGCTTGAGTTTTTCCTGCACCCAGAGATTGCTGCCGGCAAAGAACTCCGCCGCCGGCTTGTGCAGGATCTGCGCCGGGCTGACCTTGAGGATGCGCAGTCCGGCCGCATTGCATGTGGCGATCTTCTCCGCCTCGTCGAGCGTGATGACCGCATTCGACATCGACTCCAGCATCGCCTCGTTGTAATTTTTCATGTTCTGCACGTCGGCGAACAGCTTGGCGTTTTCCAGCGCGATCGAGATCTGCGCGGTGAAGGCCCGCAGCCGGGATTCGTCCTCGCCGCTGAAGGGGCCGCCGCGCTTGTTCAGCACCTGGGTAACGCCGATCACCTTGCCGTGCTTGTTGACGATGGGCACGCAGAGGATGGAGCGGGTGAAATAGCCGGTCTTCTTGTCGAAGGCCGGATTGAAGCGCAGGTCGGCGTAGGCATAGGGAATGTTGATCGCCTTGCCCGAGGTGAATACCGCGCCGGCAATGCCGAGGTGGTTGGGCAGGCGGATCTGCACCGACTCCAGGCCCTGGCCCACTTCCGACCAGAGCTCGCTAGTCTTTTCATCGTTGAGGAACAGCGTCGAGCGCTCGGCATTGAGCAGGCGCGTCGCCTCGCCCATCACCTTCTGCAGCAGCGAACCGAGCTTGATGTCGGCGGTGACCTCGGAAACGACGTCGATGAATTCCATTTCCTGGCGCCGGATCGCCTGCATGCGCTCGATGAACTGTGCGCTTTGCAGTGCCAGCGTGCCCTGGCTGGTCATCGCCTCGAGCAGGTTGAGGTCGTGCCGGGTGAACTTTCCGCTGCGCTTGTTGAGCGTTTGCGCGACGCCGATGACCTCGCCCTTGACGGTCTTGATCGGCACGCAAAGGATGTTTCGCGTCTGGAAGCCGGTCTGTTCGTCGATCGAACGGTTGAAGCGATCGTCGGCGTAGGCGTCGGCGATGATCAGCGCCTCGCCCGAGGTATACACATAGCCGGCGATGCCACTGGTATTGAGGATGCGGATCTCGCGCTGGATGTTGCCCTGCGCCACGCGCGAGTAGAGTTCGTTGGTGTCCGGGTCGTTGAGGAAGAGCGAGCCGCGCTCGGCGTTCAGCTCGGTGGTGGTCATTTCCACCAGCGCCTGCAGCACCTGGTCGAGCGTGCCGTAGCTGGCCATGCGGCGCGTGACCTCCAGCAGCAACTCGAGATGGCGCAGGCGGCGACGGCCCTCCTGGTCGCGTTCCGAGGCCTTCTTTTTCCCGGCGGCGGGTTCGATGGGCGGGTCGATGGCGTTCATGCGGGTTGGCGGGCGCTGTCTATCTGGTCCCGCAGGGTTTGTATCGTGGCTTTCAATTGTGTCACCTCATCGGCAGCCATGGCATGTTCGCGGCTGATCGCATTGGTCTTGTCGATCTGCGCCAGCTCCAGGCTTTCGCGGAGACCGGCAACGGTTTGCCGCAACTGGGCAATCTCGCCCTGGGCGCTGACCAGGGCCGCTCGTACGGCATTGTCGGTGTCGGCACGCGCTTTCTGCAACTCGTCGCGCAATGCGGTGGCGGTGGCCTTGAGCTGGGCCATTTCGTTGTGCCCGGCAACGCGTTCCTGCTGCACGGCATGGTTGCGTTCGGCACGCGCGGCTTCAAGCTCATCGCGCAGTGCGGCGGCAGTGGCCTTCAGCATCTGTATTTCCTGGCTGGCGGCGACACGCTCCTGCTGCACGGCCTTTTCGCGCTCGACGCGGGCGCGCTCGAGTTCCTCGCGCAGGGCGCCGACGGTGGTCTTGAGCTGGGCGATTTCGGCCGCATTGGCCTGGTTGATGCGCGCTGTAACAGCCTGAATTTCGGCGTGGGCAGATTCGAGTTCGGCGCGCAGGGCGATCACCGTGCGCTTCATGTCGCGCGAGTCCGCCTGGGCCAGCGCGAGTTGCTCTTCGAGTGCCGTGTCGGAAATCATCGACACAATGATACCTCCAGCCATGCTGTCTGGCGCCCAAGTCAGGAATCGAACCTGAGACCTACCGCTTAGGAGGCGGTCGCTCTATCCACTGAGCTACAAGGGCGGAACGGGAATTTTACCTGCTCGCCTATAATCGCGCAGCCCGCAACACCTGCAAACGCGCGCAAGCCGCCTCCCCACCGTGCCCGTCCTTAGCCTCGAAAACGCCTGCCTTGCCTTCGGCCATGTGGCCCTGCTCGACCATGCTGCGCTGCAGGTCGATGCCGGCGAGCGCATCGGCCTGATCGGCCGCAACGGCAGCGGCAAGTCCAGCCTGCTCAAGGCGCTGGCGGGGCTTGGCAGCCTCGATGACGGCACGATCTGGCGCCAGCCGGAGCTGAGCATCGCCTATGTCGCGCAGGAACCGGAATTTGGCGGCCATGAAACTGTGTTCGAGGCCGTCGCATCCGGGCTCGGCGGCATTGCGCGCCTGCTGGCGGAGTACCACGAGGCGACATTGAAAGTCGGCGCTGGCGGTACGGCGGCGCTGGAGCATTTGCAGCACTTGCAGACGCAACTCGAGGCCCGCGACGGCTGGCGCCTCAATTCGCGCGTCGAGCAGGCCATCTCGCGTCTGGCGCTGGATGGCGAGGCACGCGTCGATGCGCTTTCGGGCGGCGGCCGCAAGCGCGTCGCCCTGGCGCGGGCGCTGGTCGGCGAGCCACAATTGCTGCTGCTCGACGAACCGACCAACCACCTCGATGTCGACGGCATCCTGTGGCTGGAAGAACTGCTCCGATCCTATGCCGGTGCCATCATTGTGATCACCCACGACCGCGTCTTCCTCGACGGTGTGGCGACACGCATCGTCGAACTCGATCGTGGCAGGCTGGTGTCGTTCCCGGGTCGCTTTGCCGCCTACCAGGAGCGCAAGGAATTCATGCTCAACGAGGAAGCGCTGGCCAATGCCCGCGCCGACAAGCTGCTGGCGCAGGAGGAAGTCTGGATCCGCAAGGGCGTCGAGGCGCGGCGCACGCGCAGCGTCGGCCGTGTGGCCAGGCTCGAACGCCTGCGTCGCGAGCGTGCGGCGCGCCGCGAACAGCAGGGCCAGGTCGATTTCCGCCTGGTGCGCGGCGAGGCCTCGGGCAAGCTGGTGGCCGAACTGGAACTGGTCGCCAAACGCTTTGCGGCAAGTACCGGCGACAAGACCGTGGTGCGCGATTTTTCCTGCCGCATCCTGCGCGGCGACAAGATCGGCCTGATCGGCCCCAACGGCAGCGGCAAGACCACGCTGCTGCGTCTGATCCTCGGCGAGCTGGCGCCGGATGCCGGCAGCGTTCGCCTCGGCAGCCGCATCGAGGTGGCTTACTTCGACCAGTTCCGCAGCCAGCTCGATCCTGAGGCCGCCCTGGTCGACGTGATCAGCCCCGGCTCGGACTATGTCGAGATTGGCGGCACGAAAAAGCACGTGATCGGCTATCTCGAAGACTTCCTCTTTGCACCGCAACGCGCGCGCTCGCCGGTCAAGTCGCTGTCCGGGGGCGAGCGCAACCGCCTGCTGCTGGCGCGCCTGTTTGCGCGCCCGGCCAACGTGCTGGTGCTCGACGAACCGACCAATGACCTCGACATCGAAACCCTGGAACTGCTCGAAGCCCTGCTGCAGGATTACGATGGCACGGTGTTCCTGGTCAGCCACGACCGTGCCTTCCTCGATAACGTGGTGACGCAGACCATTGCCAGCGAGGGCGAAGGGCGCTGGAAGGAATATGTCGGCGGCTACAGCGACTGGTTGCGGCAGCGACCGGCGCCGGCTGCACCGAAGACCGATGTACCAGCTGCGCGCGCGGACGCCGCCAGCAGCGCCAAGCCGGCCGCGACAGCGCCCGAGCGGCGCAAGCTGAGCTACAAGGAGCAGCGCGAGCTGGAGGCCTTGCCCGACCGGATTGCCGCGCTGGAAGGCGAACAGGGGGTCTTGCAGGCGCGCCTTGCCGATCCGGCCTTCTACCGTGAGCCGACCGAAGCGCAACGCCAGGCGCAGGCCCGGCTGGCAGAGCTCGACAGCGAGATCGACGCCATGCTGGAACGCTGGGCGGAACTCGAAGCGCGCGCCTGAAAGCCATGCATGGCGGCCAAAACGCCGCCTTTTTCGTCGCTGACCACCGTGTCGGACTCGCTATAGTGGCCGCCAGCCACCGTTCAACGGGAGACCACCGTGGTTGTCATCAACGGCAAACGCACTACCGCCATCGTCATCCGCCACAAGGGCGACAGCGTGACCCTGGTGCCGATGAAAAGCGGCCGCCTGTCGGCCAAGACCGTCGCCTTCGACGAGTTTCGCCGCGACTGGACCGAGACCGGCTATGCCCTGTCCCAGGCGCTGACCACTTTCCTGGCCCACATCATGAAGTGGGGCGCCTCGCTCGAAGTTAGCAAGGGCCTGGAAAAGCTTGCCGCGCGCGACCGCTTCGTGGTCGGCAGCCTGTTCTAGGACGCGCGATCGAGCCTCCCTGGCAGGCCTGGTTCGACGGCACGGCCCTGCCCAATCCAGGACGCATCGGCATCGGGCTGCGCCTGCTTTCTCCCCAGGGCGAGCTCACCGAGCAGGCCATTGCTACCGGCCTCTATGGCTGCAACAACGAAGCCGAACTGCGCGCCCTGGCAGCGGCCCTGCACCTGGCCGGCGCCTCGGGTGCACGCCGTTTGCAGTTGCATGGCGACAGCCGTGTCGCCATCGGCCAGGCCGAGGGCTGCGAGCACACTGCAGTGGTCCGCCTGCTGCCTTTGATCGCCGCTGCGCAGGCGGCGCTCGCGGAGTTCGACGAGGTGCAGCTGCTGTGGGTACCGCGCCATCGCAACCGCGACGCCGATCGCCTCGCGCGCCAGGCCCTGGACCTGCCGCCAAAGCCTGCGCCCTGGCCGCAGGCGAAGGCGCGGCGGCGCTGAGCTTTCCGCTATGATCCGCGCTCGCTGAACCGGGAGACCCGCCGTGGAATTGCAGACCGCCATCCTTGCCGCCGACGACGATGAAATTGTTTCGATCGGTGAGTCCTCGCGCCCGCTGACCGAGTGGAGTGGCGTCGAGCGCCAGGGCATCGACACCGGCATGATCGCCGAACTGCATTGCCTCCTGACCGGCGAGTCGCTGGACCTTGCGCTGGCGGCCTACGAGCCGGTATTCGTTAGCGACGAAGGCATCGTGGTACTGCGTCTGGCCAAAGAGCTTTCCGAGCGGCTGGCCATGCTCGACGATGAAAACATTGCCCCGATTGGCGCCGAATTGTCCGCAATCGAGGAATTCGAATTGCAGGGATGGGATGCAGATTTGGCGCAGGACTGGCTGCTGGAACTGGCCGAACTCGCACGCCTGGCCGAGTCGCAGGGGCAGGCGCTCTTCGTCTGGATGCGGCGTGGCATGGAGTAGGCATGGCGACCAACCGAACCTGGTTCGTGTACATCATCGAATGCGATGACGGCAGCCTCTACACCGGCATAACCGTCGACCTGGCGGCCCGCTTCGAGGCCCACCGGGCCGGCCGCGGTGCGCGCTACATGCGTTTGCACCCACCGCGCCGCTTGCTGGCGGCCGAAGCCTGCCGTGATCGCGCCGCGGCCTCGCGCGCCGAGTACGGCATCAAGCGCCTGGCGCCAGCGGCCAAGCGCGCCTGGGCCGCCGCACGGCCGCTGCCGGAGACCCCCGCATGATCGTTTTTTCCCATGCCAACAGCTATGGCGCATCCACCTACCGCCGCTTGTTCGACAGCTGGCGCGCCGCCGGCCATGAAGTGGCGGCGATCGAACATTTCGGCCACGACGCGCGCTACCCGGTAGACCGCCGCTGGCAGGGCATGACCCAGCAACTCACCGCATTGATCGACAGCCTGGCGCCGCCCAAGGTCTGGCTCGTCGGCCACTCGATGGGCGGCTATCTCAGCCTGCTCGCCGCCGGGCAGCGCCCGCGCCGCGTGAGCGGCATCATCGTGCTCGATGCGCCCATCATCCACGGCTGGAAATCCGGACTGGTCGGCGTGGTCAAGGCCACCGGCCAGATGACGCGGGTTTCGCCGGCGGCCGGGGCGCTCAAGCGCCGTGACCGCTGGCCCGACGTGCAGGGAGTGCGCAGCCATTTCCTCGCCAAGCCGATGTTCGCGCGCTGGCATCCGGAAATGCTCGATGACTATGTGCAATACGGAACTGAGCCGGACCCGGGGGACGCCGCCGGTGCCACGCGCCGGCTCAGCTTCCGCCCCGAAATCGAGGCCGAAATCTATTCCACGGTCCCTCACCGGCTGGTGCCCTACCTGCGTTCGCATCCACCCGGCGGGCCGATCGCCTTCATTGTCGGAACCCGTTCGCGCGAGGTGCGCCAGGTTGGTCTCGCTGCCACCGCGCGGGTCTGCCAGGGACGCGTGAGCTGGATCGAAGGCACGCACCTGTTTCCCTTCGAGCGGCCGGACGAGACCGCCGGCGCCGTGCTCGACTGGATGGCGAAGCTCGCCGCCCCTGCGTCCGCGGCCGCCTGAATGCACCTCTCCTGGCGCCTGCTCGGTCTGTTGCTGCTGCCGCCATTGCTTTGGGCGGCGAATGCCGTGTTCGCCCGCATCGCCATCAACAGCATCGGCCCGCTCTGGCTCAACGCCCTGCGCTGGGGCCTAGCCTTGATGATCCTGCTGCCGCTGGGTTGGCGCGTGCTGGCGACGGCGCCGGCACGTGCGGCGCTGCGCCAGCGCTGGATCTACGTCGGTATCCTCGGCCTGATCGGCGTTGGCGCCTACAACGGCCTGCAATATGTCGCCCTGCGCACCAGCACGCCGCTCAACGTGACCCTGATCGCCTCCAGCCTGCCCTTGTGGTCGATGCTGGTCGGTGTGATCGGCTATCGCGCGCATCCGACGCGCCGCCAGCTGCTGGGCGCCGCGCTGTCGCTGGGCGGCGTGCTCACCGTGCTCTCGCGCGGCGACGCGCTGGCGCTGCTGCGCATCCAGCTGGTCGAGGGCGACCTGCTGATGGTGCTGGGCATCGCCGGCTGGGCCGTGTATAGCTGGATGCTGGCGCGCCCGCCTGCGAACATGCGCGGCACCGATCGCCCCGACTGGAACTGGGCCGAGTTCCTGTTGGCCCAGTGCCTGTTTGGCGTGGTGATCGGTTTCGGCGCCGCCGGCCTCGGCGAAGCCGTGACCCCATCCATGACGCCTGACTGGAACGCAGGCCTCATTGCCACCATCATCTTCATTGCCGTCGGCCCTTCGGTGATTGCCTACCGCTCCTGGGGCCTGGCCGTCGCCGAGGCCGGCCCGGCCATCGCCGCCATCTTCTACAACCTGACCCCACTGATCGCCGCCGTGCTCTCGGTGCTGGTGATCGGCGAATGGCCGCAGGCCTACCACGGCCTGGCCTTCCTGCTGATCGTGGCGGGTATCGGCGTCGCCTCGCGCAAGCCGTCGACCTGAGCATGACGTCGTCGGCGAGCGCGGCAGCATGATTCCATTCCGAGTACGTCGCGAGCATGTGCCTGATGCGCCGGCCCCGGCTTGGCGTGTATATTGACGAGACAAGCGCGGCCGTTGGGGCTGTTCGGGGGATGCTGCAATGACTACCAACTACGGCAAATACCAGCCTATCCGTTATCTGGGCAAGGGCGCCAGCGGCATGGTGTATCTGGCGCAGGACACGTTTTCCGGCGCCGAGGTCGCGCTCAAGGTGCTCGAAAGCGCCGTGGTCACCAACGCGACACAGGACCGCAAGAGGCTGAAGCAGTTCCTCAACGAAGCCTCGCTGACCGGGCGGCTCTCGCATCCCCACATCGCTGCCATTCTCGACGCGGCAATCGGCGAGGATTCCGGCTACCTGGCGCTGGAATACGTGCCCGGCGGCGACCTGTCGCAGTTCACGATGCCCGGGGCCCTGCTACCGGTGGAACAGGCGATCGAGATGGCCTTCAAGTCCTGCGGAGCGCTCGATTACGCCTTCCGCCAGGGCGTGATCCATCGCGACATCAAGCCTGCCAACATCATGGTCGCCAGCGGCACCAACATCAAGGTGGTCGATTTCGGCGCTGCCTACTGGCACGACGCTGAGAAGACCCAGATCGCCAACATCGGCTCGCCCGGCTACATGTCGCCGGAACAGTTGAATGGCCAGGCCCTGGGTTTCCAAAGCGACATGTTTTCGCTCGGCGTGGTGTTCTACGAATTGTTCACCGGCGAGCGTCCATTTATCGGCAAGACCATGGCCGAGCTTTTTTCGAAGATTGCCCTGGTCGATCCGCAGCCGCCCAGCCTCCTGCGTCCGGAGTTGCCGGAAGGCATCGACCGCATGATCCTGACCATGTTGCGCAAGGCGCCCGAGGACAGGTATCCGTCATGGGCGGAGCTGGCCCTCGACCTGGCCGCCATCGGGCGCCTGGGCAGCGTGCACAACGCGATTCCCGACAGCGAACGCTTCGGCGGCCTGCGCCGCATCGAGGTGCTGTCAACGCTCAGCGATGCCGAGATCTGGGAGCTGGTGTATGCCGCGCAATGGCGGCGGGTGCCGGCGCGCACGGTGCTGATGCGTGAGGGTGAGGACGGTGGCAGCCTGTTCTGCCTTGCCAGCGGTGAAGTCACCGTGACCAAGAACGGCCGGCTGCTGAACATGCTGCGCGCGGGCGAGTACTTTGGCGAGATGGCCTACATGAAGGCCGGCCTGATGCCGCGCCAGGCGACGGCGGAAACCAAGAGCGAGGCGCTGATCGCCGAATTCCCGCTGGGCGTGCTGAACGGCACCAGCAAGAATTGCCAGCTGGCCGTGGCAACCGCCATGCTGCATGCCCTGGTGGATCGGCTGGCGCTGTCTGACGAGCGAATTACCCGCGTCAGTACCTGAGCGTGGCTCAAGAGTCGGCGCTGGTGGTACGGCGATTTTGCGCGCCAAGCGGCCGATCTTCAGGCGGCGGCGAATTCCTCTCCATGCCGACTTGCCAGCCTCTGTGCCAGGAGTTCGTCGAGGTGCATGCGGATTGAATTCTCCTCGGCGCTTTCAACGTAGGGCAGGCTGAAGCCCGGCGGGTAGAGCAGTCGTCGCTGCACCAACTCCGCCAGAGTGTGCGGCTTTTCGCGAAGGTAGCTGAGCAGTTTCTCGCTGCGTTCGTCGACCTTCGCCGCGAACTTTGCCAGGTCGGTGAGGAATTGCTCGCGCTCGGTGATCACGGCGCGGTGGTGCGAGGTGACCCAGATGCGCGCATCGAGCTCGGCGACTTCGCGCAGGCTGCGGCGAAACGCTGCCAGGCTGGAAGTGCGGTCGCCGTAGTAGGGGCCGAAGCCGGTCAGGTCGATGTCGCCGATGAAGGCGAGGCCTTCGCTTTCCACCACCAGCGCGCAGTGGCCCGAGGTATGGCCGGGCAGGTGGCGGGCACGGATGCGCACGCCGCCGCCGAGGTCCCAGGTGCTGCCATCGCGGTAGGCGGTGGCGTCGGGACGCGGATGGTAGAAGAAGTCGCGATCGATCATCTCGCGCATCGGCGGCATGACGTCCTCTGGATAGCCGTAATGCGCCTTGAGGCCCTCCCAGGACTGCACGGCGGCAAGGTCGGCTTCATGCGCCTGCACGCGGGCCCGCGGCACGCGGTGCAGGCCGGCCATGTGGTCCTCGTGGGCGTGACCGAGGATGACGAGGTCTACCGTGTCGAAATCGTCGCCGATGCGGTTGGCCACCAGCGGTGTGTCGAAGGCGACGCGAAGGTCGGGCCCCTTGACGATTACCTGGTTGCCGTCGGGATACTTGCCGGACTTGGTGCCGAGGTGGATGCTGACCGGGCCGAATTGCAGGACGTCGCTCATGGGGGGGCTCCATCAACGCTGATCAGGAAAAAAGCCCCGGCCAGCTCGCGCTGCCGGGGCCTTCCGGTACGAGGCCGCAGGTGTCAGCCGCAGCTGCCCACCGCGCCGCAGGCGGAGCAGAAATCGCAGCCGTCCTTGCGGATGACGGTGTAATTGCCGCACTCGCTGCACAGCGAGCCCTGCATCACCTTGACGCCACCGCTCTTCTGCTCGGGGACTTCGAGGATGCCCATTTCGCGCGTCGGGTAGCCGTTCTCGTCGAGGATGCCGAGCATGGCGTAGCGGTGCATGATCAGGCGCGCGATGTAGGCCACGGTCGAGGGCCAGTTCTGCTGCTTGCTGGAACCGGGGACGCGGGCCATGAAGTCGCCCAGCGGCTCGGCGTAGTTGGTCAGCTTGCGCAGCTTCATGCCGATCCAGGCCGGGTCGAGCACGCGCATGTCGAGCGAGAGCAGCCGGGTCAGGCCGTCCAGGGCGCGCGGGTAGTGGCCGGAGAGCCACACCGAGTAGGGCCGCGTGACGCCGTCGGGCAGGGTGATTTCCTTGAGGCCGAGGACGAATTCCTCCCCCGCCGCCGGGTTCACCACATCCACCGTCCACGACAGCGTGCCGTCGGTGCCGGTCTTCGGTTCGTCGCGGCTGAACATGCAGTCGATCACCGGAGTGGCCTCGGTGCCTTCGAGGGCGCCGAGCTTCTCGCAGCGGTAGCGCACCACCTGGGCCAGGGCCGAGACCACGCCAGGCACCAGCTTGCGCTCGCCGTTGGGGGGCATCGGCAGTTCGAAGGAGTCGTCGTCCTGGGTCTTGGCCAGGGCGTCGAGCTTGAGCTTGAGCCAGGCCTTGTCGTTGGCGCGCATGTCCATCGACAGGGTTTTGGCTACGGCGCCGATGCCGCGCGGCTGCTCGGTGCCATTGACCCAAACCTCGAAGGGCAGGGCGCGGCCCATGTCGTTTTCGATCTGGCCGACGAAGAGCGCGAACTCGCCGTGCGGGGCCTCGATCATGTAGGTCCAGGCGGTGTTGCCGTCGGCCATGCGCGGCCGGCCGGGCCAGCGCAGGCTGGCCAGCACCGGCGCCGGCAGGGCGCCGATCGACAGGCGGCGGTTGGCGTGGTCGATGGTCACGTCCTGCGGCTGCTTCTGCGCGGCTTCGGTGGCGGTCGGCGTCACCGACAGCACGCTGCCCAGCACCGAATTGGGCCGGTAGGTGGCCAGCCCCTTGAGGCCGGACTTCCAGGCCACCATGTAGAGGTCTTCAAAGTCGGTGTAGGGGTAGTCGGCCGGCACGTTCACCGTCTTCGAGATCGAAGTGTCGACGAAAGGCGCCACCGCGGCGACCATGCGCTCATGCGCCTGGGCCGAGATTTCCAGCGCCGTGACGAAATAGTCGGGCAGCTTGGAGACGTCGCCGCCCTGGTGCTTGTACAGGCGCCAGGCGTAGTCCTCGACCGCGTACTCCTTGAAGGTGCCATCGACCATGCGCTTCTTGCGCGTGTAGGTCCAGGAGAAGGGTGGCTCGATGCCGTTGGAGGCGTTGTCGGCGAAGGCCAGCGAGATCGTGCCGGTGGGCGCGATCGACAGCAGGTGTGAATTGCGCAGGCCGTGCTTGCGGATCTGGTCCTTGATCTCCTGCGGCAGGCGCGAGGCGAAGTTGCCGCCGGAGAGGTACATGTCGGCGTTGAACAGCGGGAAGGCGCCGCGCTCTTTGGCCAGTTCCACCGAATACAGGTAGGCGCGGTCGCGCATGTACTCGGAGATCTTGGCCGCCATGTCGCGCGCGCCGTCGCTGTCGTAGCGCAGCTTGAGCATGATCAGCGCATCGCCGAGGCCGGTAAAGCCGAGGCCGACGCGGCGCTTGTTTTGCGCTTCCTTGAGCTGCTGCTCGAGGGGCCAGTGGGTGGCGTCGAGCACGTTGTCGAGCATGCGCACCGAGGTGTCGATCACCTTGCCGAAGGCGGCGAAGTCGAAGCTCGGCTTCTTGCCGAAGGGATCCTTGACGAACAGCGTCAGGTTGATCGAGCCGAGGCAGCAGCAGCCATACGGCGGCAGCGGCTGTTCGGCGCAGGGGTTGGTGGCCTCGATGGTTTCGCAGTAGTAAAGGTTGTTGTCCTTGTTCATGCGGTCGAGGAACAGGATGCCCGGCTCGGCGTGATCGTAGGTGGAGCGCATGATCTGCTCCCACAGGTCACGAGCGCGCACCTTGCGATACACCCACATGCCGTCGTTGCGCTGGTAGGCGCCGGCCGCCAGGGCGTCGGGCGAGGGCGCGGCGCGGTGGGTCAGTTCGACGTCGCCGTCAGCCTCCACTGCCGCCATGAAGGGATCGGTGACGCCGACCGAGATGTTGAAGTTGGTCAGGTCGCCCTGGTCCTTGGCATGGATGAACTCCTCGATGTCGGGATGGTCGCAGCGAAGGACGCCCATTTGCGCCCCTCTGCGACTACCGGCGGATTCGACGGTCTCGCAGGAGCGGTCGAAGACGCGCATGTAGGAGACGGGGCCGGAGGCGCGCGATTGCGTGCCCTTGACGTGGGCGCCAATCGGACGGATGGAGGAGAAGTCATAGCCGACGCCACCGCCGCGGCGCATGGTTTCGGCGGCCTGCAGCAGCGCGGTGTAGATGCCGGGACGGCCGTCGACAATTTCGGAGATGGAATCGCCGACCGGCTGCACGAAACAGTTGATCAGCGTCGCGCACAGGTCGGTGCCGGCGGCGGAGTTGATGCGGCCGGCGGGAACGAAGCCGTTTTCCTGGGCGTCGAGGAAGCGGGCTTCCCATGCGGCGCGCTTGTCTTCGGTTTCAATCGAGGCCAGTGCACGGGCGACGCGGCTGCGCACGTCGCGCACATCGCGTTCGCTTCCCTTGGCATATTTTTCGATCAGGACTTCGCCGGAGATTTCTTGCGGCAGGGGCAGGCCCATCTGCCCGGTATGTTCGTAATTATTTGTTTCCTCGATGTTATTTATTGTCGTGGTCATGGTCTCTTCCGAAGGACTTTCCGTTGTTAGGTACCGGCGAGCCGCGAAGCATACCCCCGGCTTTCGGGCAAGAAAAGCAAAAAATTTTTGTTACAGTAAAACAATGTGTTACAGATTACGCTAGTGCGAGCCTCAGCTGCTCCCTACTAGATATAGTATGTTTTTCCGGGCTAAAAGGGGAAGAAAAACAGCGGGATGGCGCTGCTTTTCAAGGCATGCCCTGAGCGTGGAGTGGGGCGCTCCTTGCTTGATGGGGGCGGTTCGGGGGTTGACAGCCAGCAATGGTGGCCGATTCGGCGAAAGTACCTGCTTTTGAAACGAAGCGCCGGCGCGGTGGTCGGGATCAGCGGACCAGTCGCGCCGTGTGCCGGGCAATAATCCACTCTTCGTTCGTGGGTATCACGCAGACCTCGATCTGGCTGTCCGCCGCCGAAATCCGGGTCGCGTTGGCCGTGTTGGCGGCCTCGTCTAGACGCGCGCCCAGCCAGCCGAGACCGGCGCACACCCTTTCCCGTACTGCTGCGCCGCGTTCGCCGATGCCGCCGGTGAATACCAGGGCGTCGAGTCCGCCCAGGGCCGCGGCGAGCGAGCCGATTTCGCGCTGGATGCGGTAGCAGAACAGCTCCACCGCCTCGCGCGCCTCGGCAGCCGGCGATTCCAGCAGTATGCGCATGTCCTGGCTAATGCCGGAAACTCCGAGCAGGCCGGATTCCTTGTACAGCAGCTTGGTCAGCTCGCGGGAACCCATGCCGCGATAGTCCATCAGGTAGAGCAGCACGCCGGGATCGAGGTTGCCGGTGCGGGTGCCCATCATCAGGCCGTCGACGGCGGTAAAGCCCATGGTCGACGCCTGGCTCTTGAGGTTATGCATGGCGCACATCGAGGCGCCGTTGCCAAGGTGGGCGACGATCACGCGGCCGCGCGCCCGGGCCGGGTCGATATGTCGGGGCAAGGCCTCGGCGATGTATTCGTAGGACAATCCGTGGAAGCCATAGCGGCGCACGCCTTCGGCGGTAATCGCGCGCGGCAGGGCAAACAGCTGCGCGAGTTCAGGCTGGCTGCGGTGAAAGGCGGTGTCGAAGCAGGCGACCTGCGGTACGCCGGGCAGGGCGGCACCGAGGGCGTCGATGCCGGCCAGATTGTGCGGCTGATGCAGCGGCGCCAGAGGTATGAAGCCGCGCAGGGCATCGACCATGGCGGCGTCGAGCACCACCGGCTGCGAAAACTTCTGCGCGCCATGCACCACGCGATGACCGACGCCGGCGATGCTCCAGCCGGCTTCGTGACCGTGCAGCCAGCTCACAAGCAGGCCAAGGGCGGCCTGGTGCGGGGTCTTGCCAGGAAGGTCGAGCTCGAGGTCACTGTCGTCGAGCACGGCGCCGGCGGCGTCCTTGACCTTGATGTGGGCCGCCTGTCCGGCCGCGCCGATGCCGTCGATCTGGCCGACCAGTTCCGGTTGCTGGGGTATTTCGGTGCTGCGGGCAAAGAGCGCGAACTTGATCGAGGACGAACCGGCGTTGAGGGTCAGGATGGCGTCGGCCATGGCTGTCAGGCTTTCTTGCGTTTGGCGTGTGCCATGACCACGGCCACGGCGGTGGAGGCGGTGCGCGTCTCGGCGGAGTCGGCGCGGCTGGTAAGGACGATCGGCACGCGGGCGCCGAGCACGATGCCGGCGGTCAGTGCGTCGGCCAGGTATTCGAGCTGCTTGGCCAGCATGTTGCCGGACTCGATGTCGGGCACCAGCAGGATGTCGGCCTGGCCGGCGACGGCGGACTTGATGCCCTTGGTGCGGGCGGCGACCATGGAAATGGCGTTGTCGAAGGCCAGCGGGCCGTCGAGCAGGCCGCCGCTGATCTGGCCGCGGTCGGCCATCTTGCACAGTGCCGCGGCGTCGAGCGTCGCCGTCATG
>CAIVQO010000003.1 GCA_903908065.1 uncultured beta proteobacterium | reverse complement strand
GGATAATGCCGAGTTCTGTCGGCTCGCCAAATTCACGGGCCGCGCTTGCAACCGAAAAGGACACCCAAATGAAAGACGGAATCCACCCGAAGTACAGCGAGATCGATGTCACCTGCAGCTGCGGCAACACGTTCAAGACCCGCTCCACCAATGGCAAGCCGCTGCACATCGAAGTCTGCTCGTCCTGCCACCCCTTCTACACCGGCAAGCAGAAGATCGTCGATACCGCCGGTCGTGTCGAGCGCTTCCGCCAGAAATACGGCAAAAAGGCAGCCTAAGCTGCCAACGACGCACATTGCGGCAATCGCAGAAACAGGCAGCCCCCGGGCTGCCTGTTTTCCTTTCGGCGCCCGAACGGGCCCTCCCCCGGCCTTTCCATGCCTGAACTGAACGAGCGCGCCCCGGCCCCCCTGCTGGCTCGCCGCGCCGCCTGGGTGCTGTGCGCCATCTGGCTGCTGGCCGGCCTGATCGGCCACGACCCATGGAAGGTCGACGACGCCCTGCACCTCGGCGTGGCCTGGGGCATGGCCGGCGGCGACTGGCTGGTGCCGCGCATCGCCGGCGACCCGTGGCTGGTCACGCCGCCGCTTTATCACTGGGTGGCTGCGCTCTGCGGCAAAGTCTTCGGCCTTCTCCTGCCCTGGCACGACGCCGCGCGCCTGGCCTCGGCGCTGTTCGGCGGCCTCTACCTGGTCGTGATCTCGCGCACCGCGTATCGCCTCAATGGCGGCAGTGCCGCGCTTGCCGCCCCCTTGCTGGCGATCGGCACCCTCGGCATGCTGGTGCCACTGCACGATGCCCAACCGGCCATCGCTGCCATCTTCGGGTTCGCCCTGGCCCTGCGCGGCCTCGCCGTCTGGCAGCAACAGGCACGGCGCGGCGGAATCATGTTCGGCGTCGGGCTCGGGATTAGCTTCCTTGCTGCCGGCATCGATATTGCCGCCGTCGAACTCGCCACCGCGCTGACCCTGATGCTCCACCATAGCTGGCGTCGCCGCGAAAGCCTGGGCGCCGGATTGGTCGCCCTGGTCACCGCCCTCGCGTTGGCCCTGCCCTGGCCGCTGCTGTTATGGCAGCAGGCGCCCGGCCTGTTCGACATCTGGTGGTCGGCGGAACTGGCCAGTCTCGGCGTGCACGGCGGCCCCGGCAGCAACCACGCCGAAATGCTGGCTTGGGCGGCCTGGCCGGTGCTGCCGCTGGCGCTCTGGGCACTGTGGCTGGAACGGCGCAAGCCGCTGCTGCCGCAGAATTTCCTGATGCTGGCCGCCACCGCCTGGGCGCTGCTGCTGTTCGTTTCCGATTCGCCACGCCCCGCCACCCTGCTCCCGGCCCTGGTGCCGCTGACCCTGCTCGCCGCCTCGGCCGCCGCGCGCCTGCGACGCGGCGCCGCCAATGCCTTCGACTGGTTCGGCATGATGACCTTCAGCCTGGTTGCGGCGCTGATCTGGCTCGGCGGCATCGCGATGTTGACCGGCGAGCCGGCACGGGTGGCAAAAAACTTCAGCAAGCCGGCACCCGGCTTCGTTGCCGAGACATCACCGCTGGTGCTGTTGCTGGCGATTGCCGCCAGCGTGGCCTGGATTGCGGTCCTGTTGCGCACGCCGCGCTCGCCCTGGCGCGCGGCGGCGCGCTGGAGCGTCGGCCTGACCACGATGTGGGTGCTGCTGAACCTGCTCTGGCTGCCATGGATCGACTACGGCAAGACCTACCGTAGCGCCAGCGCCGACTTGCGCCAGGCGTTGGGGAAATCCCCCGGCTGCATCGCGCGCCGCAATCTCGGCCTGGCGCAACGCGCCTCGCTCGACTATTTCAATGGCATCCGCACGGTCGGCGCCAGCCGGGCCGGGAGCTGCCGACACATGATCGTGCAGACCACGCCGGGCGCGGACAAGGAGCTCTCAGGCTGGGCCCTGGTAAAGGAAACTGCGCGCCCCGGCGACAAGGGTGAACGCCTGCGGCTGTATCGCAGCGCCGAGTGATCAGGTTTGGATGAAGTGCTCGCGGTAGTACTTGAGCTCTTCGATCGACTCCAGGATATCCGCCATCGCCTCGTGCTTGCCCTGCTTCTTGAGTCCCTTCGCCACCTCGGGCTTCCAGCGCTTGCACAGTTCCTTCAGCGTCGATACATCCAGATTGCGATAGTGGAACCACTCCTCCAGCTTCGGCATGTAGCGCGCCATGAAGCGGCGATCCTGGCAGATCGAGTTGCCGCACATAGGCGACGTTCCCTTCGGCACATGGCGGCGCATGAAGTCCAGCGCCTGTTCTTCCACCATCGCCTCGGTCAGGATCGAATCCTTGACGCGCTGGATCAAGCCCGAACGGCCATGGGTGTTCCGATTCCACTCGTCCATCAGGCCCAGCACCTCGTCAGGCTGGTGCACCACCCAGATCGGCGCCTCGGAAATGATCTCCAGGTTATTGTTGGTCACCACCAGACCCAGCTCGATGATGTGGTCCGTCTCGGGACTCAGCCCCGTCATCTCCATGTCCAGCCAGACAAGCGCGTTTTGATCCTGTGCCATAATTTTCCGCAGACCGTGCCTTGATCGCGGCATTCTCGCACAGCGATCCCTGCCCATGACCCCGCAAACCTTCACCCTGATCTTCGTCGCCGCGCTGTTGCTGTCCACCGGCCTGCACCTGTGGCTGGACCAGCGCCATCTGCACCACGTGCTCGCCCACCGCGACCAGGTGCCGGCGGATTTTTTCGGCCGCATCGACCTGGCCGACCACCGCAAGGCCGCCGACTACACCGCCGCCAAGGTTCGCCTGGGTTTCGTCGACACCCTGGTCGATGCGCTGCTGCTGTTGCTGCTGACCCTCGGCGGTGTGCTGGCGCTGGTCGATACTGGCTTGCGCGAGGCTTTCGGTAGCGGCCATGTACAAGGCCTGGCACTGTTCGCCGCCGTCGGCGTGATCGGCTTCGTCGTCGGCCTGCCGGCCAGCCTGTACCGCAGCTTCGTCATCGAGGAGCGCTTCGGCTTCAACAAGCTGACCTGGAAGCTGTGGCTGGCGGACCTCGCCAAGGGCGCGGCGCTCACCGTCGTCATCGGCGGTCCGCTGCTGTATGCCGTGCTCTGGCTGATGGACGCCATGGGGCGCAACTGGTGGCTCTATGTCTGGATGCTGTGGCTGGCGACCAACCTGCTGCTGCTTTTCCTCTACCCGACCGTCATCGCGCCGCTGTTCAACAAATTCACCCCGCTGGAAGACGCCGCACTCAAGCAGCGCATCGAGTCCCTGCTGGCGCGCTGCGGCTTCGCCTCTTCGGGCCTGTTCGTAATGGACGGCTCGAAGCGTTCGGCCCACGGCAACGCCTACTTCACCGGCTTCGGCCAGGCCAAGCGCATCGTTTTCTTCGACACCCTGCTGGAAAAACTGGCGCCGCAGGAAATCGAGGCCGTACTCGCCCACGAACTCGGCCATTTCCGCCACAAGCACGTGGTCAAGCGCATCGTCCTCATGGCGCTGATGAGCCTGGCCTTCCTCTGGCTGCTCGGCCAGTTGATCGACCAGCCATGGTTCTATACCGGCCTGGGAGTCGGCGCTGGCGACACGGCGGGAAGCACGGCGATGGCCCTGCTGCTGTTCTCCATGGTGCTGCCGGTCTTCCTGTTTCCCCTGGCGCCGCTAACCTCGGCCCTGTCGCGCCAGCATGAATACGAAGCCGACGCCTATGCCGCGCAGCAGACCGCCGCCAGCGACCTGATCACCGCGCTGGTCAAGCTCTACCGCGACAACGCGGCGACGCTGACGCCCGATCCGCTGCATTCCTTGTTCCACGATTCCCACCCCCCCGCCAGCCAGCGCATCGCCAGGCTGCACGGAAGCTGACACCAGGGAGCCCCGCCATGACCATGATCTGCGATCTCTCCAAGGGCAAGTGCAAGCCCTGCGAAGGCGGTGTGCCACCGCTTTCCGATGACGAAGCCGGCAGGATGCTGGCCACCCTCGACGGCTGGCAACGCCAGGGCACCGTCATCAGCAAGACCTACAAGTTCAAAAACTACCACGAGACCATGGCTTTCGTGAATGCCACGGCCTGGATCTCGCACCGCGAAGACCACCATCCCGACCTCGCCGTCGGCTGGGGCCAGTGCACCGTCAGCTACACCACGCACGCCATCGGTGGCCTGTCGGAAAACGACTTCATCTGCGCGGCGAAGATCGATGCCCTGCTCACGCTGTAAGACGCGCGTTCCCGCCCGTTGAACGCCGCCGGCACCATCGTCGCCGCCTTCGGCCGGCATTACGAAATCGAACTGGCCGACGGCCGCATCGCGACCGGCTACCCGAAAGGCAAGAAAAGCCCCTACGCGGTCGGCGACGAGGTCGAGCTCAGCCGCGATGGCCAGATTACCTCCCACGCGCCGCGCCGCAGCCTGCTCTATCGTTCCGACGCCTACCGGCAGAAGCTGATCGCCGCCAATGCCACGCAGCTGTTACTGGTGGTCGCCACCGACCCCTCGTTCTCCGACATGCTGCTGTCGCGCGCCCTGGTGGCGGCCGAGCAGCAGGGCCTGCGCAGCATCATCGTGCTCAACAAATGCGACCTCACCGCGGCCCTGCCCACCGCCCGTGCCTTGCTGGCGCCCTACGTCGCGCTCGGCTGCCGGGTCGTCGAGCTGTCGGCAAAACAGGATGCCTCGCCCCTGCTGCCGCTGCTTGCGGGCGAAAGCTCGGTGCTGGTGGGACAAAGCGGCATGGGCAAATCGACCCTGACCAACGCCCTGGTCCCCGGAGCCGCCGCGGCCACCCGCGAGCTGTCCACTGCGCTGGATTCGGGCAAGCACACCACCACCCACGCCCGCCGCTACCGCCTGCCCGAGGCCGTCTGCCCCGGCGCCACGCTGATCGACAGCCCTGGCCTGCAGGAGTTCGGCCTCAAGCACCTGACGCCAGCCGAAATCGAATTCGGCTTCCCCGAGTTCCGCCCTTTGCTGGGACAGTGCCGCTTCCGCGATTGCCGGCACGATGCCGAGCCCGGCTGCGCGATCAAGCAGGCACTTGCGGACGGCATGATTCATTCGCGCAGGCTCGACCACTTTCACCAGTTCATTTCGGAAAACCGTCATGGATCGCACTGAGCGCTTCTACAAGATCGACCAGCTGATCCACGACCGCAAACAGGTGACCTTCGCCGAGCTGCTCGACGCCCTGGAAGTCTCGCGCGCCACGCTCAAGCGCGACCTCGAATACATGCGCAACCGGCTCAATGCTCCCATCATCTGGGATCGCGAGGCCGGTACCAGCGGCGCTTACCGTTTTGAAGTGCCGCATGCCGATGCCGGTGCACAGTACGAACTTCCGGGCCTATGGTTCAACGCCAGCGAGGTGCACGCCCTGCTCACCATGCAGCACCTGCTGACCGACCTCGATCCCGGCGGCATGCTGACGCCGCATATCCAGCCGCTGATTGCACGGCTCAACAGCCTGCTCGGCAGTGTGGAGAACACCGCCGAGGAAATCCGCCGTCGCGTCCTGATTGTCGGGCTCGGCAAGCGGGAAATGAAGCTCGCCCACTTCGAGAAGGTCGGCTCGGCGCTGCTGCGGCGCAAGCGCCTGGCCATCACCTACTTTGCCCGCGGCAGCGGCGAAACCACCGAACGCGAGGTCTCGCCCCAGCGCCTGGTGTATTACCGCGGCAACTGGTACCTCGACGCCTGGTGCCACCTACGCAACGACATCCGCAACTTCGCCATCGACTCGATCCGCAGCGCCGATGTCATCGAAACCAGGGCACGCGAAGTCTCCCACCGCAGCATGGACGAGGTGCTCGGCCCCGGCTACGGAATTTTCTCCGGGCGCAAGCTGCAGCACGCCGTGCTGCGCTTCACCCCCGAGCGTGCGCGCTGGGTGGCGCAGGAGACCTGGCATCCGAGACAAAAGGGCGAATTCGAGGCCGATGGTTCCTGGCGGCTGGAATTTCCCTACGCCGACCACCGCGAACTGATCATGGACATCCTCAAATTCGGCGCCGACGTCGAGGTGCTGGCGCCGCCCGATCTGCGCCGCCGCGTCGCCGACGAGGCAGAGCGGCTGACCCGGCTGTATGCCGCGCTGCGCAAATAAGTCCGGCCGCTTCGTGGTAGCGTTACAGCGCAGTCCAAACCACAACAATGCAGTTCCCAAAAAACGGAGAGAACCATGAAACTGACATCCCTGCTGGGTGCGCTTGCCTTCGGAACGATGCTCGCCCAACCCGCGCTGGCGCAGAACGTCAAGGTCACCCCACTGGGCGGAATCGACGGCGAGTTCTGCCCCTTCGACCGCGCCCTGATTTTCGAGGACCCGAGCGGCACCCGCATCCTCTATGACCCGGGTCGCACCGTAGCCGGCGCCAACGATCCCCGGCTGGGAAAGATCGACGCCGTGCTGGTCACGCACATGCACGGCGACCATATCGGCAACGCGCACAATGCCGCGCCCAACTCCGGCGCCTGCGACAAGCCGGACACCTCGGTCTCGGCGATGCCCAACAGCAATGCGGTGAACATTGCCGTCGCCAAGGGCGCGCGCATCATCACCGGCTCCGAAATGCCCAGCTTCTTCGCCAACAAGTTGAAGGCTGCCGGCGGCGACCCGAAGAACTCCGTCCTTGCGCGCTATGGCGCCAGCGTAAAGCAGGGCGCGGTCACCATCGCCACCGTCACCGCGATCCACAGCAACATGATCGACCCTGACCTGATCGGCGGCACGCTGGGCCAGTACCTCAAGGAAGCCGGGGTCGGCGCCTACATCGGCGATGCAACCGGCTATGTGGTCAGGTTCAGCAACGGCCTCGCCGTCTATCTCTCGGGCGACACCGGCGTCACCTCCGACCAGGACAAGGTCGTGCGCGGCCTGTATGGTGCCAAGCTGGCCGTGATCAACATCGGTGACACGTTCACCACCGGCCCCACCGAGGCGGCCTATGTGATCAACGAGCTGATCAAGCCGACGGCGGTGATTGCCTCGCACGCCAACGAACCCGCGACGTCGGGTGGCAAGGTCAAGCCCGGCTCGCGCACCGATACCTTCATCAAGGCCAGCAAGGTGTCGGTGCATGTTCCGCTTTCCGGCAAGACCATGGAGTTCAGCGGCGACGGCAAGTGCATGGCCGGTTGCTGAACACCACGCGGCAATTCAGTGCAACGGCGCGGGCAACCGCGCCGTTTTCGTTTCATGTCCGCTGCACAGCCCCGGGCAGCATCCTGGCGCTCAGGGGGCGAGCGCCACGCCCTCCACACCATGCCGGCGCAGCGCCTCGGCGATGAAGCCGGACGACTTCATCTGCGCGACGAATTCCGCCACGTAGGCCGTTCCGGCCGGCCGCCCCTTGGGCACCGCCATGGCCTGGCGTATCTCCATGAAACGACCATCGAGCAGGCGCAGTCCCGGCACGCGGGCAGCATCGGCCTGCATCTGCTGCCGCACGCCGGCGGCTACGTCGAGCCTCTGCGCCAGCAGGGTCTCCGTCACCTGCTGCGAGGTCGGCGCATGCACCAGCGTGGCCTGCTTAAGCGCCCGCGAGAGGTAAAGGTCGTAGGCGCTGCCCTTCGCCGCCGCCACGCGCACACCGGGGCGGTCGACATCCTCGTTTCGACGGATCGGCGAGCCCTGGGGCACCAGATACGCACCCTCGATGATCAGGTAGGGCGCGCTAAAGTCGGTATCCGCCGCCCGCACCGGATCGATGGCGTAGAAAGCCACGTCCCAGGCGCCCGATGCAATGCCCTCCACCACCTTGCCCGCCGCCGTGTATATGACGAACTCCAGCGGCACGCCAAGCCGCTGCGCCAGTGCCCGCGCCAGGTCGACCGACACGCCACGCGGCGTACCGTCCGCGTCGCGCCGGGCCAGCAGCGGGTTGCCGTAGTTGATCGCCGCGCGCACGCTGCCCATGGGCGCGAGCTGGGCCACCGCTTCCGGCGGCGCCAGCGCCACGGATGCGCAGCCTGCGAGCCAAAGCGTCGCCAGCATCGCCAAGCCAAAGCGCCATCCTTGCCAAACCTGCATTTCATACCCCGGGGAAGCCACCGGTAATCACTGTACACTCGCCCGCCATGACTGCCAAACCCCACCTGCCGACCGCGGAGAAGCGCTGATGCCCGCCAGCCTCGAAGGCCAGCTCGTCGTCGCGCTCTCCTCCCGTGCGCTGTTCGACTTCGAAGAAGAGAACCGCATCTTCGAAGAGCAGGACGACTCCGCCTACATGCGCCTGCAGCTCGAACGCATGGACCAGCCGGCGCGGCCCGGTGTCGCCTTCCCGCTGGTGCAGAAGCTGCTGGCCTTCAACAGCCCGGAGCGCCAGCGCGTGGCGGTGGTGATCCTCTCGCGCAACGACCCGATCTCCGGCCTGCGCATCTTCAAATCGGCCACCGCCGCCGGCCTGGAACTGGAGCGCGGCGTGTTCACCCGCGGTCGGCCACCCTACAACTACCTGCGACCGCTGGGGGCCCATCTCTTCCTTTCCGCCAACGAGGCCGACGTGCGCGCTGCGCTGGACCAGCAGATCCCCGCCGCCCGCGTCTATTCCGCCAGCCTGACCGAGGCGACTCGCCATCCGAATGAAGTGCGCATTGCCTTCGACGGCGACGCCGTGCTGTTTTCCGATGCTGCCGAGCGCGTCTTCCAGGAACAGGGACTGGCCGCCTTCCAGGACCATGAACAGCGCCATGCTCACAGCCCGCTGCCGCCCGGCCCCTTCAAGCCGCTGCTGGAAGCCCTGCACCGCCTGCGCGCCGACAGCGCCGGCGGAACCATGAAAGTGCGCACCGCCCTCGTCACCGCCCGCAGCGCCCCTGCGCACGAACGCGCGATCCGCACCCTAATGGCCTGGAACGTGGAGGTAGATGAAGCGATGTTCCTCGGCGGCCTACCCAAGGCCCAATTCCTGCGCGAATTCGAGCCCGATTTCTTCTTCGATGACCAGACCCGGCACTGCGAGCCAGCGTCACAGGTGGTACCGACGGGACACGTTATTAGCGGAGTGGCGAACCAGGTTTAGCGAAGCGAACGTCGGGCGTATGGATGCCGGTCGGGCTGGTCATCGTCAGGGACACGAGACATTTGTCACGCGAATCCTGCAGCTGCTTACATGTGATTACGCTTTGTCACAGATACCATGAAAGCGGCTCCGTAAATTTGGAGCCGTCACAATCACAAGCGCAGGGATCGCCATGTTTCGCAAGTCAATGATGTGCTTCGTCCTAGCAAGCGCAATGCTCGCCTCCGGTGCCGGCATCGCACACGACCCGCGCCAGCATGGTGAGGCATTCGACAATCGCGCCCTCCCCTTGCGCGACGGCAATCGCAGTACCCAGGCGAAGCGCGACCACGTGATGTCGTGCAAGACAGACTTTTCAAATGGCCGTGGCGCCATTGCACGGGGCGACTGGCTCAACGGGGCCACCTGGGATGCCACACGCAAGGTCGCCGTGCGCGGCGACGTGTGGTGGCCGAATGCGCGCTTCGAGATCGTCACCCAGCCGTTTCGTCGCCTGCTATCGGGCAATGCGCTCCCGACTGACCATCCGACCGGCAGTTTTCCGGTTGCACGCGACGATCCAGCGGCCCGCATCGACCCCAACCCCAACGGCATTGCGGCGAAAGAGGTCGAGATCTACCTGCCGCTCGAGCCGCGCGTCGCGGCACAGCCCAGCTGCCTGCCGATGGGCATGATCGGCGTGATGAGCAATGGCGTGGCGCTATTCAATGCGCTCGACACTTTTGGCAACGACGCCCTCGCCCACGAGGTGCAAGACCGTTGCGGCGGCCACCCGGAACGCACCGGCCTGTACCATTACCACGGCAATCCGTCCTGCCTCGGCGGCATAAGGGAGAAGGCACGTCTGGTCGGCTACGCACTGGATGGCTTCGGCATCTATACCGGCTTCGACCGGGATGGGCGCGAACTGACCAATGCCGACCTGGACGAATGTCATAGCCGAGTCGGCCGCGTCGTTTGGGACGGGCGCGAGGTGGAGATGTACCACTATGTGCTGACCCGCGAGTACCCCTATACGGTGGGCTGCTTCCGTGGCAGCCCGGTACGTACTGCCTTCACCGGTGGCGGGGCGGGCCCGCCCGGCGGAGGTGGCGGCCCACCCGGCGCGCGGCGACCTCCCGGTCCAGCGCTGCGCTGGTGACCGAGCTCAATCCTCAATAAGCAACCGACAAGCTGACGAAGGCCGCACGCCGCTCGGGCAGCAGAGCGAAGGCCGAATCCACCCGGCCACCGTAGGCACGCAGTCCGGCGTCGAGCTTCCACTTGTCGGCGGTGTAGCTGACCGATAGCGTCAGGCTGCGCCCGCCGTCTTCCAGCGAGGCAAGGGCGTCGGCCGCCGCGCTCCATCGGCCGCCGGGCTCGCTCCAGGCCAGGCGCGTCAGCATGCCGCGCCGCGCCAGGTTGCCCTGCTCGAACAGCCGCGTCGACGCTGCGTTGGCGCCAGCGATCGCGATGTCGGGAACGCCGGGCGTGCCGCGCAGGGCGTTGCGCGCGGCGGCGTTGGTCGCCAGCCGGCGCCACTCCCTGGCGGTATTGGCAGCACCGTCCCACCAGACTTCGCCCATGGTGGAAAGGCCGCTTTCAGCTGTCCAGATGGCGCCGAGCAGCGCCTTGGCGATACGACCGTGGCGTTCGACCTGCAAGGCGCTGTCGGCGCTGAGCAGTTGCGCCGCAGCCGCCCCGGCGGCCAGCGGCACGCGGCGCTCGCCGCGCTGCTGGGAGAGCAGCGAACCATGAATTTCGATCGCCTCGTCGGGAACGACGGCAAAGCCGGCGCCGAGCTCCAGGCCATCGCGTGCCGACGCCCGCGCCACACCGTGAAAGTCGGCGCTGGCAACACGGTGAAAAGCCCGCAATGCCAGCGAACTGTCATCGCGCGATGCCGCCGTGCTGGCCGCATTGCCGGGGCCGTGACCCAGGTTGGTCACGATCAGTGACCAGGCACTGTCGGTGTCGAAATTGTCCCAGGCGATCATCGGAATGCCGGTCAGCGGCGCGGGTGCCAGTTGCAACCGCGATTCGCGCTGAAGCACATCGAGCGGGCGGAAGGCGTAACCGACGTCGCCTGAGAGCTGCTTGCGGCCGACGCTGAGGCGTTCGCCGGCCACGCTGAAATCAACATAGGCTTCGTGTATCGCGACTCTGGTTTCCGGTTTAGAGCCGGTCCCGTTTGATTGGACAGAATTTGGGCGGAGATAAGTGGAGCCCTGCGGGGTAGCGTTATCCACGGTGCGGCCTGCCGAAGGTCCCTCTAGACCGTAGGCGGGTTGCGCGGTGGGTAACGCGGTCATCATGC
>CAIVQO010000002.1 GCA_903908065.1 uncultured beta proteobacterium | reverse complement strand
TTGCAGGTCGGGACACTGGTCCTTGACCTCCAGCATCTTGTCCACCTGCTCCTGGTCCTCGACGATGACGAAGCGGATGCCGGCATCCTGCAGGACGAAGACCATCTCGTTGGCCACCGCGTCCTGGTACATCGGCACCGCGACGCCGCCCAGCATCTGCGCTGCGCACATCGACCAGTAGAGGCGCGGCCGGTTGTCGCCGATGATGGCCAGGTTGTCGCCGCGCTTGAAGCCAAGCTCGGCCAGGCCACAGGCAATGGCACGGACCTCCTGGGCCACCTGCGACCAGCTCCAGGTCTGCCAGATGCCAAGAAACTTCTCGCGCGTTGCCGGCCGTTCGCCGCGCACCAGCGCATGATTCAGCAACAGACGCGGAAACGTATCGAGCGAGCCCGATTGGGATGCAGCCATGCGTTGTTCTCCTCCAGCATTTGCTCGCGGACTCGCTTCTAAGAGGCGCTTGGTCCGCGGGAAATTTTGAGTCTAAGCCATTCCGCTGCCTATAATTGTCGCGTGCCTGACAATTGTCAAAATTCAACAAAATCAATCGAGGAGATGCTGCGCCGCACAACATGGGCGCCGCAATTGCCCGGGGAAGATTTCGTCCGCGCCTGTGAGGGCACCTGCGAGCGCTTCGTCGCCGCCGAGGGTTTCGTCTGCCGCAAGGGCGAGCCGGTGGACCACTGGTTCGGCGTGATCGATGGCCTGGCCAAAATGTCCAGCGACTGGGCCAGCGGCAAGACCGCCAGCTACACCGGCATTGCCGCCGGCGGCTGGTTCGGCGAAGGTTCCATGCTGAAGCAGGAGCCGCGCCGCTACGACGTGATCGCCCTGCGCCACACGCACGTGGCCTGCATGAAGCGCGAAACCTTCCACTGGCTGCTCGACCACAGCATCCCATTCAACCGCTTCATCATCAACCAGATCAACGAGCGCCTCGGACTCTTCATCGGCCTGCTGGAATCTGAGCGCCTGGCCGACGTAGACGCGCGCGTCGCCCGCGCCATCGCCGCCCTGTTCCACCCTGTGCTGCAACCCGGCATCGAAGCGCGCATCGCCATCTCGCAGGAAGAGATCGGTCTGCTCGCCGGCGTCTCGCGCCAGCGCGTCAATCGAACCATGCAGACTTTGGAGAAGTCGGGGTTTCTCGTCGCCAAGTATGGCGGCGTGACAGTGCTCGACCTCGACGGCTTGCGCCGCTTCGGCGGCTGACGAACTACGGACAAGACGATATGACACCGTTCCATCGCTTGGGTATTCCCGTCCTGCTGGCCGCGCTTGTGTCTGTCATGCCGGCCAGGGCGGATCACGAATCGGCGTCGAAGATACTTGGCAAATGGGCCGAGTACCAGTCGCGATTGTACGTACTCAAGCCGGCCGCAACGCCCAGGGAGCTTGCGCCCAGCCAGAACGCCGCCCTGATCGAAGCGATGGCGTCCGGATCCAAACGCATCGTCAGCAACGGCATGGGCGCCGTCGTGCTCGATGACGGGAAACTCGTCTTCGAAGCCTACGACAACGGCGCCAATCGGGAATCGAAGATGGACTCGTATTCCATGGCCAAGAGCCTGACCGCGCTGGCAGTAGGCGAAGCCTTCTGCGCGGGCAAGATCACCAGCCTGGACGACAAGGCCGAAAAATATGTTCCGGCAATCGCGGACACGGCTTACGGCAAAGCCAGCATTCGGCAACTGCTGAGCTACACCAGCGGCGCGCAGGATCCGGGCGGCAACGGCTATGCCGGAATCCACAGCTTCAGTGATTTCCGCGCCCTGTTCGGACATTCCCAGTCGCTGATCGACCTGCTCAAAAAATACGGCGAAGCGCGTTTCGAACCCGGCAAGAAGTTCATTTACAACGGCCTGGATTCCGAAACGCTGAGCGTGGTGATCAGGAATGCCACCGGCAGCCCGCTGCCGCAGTGGTTCGAATCGACGGTATGGCAGAAGGCCGGGGCCGAATTTCCCGCTGGCTGGTTTCTCGATCGTGATGGCAACGCAATCGCCGAAGTCGCCTTCTATGCCACGACGCGCGATTTCGCACGCGTGGGCCTTTACATCGCCGACCGGCTGACCGCCAAGTCAGCGGACAAATGCATGAACGACTTCATCAAGGATGCCGCCATGCCGCATGTCAGCAAAGGCTACTGGGATGCCGCCCCCAGGTTCGGCCTGGGCCTGCACGTCGGTGCGGATGGCAACACCTGGATGTTCGGCCACGGCGCGCAACGGGTTGGCATCAATATCAAGAACGGACGGGTGATTGCCATCAACGGCTACGCCGACTGGCGCGGCGTTGACGACGCGGTACAGAGACTCCTGTCTAATTGAGAGCCGCCCCCGCCCGCCAGCAGTACCGGCGCTGACGACATCGCCGTGTCGCCAGCGCCGACTTCCGAGGTCGCCGTTTAGTACTGGTAGAAGCCGCGCCCGGTCTTGCGTCCGAGATAACCCGCAGCGACCATTTCCTTCAACAGCGGCGCCGGGCGGTACTTGGAGTCGTTGAAGCCTTCGTAGAAGACGTTCATCACCGCCAGCATGGTGTCGAGGCCAATCATGTCGGCCAGCGCCAGCGGGCCGATCGGATGGTTGCAGCCCAGCTTCATGCCGGCGTCGATTTCCTCCGGCGAGGCCAGGCCTTCGGCCAGCACGAAGATCGCCTCGTTGATCATCGGGCAGAGGATGCGATTGACGACGAAGCCCGGGTTGTTCTTCACCGTGATCGGCGTTTTGCCCAGCGCCTTGGCCAAAGCCTCGACCGCCGCGTGGGTCTCGTCCGAGGTCTGCAGGCCACGGATCAGTTCCACCAGTGCCATCATCGGCACGGGATTGAAGAAGTGCATGCCGATGAACTTGCCGGCACGCCCGGTCGCTGCCGCCAATTGGGTGATCGAGATCGACGAGGTGTTGCTGGCAATAATGGTGTCGGCGCCGATCACGGCCTCGACATCCTTGAGGATCTTCAGCTTGAGGCCGAGGTTCTCGGTCGCCGCCTCGATCACGATATCAACGCCGGCGAAATCGGCCATCGCCGTCGTCGGCTTGACCAGGGCCATCGCCTCCGCCTTCTGCTCGGCCGTCATTTTCTCTTTCTTCACCAGCCGGTCGAGACTGCCCGAGATCGTCGCCACGCCCTTCTGCACCGCCGCGTCGTTGATGTCCATCATCACCGCCGGAATGCCCGCCACTGCGCAAGCCTGCGCAATGCCGTTACCCATGGTGCCGGCGCCGATGATGCCTACGGTTTTGATTGCCATCTTGTTGTCTCCCTGGTTGATTACATGCTGCGACGGTATTGACCGCCCACTTCATACAAGGCATTGCTGATCTGACCCAGCGAGCAGTGCCGCACGGCATCCATCATCACCGCGAACACGTTCGTGTTGTCGATCACCGCCTGCTTGAGCTTGGCGATGCAGGCATCGGCCTGGCCGGCGTTGCGCTTCTGAAAATCGGCAAGGCGCTTAAGCTGGCTCTGCTTTTCGTCCTCGGTCGAGCGCGCCAGTTCGATCTCGGTGGCGACACCCGAGCCGTGCGGGTTGAGGAAGGTGTTCACGCCGATGATTGGGTAGGAGCCGTCGTGCTTCTTGTGCTCGTAGTGCATCGACTCTTCCTGGATTTTGCCGCGCTGGTAGCCGGTTTCCATGGCGCCGAGCACGCCGCCGCGGCTGGCGATGGCTTCGAACTCCTTGAGCACGGCCTCCTCGACCAGGTCGGTCAGCTCGTCCATGATGAAGGCGCCCTGGTTCGGGTTCTCGTTCTTCGCCACGCCCCATTCGCGGTTGATGATCAACTGGATGGCCATGGCGCGCCGCACCGACTCCTCGGTCGGCGTGGTGATCGCCTCGTCGTAGGCGTTGGTGTGCAGGCTGTTGCAGTTGTCGTAGATCGCGATCAGCGCCTGCAGCGTGGTGCGGATATCGTTGAAGTCCATCTCCTGCGCGTGCAGGCTGCGGCCCGAGGTCTGGATGTGGTACTTGAGCTTCTGGCTGCGCTCGTTGGCGCCGTACTTGTTCTTCATCGCCACAGCCCAAATGCGGCGAGCAACGCGGCCAATCACCGAGTATTCCGGGTCCATGCCGTTGCTGAAGAAGAAGCTGAGGTTGGGCGCGAAGTCGTCGATGTGCATGCCGCGCGCGAGGTAGGTTTCGACGTAAGTGAAACCATTGGCCAGCGTAAAGGCGAGCTGGCTGATCGGGTTGGCGCCGGCCTCGGCAATGTGGTAACCGGAGATCGACACCGAGTAGAAGTTGCGGATCTGGTTATGCACGAAGAACTCGGCGATGTCGCCCATCATCTTCAACGCGAACTCGGTGCTAAAGATGCAGGTGTTCTGGCCCTGGTCCTCCTTGAGGATGTCGGCCTGCACCGTGCCGCGCACGGTGGATAGCGTCCATTCGCGGATTTTCTCGGCTTCGTCCTCGGTCGGCTGGCGGCCATTGTCGGTAACGAACTTCTCGCTCTGCTGGTCGATCGCGGCGTTGAGGAACATGGCCAGGATCATCGGCGCCGGGCCATTGATGGTCATCGACACCGAGGTCGCCGGATCGCACAGGTCAAAGCCGGAGTAGAGCACCTTGAGGTCGTCGAGCGTGGCAATCGATACGCCGGAGTTGCCGATCTTGCCGTAAATGTCGGGGCGCGGATCGGGGTCGCAGCCGTAGAGCGTGACCGAGTCGAAGGCGGTGGAAAGGCGCTTGGCCGGCATGCCCTCGGAGACCTTGCGGAAGCGGCGATTGGTGCGGAAGGCATCGCCCTCGCCGGCGAACATGCGGGTCGGGTCTTCGTTCTCGCGCTTGAAGGCGAACACGCCGGCGGTGTAGGGAAAGGAGCCGGGCACGTTCTCGCGCATCAGGAACTTGAGCAGCTCGCCCTCGTCCTCGAAGCGCGGCAGCACCACCTTGCGGATCTTGGTGCCGGAAAGCGTCTCGTTCACCAGCCGCGTGCGGATCTCCTTGTCGCGGATCTTCACCACGTACTCGTCGCCGGCGTAGGCCTTCTGCATGTCGGGCCACATGGCCAATAGCTTGCGCGCATGCGGCGTCAGCTGGCCGTCCTTCCAGGTGATTAGCTCGTCGAAGTCCGCTGCCTTCTTGCCGCAAGCTTCGAAGATGGCCTTGGCGGTCCTCAGCGACTGGCGCTCGCGCGCCAGCGTCGCCTGTTCGCCGATGTGCTTGTGGTAACCGCGCAAGGTGTCGGCGATCTCGGCGAGGTAGCGCACGCGGTCGGCCGGGACGATGGCACGGCCAGCGGAGGAAGCCTTGACCGCCACCTTGGGCAAGCGGCTGTCGGCGAACTTGAGGCCGCGCTCGGCCAGGCGCGGCGCCAGCGCCTGGTACAGGGCGGTGACGCCGTCGTCGTTGAAGCGCGCCGCCATGGTGCCGAACACCGGCATGTCGTCCGGCTTCTCGCCGAAACGTTCGCGGTTGCGCTGGTATTGCTTGCGCACGTCGCGCAGCGCATCCTCGGCGCCCTTGCGGTCGAACTTGTTGATGGCGACAAAGTCGGCGAAGTCGAGCATGTCGATCTTCTCCAACTGGCTGGCGGCGCCGAACTCGGGGGTCATCACGTACAGCGAGATGTCCACCAGCGGCACGATCGCTGCATCGCCCTGGCCGATGCCGGACGTCTCGACCACGACCATGTCGAAGCCGGCCACCTTGCACGCGGCGATCACGTCGGGCAGCGCCTTGGAGATTTCCGAGCCGGTGTCGCGCGTGGCCAGCGAACGCATGTAGATGTTGGGATGCTGGATCGCGTTCATGCGGATGCGGTCACCCAGCAGCGCGCCGCCGGTGCGCTTGCGCGAGGGGTCGATGGAGATCACCGCGATGCGCTGCGAGTCGTTCTGGTCAAGGCGGAAGCGGCGGATCAGTTCGTCGGTCAGCGAGGACTTGCCGGCGCCGCCGGTGCCAGTGATGCCCAGCGTCGGCACGGAAGTCACGGCCGCGGCCTTGTCGAGCAGCGCCTTCTTCGCCTTTTCCGGCCAGGCGCCGTTTTCCAGCGCGGTGATGACCTGCGACAGGTTGCGCAGGCGCTCGGCGCGGTCGGCGACTTCCAGCGCCTTGAGTTCCTGCGGCGCGCGCTTGCTGAGGTCGACGTCGCAGCGCTGCACCATGTCGTTGATCATGCCCTGCAGGCCCATCTTCTGGCCGTCCTCGACCGAATACAAGTGGGTCACGCCATAGGCATGCAGCTCGGCCGCCTCGGCCGGCACGATAACGCCGCCGCCGCCGCCGAAGACCTTGATATTCTCGCCGCCGCGCGCCTTGAGCAGGTCGATCATGTACTTGAAGAATTCGACGTGGCCGCCCTGATAGGACGACACGGCAATGCCCTGCGCATCTTCCTGCAGGGCGGCATTGACGATCTCGTCCACCGAACGGTTGTGACCGAGGTGGATCACTTCGGCACCGGTGGCCTGGATGATGCGCCGCATGATGTTGATCGAGGCGTCATGGCCATCGAACAGCGAGGTGGCGGTGACGAAACGCACCTTGTGCTTCGGCTTGTAGGGCACCAGCTTGGCGGCAATCGAAAGATCGGTCATGGCGTCTGCTCCGGAGGGGACGGCGAGAGGTGAATCATAGGCATAGGCCCGGCAAAGCGCCATGACACAAATCGACGAGAACTATGCATAATTTGCCATTATGAGTGGCGAATCCAGTAGCGGCCGCCGCGCCGCCGGCAGCTCGACCAGCGTCGCGGTCGGCTTCGTCAATGGAATCCTGGCGGGTGTCGGGCGTGCCGGATTGAGCCCTGGCAGCCTGCTCGAACATGCAGGAATTGCCACTACATTGCTGCATGACCGTGAGGCCCGCATTCCCGTCACGCGCTATGCGGCGCTCTACCGCCTGATCAACGACAGCCTCGATGACGAAGGCTTTGCCCTGTTTTCGCGGCCGCTGCGGCGCGGCAGTTTCGAGCTGCTGTGCCGCGCCGTGTTGTCGGCGCCGACTCTTGAGGCGGCGCTGGAACGCATCGCGCGCTTCCTGCGGCTGGTGCTCGACGATCTTTCTGTCGAAATTGAAACCAGCGGCGCCGCCGCCGTGCTGGTGATCAGCGAAGAGCACGCGCTGCCGGTCGGCGCCACCGGGCGCGTGTTCGCCTACGAGTGGCTGCTGCGCATGATCCACGGCCTCGCCGCCTGGCTGGTGGCGCACCCGCTGCCGCTGGACGAAGTCAGCTTCCCCTACCCGCCGCCGCTGCATGCGGCCGATTACGAGCTGGTGTTCGCACCGCGCTACACCTTCGATGCGCCCCATCTCGAGGCGCGCTTTCCCGCGGAATGGCTGGCCCTGCCGGTGCGCCGCGACGAGGCGGCGCTTACCGCCTTCCTGGTCGATGCACCGGCCAGCATCACCACGCTCTACCGTCGCGACCGCGCGCTGGCCCTGCGCGTGCGCGAGCATCTGCGCGCCACGCTGCCGGAACACCTGGCACTGCCGACGCTGGCCAGGCGCATGTTCCTCTCGCCGCGTACCCTGCACCGCCGCCTGGAAGACGAAGGCACCAGCTTTCGCGCGGTCAAGGACGGCCTGCGCCGCGAGTTGGCGATCGACTGGCTGACCAAGACCACGCGTCCCTTGAGCCGCATCGGCGCCGACCTCGGCTTTGCCGACGCCGCGGCCTTTTACCGCGCCTTTGCCGCCTGGACCGGCAGCGGGCCGCGCGAGTACCGGCGGCGCTTTGGCGGCATCGCACTGCGCGAACGAAGTGATACGATGCCGGCTCCCTGAGCAAGGCCCCCTGCCGTGACGCAAGCACCCGCCCACACCCTGCCCGCCAATTTCGAGATCGGCATTGCCGAGCTCGATGCCCAGCACAAGCGCCTGCACGGCCTGCTGGAGCGGCTGCGCGACGCCGTGGGCAAGCACTATGGTTACGCCACCACGGCGATCCTCGACGAGTTGACGATCGAGACGCGCATCCACTTCGCCGTCGAGGAAAGCCTGATGCGCATGCTGTCCTTTCCCGACGTCGAATCCCACGTCGCCGAACATCAATCGCTGCGCGACCAGCTGGAGAAATTCCGCAAACGCGCCCAGGATTTCGATGTCGCCGAAGACCTGGCCGCCTTCATCCTGCAGTGGCTGAACGACCACGTCGACCGCTTCGACCGCGAATTCGTCGACCACTTCCTGCGCGCGGGGATCGACCCCAACGCCGTCTCCGGCCGATGAAGGCCGCGCGCATCGCGGTCATCCCCGGCGACGGCATCGGCCGCGAAGTGGTGCCCGAGGGCCTGCGCGTGCTGCAGGCCGCCGCCAGCCGCTTCGGCATCGCGCTGGCCTTCGACCACTTCGACTGGAGCTGCGACTACTACCTCAAGCACGGCCGCATGATGCCCGAGGACTGGAAGCAGCAGATCGGCGGCCACGACGCAATCTTCTTCGGCGCCGTCGGCTGGCCGGCCACCGTGCCCGACCACGTCTCGCTGTGGGGCTCGCTGCTCAAGTTCCGCCGCGAATTCGACCAGTACGTGAACCTGCGCCCGGTGCGCCTGATGCCCGGCGTGCCCTGCCCGCTGGCCAACCGCAAGGTGGGCGAAATCGACTTCTACGTGGTGCGCGAGAACACCGAGGGTGAGTACTCCAGCGTCGGCGGCATCATGTACCAGGGCACGCCGCAGGAAACCGTGATGCAGGAAAGCATCTTCACCCGCCGCGGCACCGATCGCATCATGAAGTTCGCCTTCGAGCTCGCGATGCAGCGGCCGAAGAAGCATGTCACCTCGGCCACCAAGTCGAACGGCATCTCGATTTCCATGCCCTGGTGGGACGAGCGCTTTGCCGAGATGTCGGCACGCTACCCGGAGGTACGCGCCGACAAGTTCCACATCGACATCCTCACCGCCCACTTCGTGCGCAACCCGCACTGGTTCGACGTCGT
>CAIVQO010000001.1 GCA_903908065.1 uncultured beta proteobacterium | reverse complement strand
CATCCATCGCCGATGTCCAGGCCAGCGAAGATTCGCGCCAGCTACCGATCAACAAGGTAGGCATCAAGGACATCCGGCATCCCTTCAAGGTACTGGACAAGAGCGGTGGCGTGCGTCATACCATCGCCACGTTCAACATGTACGTCGGCCTGCCCCACAACTTCAAGGGCACGCACATGTCGCGCTTCGTCGAGATCCTGAACTCTCACGAGGACGAAATTTCGGTCGAGAGTTTCGAAACCATGCTGCGCGAGATGGTCACGCGCCTCGAGGCGGAAACCGGCCATCTTGAAATGAGCTTTCCGTACTTCATCAACAAAGTCGCCCCGGTATCCGGTGTCAAGAGCTTGATGGACTACGAGGTGACCTTCGTCGGCGAAATCCTCGCCGGCGGCCAATATCGGCAGACCATCAAGGTGGTGGTGCCGGTTACCAGCCTGTGCCCATGCTCAAAGAAGATATCCGAGCGTGGCGCCCACAATCAGCGTTCGCATGTGACCATCAGCGCTACCACCAACCAGTTGGTGTGGATCGAGGATATCGTGCGCATCGCGGAAACCCAGGCCTCCTGCGAACTCTACGGCCTGCTCAAGCGACCGGACGAAAAATACGTCACCGAACGTGCCTACGACAATCCGAAGTTCGTCGAGGACCTGGTGCGTGACGTCGCCGGGGCCCTGAATGCCGATGCGCGTATCGATGCCTATGTGGTGGAAAGCGAGAACTTCGAATCGATCCACAACCATTCGGCCTACGCACTAATCGAGTGCAACAAGAAGCGCTACTAATTCACGCGTCGTGAAAAGCCAACGGGCCGTCCGGCATGCCGGACGGCCCGTTGTGTTTCTGCGCCGGAGATCAGGCCTTGCGCGTGAGCTTTTCCTTGATGCGGGCGGACTTGCCGGAGCGGTCGCGCAGGTAATAGAGCTTGGCGCGACGCACATCGCCGCGACGCTTGAGCTCGATGCTGGCGATCAGCGGCGAGTAGGTCTGGAAGGTACGCTCGACACCCTCGCCCGAGGAAATCTTGCGCACGATGAAATTGGAGTTGAGGCCGCGATTGCGCTTGGCAATCACCACGCCCTCGAAGGCCTGGACCCGCTTACGGTCGCCTTCAACCACGTTCACGTTGACGATCACGGTATCGCCGGGAGCGAATTCGGGCACGTTCTTGCCCAGACGCTCGATTTCTTCTTTTTCAAGTTGCTTGATCAGGTCCATCGTTGACTCCTTTATTTGGCTGCGAAAACTCCGCCAGCCTTGCGCGCAGAGCAGGTATCCCCCTGATGCGTGCCGTTTCTAAATCGCCTCGCCCTGGTATTCCGCCAACAGCTTGGCCTCTTCACTGCTCAAAACCCGCGCCGCAATCAAATCCGGGCGCCTTTGCCACGTCCGTCCCAGCGCCTGCTTCAGGCGCCAGCGACGGATTGCCTCATGGTTGCCGGACAACAGTACGTCCGGCACCTGCATTCCTTCGTACATCTCCGGCCGCGTGTAATGCGGACAATCCAGCAAACCATCGACGAAGGACTCCTCCACCGCCGAAGCTCCATCATTCAGCGCCCCGGGCAGTTGGCGGATACAGGCATCCATCAAGGCCATTGCTGCCAACTCGCCACCGGACAAAACAAAATCGCCCAGCGACAACTCTTCATCCACACAACGCGCGATCACCCGCTCGTCGATTCCTTCATAGCGACCGCACAACAGGATCGCACCGTCACTCGACGCGAGTTGCGCGACCCGCTGCTGGTCGATACGCGCACCTTGCGGCGACAGGTAAATCACTTTCACCGTACTGCCAGCGCCGACTTTCGCCGCCGCCTTTGCTGCCAAGATGGCCTGCTCCAACGGGGGCGCCATCATTACCATGCCGGGCCCGCCACCGTAGGGCCGGTCGTCCACCGTTCGGTGTACGTCTTCGGTCCAACGCCGCGGATTCCAGCATTCCAGCTGCCACAACCCGCGTTCCATGGCCCGCCGCGTGATCCCGGATGCCGTCAATGCCGAAAACATCTCCGGAAACAGCGTGATGACATCAAAACGCAAGCTCACCAGTCGCTGCCCCAGTCAACCCGGATCTGCCTCGCGGAGAGATCCACCGCCTTTACCACGTGCGCAATGAAGGGCAACAACCTTTCCCGCTCGCCGTCCTTCACCACCAACACCTGGTTGGCACCGGTCTCGATCAGTGATTCGACCCGCCCCAGCAACTGGTCCTGCTCATTCAACACATCAAGACCGATCAGATCGGCCCAGTAATACTCATCCGCTGCGGGTGCCGGCAATTCTTCGCGCGGCGCCCCGATGTAACAACTACCGACGGCTTCGGATGCATTCCGATCATCGATGCCTGCAAGCTTGGCGACAATCCCGTCGCCATGGCGACGCAAACCGGTTAGCTCATGGACAGCCCAGCATTCCGTCGGCGCCTCGGCATCGACCGAGAGCCAAAGCTTTCGCATTTTCCGCCACGCATCGGGGTCGTCACCGAAGGCATGGACCCGCAGCCAGCCATGAACTCCGAACGGGGCGACCACGCGCCCCAGGACGATCATGCGATCAGGCAGCCTTGGTGGCGGCAGCCTGCTTGACCAGACGGGCGGCGGTCGGCGACAGCTGGGCGCCGTTGCCTTGCCAGTAGGCAAGACGCTCGGCGTTGATCACCAGACCTGCCTCGTTGGCGGCAGCCACCGGATTGTAGAAACCGATGCGCTCGATGAAGCGGCCATCGCGGCGATTGCGCGAATCGGCAACCACCATGTTGAAAAAGGGGCGCTTCTTGGCGCCGCTGCGCGCGAGACGAATAACGACCATGGGAGTTCTCTTGGAAAGCGGGAAAGCCGACGATTTTATTTGAAAACGGGGGATAAAACAAGGCTCCGGGTGTTTGCCGGCCAACCCAGCCGCAACGGCTGGGACTCCCGAATTTGGCGTAGGATTCCTCTAGAATGACTCTTCATAACCGGCCAGCCCCAACCCCAATGCGCCGCAGCCCGACGAATCCGCAGCCAGCGCCCCAGTTGCAGGACGCGCTGGACTGGTTATCGGAACCCAAACCCGAGGATCCCCTACTCGACCTGGTTCCCTTGCGGCAGCATATCGGAGCCATCGGCAAGCTTCGGTTGCCCGTTCTGCATCGACTCAAGATCGATGAACTGTTGCAGGAGCGCGCGGAGCGCATCGATGACGCACTGGTGCCGATGCTACTTGACGTCAAACTGCCGCTACCCCTGTCGCTCGGTACCGTTGCCCAGGGCCTGATCGGCCTGCGCGCCGAACTTGGCGAGACCTGGCTGGCATTGGCGCATGAAGCCGACCCGGAGGCCCTGGCCAGGGTCAACCGCAGCCAGGCACAAAATTGCCTGCGCGGCATGAGCAATCTTTCACGCCAACATCTGATCGTCGAACTGGCCGCCATCCCGACGCCCAGCGGATTCTGGCGCAATGCCCAGGCACTGTTCCACCGGGCGCACGAGGCGGTCGACCCCACGGCAACATTGCCTGCCGAAATCACGGCGATAGATTCTCTATTCAAGGCCATGCTTGCGCTAACCGCTGCGCAGCCCGAAGGACTGACACCGCGCGAGATCGTTTTCCTGGCCGATTACCTCAAGGTCCATGCCGCACAGGTTCATATCGATCCCATCGCACCAGAAGCCGCCGGTGACTGGTTCTGGCTGGATCGCAATATCGATCAGCCGCCGATACCGATTGAACGCATGCCGCCGCTGAATGGACAGTCGATTTATTTCCGGTTTGCGGACTTGGCAAACCAGGCAGCTCGCGACCTCGACCAGCTCAATGACGGCGTACCGCCCCACGCCATCGATCTGCCACTCCAGGCCGCCGGAGCCGACTATCGCAATGCTCTGGAACGGGCGCGGCGCTGCTGGACCACCCCCCGCCGGCGCAGCTTCAATCGACGCCCCCAATCCTTGGGGGTCGAGGTGTGTGCCCAACTTAGTTCCCTATGGAACGCGCTTGCCGGTAACACCTTATCCGAACCTGAAGCTACTTCCTGCGAGATGACCTACAGCGATTGGACCATGCTGAATGAAGGCCCGTCGGGCTACGCAGTGGTTCATGTCGTCGGCGCCGTCACCGGCATCGTTCCGGGTTGCGCCGTCGGTCTGCGTACCGGGCCTGGCGCGGCATGGCAAATATGCCTGGTACGCTGGGCAAAAAGCAGGAACAGCCTGCACGTGGAAATGGGCCTCGAAGTCCTTTCGCCCTCGGCGCGACCGGTACGCATTCAGGCACTTGGCAATCGCGGCGCCGAAGCCCCGGTTCCCGCCCTGCTTCTTCCGCCCCTGCCGAACATCAATCGCGGAGAGTCCATCCTGACCGGACGGGGCGACTACAACGTTCGCCCCTTCACCCTGCTTCATGAGTACGAAGAACACCTGCGGGTCGCCGAATGCATGCCGCATCGTAGCCTGATCGAAACATCCAGCGTCGAAGTTTTCGAATTCATACGCGATCAGGCCGCCTAAGGCTTGACTGAATTCGGTAGTTCGGCCACCAGCAGGGCGCCGACCAGAATTACGCTCCACGAGGCATACAGCCAGGCAAGAAACACCGGAATGGCTGAAAAAGCGCCGTACACCACTGCATTGAGGTTGAATCCTGCGGCAATGTAAAGCGTAAACAACTTTTGCAAGCCTATGAAACCGAACGCCGCCATCGCGCCACCGAAGGCAGCATGCAAGCCCTTGATCGGCCGATTGGGAACTGCCCAGTAAAGCAAGCCGAACAGTGTCGTCATGAAGGCAAATGGCAATGCGCCGCGCACGACGAACGCATTGACCCAGCGCGGCTCGTCGAAGAAACCGAACGAGATTCCCGCCACATACGATATCCCGGCCAGGCTGGCGCCGAAGGCCACGGGGCCAAGCAACATCGCCAATGCATGCATCGCCAGGCGCCGCAGCAAAGGCCGACTTGCCTTGACACGCCAGATCTGATTGAAGGCCCGCTCGATGGTCAGCATCTGAATCAGCGCAGTTGCCACCAGCACGAGAAGGCCGAAGAACGTCACCCGCTCCGCCCTCGCCGCGAACTGTCCGATGTATTTGGCAATTATGACGCCAGCCTTATCCGGGAGCAGATTGGCCAACAGGAACTTCTCCAAGGCACTGCCCATGCCCGCGCCCAGGGGCAAGCTGGATATCAGTGCGAACGCAGCGGCGATCATCGGCACCAGACCCAGCAAGGTGGCAAACGACAGGGCCGCCGCCGTTTGCGCACAATGCTCTCCTTGGAATCGACGAGCACTGCGCAGGACCAGCCGGAAGGGTGCCAGGAGCCACATATAATTTAATTCTACTGGAGGCCGAATGATGCAGAATGCAGTGCCACGACGAGAAATCCTCGTCCTCTACTATAGCCACCACGGCTCGGTAAAGGAAATCGCAAACCACATTGCCCGCGGCATCGAGCAGGTTCCGGGCGCAAGCGCGCGTATGCGCACCGTGCCCAAGGTTTCGGCCTTATGCGAAGCAACCGCTGCCGCGGTCCCGGATCATGGCGCCCCTTACGTCGAGCCTCGCGATCTCGAGGAATGCATTGGCATGGCCCTTGGCAGCCCGACCCGATTCGGCAACATGGCGGCACCGCTCAAGTATTTCCTCGATTCCACCAGCGAGCTGTGGCTCAAGGGAGCGCTTGTCGGCAAACCCGGAACGGTGTTTACATCGTCATCTTCGATGCACGGCGGACAGGAATCAACGCTGCTGTCGATGATGCTTCCCCTGCTCCATCACGGCATGTTGATCGTCGGCATTCCCTACACGGAGCCGGCCCTGGCCAGCACGCACGAAGGCGGTTCCCCCTACGGCGCAAGTCATGTCGCCGGAAACGAGGGCAATGTTGCCCTCGGCAAGGATGAAAAGCAGCTGGCCGTCGCGTTAGGTCGGCGCCTCGCGGAGATTTCATTGAAGCTGGCGCGATGAGCACCCCATTTTCAAAGCTGGCGTCGGTCAGCCTGCTCTTGATGATTCTGCTCTGTCTTGCCTGGGAGCTGTGGCTGGCGCCACTGCGTCCGGGCGGTTCTATGCTTGCGCTGAAGGCGCTTCCGCTCCTGCTGCCCCTGCGCGGTATCCTGAATGGACGCCGCTACACCTACCAGTGGCTTTCGCTGCTGGTCTTGCTCTACCTCGCCGAAGGCCTGGTGCGCGCGATCACGGATCAGGGTAGCAGCCAATGGCTCGCGATGACCGAGACAGTATTGGCAACGATGCTGTTCGTCGCCTGCCTCGGCCATGCTCGCGCAACTGCGCCCTCGCGAACAATCAAAGCTGAGGATTGAGCTTTTCAGCGCCAGAACGCAGCTTGTTCAACGCGTTGATGTAGGCCTTGGCTGACGCCACGACGATGTCCGTATCGGCACCCTGGCCATTGACGATTCGACCGTCTCGCGCCAGACGCACCGTTACCTCCCCCTGCGCATCGGTCCCGGTAGTAATCGCGTTCACCGAATACAGCAGCAATTGCGAACCGCTGGTGGCAACGGATTCGATCGCCTTGAAGGTTGCATCGACCGGACCGCTGCCGGTCGACTCGGATAGATGTTCAGCCCCTCCTGCGGAGAGGGTCAGCTTTGCCTGAGGAGATTCCCCTGTCTCCGAGTGAAACATCGACGAGAGCAATTTGTAGTACTCGTCATCCGGCGTCACGACCTCGTCGCTCATCAGCGCATGCAAATCCTCGTCGAAAATTTCGTGCTTCTTATCGGCCAGTTCCTTGAAGCGGGCAAAGGCGGAGTTAAGAACCTGCTCACTGTCGACCTCGATGCCGAGTTCCTTGAGTCTCGCCTTGAATGCGGTACGCCCCGAATGCTTTCCTAACACCAGCTTGTTGGTATTCCAGCCGACATCCTCCGCACGCATGATTTCGTAGGTTTCGCGGTGCTTGAGCACACCATCCTGGTGGATGCCTGACTCGTGGGCAAAGGCATTTGCACCAACGATGGCCTTGTTGGGCTGGACCGGGAAGCCGGTGATTCCGGAAACCATTTTCGAGGCTGCAACGATTTGCGTCGTATCAATGCGGGTCGAACATGGAAACACGTCCTGCCTGGTATGCACCGCCATCACGATCTCTTCGAGTGCAGCGTTGCCGGCACGTTCGCCAAGGCCGTTGATGGTGCACTCCACCTGGCGCGCACCTGCCATGACCGCGGCCAGGCTGTTGGCCACCGCAAGGCCGAGGTCATTGTGGCAATGAACGGACCAGATCACCTTGTCCGAGTTGGGGATCCGCTGGCGCAATTGCAAAATCCGCTCAGCGTACTGCCCGGGAACGTTGTAACCGACGGTATCTGGAATGTTGATCGTCGTTGCCCCTTCCTTGATCACCGCCTCAATGATGCGGCAAAGAAAATCAATATCCGAGCGACCAGCGTCTTCGCAGGAAAATTCTACGTCGGCAATTCCATTTCGGGCAAAACGCACGGCCTTGGTCGCAGCCACTATTACTTCGTCGGGCGCCATCCGCAGCTTCTTTTCCATATGTATCGGACTGGTGGCGATGAAAGTATGGATGCGTCCCGATTTGGCCGGCTTCACCGCTTCCAGGGCCCTCGCGATGTCCTTGTCGAAGGCGCGGCACAGTCCCGCAACGGTGGAATCCTTGATGGCTTCAGCGACGGCACGAACCGCATCGAAGTCTCCATTCGAAGCGGCAGGGAAACCGGCCTCGATCACATCCACACGCATGCGCTCAAGCTGCCGGGCAATGCGCAGCTTTTCCTCCTTGGTCATCGAGGCGCCTGGGCTCTGCTCGCCATCACGCAAGGTGGTATCGAAAATGATCAATTGTTCCTTGGACATGCTTTTCTCCTGGAAAAAACCAAATGGGGTCATCCGCCTCCCTGTAGGGAGCGGGAACTATCGTCAACCGGATTGTGGGAAGGGTGTTTTAGCGCGCGCGGCGCAGCAGCGGGCGCAGGCTCGCGCGCAGCTGCCGGCGCGCCAGCAGCGCGCCAGTCGAAGCGAGAAACAGGGCAGACAGGAAAAACATCGCAGACATGGTTCAACTATAAATCGATTATTCAGGGCGTGCAATAGTTTTTCGCCGTCCGCGCCAACTCAATAGGGCCATGACATAGCCTGATAACGCATATCCCAAGAATAAGGCGAACAGGACACCCGGCGGGTACGAGGAAACCAGCACGTAGCCCAATACGATGGCGGGCAGGACAATGAAGGGCACGCTACGGCGAAGATTGATGTCCTTTCCGCTCCAGTAAGGCAATGTACTGACCATGGTGATCCCGCAAAACAAAGTCAGCGCAAACGCGTACCAGCGCACATCCACTCCCGCAATGTTCAGGTCATTGATGATCCATACAAAGCCGGCGACCAAGGCAGCCGCCGCCGGACTGGGTAGGCCTTGAAAGTAGCGCTTATCAACAATACCGATATTGGTATTGAAGCGGGCCAACCGAAGCGCAGCCCCGGCACAATACACGAACGCCGCAATCCAACCCCATTTGCCCATGCCTTTCATCGCCCATTCGAAGGCAATCAAGGCCGGCGCAGCACCGAATGAAACCATGTCCGACAGAGAATCGTATTCGGCGCCGAAAGCGCTCTGGGTTCGCGTCAATCTCGCCACCCGGCCATCGAGCCCATCGAAAACCATGGCAACAAAAATCGCCACGGCGGCATGTTCAAAACGACCAGTCATCGCCTGGACTATGGCGTAAAACCCGGCGAACAGAGCCGCTGTCGTCAGTAGATTGGGCAAAACATAAATGCCCCGTCTCCTGAGTTCTGGATTCATCAGCGATTTACGCGGTGGAATGTCCGGCATGGTGGGTCCGACTCCTTGTTCGCCAGTATTCTAAGCCACGCGCAACGATGGCTCTGCCACAAAGAAAAAGGGCGCGAACCACGTCGCGCCCCTTCCCGGCGGGATGCAAGTCAGTTCTTCGACTGATCGACCAGCTTGTTCTTTTTGATCCAGGGCATCATCGCGCGCAACTGCTCGCCGACCTGCTCGATCGGATGGGCAGCGGTCAATCGACGGCGCGCCGTCATCGACGGATAGTTGGTACGGCCTTCAAGGATGAACTTCTTGGCATATTCGCCAGTCTGGATGTCGAGCAACGCCTGCTTCATGGCGGCACGCGCCTCGTCTCCGATCACCCTGGGACCGGTCACGTATTCGCCGAATTCTGCGTTATTCGAGATCGAGTAGTTCATGTTGGCGATGCCGCCTTCAAAAATCAGGTCGACAATCAGCTTCACTTCGTGCAGGCACTCGAAATATGCCATTTCCGGGGCATAGCCAGCGTCCGTAAGGGTTTCGTAGCCAGCTTTGATCAGTTCCACCAGACCGCCACAGAGCACGGCTTGCTCACCGAACAGGTCAGTCTCGGTCTCTTCGCGGAAATTCGTTTCGATCACGCCACCCTTGGTGCCGCCGTTGGCTGCAGCATAGGAAAGCGCAATGTCCTTGGCCTTGCCCGATTTGTCCTGATGCACGGCAATCAGTGAAGGCACGCCACCACCACGCAAATACTCTGACCTGACAGTATGGCCAGGACCCTTGGGCGCAACCATGATCACGTCGACATCGTTGCGCGGCACCACCTGATTGTAGTGAACATTAAACCCGTGGGCGAAAGCAAGAGCGGCGCCCTTCTTGATGTTGGGCTCAACCTCGCCGTAGTACACGGCAGGGATGTTCTCGTCCGGCAATAACATCATCACCACATCGGCATCCTTCACCGCTTTTGCCACTTCCTCGACCTTGAGGCCGGCTTTTTTGGCCTTGTCCCAAGAGGCACCGCCCTTGCGCAGACCAACAGTCACCTTGACGCCGGAATCCTTGAGGTTTTGGGCATGGGCATGCCCTTGCGAGCCGTAACCAACGATAGTCACCTTCTTGCCCTTGATCAGCGAGAGGTCGGCGTCCTTGTCGTAATAAACTTTCATTCGTTTTCCTTGGTTTCAGAGTCAGACTTTGAGAATGCGATCGCCACGGCCGATGCCAGAAACGCCGGTGCGCACGGTTTCGAGTATCAAGCTACGGTCGATGGCCTCAAGAAATGCATCAAGCTTGGAACCGTTCCCGGTAAGCTCGATTACGTAGGTCGATTCAGTCACATCGATGATGCGGCCGCGGAAGATGTCGGCAATGCGCTTCATCTCTTCCCGATCCTTCCCTGCAGCACGGACCTTCACCAGCATCAGTTCGCGCTCGATGTGCGCAGCCTCGGAGAGATCGACGACCTTGACTACGTCAATCAGCTTGTTGAGCTGCTTGGTAATCTGTTCAATGACGTCATCGGACCCCGTGCTGACAATCGTCATGCGCGACAGGGATGCATCCTCGGTCGGTGCGACAGTGAGCGACTCGATGTTGAATGCGCGCGCGGAGAACAAACCGGAGACACGTGAAAGTGCTCCCGCCTCGTTTTCAATAAGTATGGAAATGATGTGTCGCATGCTTAAAGTTCCTCGGCCAAAATCATCTCCGACAGGCCCTTTCCGGCTGCCACCATCGGATAGACATTGGCTGTCTGATCGGTCAGGAAATCCATGAAGACCAGATCATTCTTGTGCTTGGTAAATGCCTCACGCAACGCCGGCTCGACGTCAGCCGGCCGCTCGATGCGCATGCCCACGTGGCCGTACGACTCCGCCAACTTCACGAAATCAGGCAGTGCATCGACGTAGGATTCCGCATAACGGTTTCCGTGGAACATCTGCTGCCATTGACGCACCATGCCGAGGTAGCGATTATTGAGGTTGATGATTTTGACCGGTATGCGGAATTGCTTGGCGGTCGAAAGTTCCTGTATGTTCATCTGGATCGAGGCCTCGCCGGTAACGCAGGCGACCGTAGCCTTGGGATTGGCGAAGCGCACACCCATCGCATAGGGAAGGCCGACACCCATGGTTCCAAGACCCCCGGAATTAATCCAGCGCCGCGGCTTGTCGAACTTGTAGTACTGAGCCGCCCACATCTGGTGCTGACCGACATCCGAGGTCACGAACGCATCGCCGCCGGTCACTTCGTAAAGCTTCTCGATCACGTACTGGGGCATGATGACTTCCTTGCCCTGTTTGTACTTGAGGGATTTCTTGCCACGCCACTCGTCGATCTGCTTCCACCAAGCCGCCAGCGCCTTCGGATCAGGTACGCCGGACGATACTTCGAGTTGCTTCTGCAACTCATCGAGTACTTCGGGCAGATTGCCGACGATGGGGACATCGACCTTGACGCGCTTTGATATCGACGATGGGTCGATGTCGATATGGATGATCTTGCGCGCAACGCTGCCAAAGTGGGTGGGGTTGCCAATTACACGATCGTCGAAACGGGCGCCAACAGCAATCAGGACGTCGCAGTTCTGCATCGCCATGTTGGCTTCGTATGTACCGTGCATGCCCAGCATGCCCAGCGACTGTTTGTCTGTTGCAGGGTAGCCGCCCAGCCCCATCAGGGTGTTGGTGACCGGGTAACCCAATGCGCGCGCCAACTTGACCAGCCGATCTGCCGCGTCGGAGAGGATGACCCCGCCACCCGCATAGATCATCGGTCGCTTGGCGTCGAGAAGCATCTGCACGGCCTTCTTGATCTGCCCGCCGTGCCCCTTGGTGACTGGGTTGTAGGACCTCATCGCAAGTGTTTTCGGATATTCGAAGTCACACTTCTGGTTGGTGATGTCCTTCGGGATGTCAACCAGAACCGGTCCTGGACGGCCCGTCTTGGCTATGTAGAAGGCCTTCTTGATGGTAACCGCCAGATCGCGGACATCTTTCACCAGGAAGTTGTGCTTGACACACGGCCGCGTGATACCGACCGTATCGCATTCCTGGAATGCATCCTGGCCAATGTAGGCGGTCGGAACCTGCCCGCTGATGATCACCATCGGCACCGAGTCCATGTAGGCGGTGGCTATTCCGGTCACGGCATTCGTCACGCCGGGACCGGAGGTGACCATGCACACCCCGATCTTGTTCGAGGAACGGGAATAAGCATCTGCGGCATGCACTGCTGCCTGCTCATGCCTTACCAAAACGTGCTTGAACTTGTCCTGCTTGAACAGTTCGTCGTAGATGTATAAAACCGAGCCGCCAGGATAGCCGAATACATATTCGACTTTCTCTTCCTGCAAGCACCTGATTACAATTTCCGCACCGGTTAGCTGCATTGATTACACCTGTTACAATTTTTTAGTGAAACGTATAACCTTACTGCCTGATCCTCGAATGGTCAAGATTTATGTCTGAGTTCGACAACCCTATTGGAGTTCCGGGTTCCAGGAGGACTCTCTGGGTTCCCGCCTAGATCTCTCGAATTTTCTTGCCGGCGTCGAGCGGCGCGCCTTCAAGCAGGCCTTGTTCGCTGTCCGAAACGAGGAATCCGCGTTGGACATCGTCCAGGACGCAATGATGCGCCTGTCGGAAAAGTATGGAGAAAGAGCACCCGATGAGTGGCCGATGCTTTTTCAGCGCATACTGCAAAACGCCATTCGTGATTACTACCGACGCTCGAAGGTAAGATCGCTGTGGACGACGTTGCTCTCCTCACTATCCGCCGATGAGGATGAAAATGGGGACCCGCTTGAAACTTTGGCGACGGAAATCGAGTCTGAAGACCACAAGACTCCGCATCGCCTCGCCGAGCGAACGCAACTCATTGGAATCATTGAAAAAGAAATTTCCAAACTGCCTCCGCGTCAACGCGAAGCCTTCCTCTTGCGTTACTGGGAGGATATGGATATCGCAGAGACGGCAGCAACGATGGGTTGTACCGAAGGCAGCGTCAAGACTCATTGTTCCCGCGCAACGCACACGTTGGCTGCCGCACTGAAGGCAAAAGGCATCGAACTATGAAACAGGATTCCGAATTCGGCTACAAGACTCGACAAATCCTCAACGAAGGGCTGGAACGCATTGATGACAAGGCGACTCGCAGGTTGTATGAGGCGAGACAGGCTGCCCTGAGGATCCAGCGCCAGCCGATTAGCGTTCTGCGGCTGGCGGGTTTTGAGCAAGCCATTGATTTCGGTCTCGGAAGGCATATTCGTACGGTTTTCGCCGCTGCTGCGCTCATGATCGGTGCGACCGGAACCTACTACTGGAACGCTTATTCCCAGGCACAGGAATATGAAGAGATCGACAGCGCTCTTCTTGCCGACGAGTTGCCGCCGTCCGCCTACCTCGACAAAGGTTTTCACGCATGGCTGGAACGCGGTTCGGACTCGTCTTCGGAATAATCCTGTGGCTGGCTGCACAAGCCAGTTTTGCGGCAATAGTCCCCCCCCTGCCGCAGCCGTCTTGGAAAGAACTCACTGCTGACCAGCAGCGCGTTCTTGCGCCCCTGTCCGGTGAATGGGACAAGATGGAGGGATTTCGGCGCAAAAAGTGGTTGGGCATAGCCCAGCGCTATCAAACATTGTCGCCCGACGAACAGTCACGGATGCAACGCCGCATGACTGTGTGGGCCAAACTGACCCCTGAGGAACGTAAGCGCGCACGGGACCAATATCTCGCCCTTAAAAAGGCATCGCCTGAAAAGAAGGAAGAGGTAAAGCAGAAGTGGGAGGCTTACAAGGAGCTTCCAGACGCGGAAAAAGCCCGCCTGAAGGCCGAGGCAGCCCGTAAGCCGACACCACGACCACTACCAAGCAAGCCCCCATTAAAAAAGGAAGCCGAAGCGAAGGCAGTCGCACCAAATTCCCAGCCTGCAACCAGCACAGCCACCACCAACCAAACGACCACTCCGGCGGTCGTACGATAACCGGCTATCGTGGTTGCTGCCGAGAGCCTACCCGGTGTGTTTCGTCGCCTCGCCTGCATGCTCTACGAAAGCCTGCTTTTGCTAGGCGTTCTGGCCCTCACCTTCATGTTGCCTCACCTGCTGCTTGGAATGATTTTTGGCATCAGTCTTCCCGGCTGGCTTCTGCTGACTCATGTTGTCTTGGTGCTGGGTGCCTATTTTGTCTGGTATTGGAGCCATGGCGGGCAAACCCTGGCAATGCAAACCTGGAAACTTCAGCTTTCAACCAGCGATGGCAATGCGCCGAAATTGGATCGGCTGCTGGTCCGCTACGTGTTGGCGTGGCCAAGCTTGCTGTGGTTCGGCGTCGGCTTGCTGTGGGCTTTTTTTGACCGCGACCGTCAGTTTCTTCATGACCGCCTGGCAGGAACCCGGCTTATATTCAAATCAGTCTGATTAACGCCGTTCGACCCACCATAGCATTCCTGCGGCGGCAAAGAGGAAAATCACGCTCGGTGTGATCGCTGAAAAGAACGGAGCCCAGCTGTTGATGACGCCGAGGCTGGAAAACAAGCCGTTCAACATGTGGAAGCCGATTCCCAGCATAATCCCGGCAAAGACCCGAATGCTTACGGCCCCCATACGATCCTGCATGTAAGCAAAAGGGAGGGCGAGGGCAAGCATGACCAAGGCCGCAAGCGGATAAACCAGCTTCTTCCACATTGCAATGTCATAACGATCGGTCTTTTGCTGGTTGCCGCTGAGATGGCGGATGAACAGATACAGGTTGATCAAAGACATGCGCTCCGGAACCACCAACAGCACAGCCAGCAGATCGGGATTCAAGGCAGATTTCCAGGTCAGGCTGTCGAACCGTTCCACCTTGGCCGCATCACCCATGAACATCGTACGCACCACGCGATCCAGCATCCACGCACCATCCTTGACGTAACGACCGCTTTCCGCCTCGCTGATGGACAGCAACTGAAAGCGTTCATCGAACTCGAACACCCGCACGTTGCGCAAACTCGTGTCCGGCAAAACCTCACGCACATTGACGAAGGAATGATCGTCGCGCACCCAAAGGCCTGAGCGGAACTCTTGTGCCACCAACGATCCCATGGCCTTGAGTCGCAGCTGTTGCGCGGCCCTTTCCGCCGGTGGCGCGACAAACTCACCTACCAGAAGCGTAATCGCCGCAAACACCATGCCGATCTTGGCGAGACTGACCAGCAGATCTCGTGTCGACAGTCCCGCTGCGCGCAGAACGGTAATCTCGGAATGGCGGGCCAGCACCGTCAGCGCATACAAGCTCCCAATCAACACTCCGATCGGGAACAACTCGTAGAGTCTCCCCGGTAGCGTCAAGGTAACGTAGGCCAAGGCGTGCTGGATCTGGTAACCGCCCTTGCCTATGCTTTCGAGTTGATAGATCAGATCGAAAAAAGCGAAAAGCATCAGGAACGCAAGCAACACCAAGGCTGTCGTCGAATAGATCTCCCTGGCCAGATGGCGTTCGAAAATCTTCAGCGCCATTTCAGCCTTCCCCAGGCGAGCGGGTTCTGCCGACGGTAGAACAAGATCAGCAGCAGCAGGAACATGCCGACATGGACCGCCCATACGCCAATTTCGAAACGCAGCTTGCCCTGAGCCACCCAAGCCTGGCTGACGCTCAGAAGATTGCTGTAAATCATGTAGGTCAGCAACGCGAATATGAGGTTATTGGTACGTCCGGCACGCGGATTTACGAAAGCCAGGGGAATCGCCAGCACAGCCAGGTTCAGCGCTGCCAGCGGTAATCCCAGGCGCCACAGCAGTTCGGCCAGATTCACCGGCTGCGGGTCGCGTAACAGATCCCAGACGGCTTTGGTCCGGGGGGAATCCTCCAACCCACGCGCCTCCTTGGTTTCAATCCGAACCGAATAGCGCTCGAATTCCATCACGCGATATTCGGCAGTCCCGGCCGTGCCCTCATAACGTCGGCCTCGATCGAGCACCAGGAAGCGATCACCGTTGGGTCTAGTCTCCGTATGCCCCTCGGCGGTTGCCATTACGCCAAGTCGACCATGCTGAATGGAACTGATGAATACATTCTTTACCTTGCCGTCCTGACCGGCGATGCTTTCGACAAAGAAAACTCGATCCGCACCGGCGGATTCGTTGAACGACCCGGGGGAAACTCGCGCCACGTCGTCCCGCTGGTCCATGTTCTGGCGATAAGTCTCGCTTTGCTGGGTTGCCCACGGCGCCAACAACAGTGAAAGCATCGCGATCACGCCAACAGGCGGGAGTGCAAATTTAAGTACCGGCTTAATCCACGCGGTCAGCGGTATCCCCGAGGACAGCCAAACTACCATCTCGGAATCGCGATACCAGCGCGAAAGCGTCATCAGGATCGCCACGAATACCGTCAATGACAACAAGACCGGCAGGTAACTGATGGCACGAAATCCCAGCAGCGCAACGACGGCTTCGGAGGCCAATCGGCCACCCGCAGCATCGCCGAGCAGGCGGATCAGTTGCGTAGTCATCAGAATCGCGAACAGGGCGACGAACACGCCTGCGGCAGTATGGGTGAATTCCCGGATGGCGGCGCGCTGATGAATCATGGGAAGGCGATACAGCTTTGACTTTTGGCAGAAACTTGGGGAATAATGACCAATTAGAGAGAAATCGCCTAAAACAGCACAATATCTTGTGATTCCCCACGCCTTTCAAGGAGAGCATTTTGGAATTTAGCATAAAAAGCGGCAGCCCGGAAAAGCAGCGCACGGCTTGCGTGGTGCTCGGCGTGTTCGAACCAAGAAAGCTTTCAAGCGCCGCGGAAGTGGTGGACCAGGCGGCTAATCAGCATCTCAGCGATATTCTTCGTCGCGGCGACATGGAGGGCAAGGCGGGAACCTGCCTGCTCTTACATGGCGTGCCAGGGGTTGAAGCAGATCGAGTCCTCCTGGTCGGCTTGGGCAAGGAACGTGAATTCCGTGAAAAGGAGTACCGCACGGCACTCAGTACGGCGGTTCGGCAGCTCAATGAAACCGGCGGCTTCGACGGCACCATCTATCTCACGGAACTACCTGTCAAAAAGCGCGACGTGGCGTGGCGGGTGCGACAGGCAGCCATGATCGTCCAGGACTCGCTGTACCGCTTCGATCGACTCAAGTCCAAGAAAAGTGAAGTCAGACGGCCCTTGCGCAAACTCACCTTCTGCGTCAGCCGCCGAAATGAGCTGGCACCAGCCGAACAGGCGCTGGCCCAAGGCTTGGCGATGGCATCAGGCGTGGAACTGGCCAAGGATCTGGGCAATCTGCCGGGCAATTTCTGCACCCCGACTTACCTGGCAAACCAAGCCGGGGAACTCGCCAAGGCGTATGGCATGACGGTTGACGTCCTTGACAGGTCCGACATGGAAAAACTGGGCATGAACACCCTTCTGTCGGTAGCGCGTGGATCCCATGAACCGCCCAAGTTCATCGTGCTTCGCCATGCTGGTGGCGCGCCGGACGCCAAGCCCATCGTGCTGGTAGGCAAGGGCATCACCTTCGACTCGGGAGGCATATCGCTCAAACCTGGGCCCGAGATGGACGAGATGAAGTTCGACATGTGCGGGGCGGCAAGCGTGCTCGGAACGCTCAAGGCGGCTGCCCTGATGAAACTTCCGCTGAATGTCATCGGGGTCATACCCGCCACCGAAAACATGCCCGGCGGCAGCGCGACCAAGCCGGGAGACGTGATCACGTCCATGTCCGGACAAACCATTGAAATACTCAATACTGACGCCGAAGGGCGCCTGATCTTGTGTGATGCGCTGACTTATGTCGAACGCTTCGAGCCCGAGTGCGTCGTCGACATCGCCACGCTGACCGGAGCCTGTGTCATCGCCTTGGGACACGTGACAACCGGCCTGCTCGCCAACAACGAGACCGTGGCTCGTGAATTGCTCGATGCGGGTAACGAAGCCCATGACCGAGCGTGGCAGTTGCCGCTTTTCGACGATTACCAGGAGCAATTGAAAAGTAATTTCGCGGACATGGCAAACATCGGGGGGCGCCCGGCGGGAACCATTACGGCCGCATGTTTCCTGTCGCGCTTTGCCGAAAAGTTCGCCTGGGCTCACCTCGACATCGCCGGCACCGCCTGGCGTTCCGGCAAGGAAAAGGGCGCCACTGGTCGCCCGGTGCCCCTACTGAGTCACTTTCTGATCGAACGCGCCCAACGCACTGGCAAAAAGCCAGCCCGGCGCAAGGCCGCATGACCCGAATCAGCTTTCTCCACGGCGCGAGCGATCGCCTGCAGGCTGCGGCAACCTGGCTGGCGCAGGCCAGCCGGGAAGGTCATCGGGTCGTCGTTTTTGCGCCGAGTACCGAGGATAAGGATCGGCTTGACCGTCTACTCTGGATGAATCCGGCCACCGGCTTCCTGCCACACTGCCAGGCGGGCTCCGGTCTTGAGGGCGAAACGCCGGTGGTACTTGCAAGTGGACTGGAGCAGACGCCCCACGACGAATGCCTGCTAAATTTATCGAACGACATCCCCCCCGGATTCGGCCGCTTTGAGCATTTGATAGAAATCGTCAGTACCGCGAACGAAGACAAACTACCCGGCCGCGAGCGATTCCGCTTTTATCGCGAACGCGGATATCCGCTCGAAGCCCGAGACATTTCCGGAGAGGCGACCTGAATGGATGACAGCACCACCGACCTCCTGCTGAAGGCAGACGCCTTGATGCGTCGCACCCGAAGTTATGTCGCCAGCCCCCCTCCCCCGCCAGCAGAAACCGAAGTCGCCATTGGGGAAGCTCGGCCGGAGACCTTGATTGATTCGTCGATCGACGACGATGTCCCGATCCTTACGGAAATCGTGACCGATGGTGAGGCAGCCCTGGCGACGGCACCGCCCCACATGCAGGAGCATCTGGCGGCCCTGCGGGAGGAACTGGCACTTTGGCTCGAGCAGGAATTGCCACATGCCGTACTCAAAGTCACAGACGGTCTGGCCGACCAATTGATGGGAGAACTTACCCACCAGGCCGAAAAGAACTTGCTGCCACGCCTGATCGCCCGGCTTGACGGAACCGGACGCAAACCGGACTGACTTACTCGACCGGCACCGACTCGATAAATGACGGGCGCTGCATGAGCTTGGCATGTAACGCGCCGAGATTCGGATACTGACCCGCCCAATCTATATCTCCGAGGCGGAAACTGACATACGCCAGTGCGCAGCCGACGGCAATGTCCGCCAGCGAAATTCCGGCGCCATGACACCAAGCCTGCTCGCCAAGCTCCTCAGCCATGGCATTCAAGCCAGCATCGACCTTGCCTCGTTGTCGCGCCAGCCAAGTCTCGCTGCGCTCGCCATCACGCCGCCTCGACTCCAGAAATGCCGCCACCGCCGCATCCAGTACACCATCGGCCAGCGCCTCCCAGCGCTTGACGCTTATTCGTTCCCGGCCTGAGGCAGGAATAAGGCGATTATTGGGCGCGACCGCATCCAGATATTCTGCGATGACACGCGAATCGTAGATGCTGCTGTCGTCGTCGAGCAGAAGCACGGGCACTTTGCCGAGCGGGTTGTGCCGAGAAATCTGGTTGCCTTCGACCCAAGGCGATTCGACCAGGAACTCGCAATCGATCTTTTTCTCCGCAAGCACAATGCGAATCTTGCGGACATACGGGCTGGTGAGCGAACCGATCAGTTTCATGGTGCGACAATAGGTTTCCGACGGCCGAAAACTATAGCATGCACCCCGCCCAGCGGCTGAAGGCTGTCAGGACCGCATGGTAAAATGCGCGACTTCGCAACACGCCCGGCTACAGCCGTTTTCAGGTCGCCCCATGACTCTCGACGCCCTCACTGCACTCTGCCCCCTCGATGGACGATACGCCGTAAAAGTCGAGAACCTGCGGCAGCATTTTTCCGAGTTCGGGTTGATCCGCAACCGCGTCAAAGTCGAAATCGAATGGCTGGCGGCGCTGGCCGCGTCTGCCGACATCGTCGAGTGCCCGGCGTTCTCTCCTGCCACCCTCGACGAACTGAAGGCCGTGGTGGCCAACTTCTCGCTTGCCGATGCCCAGGCGATCAAGGATATCGAGGCGCGCACCAACCATGACGTCAAGGCCATGGAGTACTGGCTCAAGCAACGACTGGCCGCCAATGCGGAAGTGATGCAGGTCAGCGAGTTCATACACTTCGGTTGCACGTCCGAAGACATCAACAACGTCTCGCACGCCCTGATGCTGAAGGATGCCGTTACCGCCAGCTACCTACCCTCCCTCGACCAGCTCATCGATCGCCTGCGCGAACTGGCCCATCAATTGGCGGGCCTGCCCATGCTCGCCCGCACGCATGGCCAACCCGCGACGCCGACCACGCTAGGCAAGGAGATGGCCAACATCGCTGCGCGCCTGGCGCGCTCCCGCACGCGAGTGGCGGCGGTTTCGCTAACCGCCAAGTTCAATGGTGCAGTAGGCAATTACAACGCCCATTTGTCAGCCTATCCGCAGGTGGACTGGGAAGCATTCAATCGGCGCTTCATTGAATCGCTCGGACTTGAATTCAATCCCTACACCATCCAGATCGAACCCCACGATGCCATGGCCGAGTTGTTCGACGCCATTGCTCGTACCAATACCATCCTAATCGATGCCGACCGCGATATCTGGCAATACATCTCACTGGGCTACTTCAAGCAGAAGTTGAAAGCCGGAGAAATCGGTTCCTCGACCATGCCCCACAAGGTCAATCCGATAGACTTCGAGAATTCCGAGGGCAACCTCGGGCTGGCCAACTCGGTATTGCGCCACCTCGCCGAGAAGTTGCCCATCTCGCGCCTGCAGCGTGATTTGACCGATTCGACGGTACTGCGCAACATGGGCGTCGCCTTTGGTTACAGCTTGCTTGCTTACGATTCCAGCTTGCGCGGGCTGAACAAACTGGAAGCCAACGCAGAGCGTCTTGCAGAGGATCTAGATACCGCCTGGGAAGTACTGGCCGAGCCGGTTCAGACCGTGATGCGTCGCTTCGGCGTACCCAATCCCTACGAGCAACTCAAGGAACTGACCCGCGGCAAGGGCATCAGCCGCGACGACTTGCGCCGCTTCATTGCCACGCTGCCAATTCCGGAATCCGATCGCGAGCGCCTGCTGGCAATGACGCCAGCGAGCTACATCGGCAAGGCCGCAGAACTGGCGAAACGGATCTGACATGGGCTTTGCGGAAAACCTGAAACAGCTGCCGAAGGTCTCCCATCTCGCAGCCATCCAGTTGATCGACGATGCGGGCACTGTCGTTGCCACCATAGAAAACAAGCCCGGACAGGCAGGTTCGCTGGCGGTGTATAACCATCTCGGACAAACGCATGGCGCAATCACGGCCGAGGCGGCGCGCAAAGGACTCGACATCTATGCCGAGCATACCGAGGATGCGCAGCAGAACCCGGGCAAGCACCCCAACATCGACCGACTGATCGAGTTGGCCGGAGCAGGTAAGGCCCTGCTGCGCCTGAAGCACGTTTTCGCAATAGAGAGCAATTGACGCAACAAACAGTTGCGCTGGCCGCTCGGTCGAAAATGCCGAGGGTATGGAATAATCGCGACGCCCTGCCCGTATATCCCATGCCGGTAAAGCTGGCTTTCCCCTAGACCCCCTGACAGAACAAGGAGCT